>NZ_CABPUR010000002.1:262155-274439 GCF_902460665.1 Campylobacter concisus | reverse complement strand
GTAGTGGCTCAAAAGAAATTTATAAAAGCTATGCGACTAAAAAAATCTTATTTTTATTAGCTTTTATAGTTTTTTCTTATTTACTTTATAAATTTTTAGAGCCTAAGCATGAGCCAGATCAGTCATCTATTCAAGATACCAGGTTTGTTGATTTAAATACTTCTGATTCTAAAACACCTAAGACGATTTCAAATAGCGTAGATAATTCAGACATAAACACCACTATTTTTAACAGCAATAGAATCTATCTAAAGATAACTTGCTTTCCAAATGGTTGTAAATTTAGAAATTACGCCATTGATTTATCTTTAGATAGCTTCTTAGAACTTCTTTCTTTCTCAAACTGCCATATATTCTTACAAGATAAGAAGTCAGGCAACTACATTGATTATTTTGTTTCTTGCCATGCAGATTTTGAAAGAGTTTTAAAAAGCTTAGAAAATTCATCCCAAGGGTTTGCAAATGAAAAATCTCAAAAAGTTGATTCTAGTAGTCCTATGCTTCCTACTCTCAAGTAGTTTATCTGCCTTAGAATATCGTAACATTACCTTTAACGATTTTTTAGGCGAGATTAGTTCTATAACTGGCAAAAATATTGTCATTAGTGGTAACGTTGATACTAATTTTGATGTATTCTTACCTACGCTTGATCTAAGCAAAACTGATACTTTTTCTAAGTTGCTTAAAGATATTTTAAACGTTAATGGCCTTGATTATTTGATACAAGATAGCGTTTTGTTGATATATAATCCAACTACTGAAGATAAGCCGGTATTGAATGACTATATAATCAAATTTAAGCACGTTTCCAAAGAAGATGTTGTATCTGCTCTTTCTTTATTTAGTGAAAACATAAAATACACTGTTTATAGTGATAGGATACTGCTTATTACTACTGAAAGCCAGTATGAGATTATTAATAATCTTATTAATGGGCTTGACACTAGCTATCAATTAAGGCAACTTAGCTTTACAATTATTAGCACAGATAACACAAAACTTAAAGAAATTGGCCCACGTATAGAATCGCTTTTAAATCCACTAGATCATTTTTATTTTAAAATTATTACCAACGTTCTTACGGTCGATAGCACCAAAGTTAATAAAGATTCTGTCACCAGCCTTATAAATTTGCTTAAAGAAAAGGGTGTATCTGATCTGCTTTATAATCCTAGAGTTACCCTTATTGATAATAAAGATAGTGTAATTGAGAGCGTTATAAAGACTCCTATTCAAAAATCATCGATCGAAATTCAAAACAACCAAAGAATGACTACAAACCAAGTTGATTACCAAGACGTTGGCTTAAAGCTTTATATTACAAATGTCTTAATTACTAATGATAGCGTTAGTTTTACTTTGGATTTATATATAGAAAATTTGCTTGATGATACATTGACTCCTAGAATTTCTAGTAGGCATCTAAAAACAAATGTATATCTTACTGATTCAAATTCTTTTCTTATTGGCGGTATTAATAGCAAAGAAACAATAAAATCAACAAAGACTATCCCATTTATTGAAAATATCCCTATTCTTGGCGATATAACTACATATAAGAGCGAAAAAACAACTGATTATAGTTTTAGTATATTCATAACAATGCTTCCGTCTGAAAAAGATATTTTTTCTGAGTTTTATTATGATCCAAAAGATAAACACCTTGCCTTAGAACGCTACTTGACGAGCGCAGCGCGCAACGCAAAAGGGGCCCCACGTAGTGGGGAATGAGCGTGCGCTCTTGGCTATATATAATATAAGTGTGTAACCTAAAGGAATAAGATGTATGGAATTAGTGAAACTGATAAAATCTTTTTAAAAACCAAACTAGAAAATCAAAAGAAATTTCTTGATAGCAATTTCTTTATGATAAATGGCGAGTATGTCCCCTATTCTAACTTTTATTTTTCTAGCTGGCACAATTCTAACAGATACATTGCTGAACTTAATAATCGAGTAGCTAGCCTTAATGATTATGCTCAAAGTCAAGGTCTTTGTCCTATTTTCGCTGTTTTTACTTTGCCTAGTGAGTATCATAAGCAAAAGCTCATAACTCTTAAGAGTGGCAAGAAAAAGCTTGTTTATAATAAAAAATATATCAATGATGAAAAGCATAGCGTTAGCGCAGGAGCCAGCAAGCTTCAAGCCTTAGTTAGAAGCATTATGAATTCATTGCATTTTAGAAGCTTATCACAAAATCAAAGATGTTATATAACTACTAAAGAGCCACATTTAGATGGAACTTGCCATTTAAATTTGCTTGTTTTTGTCCCTAAAGAAAATTTGGATAAGTGTGTTTCTGCTATTAAAGATCGTTTTTTAGATACTCATAGCAGGGTTGAAACTGATATTAAAAATGCTACTTCGTATGTTATGAAGTATATTTTTAAAACTCTTGATGATTTACGCCAAAACCCTGATTTAGATAACTTGACCGATATTAGCTACTGGTATTTAAAGCATAAAATCAGACGTTTTACAATGTCAAAAACATTTGTAAGTCTTGAAATTTATAGAAAACTAAACGGCAGTATTGACCTAATATCTCTTACTAAAAATTATAATAAAGGCTTGGTTACTGTTGTCGTTGATCCTGATACTAGGAAGCCTTTAAAAATATTTGATGAATTTGGCGAACTTTGGCAAAAGACTAGAATAATTAAAGATAGCAACACTATTAAACGATATGAAGATTCAAGCGATGAGATAAAGAGCTTTGGCAACTCCTTAAAACAAAGACAAATTTTAAAGCTTTGCGATGAGTTATTTAAGACCGAAAAACGAGTTAAGCCAGTAAGCAGAATGAAAGATTACGAATTAGTTAATTATTATCAAAGCTTGGGCGGTGATGTAAATGCCCAGCATTTAGCCTATGTTGAAAATATAATGCTCGATAGGGAATTAGATAATTTCACACACTATCACAAAAAGCACGATTTAAATGCCCCTGATATTGATAGCTTTGTAGATAGACTTTTGATTTGCAATGAGTTTTAAGGATTATATTATGAAAAAATTATTAGTTGATTGTTCTCGCTATCCTTTTTGTTATTTTCCACAATTAGATTTAGGCATTTCTGTAGAAGAATTTGATTTATATAATTATGAAGAATTTGATACTACCTTTTTTGAAGCTTATTATTCTTTTTCTAAATATGGTTTACGTGATTTTTCTAGTTTTGATGATCTTCTTGATGCCTTTGCCAAAAAATTTGATTATGATAGTTTTGAGTATTTTCATGATATTAAATGATCTTTTTAATAACTACATTAGCTTTTACGAGCTTATTTTAAGTCCAACCACTCTAAGAAGTGATATAGCTACTTATAACAAGCATTTTAAAAACTCACTTGGCTTAAGAGAAATAGAAGATATAAATTTTATCGATATTCAAAAGTTTTGCAATGATCTTATCAAGCAAGATTACAAGATAAAGACTATTAAAAATATCGTTGCAAAGCTAAAGGTTATTTTCAAGCTAGGTATAAAGCTGGAGTTAATAAATAAAAATCCTTGCGATTTTATTGAGCTGCCAAAGTTTGATAATAAAAGGTATTTTGATTACTCGATCACTATTCAAAAACGCTTTATCAAGGCTATTAGTGAAAATACTGATCCAAGCTGTGATATATTCTTTTTTCTACTTCACGGCAGACGAAAAAATGAAGTATTAAGCTTAAAATTTAGCGATATAAATTTTAAGACTAGGACTTATATTATCCCCTTTAAAATCAATAAGGCCAAAAGAAATATGATTTATAAAATGAGTGATGAACTTTTTAATCGTCTTTATAAAAGATTTTTGATAGCCAAAAAAGAAAATAAGCTAAACGATTATGTCTTTATTAATCCTACGACAAACGATAAATTTAAAGATTTGCGTAAAAGCTGGTCTTCACTTCTTAAACGAAATAATCTTCCTAAAATCAGACTTCACGATATAAGGCATTTAATTGGCACATATTCAATTAATTATTTAAAAATTCCGATCGAGCAAGTGTCTTTTACATTGGGGCATACAAATATAACTACAACACAAAAATATATTACTGCAAACGTCAAAAAATCAAAAGAAACTATCGAAAATTTACTAAAATCAATTTCAGAATAATTTAAGCATTTTAAAAAGTGTTTCAAATATCGATAAAATGGGCATTTGGTTGCGGAGGACGGATTTGAACCGCCGACCTTCGGGTTATGAGCCCGACGAGCTACCACTGCTCTACTCCGCGACAAGTATTATTTTGGATTTAAAAGTGGATGGGGTAAGAGGATTCGAACCTCTGAATGACTGGACCAAAACCAGTTGCCTTACCGCTTGGCGATACCCCAATGTTTTTAAGAGTTGTAATTATATAGATTTTAATGTGCTTTGTCAAGACTTTTTAGAATTTTAACAAAAATTAAAATTCTAAATTTAAAACAAATTACATCTTCAGCTATAAAATTTCCCTTTGCCCTTTTGCATTCACTGGACTTAAAACACCCATTTTTTCCATTTGTTCAATTATATTTGCAGCTTTGTTATAGCCTATTTTTAGACGTCTTTGCAAGTAGCTTATTGAAGTTTTTTGCTCGCTTAAGATGATCTCTTTTGCCTCTTCATAAAGCTCATCAAGCTCATCTTCTCCCAGCGCTCCAGCTGCCACACTTCCACTAGAGCCTTCTTCTACTAAAAATTTCTCGTCGTAGATAACTTCTTGTTGCTCTTTTAAGAAATTTACGATCGTCTCTATCTCTTTTTCACTCGCAAAAGGCGCATGCAGCCTGATCACTCCAGGACTTCCAGGAGGTGTAAACAACATATCACCGCGCCCTAGCAAGCTCTCAGCACCCATTTGATCAAGAATGACTTTGCTATCAATCCTTTGCCCTACTCTATAGCTTATCCTGCTTGGCAAATTTGCCTTTATCAGCCCGGTCACTACATCGACACTTGGACGCTGGGTTGCCACTATCAAGTGTATACCGCTAGCCCTTGCCATCTGTGCTAGACGGCCGATATAAAGCTCCACGTCTTTGCCACTAGTCATCATAAGATCGGCTAACTCGTCGATGATCACAACGATGTATGGAAACTGCTCGCCGCCCTCCTCTTTCATCTTTTCATTGTAGCTCTCTATATTTTTCGTACGAGTTTGACTCATTATCTTATATCTTCGCTCCATCTCAGCGACCATATTGGCAAGCGCTGTGATCGCTTTTTTAGCCTCTGTAATGACCGGTGTCAAAAGGTGCGGAATATCGTTATATATGCTAAATTCAAGCATTTTTGGATCTATCATCATTAGACGCAAAGTTTGTGGGCTATTTCTATAAAGCAAGCTTAAAAGCATCGCGTTTATACCCACACTTTTGCCAGATCCTGTAGTTCCGGCGATCAGCAAATGAGGGAGCTTTTTAAGGTCTGTCACAAAAGGAGCACCAACGATATCCTTGCCAAGCGCCATAGTTAGTGGGCTACTAGCGTTTTTAAATATCTCGCTCTCTAAAATTTCTTTTAGGTATATAGTTTCTAAATTTTGATTTGGTACCTCGATACCTACCACGTCTTTGCCAGGGATTGGCGCTTGGATACGGATCGTTTGAGCTTTTAGTGCCATCGCTAGATCATCTTGAAGTGTTAAAATTTTACTTACCTTGATATGTGGAGCTGGACGAAACTCAAATGTCGTAACGATAGGCCCAGTATAAGTTCTAACCACATCGCCGTCTATTTTAAACTTACGGAGTTTATCAAGCAAATTAGAAATTTGCTGATCGATTTCCGTTTCATTGACACTATGCGAGCGTTTTGGCGGATCGTTTAAAAATTTAAGCGGTGGCAAGACAAAATTCTTTGGCTTTTCCACATTTCCTCGCTCTATTTGATCAAGCAGCTTCTTATTCTCAGCCACTTCGTTTAAAATTTCAACTCCATTTATAGTTGAGGCTCTGCTCTCTTTTTCTGGCTCAGGCTCTAACTCTTCATCTAAATTCTGTTCATCATCATTTAGCACCTGAGCTTCTATAAGCTCTTCTTCTTTTGTACCTTCAGATTTTGACCTCTTGCGTTCTATCTTTGGGATTTGTTTTGGTTTTATATCTTTTAAATTTTTACTCGCCTCGTAGCTTTTTGGCTCTCTATCGACAAAAGCCTTTCTTAAAACAATGATAAAATTTTCCCTAAAAGCAAGCCCAAGTGAGATAATAAACATCATAAGTATAGCAACCGCGGTACCGATAGAGCCGATCACCTCTTTTAAGGCACTAACTATAAAATTTCCAATTATACCGCCATTTATGCTCGAAGCACTCAAGGCTTGAAACATCAAAAAAGCTATAAAAAAGAGAAAAATTCCTACCAAAAACTGAGCAAAATCAAAATCAAATTTCTTAAAATTTTTATAGACAAAATAGCCCAAAATGATCAATAAAAATGGATAAACATATGCGATAAGTCCAAAATATTTGATATTTAAAATACCAAGGCTTTGTCCAAGCGAGCCAACAAAATCAGCAGTTGGGGCAGCTGTGGCTATACCAAAATATACAAAAATGCAAACAAAAATAGTAAATAAGATATGTCGTAAAATTTTAGATCCTTTATAAAAAAGGCTTATTATAGCACGCTTGAGTTTAATTTTAAAAAATCAGCAGGCTAGGTGGCCTGCTGATTTAAATTTTAATTTAAATAATTTAGCAAGCTTAGTTGATTTATCTTTGCACTTGCTTGTAGGGTTGCTTGATAAGATAGTGAAAGCTGCGTAAATTTCAGATATGACTCCGCATAGTCTGCGTCAATTACATCATTTTTAACAGTTAGCACATTCACTTTCATTACTTCGGCTCGCTCTTTTGTAGCTGTTAAAAGTTTTGATTGAGAGCCGATCTTTGTAAGCTCTTTATTTGCATGATCTATTAAATGATCAAGCCTTTGTAATGCACCTTGCATGCCGGTATTTCGTGGGTCATTACTATCTGCATCAGCTCTATAATACCCCTTTCTAACAGCTTCGATCATATTATCAAGGTCTTGAAAAACGCTCGTACTTGGCTCATCAATAGTTAAGGCATTATTTTCATTAAAGCTAAAGACAGAACCTTTTCCTTGATGGTGGCCAGCATTACCAGCCGTATCTCTACCAGTGCTATCGCCATCAAATTTATCGCTATTTTTTGCATCGTGCATAGTTACTTCTATGTTTGTTACTGATTTTGTCTTATCAGTTAAAACCATTCTGCCACGATCATCTAAAGTTGTCTCTACCGCGCCCTTTGTTTTTGATAAAGCCTCTTTATAGGCATTATAGTTTTGATCTCTTTTTACTTTTTCTATATCTGTATCAAAATTTGCATTTTCTGCATGTGGAGGATTTGGGATATTATCACTTGCTGCCATAGCAACGATATCCATGAGCTGCCTATAAGTAAAATCACTAGCATAAGTTCTGTAACTTCCAAACTCATCTGAGTTATAGACTGTTAAAGTTCTAGTTGCAGAAGGCGTACCACCTGGTGGTGTAGATGTTATTTCAAATTGCACTGGAGTATTTGTACCCCCTGCTGTGCCCATTTTTACCTTTATGTCATATTTTGTGCCAGTTATTGACTTTACTTGTAAATTTATCTCTTGGTTATCGATATTAAAAAGCTCTCTCTTTCTAGCATCGACATCTTTTGGATATAAATTTCTATCGTAGCTCTCCTTTGTACCAGAAACTTCACTTAGCTTTGTCTGATCTGTTGCATATTCGCCCGTTCTTCTGGCTACTTGAGGTAAATTTGCGATTAGCTCATTATCCTTTCTTTCAAATCTAACCTTATCATAGTCAAATGCATTTGTCGCATTTCCATCTTTATCGGTATATTTGCTCTTTACAAACTCAGTGATATGAACTGTTTTTGGAACGTTATTTGCCATAGTTTCAAGATCTTCAAGAGAATTTACCGCATCAAGTGCGTTGTTTTGAGCGATTGCGCCGCGATTTGGTGCTACTGATGTGGCTGCAACCATATGAAAGTCAATAGTTTGATTACCTTTAGTAAGATCTTTTATATTAAATTGTCCATCATTATTTATGCTTACATCAACAACTTTTGTTGTTTTTGTATTGCCAAATTCCATGCCAATTTTTTCCATAAGTCCAGCCATTGTTGTATTTGCACTCATCTTAAATTTACTAGTAAATGTCGTGCCATCTGGCTTTTTGCCTTGCATAAAAAAATATGTATCCGGAAAATTTACATTTGAATTATCTAAAAAATCATAATCTGGATTTATTGTGCCATTGTAAGAGCCATCACTTCTAACCACTGAATCACTAGCGTAATTTAGCCCAATCATATTTTTTATCTTGCTGTTATCGTTTAGAAATTTTGGCGCATAAGAGATGTCGGTTCTAGTTTGATCAGCCAAACGAACATTTGTTGTCAAAATTTTACTGTAATCACCATCTTTTCCTAAAAATAGATCATATCCTGGGATATTGTAAGGAAGCTCAACCTGAGCACCAGCTGATGTTTTCATATAATCACGGTTGCCTTGATACTTTCCTGCACCATCTATTGGCTTTGTATCAACAGCGCTTCCAGAAAACAAAAACTGCCCATTAACCGAAGTGTTTGCAATATTCACAAGGTGATTTTTTATGCCTTGAAGGTCATTTGCCAAAGCCTCTAGCGATGTCTTACTATGCACGCTGCTAGCTGCTTGGACTACTTTTGTCTTAAAATTTTCAAGCTGTTTTTCAAACTCTTGCAACGCATTATCTGTATTTTTTGAGAAATTTACAGATTTACCAGTGGCATCAACTACTTGAGTGAGAGTAGTCGCTTCATAATCAAGCCTCATCGCATCATTATAAGTCGCAGCACCATCGTATGGATCTTGAATTTTCAAACCATTTGAGAGCTGCTTATAGCTTTTATTTACACCGGTCATATTTTTTTGGTAATCATGTAAAGTCTGACTAAAACGTAGTTGGTTTGTTATTCTCATAATTTTTTCCTAAATTTTTATTCACTCTAAGCAAAAATGATTCCGCTTGTTTTTATATCGGTAAAAATTTGATTTTTTTTAGCATAAAAAGTTTATTGTATAATCCAACAAAAATTTACATATAAAATAGGTAAGAACAATGGCATTAAAAATTCTCTTTTCTCCAAGCGAAAGTAAAATTTCTCTAAATACGAATAATAAATTTAATGGTAAGGATTTGATATTTCCAGAACTTTTTGACAAAAGAGTTGAAATTTTAAACAAATACGATGAGTTTTTAAAAAGCTCAAATTTAGACGAGATAAAAAAGCTTTTTGGGCTAAAAGAGCTTGAAGAGAGCAAGCAGCTGCGAGAAAGCCTATCTCAAAAAGGCAGCATAAAAGCTATCTTAAGGTATGATGGCGTGGCTTATAAACATCTAAACTATCGTGGTTTAGACAATGAGGCACAAAAATATATAGATAATAATGTTTTAATATTTTCAAATTTATTTGGGCCTATCTTAGCAAAAGATGAGATACCAGAATACAAACTAAAGCAAGGTGAAAAGCTGGGTGGCTTTGAAATTTCAAAATTTTATGAAAAAAATTTTAGTAAAGCGGTTGATGATTTTTTACAAAATAATGAGGTTTTAGACCTTAGAGCTAAGTTTTATGAAAAATTTTACACTATAAAAAAAGAATACATAACTTTTTGCTTTATAAAAAATAAAAAAATAGTGAGTCATCACGCAAAAGCATATAGAGGCGAGGTTTTATGCCAGATAGCAAATAAGCTTGTAAATAATAAAGATGAATTACTGAGCTTAAATTTTAAAAATTTAAGGCTTATTGACATGAAAAAGATTGGTCTAAAGACCGAGCTTACGTTTGAAATTTGCGAGTAAATTTTTAAAAAAATCGCATTTTTTGTTAAAAAAATGTAAAAAAGAGCTAAATTTAGGGAAAAAGTATTGTATTTTTTTTTAAAAGAGTGTAATATAGCCACATAACTTCTTAAAAGGATGGTTCATGAAAAAAGCTGAATTTATTCAAGCTGTTGCCGATAAGGCTGGTCTTTCAAAAAAAGATACTCTAAAAGTTGTTGATGCTACTTTGGAGACAATCCAAGCAGTTCTTGAAAAAGGCGATACAATTAGCTTTATAGGCTTTGGTACTTTCGGTACTGCTGACAGAGCTGCAAGAAAAGCTAGAGTTCCTGGAACTAAAAAAGTTATCGATGTTCCTGCTAGTAAAGCAGTTAAATTCAAAGTTGGCAAAAAACTTAAAGAAGCAGTTGCTGCTGGTGCTGCTAAAAAAGGCAAAAAGAAATAATTTTCTTTTTCGGGGAGCAACTCTCCCCTTTTTCCTCTCACACAAAATTTAAATTTCAATCTTACTTCAGCCCGAGTGGTGAAACTGGTAGACGCGCCAGACTCAAAATCTGGTAAGGGCAACCTTGTGTCGGTTCGAGTCCGACCTCGGGCACCATTATACGCCTAAATACTTTCTAAATTTATCCGATATTATCTGCAACATCTTTAAAAAGGATTTTAGATGAATATTGTATCGTTAAAACATAACTTTATAAATTTAAAAGATTTAGAAAATCCTACGAATATGCTCCATGCCTTTAAGGATAAACAAGGTTTGGAGATAAATAACGAACAAATTTCAAATTTAAAAGAAAGTATAAAGGCAAGCAAAGTTATAAATATCACTGATTCCGAGATCAAAGAGCAAAATAGACACAAAATCCTACAAAAAGTAGAAGAAATTTTAAACAACTACTCAAAAAATCTCATCTACAGCAACAATAAAATTCACTCCGATGAACTTTCTAGAGGCTATCATTTTAGTGAAAATGCCTACTTTAAAAATATAAAAGCTTCAGATAGTAGCAGCATGCTATCTACACTAAAAAGTGGATACTTAGAAAATACAAAATTTAAAAATTTAAACGATTACGCCTATTCAAACACTTTAAAAACAAAATATGGCGAAGTAGAAGTATTTTTAGATATTTACGGCGACAACGATAAACTTGGCACTACAAAATTAGAAAATAATAGCTATCTTTTTAGCTTTGATAGCAACAATGACGGCGTGCTAGATCAAAAAGATATACTCTTTGATAAGCTAAAAGTAAGGGGTTATGACAAATACGGAAATGAAAAAATAGCAAATTTAAGCGATGTGATGCCAAGGGTTGATCTTAGGCAGTTTATCAGCACAAATGTCATAAATCACAACCAAATAGAAAGAGAAGAGCTAAATCGTAAAGCAACGATCACAAATAATCCCGATCTTTACGTAGATACAAAAGATATTGATTATAGACACTCTTACTACGCCTCAGATCCAAATACTTTGTTCGCTGCAGAAAACAGATATGAAAAGATAGAGAAAAATGATATAAATAATTTCTTTAAAAAATATGCCCAAAATGACGGCTGGGTCGATCTAAGACACAATAATATCTTTGGCAAAGATAGCTCTTTTAAAAATTTTGCCTATCTTAAAGTGGGTTTTGATGATACTGCAAGACTAAGCGAGTTTAATCCGATCATTGAGCCAAGCAAAGAGCACAAAAAAGATGAAAATTTCTCATATACAAAATTTCAAAAAGATAGTTTTATGAAATTTTACAAAGATTATAACGCTGAGTTTGACGCATACAACAAAATGATAGAAAATCTTGGCAATAATTTAAAGAAATTTGAAGAAAATGCAGACGCTTATATATCAAAGCTTGAGAATACAAAATCAGCCAAAATGATCGCGATGGAAAATGAATTTAAGCAAGCAACTGGACTTGAGTTTAGTATCTCAAATTTAAAAAAAGTAAAAAAGGCTTTTATAACAAATGAAGCCACAGCTGCTGCATCTTTGCAAGATAGCGATAGCGTTATAGCTATGAAGCTAAACAAAGATGGCACCATAAGGCTAAAATTTGATAGTGGTAGAGAGATAGACGTAAAAGAGCTCTATAACGATACTGGCAAGCTAAATACATCAAGTGAGCTAAAAACTAGCATAAATTTAGAGGCAAAAGAGATGAATAATGTGCAGTTAAATAGCTTGGATTTTAAAGATATTGGCTTCATGCAAGGTGATAAAATCGTAAGCCTAAAAGATGCTGGAGCGATCGCTATTGCCAATCTATCTAATAAATTTGAGAGTAAATTTTTAATCAGTCTAAATAATGGTAAAAGCATATCTACAAGAGAAATTTATAATATCAGCTATCTTGAGAATGATTTAAAGAGCAAAGAAAAGATAGATGAGAGAGATAAATTTTATAAAAAGGTTGATATTAAGGTAT
>NZ_CABPUR010000002.1:219486-257730 GCF_902460665.1 Campylobacter concisus | reverse complement strand
ATTTTTATAAACACTCTTAAGTAAATTATGAAAAAATTTTATAAATTTTAAATAAGATAGAGCGAAACTCTTGGATCTAATAGAAGTAACATACAAATTTATTAGACGCCCTTGAAGGCAAAATTGAAAAATTCATTAATGCAAATACTATCTTTTTTCATATCTTTTAGTCTTAGGCTTACGTTGATGTCTTGCTAAAGTATAGGTGGTAGCACAAATATCGTCCTATCAAGACTAAAATTTCTCACATCCTCACACCAGCAGTCCCAGCGATAAAGCGCGCAAAATTTAGATATATCACCGCAAAGCGACCATTATAAAAACTATGAGTAGTCAAGCTGCGTATCCTCCCATTTGCTGCTATCTGGTGCGTAGTAAAACGTTGCCCACTTTACCACCAAAGGTGCCGCCATTTATCGCGAAAAATTTACACAAAACATCGTTTGTCACGAGTAAGTTGCTAGGCATATGCTTTTCTTCACTAAAGCTCTTTCAAGATTAAATCTATGAATTCCATACTTCATCCGCTCACATCCAGAGTCAAGCACGCGCAGCCAATTGCCGTCTATTACTATGCCACCACACCCATAAACAAGCGCTCCCATCGGTGAGCAAGTAGCTACCTGAAGCCCTAAAAGCTCGCTTTGCGCCCTGCTCTCATCACGCAGTAAAATTTCACCCATTTTTAGCTTATTTAGCCGTTCTTCGACCAAGCTCCCAAGCCTGGCTTATTTGTATCTATAAGCCACCCTAGAGCTCTTATTGTGTACCGTTACAATAAATTTAATGAAATTTAAAAGAAGAGTTTGGCGAGTCACCCCGCCAAATTTGTATTAGTAGATTATTTTGCGTCCCAAGCTAGGATCGTATTGCCCTCGGCGTCGGTAGCCACGTCGCCCATGCCCATGATGTTATAGCCGCAGTCTACGTAGTGAACTTCGCCTGTTACGCCGCTAGCAAGGTCGCTAAGCAGATACATCGCGCTGTTACCGACATCTTCAGTCGTGACGTTGCGCTTTAGCGGGCTATTTACTTCGTTGTAGCGTAAAATCATCCTAAAATCGCCTATTCCGCTTGCGGCAAGCGTTTTAATTGGGCCTGCGCTGATCGCATTTACACGGATATTTTTAGCGCCAAGGTCGTGTGCTAGATAGCGAACTGAGCTTTCAAGTGCCGCTTTAGCAACGCCCATTACGTTGTAGTGTGGCACAAATTTTGGTCCACCAAGGTATGTAAGAGTAAGCACCGAACCGCCCTCTTTTAGCACTGGCAGCACCGCGCGTGTGAGGCTTAGTAGCGAATACACGCTCGTGCCCATCGCGATGTCAAAGGCTTCTTTTGTGGTGTTTACAAACTCACCCTCTAGTGCTTCTTTTGGCGCATAGGCCACGGCATGCACGACAAAATCAATCTCGCCAAGGTCTTTTTTGATTTGACCTGCGAGCTCATCTAAATGTACCTGATTATTTACGTCAAGCTCGTAGACAAATTTGCTACCAAATTCCTCAGCGATCGGCTCTACGCGCTTTTTAAGAGCGTCATTTAGGTAGGTAAACGCCATCTGCGCACCTTGATCGCAGCAAGCTTTTGCAATGCCGTAAGCTATTGACTTAGCGTTAGCAACGCCGACGATTAGACCTTTTTTACCTTTTAATATCATTTGTTCTCCTTTTTATTAAAGCTACTTAACTTTTTCTGCTTCACAAGCTTACAGCTACAAGCAGAGTTATTTATCTTTCATTAAAAAATTTAAAAGCAATACCCACAAACTATATGCTTACTCTGCTTATTTTTTAAATCCTACCTTAACTAAGCAAAAAATCCTTCGCAATTTGACTTAAAAATTCACAATTCAAATTTGAAACCAAATTTGATAGCGATAGTATCGTGAGATGGATTTTAATGTTGTGCAGAAATTTTAAGTCAAGACTAGGCACATAGCCTGTCACAGACTTAAAATTTCCAACTCATTAAAAGACACTCACGAGACAACGCGTATAAGTTCCAAGAAACCAGAAGCATCCCAGCTTGCCGTACCTACTAGTACTCCGTCGCAGTTTTTAATACCCGCTATCCCGCCGATATTTGCGACATTTACGCTTCCGCCGTAAAGTAGCGGCGCGCTCGTCTGCTCGCGGATGAAATTTAAAACATTCTCAATTTGCTCCGCGCTAGCGCTCTTGCCCGTGCCTATCGCCCAGACGGGCTCGTAGGCGATCAGCAGCCGCTCGTAGCCAAGGTCGATATTTTTTAGCTGTTCCGCCAAAAACTCCTTCGTGCCGCCAGCTTCGTTCACGCTCAAATTTTCGCCAATGCAGTAGACGATCTGCCAGCCCGCCTTTACGGCAAAATCAAATTTAGCTCGCAAAAGCTCCTCGCTCTCGCCAAGCTCGCGTCGTTCGGAGTGCCCGATCAGCACGCTTTTTACGCCAAACTCGTCCAGCATCGCCTTACCGATCTCTCCGGTGTGAGCGCCGCTTTCGCATGGGTAGAAATTTTGCGCGCCGAGTTTAAATTTATGAGCCGCAAGATCAAGCGCGCTAAACGGAGGAAATACCGTAACGTCGTCGTTTGCGCTTAAATTTGCATCTAAAATTTGAGCGTATTTAGCAAAGCTCGCTCTCGTGTGATTGCACTTTAAATTTGCTAAAAACCTCACTCTATAGCCTTTCTAAGCGGTTTTATGCCGGGTAGCTCTTTGCCCTCTATTAGCTCCAAACTCGCGCCGCCTCCAGTCGAGATAAAGGTCATCTCGTCGGCGTCTCCCGCGCGCTCGACGACGTCGGCCGTATCGCCGCCGCCAACGACCGTAGTCGCGTGAGTGTCGATGATAGCATGGCTCATTTTGATGCTACCTTTGCTAAATTTATCCATCTCAAAAACGCCCATAGGTCCGTTCCACCAGATGGTTTGCGCATCGGCGATGACCTCTTTAAATAGCCTAATCGACGCCGGTCCGATGTCTAGCCCCATCCAGCCGCTAGGTATTTCTTGAGCGGGAACGAATTTTACGGCGCTTTCGGCCGAAAAGGTCTGAGCTGCGACGACGTCTACTGGAAGGTAAATTTTAACGCCGAGTCCCCTGCCCTTGCGTAAAATTTCTCGCGCGTCCTCGATGAGATCTTCTTCAAGCAGCGAATTTCCGATATTTTCGCCCAGAGATTTTAAAAACGTAAACGCCATGCCGCCGCCGATTATCAGCTTATCCACGCGCGGAAGCAGGTTGTGCAGGGCTTGTAGCTTGCCGCTTACCTTACTGCCGCCAACGACCGCCACAAACGGGCGCGCAGGGTGTTTGATGAGATTTTGAGCAAAATTTATCTCTTTTTGTAGCAAAAATCCCGCCGCTTTGTGCTTCTCGTCGTAAAATTTAGTGATCGCTTCAACCGATGCGTGCGCCCTGTGGCAGACGCCAAACGCGTCGTTTATATAAAATTCACCAAATTCTGAAAGCTCTTTTGCTAAAGCTTCGTCATTTTTTGTTTCGCCCTTTTCAAAGCGCAAATTTTCAAGAAGTAAAATTTCGCCCGGTTTTAGCGCAGCGACTTTGGCTTTGGCGTCCGCGCCGACGACGTCCTCGGCAAATATCACGTCTCTATCAAGCAGCCTTGAAAGTCTCTTTGCCACACCTCGCAGCGAAAATTTCTCCTCGAAGCCGTTTTTAGGGCGCCCTAGGTGGCTAGCCAAAACCACGCTGCAGCCGTTATCTAGGCAGTAGCGGATCGTAGGGATCGCCGAGCGGATACGGCGGTCGTCGGTGATGTTTAAAAACTCGTCCATCGGCACGTTAAAATCGCACCTAACAAATACTTTCGCGCCGCCGAGCTCAAGGTCGTTTATCGATAAAATTTCACTCATTTTTCACCCTTTAAATTTACTTCGTAGCTACGATCTTAGCTAGGTCTACAAGCCTTGTCGAGTAACCCCACTCGTTGTCGTACCACGCAAAGACCTTTACCATATCATCAGCGATGACCTGCGTAGTGTCGCTAGCCACGATGCTGCTGTATGCGCTCGTGCAAAAGTCGCTACTAACCCTATAATCGTCATCGACGAATAAAATTCCCTTCAAATTCGACTCGGCAGCCGCTCTAAACGCCTCGTTTATCTCCTCTTTGCTAGCCGGCCTTTTTAAAACCGCCGTTAGATCGACCATAGAAACGTTTGCTACCGGTACGCGCACGCTTTGTCCGTGCATCTTGCCGTTTAGCTCGGGAAGTACTTTTGCGATCGCTTTTGCCGCTCCGGTGGTCGTAGGCCCGATATTTAGGGCCGCAGCGCGCGAGCGGCGGAAGTCTTTAGCCTTTACGTCTACTAGGCTCTGTCCGTTCGTATAAGCGTGGATCGTGGTCATCAGCCCTTTTACGATGCCGAATTTATCGTTTAGCACCTTTGCGACGGGCGCTAGGCCGTTTGTGGTGCAGCTTGCGTTTGAGACGATCGCTTCGCCTGCGTATTTATCATCGTTTACGCCGACTACAAACGTCGCCGTGTCGTCTTTTGCCGGAGCGCTCATGACGACTTTTTTGATGCCGCGAGCTAGATAAGGCTCGCATTTTTCAGTGGTCAAAAACTTGCCCGTACACTCCAAAACCACGTCTGCGCCGTAGTCTGCGTAGCTAAGCTCGTTTAGATCTCTTGTTGAAAAAACTCTTATCTTTTTGCCGTTTACTTCTATAAAATCGTCGCTTATCACCTTAACGTCTTGCTTAAATTCGCCGTGCACGCTGTCGTATTTGAGCAGATAGCGCGTCATGTCGCGCGTCGCCGTGTCGTTGATAGCGACAAGCTCAACGTCGTCTCGCTCTAAAATAATACGAGCAGCGCACCTGCCGATACGCCCGAAGCCGTTTATTGCTACTTTAACTGACATCTTAGCTCCTTTTGATATAATTACGCCTAATTCTACAAAAAAGAATTTTAAAACAAATATAAACAAGGCACTTTAATAGATGAAGTTAGCACTTTTTGGCGGGAGCTTTGATCCGGTTCATTTAGGACACGATAGCATTGTGAAAATGGCACTAAGTAGCCTAGATATCGACAAGCTCATCATCATGCCAACTTTTATAAGTCCCTTTAAGAGCGAATTTTCAGCTCCGCCAGAGCTTCGCCTAAAGTGGATAAGAGAAATTTGGGGCGGCCTAGAGAAGGTCGAGATCTCAGACTATGAGATAAATTTGGCTCGCCCAGTGCCTACCATAGAGACGGTTAAGTATTTGTATGAGAAATTTAAGATAGAAAAATTTTATCTCATAATAGGTGCGGACCACCTAGCCACGCTTAATAAGTGGCATGGCTACGAGGAGCTAAAAAGCTTAGTGCAGTTTGTGATCGCCAAGCGCAATCACATAGAAATTCCACGTAATCTACAAAAAATGGACGTGCACGTGGACGTTAGCTCGTCGCAGATCAGGCACCAAAAGGGGCTTGATGAGCTGCCTAGCAAGATAAAAGATGAAATTATAAATTTTTACCAAGGATTAAAGATGCAAGAGAGATCGATGCAAGAGCGCACCGAAAGTATAGTTAAGGTTTTAGATGCAAAAAAGGCTGAAGAGATACAAGTGTTTGATATGAGTGGAGATGATTATTTCGTAAAAGCCGTAGTTATCGCTACCACGCTTGGCGAGAGGCACGCTTACTCGCTGGCTGAGGATCTAAAAGAGGAGCTTAAGCCTATTGGAGAGAAATTTATAGGCACGGAGAGCTCGCCTGATTGGATCGTGATGGACCTTGGCGACATCTTGATACATCTTTTAAGCCCAGCTTACAGGGCAAAATACAACATCGAAGAGTTTTTGCAAAAGCTAAAAACTAGCAAAGAGTCTTAACAAAAACAAGCGATGAGCAAATAAGCCATAAAAATATAAAAAATGCTAGCAAAAATGGCTTTTTGCCCGTCGCTTTAAAAATGCTTCTATCTATCCCAAACCCCAAAGCACACATCGCGACGCAAAGGCAAATGCTAGCTGCTAGCTTTAAAATTTGCACCAAATTTTCAGGGAAAAATGGCAAAGATCTAACGCAGATCGCCACTAAGAAAAATAGCGCAAACCATGGTATGCTCTTTAGCTTTGAGCCGCCGCTATTTTGGCTTAAATTTAAGAAATTTAGCAAAAACAAAAATGGTACTAGCATGATGACACGAAGCATTTTTATGATGACGGCGGTGCTGCTTGCTGTGCTATCAAATGCTGCTGAGGCTGCGACTACATGGGCTACCTCATGAAGTGAGCCACCGATAAAAAAGCCGGTTTGGTGTGGCGTGAGAGCTAGAAATTTAGCGATAAATGGATAGATAAACATACCAATCGTCCCAAAGAGCACCACCGTGCAAATGGCGATAGCAAGCTTGTTTGCGTCTGCTTTTATCTCATTTTGAGTAGCCATAACAGCAGCTGCGCCGCATATGCTTGCCCCTGAGCCAATGAGCACGGCACTATCTTTGCTAAGCCCCAAAGCCTTAGCGGTAAAAAGTGCAAAACAAAAGGTCGCAAAGACCATAAAAGCTGCATATATCACGCCAAGAGTGCCGACACTTGCGATCTCGCTAAGGCTTATGTTAAAGCCAAAAAGTATGATGCCTAGCCTTAAAATTTGCTTCCCAGCGATCGCTACGACGCCACTAGATTTTAAAATTTGTGTCTGTTTGGTGAAAAGATTTGCAAAAATGGCGCCTAAAATGATAGAGATAATGAGCGGGCTGGTGTGAAATTTAGCTAAAATCGTGTTTGAGAGCGCAAAAGAAATGGCAGAGATCAGCGCTAAAACAAGCACAGCAAGAAATTTATGAGACATATTTTAACCTTAATCTATTTTTTAAAAATGCAATTAGCACGTTTGGGTATAATTGGACGAATTTTATAATGCAAATTTAAAATAAAGATAAAGGGATAGGCCTATGATCATCCTTGGCGAAAAATATACTTTTACCAGCCTAGAACTAGAAAAGCTTAGAAAGAAATTTGGTCAAGTAAATTTTTTATCCCATGAAAATAGCGACGCAAAAGCCTTGCGAAGTGCACTAGAAAATCTCATAAAATCAGGTGATCAAAGGCTTACTTATTTACATCTTTAAATAACATATAAATAAAAAATTTACCAAAAATTTTAACTCTCCTACATCCTATCTTTAGCTGTGATTCCCATTATATTAAATGCTGTTTTTATCGAGACAGCAACGACTGCAAAGACTTTTAGTAAGCTATCTTCATTTTCATTTCCAACCACACGGTTTTCATTATAAAATTTATGAAAACTAGCAGCCAGCGACTTTAGATAGTCTGGTATCTTTTGAAGCTGCCTTGAAGCAAAAGCATCCTCTAAAATTTCAGGTAATATAAGCGCTTCAAAAAGTAAATTTTTAGCATTTTCATCTAGGCATTCAAAATTTGCATTGATTATATCTTGAACATTTTTCTCAGCCTTTGCGAAGATTTGATTTATCCTAGCATGAGCGTAGTTTATATAAAAAATAGGATTTGAGCTATCCTCTTTTTTAAGCTCATCTACGTCAAATTCCAGACTGCTCGTATTTGCCTTGCTTATAAAAATAAATCTAAGCGCCTCAGCACCGATTTCGCCTGCTATATCGCTCATCAGCACGGCATTGCCAGCACGCTTGCTCATCTTGTACGGCTTGCCATCTTTTAGCAAACTAACCATCTGCATAAGTATCACTTCAAGCTTGTTTTCATCGTATCCAAGGAAATTTATCGCAGCCTTTAGCCTTGCAATATATCCGTGGTGGTCAGCACCCCAAATGTTTATATAGTGATCGAAATTTTTCTCAAATTTGGCGTTATGATAGATGATGTCACCAGCTAGATATGTTGGCCTGCCGTCATTTCTAACTACGACTCTATCGTTATCATCGCCAAGCGTAGTCGAAGCGATATAAGTAGCGCCCTCTTTTTCATACATTTGATTTGAACGTTTTAGCTTGTTTATAGTTGGCTCTAGGCCATCATAAAGAGCCTTTTCGCTAGCCCAGCTCTCTATAAATATCCCGACATCTGCTAAATCTTTTTTAATGATCTCAAGTACGATATCCTTGCCAAACTCGGCAAGCTCGAGATTCCTGCTCGCGTCATAAAAAATTTCCTTACCAAATTTCTCATTTGCAAGCCTGGCAATATCTAAAATATAATCGCCTCGGTAATATTTCTCTGGGTAGACAACACTTTCGTTAAAAAGCTGTTCTTTAGCCGCGAGAGATATCGAAGTGCCAAGCAGATCGATTTGATTACCAGCATCGTTTATATAGTATTCTGTTGAGATAGCGTAGCCAAGCCTTTTACCAAGTCTTGCCAAAGTATCACCGTAAACCGCACCTCTAACGTGTCCGATGTGAAGTGGTCCAGTTGGATTTGCACTGATGTATTCTATTAAATAGCTATCTTTTTTCGCATCTTCTTTTGCAAAATTTTCGCTGTCTAGTAAAATTTGCTTTGAAATTTCATCTAAAAACTCGCTTTTTAGCTTGAAATTTAAGTAGCCATTTACTGCACTAGCTTCAACTATTTTGCTATCACTAAATTTATCAGCAAACTCGCTAGCTATCATGGCTGGCGACTTTTTTAGCTCCTTTGCAAGGCCAAAAAGTGGCGTAGCATAGTGGGCTAAATTTTTATCCTTTGGCTTTTCAAGCACAAATTCACGCTCTAAAACCTTTGAAATTTCAGCTTTTATTTTATTTTTCAACTCTAAAACCTATGCGTTTTTAGTTGTTTCTTCTATTTTTTGACTATTGGCATTCTCTTCTTTATGCTCGACTTTCTCACTTTTTTCAGGTGTTGTATCTTCCATCTCAGCCTTAAAAGTCTTTATGCCTTTGCCTAGTCCTTTTGCAAGTTCTGGGATCTTCTTTGCTCCAAAAAGTAAAACAATAATCGCTAAAACAACTAGCCAGTGACCAATACTAAAAGAACCCATTTTTTCTCCTCAATAAATTTTTCAAAATGTTATCATAAATTCCTGAATTTCTAGCAATCTATCCACTCATCAATAACGCGTCTTAGATCTATTTTCGTGCTTTTTAACCTCATCGCTCTAAGAATTGATTTTAGACCCTTATAACTCTTTTCAATGTCATCATTTACCAAAAAATAATCATATTCTAAGATGTGCTCCATCTCGCCAACTGCGTTCATTAGGCGATTTTCTATCGTTTCGTCGCTATCAGTTCCGCGGTTTTTCAAGCGTTTTTTAAGCTCTTTTTTATTTGCAGTTGTTATAAAAACCGAAGTTATGTAGCTTTTAAATTTTTCAAGTGCGATATGAAAGCCTTGCACATCAATGTCAAATATCACTATCTTCCCAGCCTCAAGTGCTGCCAAAACTGGTTTTAGACTCGTTCCATAATAGTTTTTATGCACCTGCGCCCATTCTAAAAATTCGCCCTTTTCTATGCCGCTTTTAAACTCATCTTCTTTTATAAAATAGTAATCCACTCCATCAACTTCACCTTCTCTTTTTGCCCTTGTCGTGCTTGAAATAGAAAAATAAAGATCTTTCTCTTCCTTTAAAAGACGGCCCAAAAGCGTACTTTTCCCACTTCCACTAGGCCCAGAAACTACTAAAATTTGTCCTTGCAACTACTTTTCCTCAAAACTTATATTTATCTTTATGTTCATATCTTTTAGCACATCTCTTAGCGAGCTTTCATTTAACGACTCATGGACGTGTTTTGTGATCTTTTTGGTTAGCTCTTCTTTATAGTCAGCATCGATTTTTGTTTCATCGCATGAGCTAGTTTGTGGAGCAATATTTAATCCAAATGCTGCTTGCATCGTATTTTCATCTATTTCCTCAATAGACGCTACATCAAAATTTAGGCTACCCAACGTCTCTTCTTTAAAATTTTCTTCCTCAAACACCTCATCTACCATACCTAGATCTTCTTGCGCAAGGACTTCTTCAGAAATTTCTTCATGATCTTCTTTAGCTGGCTCTTTTTCAAGGTCTATATCTTCATCCAAAGAAATGTCCTCTGCTTCTTTGGTAGATTCTTCATCTCTATCTTCCTCTAAATTTTGACTAGCTTCATCTATCAAATTTGCCTCGCTGCTTTCAGGCTCAAAATTTTCATCATTGCCAAAATCAGTCTCTAGCTCATCAAAATTTTCGCTATCTTCGCTAGCTTCTTCGTTTAGCTCTTTATCCAAAGACTCGATCTCGCTGAGCTCTTTTTTACTTTGGCTTATATCATCTACAAAATCTTCATTAAGCTCGGCAGTTTCTAAATTTTGAGAATTTTGCTCGACCATTTTATCAAGCTCGTTTTTCGCCTCTTCATCCGCCAAGTCACTCTCGCCCATATCATCTATCTCATCTACAAGCGAACTAAGCTCATCAAAGTTATCACCATGCTCTTCTTTTATCACAGGCGGCTCATTATTTTGCTCTAAGGATTTATCTATATCTTCTGAATCAGCCATATATTTGCTAGCTATGTCATTTATCATATCATCATCTATGAGTTCAGTGTCTGTTTCATCAAAACTGATATCTTTATCCTTTAAATCCTCGGTCTCTAGTTCACTTAGCTCCTCTTTTAAAAACTCATCATCTAAAGCCTCATTATCAAATTTATCTGCCTCATCATCTTCTTTTGCTAAATTTTCAAGTCCCATATCAATTTCTGGAAGCTCAAAATTTTCTAAATCATCAAAGTTTTTATTGCTTTCGTCAAAGTCATTAAAATTTACAGACTCATCTAGTCCAAGTTCAAGTTCTTTATCATTGTCAGTATCTTTGTTTTGTTCAAATAAACTAATAAATTCTGTTGGTAAAAAGGGCTTTTCAAGCATAACATCAGCAAAATCAGGCTTTTCACCGCCTCTAGGTGCTAGATACATTATCTTTTGATTTAAATTAACATCGCTGCTATCCATATCGCTATCGATGATAATATAATCAAATTGATCGCCAACACTATTAACATCGTCAAATTCGCTATATTCTATGCCTAGTTTATTTAAACTTAACGTTATAAGGCGAGAAACTGCGGGGTTTTTGTTTACAAGTGCAACTTTCATGATCCCTCCTTGAAGAGCTTGAGGCTGTATTCTATGATAAATTTCATTGCTATTTACTTAAAAAAATAGTGCTGGCATATCGTTTAAAATCTGCACCATCATATCAGTTATGATTTTTACAATGCCAGCTAAAATAGCTATCAAAACCGAAAAGCCAATACTTACCTTAATAGGATAACCAACGACTAATAGGTTAAATTGTGGCATAGTTTTCATAAGCATGCCAAAAATAGCATCCGAAAGTATAGAAAGCGCGATAATAGGAAAAGCCAGAACAAATCCAAACATAAAAAGATTGCCAAAAAGCTTTAGGGCGTAGCTCATCACACCGCTTCTTGGATAAAAATCTCCAAGCGGTATAGTAGAAAGTGAAGTGGAATAAAACTGTAATATCAAATGATGCCCATCAAGCATCAAAAATGCAAGAAGCGCGATAAAATTTAAAATATTTGCGATTACTGGCGAATTTGTACCAGTTTGCGGATCAAGCACTGAAGCCATCGAAAAACCCATAATCATCGAGATTTGCTCGCCAGCCATTTGAAGTATGGCAAAAACGATATTTAGCAAAAGCCCAGCGCAAAGTCCGAGCATGGCCTCACTTAAAATTTCCATAATCAAAAAATTTATAGCATGCTCATGGGCGTGTGAAAGCGGAAAAAGCACAACACAAAGGGCAAAAACTAGCAAAGTTTTTACGCTAAGCGGGATTTGATTGTGAGAAAAGAATGGGAAAAATACAATAAGCCCACTAAGACGTGCAAAAAGGAGCATGAAGGTTATGACTTTATCCGCTCCAAAAAACTCGACTAGCTCCATTATTTTATATTAACGCCTCGTCCATCTCAGCTGGGATTTCAAGCCCCATAATCTTTAAAACACTAGGAGCGATATTGTTTAGACCACCGTTTTTTACTTTTTTTACGCCATCAGCCATCACAAAACAAAAGACATCATAAGTCGTGTGGTTTGTCAGTAGCTCACCGCTGCTATCGCGCATCTCTTCGCAGTTTCCGTGATCGCTCGTGATGATCATCGCATAGTTTTTCTCTTTTGCTTTAGCGTAAATTTCTCCAAGAGCCGTATCTACTGCCTCTACTGCTTTTATAGCGGCCTCATAGTTGCCAGTGTGCCCTACCATATCGCCATTTGCGAAATTTACCACTATGAAGTCTTGCTCGTCATCCATGCCTTTTATCACGGCTTTGCAAACTTCTGCTGCGCTCATCTCTGGCTTTTCGTCATAGGTCTTTACCTTTGGGCTAGGGATAAGCACCCTTGTTTCATTGCTAGCTAACTCCTCGACGCCACCATTAAAGAAAAATGTTACGTGGGCGTATTTTTCAGTTTCAGCCGTGTGAAGCTGCCTTAGCCCAGCCGCTGCTATGACCTCGCTTAACGTGTTTTTTATTTTTTCATTTTTAAAGAGCACTTCAAATTTAAAATTTGCGTCGTATTCGGTCATGGTGATTAGATTTTTGATAGCAAAAGGTCGCTCAAACTCGCTAAATTTCTCCTCGCCTAGAGCCTGGCAAATCTCTCTTGCCCTATCATTTCTAAAATTTATTACGATCACGCCGTCATCTTCGCCCATGCCACTAAAGCCATTAAAACTAGCTGGCTTTACAAACTCATCTGTCACGCCCTCATCGTAGCTTTTTTGTAGATACTCACTTGGCGATAAGCTGCTTAAATTTGCTCCATTTACCAAGCTATCATAGGCCTCTTTTACACGTTCCCAGCGTTTATCTCTATCCATCGCGTAAAATCTGCCACAAACGGTTGCTATTTTAAATTTAGCCTCCAAGCTTTTGATGAAATTTATACCGCTATTTGGGCTGACATCGCGTCCGTCGGTTATAGCGTGGGCAAAAACTTCGCAGCCACTTTTGCTAGCAAGCTCGCACATGCCATCAAAATGCTCCATGTGAGAGTGCACGCCGCCGTCGCTATAAAGCCCTATGACGTGGATCTTCTTGCACTTTTTAAAAAGAGCTTTTAGGGCTTCATTTTCTGCTATCGAGCCGTCATTAAAGCTGCGTGAAATTTTGACCAAATTTTGATACAAAACTCGCCCACTTCCTATACACATATGCCCTACTTCGCTGTTTCCCATCTGTCCTTCAGGCAGTCCCACAGCGTTTCCAGAGGTTTTTATGAGCGAGTTTGGAATTTCTTTAAAAAATTTCTCGTAATTTGGCTTTTTAGCCGCCTCAAATGCGTTAAATTTATCGCTTTTATTAAATCCAATACCATCAGTTATTATTAAAATAGTTTTTTGACTCATTTTGAAAATTTATCCTTAATTTTAGATAATTTTTAAGGCCATTATACTAAAATTGCTTTTTTTAAAAATAAAGGCTCTCATGTTTTACTATATCTATGAAATTTTAAATTTTAATATCTTTCAATACATCACCGTCCGTGCTGGTATCGCTTTTTTCATCGCTTTTGCACTCACAACTTATTTGATGCCCAAATTTATCGCTTGGGCAAAGGCAAAAAACGCCGCCCAGCCTATCTACGAGCTTGCCCCACAAACTCACCAAAAAAAGGCCAAAACGCCGACCATGGGCGGACTTGTTTTTGTCTTTACAGCCGTACTTTCCACGATAATTTGCGCAAGGCTTGATAACGCATTTGTCTTAACATCTCTCTTTTGCCTAGTTTACTTTACGCTGCTTGGCTACAAGGACGATTACAGTAAAATTTTAGGAGCAAAAAATCACGCTGGCCTAAGCCCAAAAGCAAAACTCTTTTTTCAGTTTTTAATAGCCTTTGTTATTTCTATTTTTTTATATGCAAGTCATGAGCTTAGCACGGAGTTTTATCTACCTTTTTTTAAGCAACCTATTTTGGATTTAAAAATTTTTGCCATTTTCTTTTGGACACTGGTCATAGTCGCTGCTTCAAATTCAGTAAATTTAACAGACGGGCTTGACGGGCTAGCTACAGTGCCATCTATATTTTCGCTTCTAACACTTGGCATTTTTGCTTATATCTGCGGACATGCGGTCTTTAGCTCATATTTGCTCTTGCCAAAGATCATAGGTGTTGGTGAAAGCGTTGTTGTATCTTCAGCTTTAATTGGCTCATTGATTGGCTTTTTATGGTTTAACTGCCATCCAGCCGAAGTCTTTATGGGCGATAGCGGTAGCTTAAGCGTTGGAGCATATATCGGTTTTATGGGCGTTGCGACCAAAAACGAAATTTTGCTTATCGTCATCGGCCTCATTTTTGTTGTTGAGACCCTAAGCGTTATCTTGCAAGTGAGCAGCTTTAAAATTTTTAAACGTAGAATTTTCCTCATGGCGCCTATACATCACCATTTTGAAATAAAAGGCTGGGCAGAAAATAAGATCATCGTTCGCTTTTGGATCATCGCACTTTTAGCAAATCTAATAGCACTAACCGCACTAAAGATCAGATAAGGAAAGTCATGAGAAAATCGCTATTTGGCTACGGTGGCACGATAAAGGCGATCGCTAAAAATTTCATAAAAGATGGATTTTGGGATATCTATGATGATAAATTTAGTGAAATTTTAAAAGATGAGTTTGGCAATACTCTTTTGCCAGTTAGTGAATTTGATCCAGCAAAAAGCGGCCTAGAGATACCAAGTCCAGGCATTCCGCCTTATCATGAGCTTATTAAAAAAGCTAAGAATTTAGTTAGCGAGTATGACTATTTTTATGAAATTTATAAAGAAAATCTGCCATTTAACGTCTGGATAAGCGGCACAAACGGCAAGACGACGACCACAAAGATGATGCAGCATTTACTAGAGAGCAAGGGCTCAGTCATGGGCGGAAACGTCGGCATCGCGCTAGCAAATTTAGATCCGCACGCTAAAATTTGGATACTTGAGACTAGCTCATTTACCCTGCACTACACAAACCGCGCTACACCTGGCATCTACGTGCTTTTGCCCATCACTCCAGATCATTTAAGCTGGCATGGAGACATGAGCGAATACGAAAAGGCTAAGCTAAAGCCACTTGCTAGTATGAGCGAAAGTAGCGTGGCGATCGTGCCTGAAATTTACGCCAATACGCCAACCAAGGCAAAAGTGATCGCTTACAAAGACGAGAGCTATTTGGCTAATTTTTGCGGTATAAGCGTAGATAGTATAAATTTTAAAACGCCATTTTTACTTGACGCGTTGCTAGCACTTGCGGTGGAGAAAATTTTATTTGACCGCTGCGACGTGGAGCTTTTAAATACCTTCGTCATCGAGGCAAATAAGCTTGAAGAATTTAGCGATAAAAATGGCAGAACCTGGGTCAATGACACAAAAGCGACCAATATCGACGCGAGTATACAGGCCGTTAAACGCTACAAAGATCATTTCATACATCTAATACTTGGTGGCGATGATAAAGGTGTTGATATGACGCCACTTTTTGAAGGCTTAAAGAGTTTAAGAGTAAAAATTTACGCCATTGGCTCAAATAGTGACAAACTCATGAAATTAGCGACTAAATTTGGCATACCGGCTTTGAAATGCGGCTTTTTGCAAAATGCTGTCAATGAGATAAATAAAGAGCTAAAGACTAGCGAGATAGCACTTCTAAGCCCGGCAGCTGCGAGCCTTGATCAGTTTAGGAGTTATGCCGAGCGAGGCGATAAATTTAAAGAGTTTATAAAGGCACTTTAAATTTACAAGCCCTTTTAAGTAGCCTTATCAAACAATAAAAACACATAAATTTTTACTATAAAGTTTTATTGTTGAATACTTTTTAAGTTTGTGCTAATATTTAGCAAAAATTTCCAAGGAAGTTTAATGCCTCTAACGCCCAGAAATGATGTAAATTTTAAAAGAAATTTAATAGATATCATAAAATTTTCATATGACAATGACATAAGCAGACCATTTATATCTAACAACAAACTACTCATTGGATATGGCTTTAGTATAAAAGATGATATAGAACTTATTTGTACTCAAATTTATAAAAATAACAAAGATAAAGTCATAAAAGATATCAAGCGAACTATCACTAACACCACGAGTAAGACTACCATAGAAAAGATAGACACAGATGAACTTTTTAAAAAGATAAATGATGCCGCAAAAGGGGCTTATGCAAAGTCTGGAGGTTCCGATACTTTACCTGAGTTTGAATTTAGCTCGGAAGATCAGCTAAATACCATCTTGGAGCAAAAGCTTACGCCGCTAATCCAAGAGATAAATCAAAAATTAAACAACTCTCCACTTAAAAATTTACAAGCCGTTTCACTTACTTCAGATACACAAAATAACCAAATTTCAAGAGAGCATGTCGCGCTTTTAGCACTTCTTTATATCAGCAAGAAAAGCAATATTGATCCATCCCTAGCAAGCTACATCAAAAGCAAAAATCGTTTTAAGGCCTGGTTTTGGCTAGCATATGAAAGCTTTAGTGATGAGGCAAGCAATAAAACATCTCTTTTGCGAGAAAAAATTTCAAATCAGTTTGGGCTTTATGAAAGCGATGAACAAAATGTTAATTTTGCCGAGTGCATAGATGTTTTTAGCCATTTAAATATATCCAAAGCAAAATATAAATTAAAAAATCAAAACAATAAAGAGATCATCCAAAACGTCACCCATTTAGAATTTATGAAGCTTCAAGAAAATGGATCAAATTTAAACGCATCAGATGTATCAAAGTGTGAGGCTTTATTTCAGCCATTTGTTACAAAGATAAATTCTTTATTAAGCACTCAAAGTACAAAGACCTTTAACCTTGAAAATATATACTGCGTAAATTTAATCAGCTCAAATGCTTCAAATACTTCAAGAATAAATAAGCTCTTAAGGCAAAGAGAGGAGGAATTTTATAAACAAGAAAATATACTCTTGCTATGCCCAAGAAAGATGACAACTCCTATTAGAGTCTTTCAACCTAAAAAGAGCGAATTTACCGTCGTGCTAGCTAGTCAGACTCCATTTGATTGCAGTGAGCTAAACCCAAAAGAGCTAAATTCTAGTAGGCCAAACTATGGCAAGGTAAATTTATGTGAGCTAATACTTACTGACTTTAAATTTGACTCTTACGAAGATAGTAAAAATGAAGAGATAAAATTTAAAAATGCAAAGAGCAAAGATACGGTAATACTCTATCAAGAAAACAAAAATGAAGAAGACAAGATAAATGGTGCTACCTTTACTAGCATAAAGCAAAATAGCGATGATATAGAGTATAAACTAGAAGATGGCGTTATAAGTATGAAGTACTTTGAAGACCAAACATCTAACAACAAACACCTAAATTTCTCTTTATTAAATTTTGCTAAAGAAAATAACTTTACCCTAAGAGATGATAAAGACTCGGCTATGTTTGATATAAAGCTTCGTCTAGCTCATGGCAATAATATAGTACCTACATCAGCATCAAGTTCAGGTCTTACTCTTACAATAAACAATCTCATCATTGAAAACGAAGATGGTAAGGCAAGCGAAGATATAGATAAGATATATCTTCATCACTGCTTTGATAAAAGTATATATGAGAGTATATCTTTAGTAAAAAATGAAGACTCAGATATCAAAAACTCATATACAGCTACATTTAATATCCCAATAGACAAAGAGAATAAAGGAGATACTAAATTTATACTTTATTCAAGTGATCTAAGTAAAGTTTATAGCACTAAAGATATTCATGCTCACTCTGATACAGCTGTAATATCTTTAGGATATCAAGATAAGAGTAGCTCTAACTTTTGCTATAGCAATAAGGTCTCGTTAAGAGATATAACAGATCATATAACAAATGTAATCTCTGATAGTGAGTATCCATTTAAGACAAATGAGCCAATATGCTTAAAAGCTATATATAAACAAGAAAAAGGTAGTAAGAGATATAAAGAGATACTTTGGGGATATAAGGTCATAAAAAGTAAAGAGTATGATGAGCTATCCAAATCAAATCCAAAAGATGTAATAGTCTTAAAAGATCAAAAAGGTAAAGAGATAACATTTAAAATTTCAGATGTTATACAAAAAGATAATCTAGATAAGCTAAAACAAGGTGGTCATACTATAGTATTTTTTGCATATCTTGAAGGCGATAAGGATAAATTTAAGTTTTATACAAGATATGGCAAAAATCATATAAGAATAGATATAAAGATACCTTTATATATTAAATTTAAAGATGATAAGCTCATCATATATGAGTTTGAGCATACTATAAAAGAGAAGGCATTTGATGCTAAATTAAATCTTAGTGATAATAAAGACGATGCTTTAATAAAAAATGGTAATTACTTATATATAAGCAAAGATATCTCATCAAATGAGATAAATATATATGAAGACGACAAACTAAGCAAAAAGTTAAAAAGTGATGAAAAGACAAATAAGAGCTATCAAATTTATGCAAAAGAAGAGAGCTCTAGTAATAATCAGTCTAATGCAGATAAATATGATAAGCTTGGTATAAATTTATTAAATAAAGAGAATATGGATAAATTTATTAACTCTTTTAATGAATCAAAGAGTTTAACTAGAGTAGATAGTGGTATGTGGGAAGATGGGGATGAGGGGGTTGGGGTTGATGTCAATAATAAGATATACAACATATTAATCGAAGGAACAATGGAAAATAGTAAAATGGGAAATGGACTTTTATATTTAAAAGAAAATGATGACATTATACTGTCCATTACAATGGTAGCTGGTGGATTTGGAAGCGGTGCTCCACAAAATGGAGAATATACAGTTGATACATATAGAAACAGAAGAAAAGACAAAGATTATAATCCTGGTATGAATATTCATGGAATAGGTTTTAGTTTTAACCTAAATCCACAATTTAAAACTGAAAGATCACTTCTAAGAATTCATCCCGATGGCAACAACAAAGGAACACTTGGTTGTATTGGAGTTACTGGCACCCAAAAAGAGCTTTTGGAGTTTGAAGAAATTATGAAAAATTTATTAAAACACAAAAAGAGTATTCATGCTACTATTAACATAAAAAATAATCCAAATAACTCTAAGCCTCCAAAAAAAATTACAGTAAAGGAATAATATGATACGACATTTTTTAATACTATCTCTAATTTTAGGTTTTCTAAATTTAACAGCCAGTGAAAATTTGCCACATACAACAAGTATAGACAAAATCAAAGTAGGTAAAATTTTACCTACAAGTAATTTATCATCTAAAAAAATCAAATATTTCTTAGATGGAGAAAAGGCAAGCTTCATAAATTTATCAAGAACACAGATAATGACGCTCGATTTTTGTTGTGGTAGTAGCGGTGAGGTCCAAAGGATAAATGTTAAATTTTTTGATAAAAATTTGACTAAAGATTATATAAATTCCAGCAAAATAAAAGATTTCACTACAAATTCTGGCATCAAACTTGGCGACAAACAAGACCAAATTTTAAAGAAGCTAGGCAAGCCAAACGATCTAAAAGAAGAAAATGCCACCTCTATCGTCACCTACATCACTGAGCAAAACGAGAGCAACCTCTTGCAAGAATTTGACATGCCACTTTATTACGAGAAATTCATCTTTTCTAATGGAGTTTTAAAAGAGTATGAATTTGGATTTGAGTACCCGTGATATTCCGCGGATCAGGATATTAATTCCATAGAGTAGCAAAAGATATTTTACGGCCTAAAAGCATAGAATTTCTATTCTTCCTCCAAATTTATTTCAGGTAGTTTCTCTTCAGAAAAACTCTTGTCTTTTTTGGCAGCTGACGCAACCTCACTAGCTTTTTTTAAAAGCCCATCAAGCCCTTGTCTTGCCAAACGCTCATTTAACTGCTCTGGCGTATCTTTCACACCATCAAGATCGCTAAAATCATCAAATTCTTCATCGTCTTCTTTTTGGATCTTTATCTCGTAATCAAGCTTGCCATTAAGTCTAGCTAGCTCATCGCTTATCGCGGAACAAAAGACCTCAGTGTATCCTCTGTGAGCGCAGTTTTTGGCTATAAATTCACTCATCACGTTTAGGTGATTTATATAGTCATCTTGCAAGATATTTGCCTGTAAAAGCTCAAATTTTAAAAAGAGCCAGTAGGTGTTTAGTACGTCACTTTCGCAGTATTCGTTGATCTTATCAAGCTCGCCTGCGTAGTAAAGCTCAAGCACCTGATCGCCGTGCACGTCGTACTTGCCAGGTAAATTTAAGCTAGCGCAAAGCGTATCAAGCTTTAGCCCTCTTACGCTTCCAAAATCGCTTATAAAATCAAGCAGATCAAGGTGAAATTTAGGCGAATATCTGGCTCTATAGTTTTCCCATTTATTTTTATTTAGCTCTTTGTTTTCGCTCTCGTAATACGCCGCTGCATTTAGATTGTAGCGCATCGCACGCACCATTAGCATCGGCAGGTCAAAGCCACGGCCGTTAAAGCTAACTAGCCTTGGGTTATAGTCATTTATAAATTTTAAAAATTTAGCGATGATCTCGCGCTCATCCTTGCCCTCCATCGTGCTAACTTTTAAAAATTTGCCGTACTCATCAGCCATAACAGCAGAGATTGCGACTACTCTATGAAACATCACAGGCAAAAACCCACTCCCACTGGCCTCTTTTTGCAGCGCCATCGCTTGCACGCTCACATCTTCATCGCTCCCATCAATGCCATAAATTTTTCTTATCAAATTTGCATCAGGTATCGTTTCGCAGTCAAAGACACAGATGTAACTTTTCGCCATTTTAGCCCTTTTTTAAGCATTTTTTTTTAAAATCATACCAAAAATTTATATCTAAAGTGATCAATGCAAAACAAAAATCAACTAAAAATAGCCATTGTAAAGCTATCAGCACTTGGTGACATTGTCCATGCGGCGATAGTGCTTCAGTTTATCAAAAAGCACTATCCAAATGTCCATATCACGTGGCTGGTTGATGCTCGTTTCGCAAGTCTTTTAAAAGATCATCCGCTTATCGACGAGCTAGTCGTTTTACCGCTTAAACAAAGCTTTAAACAAAGCTACAAGATACTAAAAACCCTTGGTAAATTTGACAAAGTGATCGATCTGCAAGGACTTTTTAAATCGGCCGTCGTTGCAAAAATAATAGGCAAGCAAACTTATGGCTTTAGCAGAGAAAGTGTCAAAGAAAAGATCGCAGCTAGGCTTTATAGACATAAATTTAAAATTGATTACAACGAAAATATAATCATTAGAAATTTGGCACTTGTGGCTTTTGCTCTAAATTTCAGCTTTGAAGCAAGTGAAATTTTAGAAAAAGCGCCTTGCTTTGAAGCAAGTGAAATTTATAAAAATGAAAGTGGCAAAAAACGCGTTTTGATCGCTGCCTTTGCAAGCGAAGAGAGCAAAATTTATAACAAATTTAAAGATGTGATCAGGCTACTTGATGGATGCGAAATTTACCTTTGCTACGGAAGTGAGAGCGAAAAAGTAAGGGCTAAGGCGATCATCTCAGGCACCTCAGCAAAGCTACTTGAAAAACTTAGCATAAAAGAGATGATAAGCTTCATTGTAAGCTGTGACTTAGTAATTGGCAACGATAGTGGCCTAACACACCTTGCTTGGGCGATGAATAGGCCTTCTATCACACTTTTTGGTAACCGTCCAAGCCACAGAAATGCTTACATCACGGATAAAAATTTAGTTATAGATATGGGCAAGCAAATAGACGCGAGAGGTATCGACAAAAACGACTTTTGCATAAGAGAGATTTTTCCAGAAACGATTGCAAATTTTGCAAAAAGGCTGCTAAATGGATAGGTTCTATCTGGCTGGCTTTTATACTTTAAAATTTTTTATATTTTTACTGCCTAGCTCACTTAGAGATTTGCTCGCTAAATTTTTAGCTTTTTCGTATATGAAGCTTAATAAAAAGCGATTTCACGTCGTTATGACAAATTTAAATCTTGCATTTGGTGAGTCAAAAACCAAGGAAGAGAAGCTAGAGATCACTAAAAAATGTTACTACAACTTTGCAAAATATCTTGGTATAAATTTTATCCTCAATCAAAACACGACAAAGCAAAAAGTGCTTGAAAAAGTTAGTTTTAAAAATGAGCATAATCTGCTTGAAGCGCTTAAGCTTGATCGTCCGATTATCGTGACGACCGCGCATTTTGGGCAGTGGGAGCTTTTTAGCTTAGCAATGGCTGCTCGTTTTGGTGCAGTCTCAGTGCTTGGCAGAAGGCTTGATAGTAGCGTCATGGATAAAATTTTAAGAGCCAACAGATCACAGTTTAACGTGGAGCTGATAGACAAAGATGGCGGCGCAAAAGATATTTTAAAAGCGCTAAAAGCTAGGCGAATAGTGGGAATTTTAGTCGATCAAAATACCGCTCCAAAAGATGGCATAAAGGTGAAATTTTTTGACAAAGATGTGCTTCACACGCCAGCTGCGAGCGTGCTAGCTCAAAAAACAAACGCACTAATAATTAATGCATTTATCTATCAAAAAGATGAAAATATAAGTGAAATTTGCTTTTCGCCAGCCATTGATATAAATAAATTTGACAAAGAAGAGGCAGTGCAAAAAGTAACGCAAATACAGTGCAGCGCGTGCGAAGAGATGGTTAGAGCAAGGCCTGAGGAGTACTTTTGGTTTCACCAAAGGTTTAAGAGATTTTACGAAAATGAGTATAAATGCTAAGCGTTGTCATTTTGACTTGTAACAGCGAAAAATACCTAAAAGAGGTGCTAGAGAGCGCTAAATTTGCTGATGAGGTCATTGTGGTTGATAGCGGCTCAAAAGATAGCACAATGCAAATTTGTGATGGCTTTAGCAACGTGAGATTTCACGAGCAAGCTTGGCTGGGATTTGGCGCGCAAAAGCAAAAGGGCGTGGATCTAGCCAAAAATGAGTGGATCTTTGTGCTTGATAGTGATGAGGTGATCACGGATGAACTTAAAAACGAGATCATAGATACGCTAAAAGAGCCAAAATTTATGGCCTACAACGTAGCTAGGCTAAATTTTTTCTTTGGCAAAGCGATCAAAAATATGGGGCTCTATCCAGACTACACAGTGAGGCTTTTTAACAAAAATTTTGCCAAATTTGATGGCAGAGCTGTGCATGAAAAGGTCATTTTAAATGACGGCTCGCAAAAGCTTGGAGTGCTTAAAAATCACTTCTTGCACTATGCATATGAGAGTATCGAGCAGTTTATAGCTAAACAAAATCGCTACTCAAGCATGGGGGCAAAAAGGAATTTATTTAAAGCTCTAACAAGCCCAGCATGGACATTTTTTAAGCTTTATGTGCTAAAAGGCGGCTTTAAAGAGGGCTTTGCGGGCTATGTTATCGCTAGACTTTACGCTCAGTACACATTTTGGAAATATATAAAATGAAAATACTTGTAATTAAATTTAGAAATATCGGCGACGTACTTTTAACCACGCCGCTCATTGAAAATTTGCACCACTACTACCCAGACGCAACCATCGACTTTGCCTTAAACAAAGGCACAGAAGCGATGATCGAGGGAAATCCTTACATAAACAAAATCCACATTTACGATAGACAAAGTGCAAATTCTGGCTTTTTTAAAAAGCTAATTACTGAAATAAAATTTATAAAAGCCATCAAAAAAGAAAAATACGATATGGCCGTACAAACAACCACGGGAGACCGCGGCATCATCATCTCAAAATATGCAAAGATCAAAAAAATAGTAGGCTTTCTTGGCAAAAATCAATCAATAAATAAACTTCTAAACGTCAAAGCGAAATACTATGAAAATTTTTCACATACGATCGATCATAATCTAAACGCTTTAAGGGCTTTGGGATTTGAACCGGTTAGCAAAAAGGTGAGTGTATTTTCGGACGAGAGTGTGGAGCATCTAAATTTACCAAAACGCTTTGTGCATGTGCATCTAACAAGCCGCTGGATGTTTAAATGCGCAAACGACGAGAGTATGGCAGAGCTCATCGACTACTGCGAAAATGAGCTAAATGTAAAGGTCGTGCTAACAAGCGACAACAAAGAAAATGAGCTAAATAAGCTTGCAAGCGTGCTAAACATTTGCAAAAGCGAGCCTATAAATTTAGGTGGCAAGCTAAGCCTCAAACAAACGATCGCCCTATCAAAGCGTTCAAGCCTTTTTATCGGTGTTGATACCGCCATCATGCACATTGCTGCAGCAAATGACGTGCCAGTGATCGCTTTTTTTGGTCCAAGCAATGCTTTTGAGTGGGGGCCTTGGGATAACTCACTCATGGAAAATGGCTACACAGCGCAAAATGGCATCCAAAGTATGGGCAAACACATCGTCTATCAAAAAAACTGGGACTTTGTGCCTTGCGACAAAGAAGGTATAGCAAAGCATGGCATAGAAAAGACATTGATGGATTTTAGCGACGAAATGCCAAAAATAAAAGCCAAAATAAAAGAAATTTTAGGATAGGTAGATGAACATTCTTCACACGCAGACACTTTTTAACTGGGGTGGCGAGCAAAATAAGACGCTAAACGAGATGCGTTTTATGCGCGAGATGGGTCATAATGTCATACTTTTTTGCAACCCAAATTCTCAGATAGAAAGCATTGCAAAAGAAGAAGACTTTAGTGTTATAGCACAAGAGATGAATAAGAAAAATTTTCATAAAAGTGTACCAGTACTTTGCGAAGCGATAAGCTCAAACAAGATAGATATCGTAATCACACATGGCTCGACTGATAGCTGGGTCGGCGCCGTTGCTGGACTATTCTACCGATGCAAAGGCGTTAAATTTTATAAGGAAAGGCATAATCTTTTTCCTATAAAAGGCTTTGTTTCAAAACTAATGCACAAAAGACTATTTGATAAAATTTTATACATCTCAGATAGCGTCAAAGAGTACTTGTTAAGCATCGGCGTTAGCGAAGATAGGCTAGTTTTTATGCCAAGCACGGTTGATGTTGAAAAGATTGATAGCACAAAAAGCACTTTTAGAGATGAGTTTCATGTCGCAAAAGATGAGCTAGTCATCGGTACTTTCACCTCTCTTTACCGCAAAAAAGGCGTCTTTGACTTTGCAAGTGCCGCAAAAGAAATTTTAAAGTCAAAGGATGCGACTATTGTATTTTCTGGCAACATTAGCGACAGCACAAAAGAGCAGATCGCCTCTATGTTTGACGAAAAAGACAGGATCATCTTCACTGGCTTTAGAAATGACGCGGCAAATATCATAAAAGGCTTTGATATCTACGTCTTTGCATCGCACTCTGAGGGGCTTGGTACAGTCCTACTTGAAGCAATGAGCTCAAAAGTGCCAGTTGTAGTCTATGATAACGCGCCGATGAACGTGCTAGTTAAAGATAAAGAGCGTGGACTTTGTGCTAAAAATTTAGATGAAATTTCGCTAAAAGAGTGCATTTTGGAGCTGATAAATGAGCCTGAAAAAGCCAAAATTTACTCGCAAAACGCCTTTAAATTTGTGGATGAAAACTTTAGCCACAAGGCGCTAAAAGAGGCTATTAAAAATTTACTGGAGCAAAAATGAACTACCCAGTTTGCGTGCTAACGATGCACCACTGTAATAACAATGAAAATGACTTTGCCATTAAGCCAGAGCTATTTAGAAAAGCACTTCTTATGGCACTCGATGAGGGCTATAAATTTATAAACTACAGCCAGTTTAAAGATATTACTAGTAGCCGAGTAAAAGTCTCTAAAAAGAGTATTTTACTAACTTTTGATGATGGGTATTTTGATAACTATAAATTTGCATTTCCTATCCTAAAAGAGCTAAAAATTCCAGCTGTTTGCTTTTTGATAACAGATAAGATCAAAGATTTTAAAAGGCAAGACTACGACTTTGCATTTAAAAAACATAAAGAAATAGACTACGAAAAAGATGGTGAGTATTTTTTAAATTTAGACGAAATTAAAGAGATGCAAGAGAGCGGGCTTTTTGAGTTTGATAGCCATACAGCGAGCCACTTTTCTTGTAAAAGCAATGATGAAGAAAAATTAAGAGAGGAATTTTCTAGCTCGCTGGCTAAGATAAAAGAGCTATTTCCTGAAAAACAAGAATTTGGCTTTTGCTTTCCAAAAGGGCACTTTAACGAGCTTTCACTAAAAGTTGTAAGAGAGTATTATGACTTTGCTTTTAGTGTGATAGATGGCGGATTTTGCGTAGGAGATGATAAATTTAAGATAAGACGTATTGATATCTCAAACAATGCAAAGAGCGAGAGTGACTACATTTTTAGGGTTAAAAAGAAACTTTTTATCTATTCTACGCCGGTGCTAGGAAATTTATATTCAAATTTTAGAAATAGAGGCTATAAATAATGCTTGAAGCATTAAATGAGGCTTGTAAAGAAATTTTAAAAGATAAAAAACAAGCCTTAATCGCTCTCACTGGGCTTCACGGCAGTGGTAAAAGCACATTTGCAAAGCAAATTAGAAAAAATGGATTTAAAAACTTTAAACCTTATCAAATCGCTGTAATCGATGATGATGTAATGAGCCTAAATTTATTTATAGCTCGTCCAAAGATAAAAATCAAAAGCGATCATCAAGATGAGTTAAAGCCATTTTTTAAATTTATTATGCCGTTTGTAAAAGTCGTAATATACGTAAGCGCAAATCCACTTTTACGTATAAGTAAATGCGACATTCTTTGTATTTTAAATACTGATGAAAAAGCTCGAATCGCTGGAATTTATAAAAGAAATTCTAGTGACGATTTAATCAACACCCAAAAGCATATAAACAAAAAAGAGCTTGATCTAGCAGGCCTTGCATATAAAGTCAAGTTAGAATTTGACTTAAAAGTTGGAGCAAAAAATGAATAATCCCGTCTATGTAATATCATTAAAAAGAGATGAAGAGCGAAGGCAAAATTTACAAAGACAATTTAAAAGATATGATGAATTTAAAATAATAGATGCGGTTGATGCTAAAAATTTTAGTGTCAATGAGTATTACAGTGCCATGATAGATTGCTTATTAAAATCTTGTGATGAAGATTATAAATTTAAAATACCGCCATTAATTGCGACACCAGGTGAGCTAGCATGTACAATGTCACATATAAAAGCTTATGAGGATTTTTTACAAGGCGATGCGGAATTTACTTTAATATTAGAGGATGATGTTATTGGAAATGACGAACTAATAAATGAAGCCTTTTTGCTATGCAAAGATATAAGTAGTGATAGCATTTTGATATGCGGTGTGCAAGATGGATTAAATAGTAGATTTCGTGCTTTTGGCAAAAAAATAAAAGAAAATTTATATCTTATCTCACCATACTCATACGCTAGTATATATAGAACGGCTGCCTACATTCTAACAAGAAAGAGTGCAAAAGCTCTGCTTGATTTTTACAAAAATGGCCTTTACGGAGCCGATAAATGGGAGGCAATCTTAAAAAACACTGATATAAAAATGTACTTTAGCAACATCTTTTCTCATCCAGAGGAGCTAAATAGCTCTAGCTTGGAAATCCAAAGAAAGCAAAAAGAGAAGATAAATTCTCTTTTTAAAAAATCTAATAAAAATTTCTCATACAAAATTTCAAGATTTTACGAAAAACATATTGCTAAAAATGAGAGAATTTTTACAAAGTAAAAATTTCTCCTAAGATTTTAGTGTTGAATATAGTGAGCCTAAAAAGTCATTTTGATAGATAAATAGTGTCTTTTTTAGCCAACTTGCATCTTTTTTTACCGCTATTCGCCTTATATCATCAAGCACACCATCGGGTTTATTTATCCCACGCTTTGTTGTGAAAAATACCTCATAGCCAACGCTTTTTGCCACATTTTTTAGCTCATCATTAAATTTACCTCTTGGCCAGCAAAGAAGCTTGTCATCAAAGCCAAAATTTTTATACATAAATTCTTTGCACTTTGTAAAATTTTCTTTCATTTCACAAATACCAAAATAATCATCAAAATGCGTATAAGTATGCGAGTGAAAGTCAAAGCACTCTTTCATCTTTGCTATTTCCTCGTAGTTTAAAAATACATCTTCAGGTCTAGTTGGTGCAGCATTTTTGTATTCGTTATGATCTAGCTCTATAAACTCGCCACTTTTTCTACTCGCCTGCTCTATCCAGCCAGCAACTAAAAAAATAGTCGCTTTAAGATTAAATTCCTTGATAATAGGATATGCGTAAACAAAATTATCCTTCCAGCCATCATCAAATGTGATAAAGACACTCTTTTTAGGCACACTAAGCTCACCTTTTTTATATGCCACAAACTCGGCCGAACTTAGCGATTTGTAGCCATTTTGAGCCAAAAATTTCATCTGATCTCTAAACTCATCTACACTACTTGCAATAAACCCACTTTTTTTAAGCACATGATGATACATTAAAACTGTTACGCTCATTTTACAAGTTCCATATATAAATTTTGCGTGTTTTCTATCATTTTTTCGATACTAAAAACCTCTTTTACGTACTCTCTGCCAAACTCACCCATCTGCTTTCTTAAATTTTCATCCAAAATGAGCCTTTCAAGTACTTTTTTTAGCCCCTCTTTATCGCCATTTTGAAATAAAAATCCACTCTTTCCGTCGCTTACTGCTTCGCCAAGACCGCCTACATCGCTTCCGATGGTAGCTAGCTTGCACGAAGATGCTTCAAGCAACGCTCCACCGATAGCCTCCATCTCTGAAGGTAACACACAGATATCAAGAGAGCCCAAAAAATCGCTCACATCGGTTCTGCTGCCAAGCATAAAGATATTTTTTTTATCTTTTATATATTCGTGTAAATTTTTATTTTGCGGGCCATCACCTACAATAAAAAGGGCTGACTTTTCTAAATTTAACTCGCTAAATGCATCGATTAATAGCTTATGATTTTTAGCAGCTCTTAACACTGCAACGATGCAAATTCCAACTACGTCGTCATTTAAGCCAAATTCTTTTTTCATATTTATCTTAAATTCTGGCGTATATTTTTGCGTATCGATGCCAGTGTAGATTTTTAACACCTTCTCTTTTTTGACGCCTCTTTTGATAAGATCAGCGCAAACTGAGTCACAAACGCCGACCACTTTTGTGCTTAGGTTGTAAGGTAAGGACGATGTTATAGGCAGCTGTAAATGCCTAGTACGAACCACGCTAACGCCACAAATTTTGCCAACAATCGCTCCAATGGTGCCATCTTTACCTGAGTGAGTTGAGATGATTTTTATATTATTTTGCTTTACAAATTTGCAAATTTTTAAAATTTCAAAGATATTAAAAGACTTTTTGAGATTAAACTCAACGAATTCGCACTCGATCTGTTTCTCAAAGCTTTTTGAGCCAGGATTTAGCCCATAAAAAACTTTAAATTTGCTCTTATCTAGTCCATTTATTACACGCTGAGTGCGGTGTTCCTGTCCGCCAAATCCAAGAGAGCTTTCAAGCTCAAGTATATTTATCATTTTCTACTCTTTAAATTCTTTCATTTTTTTATTTGACAAAAAGCCATTTATTGTATTAAAGATTTTTAAAATTTTTGATACATTTTCGTACGATTTTATATTTTTTAGCACTTTAAGCAAAATTCTTTGTTTTAATCTAAGCTTTGAAAAACCAGCTGAGCTTATGATGCTATCAATATCTGCATAAAAAAGATCAAGTGCCTTTACATAGCTACTATTTTTTAGATTTGGTCTTGCCAAAATAGCTGGCATATAGACGCTTTTTATCTTTCTAAGCTCTAGATCTGGCACCATTTCAAGAGCTAAATTTTTGTTTTTTAAAATTGAGATTATGTCATCATAAACAAATTTATGATCCATCACAGCTTTTAATTTTTCAAAGCCAGCAGTGTTGTTATCTCCTATCTTATAGCAATAAAAAGCCTTATTTAGCTTTACAAGAGTTTTTGAAGCGATAACATTTCTCACTACAGTATGAAAATCTTCAGCTTGCGTGATCCCAACTGGAAATAAATTTTCTTTTAAAATTTTAGTCCTAATCGCCTTGTTTGCCGCATTATGCAAGACTTTGTTGTGCCTTGAGGCCAAAAGCCTTTTTAGATACTCGTTTTTATCGATTACGCCATCCTCTTTTGTCTCAAAATCCTTCAGAGGGAGCTTTTTATGACCATAAACTTTACACATATCTGTTATCACTATGTCGGCATCAAATTTTTCTGCGATATCATAAACGCATGAAGCATAATCTTTTTCCACATAGTCATCAGCATCTACGCAGATAGTATATTTGCCACTAGCTAGCAATATACCGTCATTTCTGGCAGCACTAACACCAGCATTGCTCTTTGTTTTTAATATTATTTTATCTTTATATTCTTCTAATATTTCTAGCGTATTATCAGTACTTCCATCATTAATAACTATAATCTCAATATCATCCATGTCTTGAGATATAAGCGAATTTAAACAATCCCTAATGTGCTCTTTTTTGTTAAAAACAGGCACTACAAAGCTTATTTTCACATCAGGCACGATACTTCCTTTTAATTTTTGTTTAATTGTATATTATTTTTAGTTTAGCAATGATAAAATGTCCACTTAAAATTTAAAGGATCTGCATGAAAAACGACATTGCCTCTAAGCTCTACAATCTCTTTTTAGTTATTGTCTTATTTACACTGCCAGTAACTGAGGGTTTAAAACAAATTTCACTTACACTTTTTGTCTTGGTTGGAATTTATATTTGCGTCAAAGAAAAAAAGCAATTTAAATTTGATCTCATAAATATCTCGCTTTTTATCTTTGTTTTGGCTACTTTTATAAGCTGCTTGATAAATGGAGTTTCTGCATCAAGAGCGCTTGATCCGCTAAGGTGTATGCTATTTTTCTTTGTAGCCAGAAGTGTTGGCATAGAAAAAATAAATTTTAAAATTTTATTTTTTGCCTTATTTGCTGGTTTGATTGCTGCATTTATCCCTGCTTGTGTAGAAAAATTCACTTCAAATGATCCTTTAGCACTTTTTGAGCTTAAATCAATAGGACACGTAAATCATAGCGCTATTTTTATGCTGCTAGTTTTTTGTGTAGCATTAGTTTCGATAAATAGCAAAGAAATTTTTGAAAAGTATATAGGCATAAGTGTTGCCGGAATTTGCGTCCTTGGAATAATGATAGCTGGCTCTAGAGCTACAATGTATCTTTTACCAATCATTATTTTTACTTACTTGCTTTTTGAAATTTTAAATAAACAGATAAAAATAAAATTTTTATTAGGCTTGATAATTTTGTTTAGCATAATAGCTATTTCTTATATATATATATCAACGAATATTACTCAAGATCAAAGATTCTATAGTCAACTAACAAAGGGGGTCACTGGATCAGAGACTAGATATCCAATCTTTGCTAGCGCATTTTATACATGGTTAGAATGTCCTTTATTTGGGATAGGTTCTGGTGAATTTAGGATTATTGATATAACAAAATATTTTCCAGGCAATGTTGAAGTTCATGTTGGTCACGCACACAATACCTTTTTAACATTTTTAACAGAAAAGGGCATCGTTGCCTTGCTTTCATATTTGGTGTTTCAACTATCACTCTTTATAAAATTCATTAAAAATTTTAGACAAAATAGCATAGTTTTTCTTGCACTTTTAATGCTTATGGCTAATAATATAATTTCACTTGCAAATACAACATTTCACCATGAAAATGCCCTTTTAATGCTACTATTTTGGGCTCTGGCTTTAAGCACCATAGATAAGAAAGCAACATCAAAAATTAGTTAATACCACACTGTATATCAACCGTTTCAAATTTTATAAAGAAATGGTTGAGCCAAATTTTTACTTTTTCTTCATTTCCTCAAGCTCTTGTGCTAGAAATTCTCCAGTGTAGCTACCAGTTTTTTTATAATTTTTAGCTACTTCTTTTACACTGCCGCACGCTATCACTTTACCGCCCTTTGCGCCGCCTTCTGGCCCCATATCAACGATGTAGTCGCAGTTTTTGATGACATCCATATTATGCTCGATCACAAAAACTGAATTTCCAAGATCAACTAAGTGATTTAGCACCTTTACAAGCCTATCGACATCGGCAAAATGAAGTCCAGTCGTTGGCTCATCAAGGATATAAAGCGTATTTCCGGTATCACTTCTACTAAGCTCTTTTGCTAGCTTCACGCGCTGCGCCTCGCCGCCACTAAGTGTGACTGCATTTTGTCCAAGCGTTATGTAGCCAAGCCCCACGTCTTGCAGCGTGGTGAGCTTTGAAGCGATCTTTGGCACAGCTTTGAAAAACTCAACCGCCTCATCTATGCTCATATTTAGCACTTCGGCGATATTTTTGCCTTTGTATAAAATTTCCAAGGTCTGAGCGTTATATCTAGCGCCATTACAAACGTCACAAACCACGTTGATATCAGGCAAAAAGTGCATCTCTATCGTGATCTCACCCTCGCCTTGGCACTTCTCGCAGCGCCCACCTTTGACATTGAAGCTAAAGCGCCCTATTTTATAGCCTCTAAGCTTGGCCTCTTTAGTCTGCGCAAATAAATTTCTTATCTCATCCATCACACCAGTGTATGTCGCTGGATTTGAGCGTGGAGTGCGGCCTATCGGGCTTTGATCGAGGTATATGACCTTGTCTAAATTCTCAAGTCCGCTTAAATTTACCCCAGCTATTTTTTTCACTTTTTTAGCTCTATTTAGCTGCTCCTGCGCCTCTGGAAGCAAGGTCTGAAGCACTAGCGAGCTCTTGCCAGATCCTGAGACACCAGTGATGCCAACAAGGTTTCTAAGCGGAAATTTAGCGGTTAAATTTGAGATATTGTTGATATTTACATTTGAAATTTCAAGCCACTTCTCAGCTTTTCTATTTTTTTGATAGTCGATCTTTTTTTTGCCATTTATGTATTGTGCAGTCTGAGTGTCTGAGCTTAAAAGCTCTTTTGCCGTGCCTGCAAAGACCACGCTACCGCCAAATTTACCAGCTCCAGGGCCGATATCTACGATATAGTCAGCCTCCTCTATCGTCTTTTTATCATGCTCAACGACGATCACGGAGTTGCCTTTGGCTTGTAAATTTCTAAGCGTCTTTATGAGTTTTAGTGTATCTCGCTCGTGTAGGCCAATACTTGGCTCATCAAGCACGTACATGACGCCACTTAGCCCACTTCCTATCTGGCTTGCGATCCTGATGCGCTGTGCCTCGCCGCCGCTGATCGTCCTAGCATCACGCCCAAGCGACAAGTAGCCAAGTCCCACGTCGTACAAAAAGAAAAGCCTCTCATTAATCTCTTTTAAGATAGGCTTTGCGATCGCCTTATCATAGTCGCTAAGATAGGCAAAATTTTTCTCGTTCGAGAAAAAAGCGGTGCAGTTTTCTATACTCATATCTAAAATTTCACCAAGTCCAAGGCCAGCGACCTTGACCGCTAGACTTTGAGGCTTTAGCCTGTGACCATTACAAGCATCACAAATTTTCTCACTCATGTATTCGTCAAAGTCTTTGTAATCCTTCAAAAGCCCATGTGAAATTTTAACCACTCCATCAAATTTTCTAAGCAGTTTATTTCGCTTCCAAAAGAACTCAACATCCTTGACGTTGCCGTATAAAACGAGTCTTTTTTCATCTTCGCTAAGCTCATAATAAGGCTTTTTAGTATCGATGCCATTTTGCTCACAAAAAGCAAGTAAAAATTTATAGTAATAGCTCATGTTGTAGCCGTAAAGTAGCTTGATCGCTCCATTTTCTATCGACTTTTCTTCGTCAATGATCTTGCTCATATCTAGGCTATATCTTATACCAAGTCCGTCGCAGTGCTCGCAAGCGCCCTTTGGCGAGTTAAAGCTAAAGCTTAGTGGCTCAAGCGGCGTAAATGAAATTTTACAATCAAAACAAGCCATGTGCTCGCTGTAATGTATAAAGCTCTCTTTTAAGCCCAGCTCATCAGCGTTTGCGATCTCTATCTCGACCTCGCCAAAACTCTCATTTAGCGCCTTTTCTACGTCACTTGCAAGGCGTTCGTGATTTTGCTCATCGATAGCGATCCTATCAACGATGACCTTGATCGTGTGTTTTTTCGTTTTTGCAAGCTCGATCTCCTCATCAAGCCTCACTACCACGCCATCTATCTGCGCTCTCACAAAGCCTTTTTGACGTAAATTTTCGATCAAATCCGCCCATGTGCCCTTTTTCTCACGCACTAGCGGCGCATAAATGATCACCTTTGAACCAAGCGGGAGCTTTGAAATTTCATTTATGATATCGCTTGCACTCATCTTTGAGATAGGTTTGCCACATTTATGGCAGTGCTGCACGCCCACTCTTGCGTATAAAAGCCTTAGATAGTCATAAATTTCAGTGATCGTGCCAACCGTTGAGCGAGGGTTTTTTGAAGTCGTCTTTTGATCGATCGCGATAGCAGGCGTTAAACCCTCGATCTTATCAACATCAGGCTTGCCAACGCGATCTAGAAACTGCCTAGCGTAACTACTAAGGCTCTCCATGTATCTTCTTTGCCCCTCAGCATAGAGCGTATCAAAGGCTAGCGTGCTCTTGCCGCTTCCGCTAAGACCAGTAAAAACTACTAATTTATTTTTAGGAATTTTAAGATTTATATTTTTTAAGTTATGTTCTCTTGCACCAGTTATTTCAATAATATCGTTCATTAAATTTATACAACCTTTTTAAAATTTTAATCTGTAAATTTAGTCTAAAAGTGATAAAAGATTTATAAAGTAGTTTTTCTAAAATTTAAGATCGTAGTTAAATTTAAGGGCTTATTTATATCATTTTCAGCTTTTTTTGATATTCTACGCCAAATTTTAATCTAAGGAGAAAAAATGTCTGTAAAAATAACTGATATATGCATAAGCTGTGGTTCATGCATTGATGAATGCCCAGTTTCAGCTATCGTTGATGATAGCGACAACCCAACTGGAGCAGATACATACTATGTTTATTCAAACAAATGCGTTGAGTGCGTAGGCTACAACGATGAGCCAGCCTGTGCATCTGCCTGTCCAACTGACGGTTGTATCGTATGGGACGCTGTTGTAGCAGGACAACCTTCGCGCGATCAGATCGGTGCTGATGCACGCAATGGCTCTATTCCAGTTATTCAATAAATTTATATTTATAAATTTTAGGCTCAATTTGAGCCTATTTTATTTTTAAGCTTTATTTGATATAATTGCCAACTTCAATTTAAATAACCTAGATTTAAGGAAAAATTTATGCAAAGAACACTTTCTATTATTAAGCCTGATGCTGTTAAGAAAAATGTTGTTGGAAAAATTATAGATAGATTTGAAAGTAACGGCCTAAGGATCGCAGCTACAAAGAAAATTCAACTTAGCAAATGCGATGCAAAAGCATTTTATGCAGTTCATAAAGATAGACCTTTCTTCAACGATCTAGTCGAATTTATGATAAGCGGGCCAGTTGTGGTTATGGTTTTAGAGGGCGAAAATGCAGTTGCTAAAAACCGCGAGCTAATGGGTGCAACTAACCCAAAAGAAGCAACTCCTGGTACGATAAGAGCTGATTTTGCCGATAGTATTGATGCAAATGCAGTTCACGGAAGTGACAGCCTAGAAAATGCTGTGAATGAGATAAATTTCTTCTTTGCTTCAAGAGAAATTTGCTAACTTTAGGTCAAGAAAATTGATTATATCTTTTTCTAAAATAGCAAACAAAGATATAAGCTTTGAACTAGTAGGAAATGATAATTTAGTTTTTATTGGAATTTTAAAAAGGAAAGACCCTTTTTTGGTAAAATGCCAAGGCAAAATAAAAGGGAATATAAATTATGTTTGCGATCGATGTGGTGAAGCATTTATGTTGCCTATCGATCAAGATGTAGAGCTAAATTTAAGTGACGGTATTTATAAAGATAGCGAAAATGAGCTTAGCGATACGATGGAATTTTTTGATGGCAATATTGATTTAAAAGAAGTCTTTGAGAGTGAGTTAGAAGCTTTTAAAAGCGATTATTTCTATTGTGAAAAATGTAAAAATTTATAAAGGAGAGTAAAAATGGCAGTACCAAAGCGAAGAGTGAGTCATTCTCGTGCAGCAAAACGCAGAACACATTATAAAGTTACACTTCCAGTACCTGTAAAAGACAAAGATGGTTCTTGGAAAATGCCTCACCGTATAAACAAAACTACAGGTGAATATTAAAATATGATTCGCATTGCTATCGATGCTATGGGTGGTGATTTTGGTGCAGATCCTATAATATCTGGTGTTATTGAAGCACTAAAAGAGACAGAATTTAAAGCTGTATTAGTTGGCGATAGCAATGTCATCAAACCACTCATTCCACAGTCTTATTTAAAAAATATCGAATTTTTAGAAGCTAGCGAAGTTATCTCAATGGCAGATGGCGCAACTGATGCGCTTAAAAGAAAAGATAGTACGATCTACAAAGCAATTGAACTCTTAAAAAACAAGGAAGTTGATGCCGTAGTTTCTGCCGGTCATAGTGGTGCAACTATGAGTTTAGCTACCCTAAGAATTGGTAGACTAAAAAATATTTCTCGCCCAGCAATTGCAACACTTATGCCAAATTCAAAAGAATCTGCGACTTTGGTTTTAGATGTTGGTGCAAATGTTGATTGTAGAAGCGAGCATTTGTTTCAATTTGCCATAATGGGTGAAGCCTATGCAAAAGAAATTTTAGGTAGAAAAGAGCCAAAAGTTGGTCTCTTGTCAAATGGCGAAGAAGAGAGCAAAGGCAATGAAGTTAGCAAAGAAGCATTTAAATTAGTTTCTAGGCTTGATAGCTTTGTTGGTAATGCAGAAGGCAATCAAATTTTTGATGGTAGTATCGATGTAATGGTTTGTGATGGCTTTATGGGAAATATTCTTTTAAAAACTAGCGAAGGCGTTGCAGATGCTATAGGTAAAATTATCAAAAAACAAATTAAAAAATCACCTCTTGCTATAGCTGGCTCTGTACTCATGAGAAAAGTTTTTAAAACGCTCAAAAAACAGGTTAGCTATGACGAATATGGTGGTGCACCACTTCTTGGTGTAAATGGTTGCGTTATCATAAGTCACGGCAAAAGTAATTCAAAAGCTATAAAGAATGCAATTTTTCAAGCAATAAAATTTGCTAATTCAAATATAAATAAAGTTATCGAAGAAGAACTTTCGCACTTTGCAAGGTAAAATATGCCAAAAGCTTCACTGATTTCTATCGCTTCTTACATTCCAGAAAAAATTCTAACAAATTTTGACTTTGAGAAGATGGTTGAAACAAGTGACGAATGGATAGTAAAGCGAACAGGTATCGAACAAAGGCATATTGCAACTAACGAAACAACAAGTGACCTTGGTACAAAAGCTGGTGAATTAGCCATAAAACGCTCAGGACTTGATAAATCTCAAATCGATGCAATCATCTGTGCTACGATATCTCCAGATCATCTTTGTATGCCATCTACTGCTTGCAAAATAGCTGCAAATTTGGGTTTAAACTATGGAGTTACAGCATTTGATATAAGTGCGGCTTGTACAGGTTTTATTTATCTTTTAGAGCTTGCAAATTCTCTCATTGTTAGCGGTGCCAAAAAAAACGTATTAATTATTGGAGCCGAAAAATTAAGCTCTATTGTTGACTATACAGATAGAGGCACTTGTATACTATTTGGTGATGGGGCAGGTGCGGCTGTAATTAGTAGTGGCAATGAAAATGAGATCATTGATATCCATACAGCAAGTGACGGTAAGCAAGCTGAACTTTTAATAACTCCAGGATGTGGGAGTGTATTTCCAGCCAGTGAGGAAACACTAAAAAATAGACTAAATTTCATCCATATGAGTGGAAATGAAGTTTTTAAAATAGCAGTTCAAACACTTAGCAAAAGCGTAATAGAAATTCTGCATGCAAATAAAATGCAAAGCGAAGATATTGATTTTTTCATACCTCATCAAGCGAATATAAGAATAATAGATGCAGTAAAAAATAGATTAAATTTTAAAGATGAGCAATGTGTCTTGACTGTTGCTAAATATGGTAATACAAGCTCTGCTTCAATTCCGATGGCTATAAATGATGCCTATGAAGACGGTCGTATCAAAAATGGTTCAGTTTTGCTTCTTGACGCATTTGGTGGCGGCTTTACATGGGGATCAGCGATACTAAAATTTGGCGGAAAAAATTTTAGCGATTTATAATAATTTCAGAAAGTAATCTTCTAAATTTTTAGTAACACTTTTACTAATTTTTTCAAATACTCATCAATAAATCTTTAAAAATTCAAATTTTTAACACTTTTAACAAAAATCCATTTTTTGTTTTTACTAATAACACTAAATTTACTAAACAAAAATTTTTAAAATATGTTTAAACTAAATTTAATTTTGAA
>NZ_CABPUR010000002.1:150725-219417 GCF_902460665.1 Campylobacter concisus | reverse complement strand
TCGCAATCAATAAAATTTATTATTAAGGAGAACAAATGTTAGTAACAAAAAAAGCACCTGATTTTACAGCTGCAGCGGTTTTAGGAAACAATCAAATTGTAAATGATTTTAATCTTTATAAAAATATTGGCGAGAAAGGCGCGGTCGTATTTTTCTATCCAATGGATTTTACTTTTGTTTGCCCAAGCGAAATCATCGCATTTGATAAAAGATATGACGAGTTCAAGTCACGTGGTATCGAAGTTATCGCAGTTTCATGCGACAACCAATTCTCTCACTTCGCATGGAAAGAGACTCCAGTAAACAAAGGCGGTATTGGTAAAGTTCGCTTCCCTATCGTAGCTGATATGACAAAATCAATCGCTCGCGGATTTGACGTACTTCTAGAAGATGCTGGTGTGGCACTTCGTGGCTCATTCTTACTAGACAAAGATGGCACTGTTCGCCATGCAGTTATCAATGATCTTCCACTTGGCAGAAATATCGATGAGATGATAAGAATGGTCGATACTATGCTATTTACAAATGAGCATGGTGAAGTTTGCCCAGCTGGCTGGAATAAAGGTGATGCTGGCATGAAACCAAGCACTGAAGGTGTTGCCGACTACCTTTCACACAACGAAAGCAAACTATAATCAATAGAAATTTCTAGGTATCTTTACCTAGAAATTTCTCCTCCAAATAAATTTAAATACTTTTTTAATATAACTTTTTATATCATAGCCTTGGCTTTAATCAACAACATTCCGGAGACTACATGGATTTTAAAGGCAGGCAAGAGCTTGTAATAAATTGCGAAGATAGCATACTTAAATTAAGAGATAAATTTATCGACGATGGTATCAAATTTTGTAGACAGCTAACATTTATCGTACCGCACGATCAGGTAAAAATTTGTCTTAAAAACATCTTTGATACACTGCTTATTCAAAAGCCAAATGCTACGCAGCTACAAGATGATTTAAATATTCTAATACCAAAATCAAACGCAAGAGACGAATTAATAAATTTCCTACTTTTAAATTTGACTTTAAATTTTAGTCACTCTTGCGACAATAGCACCTTCGTAGGTTATTTCGTAAATGCCGTTTCAAGAATCAAAGAAATTTTATGTGGTGCCAAAGACCAGCAAGAAACAAATGTAAAAGACATGATTGAAACCGGAACATTTTTTTATGAAGATCCGATCAATACATTCACTCGCATGAAAAAAGCCAAGGTAAGGCCAGAGCTTTTAAATTTATATGATGGACTAAATATAAAATATGAGGCTGAAATTTTAGAAATTAAAGAAGATAGTGTCGTTTTTCGCGTGGATATGATGCAAATTTTAGCTATGAAGCAAGACGGCAAAGGTTTTATTTTGCCAAATAGCTTTTTCTCAAAGCCTTTGTGTGCAGATATCATAAATTATAATATAACAGATAAAAGTGTTACTTTTTCAAATTTCTCGCTAAATACAACAATGTATGCGTACAAAAGAAAATTCCAACGTATTTTACCAAATCGTTTTACTAAAACTATTATCAAAGGCAAACAAGACAAGATCGAAGGTAGCCTTTATGATGTTTCTGAAGGCGGCATAAGCGTATTAAGCCCGCAAACTACAAATTTTCAGGATGGAGAAGAACTAGAAGCGACCTTTGAAATCTTAATCGCACCAGATAAAGTAAAAAACGTGACTTTAAAGCTAAGACTTGTTACAGAACTGGCATATAAAGGCTACATTAGATACTGCATGAAGCTTATCGATGATGATGAAACGATAAAAGATTTTACGCAAAAGCGCATAAAAGAGACACTTGATGAGCTTCGCTCACGTATAAATTTATACGAATAAGGCAGCTAGTGAAAACAATACAAGAAAATTTAAAACTTTTTTATATCGGATTAAAAGACAAAGAGCCATTTTTTTATAAAAATAAGGATCTAACCACCCACGCAGCCATCATAGGTATGACAGGTAGCGGTAAAACAGGCCTTGGCATCACACTTTTAGAAGAGGCCTGCATAGATAATATCCCTTCTATCATCATCGATCCAAAGGGCGATATCACAAATTTAGTCCTCACCTTTCCGCAGATGAGAGCGGAGGATTTTTTACCATACGTCGATGAAGCAGAAGCGGCCAACAAATGTCAAAGCGTAGAGGAATTTGCCGCTGCTCAGGCCGAGCTTTGGAAAAACGGCATAGAGTCTAGCTTTCAAGATCTTGAGCGCGTAAAAATTTTAAAAGAGAGCGCTAGCTTTAACATCTACACACCAAAAAGTTCAGCTGGCATAGGCGTGGCGCTACTTAGCGACTTTGCCTGCCCAAATATCACTGATGAAGAAATTTTTAGCAACTATATAAATTCGCTTGCAGCCTCGGTATTATCTCTTGTAGGTATAAATTCCGAGGACATGAATTCAAAAGAACAGCTTCTCATCTCAACCATATTTGATACTAAATTTAAAGAGCAAAAAGATGTCAGCATCGAAGAGCTTATAAATTTCATCGCAAATCCGCCTTTTAAAAAGATAGGCGTTTTTGATGTCGATACCTTCTATCCAAGCAGTGAGCGCCTAAAGCTTGCCATGAAGATAAACGCTCTCATCGCAAGCCCAAGCTTTAAAGGCTGGACTCAAGGCGTTAAACTAGAAATTTCAAAGATGCTATTTGACGAAAACGGCAAAGCAAAGTGTAATATTTTTACGATCTCGCACCTAAATGACGCTGAGAGGATGTTTTTTGTCACCCTTTTACTAAACGAGATCATCGCGTGGATGCGCGGTACTGAGGGCACAAGCTCACTTAGAGCGATCCTTTATATGGATGAAATTTTTGGATTTTTCCCACCAAACGCAAACCCACCATCAAAAACGCCTATGCTCACACTTTTAAAGCAGGCCCGTGCATTTGGTTTAGGCTGTGTTTTAAGCACGCAAAACCCAGTCGATCTTGACTATAAAGGCCTTAGCAACATCGGCACTTGGTTTATCGGCCGCCTCCAAACAGCGCAGGATAAAGCTCGCGTTATAGATGGGCTAAGCGGCATCTCTGGCTCAAACCTAGATAAAGCCTCGCTTGAAAATCTCATATCAAATTTGGCAAAGAGAAATTTTTTAGTTAAAAATATAAACGAAAACGGACTAAGCGTTATTTCGACACGGTGGGCGCTTAGCTATCTAAAAGGGCCACTAAGCCGCGAACAAATTTCAAATTTGATGAAAAAGCAAAAAGAAAATTTATCTGATACAAGAATCGATAAAAGCGAGATAAAATTTAGCATAAAGCCCATAATCTCAAATGAAATCACGCAACTTTATACTAATTCAAAAACCCTTACACCAAACCTACTAGCAAGCGCAAAGATAAGAATTTATGACACCAAAAAAGGTATCGATAGCGTTTATGAAGTAAGCTATCTTTATGAACTAAACGAAAATGACAATGAGCCAAACTGGGATGAGGCTAGCGAAGGCATGCACATCGATGCAAGCTTGGATAAACCAAGTGACGCAAGCTTTGCAGCTGTGCCAAATTTCATCTTAAAAGCTAAAAATTTTGACAATATCCAAAAAGATTTTAAAGAGTATCTGTATAGAAATTTCAAATTTAACATCTTTGAAGCATTGGGAATTTATTCAAAAAACAATGAAGCAAAGGAGCAGTTTTATATCAGGCTTCAAGATAAGTGCAATGAAATTTCAGAAGAACAAACCGCAAAACTCACAGCTAAATTTGAAAAAGAGCGAAAAAGCTTACAAGACAAGCTAAACAAGGCTCTAGCAAAGCTTGATAAAGAGCAAAAAGAGATGACCACAAGTGGGCTTGATGCTGCCATAAATATAGGCGCTAGCATACTTGGAGCGATATTTGGTAGCAAGCTTTTATCTCGTCAAAATGCGGGTAAAATCGCATCAAGCGCAAGAAGTGCAAATAGAGTTTTAAAAGAGCGAAGTGATGTAAAGCTTAGTGAGCAAAGTGTAAATGATATAAATTTAGCCATAAGCGAGCTTGAAGAGAAATTTGCACAAGAGTGCGATGCGTTAAAAGAAGCAAATGATGTTAAAAACATCACGATAAACGAAACGCAAATTTCACCAAAGAAAAGCGATATCTATGACGAGAAAGTCGTACTTTTGTGGAAATGATTTATAAAATAATTAGTATTTTTTTACTATCATTTCTTTTAAATTTAAAAGGTAAAATATGCAAAATTTAATACTTTATGCCATTAGTTATTTACTTGGAAGTATTCCGTCTGGCCTCATTCTTGCAAAAATTTTTGGGCATGTTGATATAAAAAACGAAGGTAGCAAGAGCATCGGTGCGACAAATGTTTTAAGAGTTTTAAAACAAAAAGATCCAAAATTAGCCAAAAAACTAGCCATTTTAACGATAGTTTGTGATGTTTTAAAAGGCGTTTTGCCACTTGTTGTCGCTTCACATCTGGGAGCTAGTCAAAGTGTGCTTTGGACGATGGCGGTTTTAAGCGTAGCTGGACATTGCTTTTCGATATTCTTAGGATTTCAGGGTGGTAAAGGAGTCGCAACTGGAGCTGGAGTTGTCGCATTTTTCTTACCAGTTGAGATCATTATCGCTCTTGTCGTTTGGTTTTTGGTCGGTAAATTTTTAAAGATAAGCTCTCTAGCCTCACTTTGTGCGTTGATAGCTCTGATTGCATCAAGCTTTATAATCCACCCAGAGCTAGATGAAATTTATACACATGCTCCGATACTAATCATCGCATTTTTGGTGGTTTATAAACACATACCAAATATCGTTCGTTTAATATCCGGTAAGGAGAAAAAAGTCGTATGAAAAGCGAGATGACGACGATCATTAAAGATTATAAATTTGAAACGATCATCGGAATGCTTGATTTTGAGCGAGTCACTAAGCAAGAGGTGCAAATGAATCTAGAAATTTGCTCAACTAGTTTTATTGATTATATTTTAATTATTGACTTTGTTAAAAATTTTTATAATGAAAGACAGTTTCAAAGCGTTGAAGAGTCTCTTGAAGAAACCAGCAAAGCATTAAAAGAGAAATTTAGCTCACTAACTAGCCTTAAAATGGAAATTTTAAAAACAGAAATTTTGCCAAATGCAGTTGTTGGAGCAAAAATAAACACTATTTTTTAAAAATTTATTAAACTATCTTGAAATATTGCTTAATTTATGATACAATCGCCCATAAATTTTAGTTTAAGGAAGCAAAATGCGTATTTTAATAGTTGAAGATGAAGTGACGCTAAATAAGACGATTGCTGAGGGCTTGCAAGAGTTTGGCTATCAAACTGATAGCTCTGAAAATTTTAAAGATGCTGAGTACTATATAGGCATCAGAAATTACGATCTAGTTTTGACTGATTGGATGCTCCAAGATGGCGATGGCATAGATCTTATAAACATCATCAAACATAAATCTCCACGCACTTCAGTTGTAGTTCTTTCTGCAAAAGATGACAAAGAAAGCGAAATAAAAGCACTTAGAGCTGGTGCTGATGACTATATCAAAAAGCCATTTGATTTTGACATCTTGGTAGCTAGACTTGAAGCAAGACTACGCTTTGGCGGCACAAATATTATAAAAATCGATGAGCTCATCATCAATCCAGATGAGGAGAAAATCACATATTTGGGTCGTGATATTGAGCTTAAGGGCAAACCTTTTGAAGTCCTAACTCATCTTGCAAGACACTCAGATCAGATCGTATCTAAAGAGCAACTGCTTGATGCTATCTGGGAAGAGCCAGAGCTTGTAACTCCAAACGTCATTGAAGTCGCTATCAACCAAATCCGCCAAAAAATGGATAAACCACTAAATATTTCAACAATTGAAACTGTTAGAAGACGCGGATATAGATTTTGTTTTCCAAAAAAAGCCTAAGGAATAGATTTATACTACAATTAGCATCTGGTGCTATGATGCTAATTGTAGTTATTTCGGTAATGCTTTATCACTATATAAGGGTTACCGTTTTTCAAAGTGTAGTTAATGAGCTAAACTATCAAGCAGAAGCTTATAAAAAAAATCCTCAGAATTTCAATCCTTTAAATTTAAAAACATTTACGATAGAAAATCCAAATAAAACTCTAGCAACGATAAAAACAGACGAGCCGAAAGATAAAGAAACATATATCGTAACGCAAAAATCAAAGGATCAAAGTAAAACTATTTTAATAACAAAACTTGATGAAAGCAGTTATTTAAGCCTAGAAAAAGATACTACTCTTCAAGCTCATATAGTAGAAGAAATTTTTATAGATATTATAATCGTAAATGTGTCAGCGATACTTTTGGTGCTTTTTTATGCACTATTTTTATCAAGAATGCTTTTAATACCTATAAAAATTTTGAGTCACAAACTTACAAATTTAGACGAAAAATTTCTTCATGAGATCGATATAAAAAGTCTACCAGATGAGTTTTTACCACTTGGGCAGAGCATAAATAGACTAATCTCTCGCATCCAAACATTTGTCTTATACCAAAAAGAACTTTTTGTAGGCGTGGCACATGAGCTAAAAACGCCCCTTGCCGTAATGAAGACAAAAAATGAAGTTACACTTTTAAAGCCACGCGAGAGTGAAAAATATATCGAGGCTCTAAAATCAAATAATGAAGCTATAAACGGCATGAACGCGATGATAAGTTCTGTGCTTGAGATCGGCCGCCAAGAGGGAGCCCAGTTTGAAGAGCCAGTAAATACCGATGTCATAGGATTTTTAAAAAAACTTGCTAAAAACTATGAGATACTTGCAAAAAATGATGAAAAAAATATAAAACTAGACCTAAAACCAGAAATTTTAAATCTAAAAATACAAACTAGCTTACTAACCCACATTGTGCAAAATTTTGTTCAAAATGCCATTAAATTTTCACCAAAAAATAGCACTATTACGATTAGCTCTAAGCTCATAAAAAATAAATTTATCGTCGAAGTAATAGATGAAGGAATAGGCATAGATGAGAGTAAAGATTTATTTGCTCCATTTAAAAGATACGGCGACAAAGGTGGTGCTGGGCTTGGGTTGTTTCTAGCTAAAGGTGCAGCGCAGGCTCTTGGTGGCGAAGTAGATATTAAAAATAGAAACGATAGAAGCGGTGCAGTCGCAAGCCTAGTTTTAAATATAAAAGGATAAAAATGGCAAAGAGAACCGCAGTAATAGATCTTGGCTCAAATTCTATGCGAATGGCGATATTTGAGAGAACGTCACGCTTAGCGTTTTTTATACTAGCTGAATATAAAACAAAAGTGCGTCTAGGCGAAGGCGGATATGGCTCAAACAATGAAATATCCGAAAGCTCAATGGAAAAAGCGCTAAAGGCTTTTAGCGAATTTTCAAATATCATAAAAAGCTACAAATGCAATAAAGTCTTATGTGTTGGTACTTCAGCGCTTAGGGACGCTCCAAACGCAAATGTTCTGATCTCTATTTTAAGAAAAAAACTTGGTATAAATTTAAAAGTCATAGACGGCAAAGAAGAGGCTACTTTTGGTGCTATCGCAGCCAAAAATTTACTCCATAATATCGATGAATGCGTCACTATCGATATCGGTGGCGGATCAACTGAGCTTGCTAGAATAAGCAAAGGCAAAATAATAGATACGCTCTCGCTTGATATTGGTACGGTTAGGTTAAAAGAGCTTTTTTTTGATAAAAAAAACTTAAATAAATTGCCAAAATTTCTAGAACAAGTTACAAAACAGATAGATGAGCGATTTAAATGCCAAAATATAATCGCTATTGGAGGCTCTCTTAGAGCGATATCATCTGCCATAATGAGCAAAAATTTATATCCGCTCTCTTCACTGCACGGCTTTTGCTACAAGCTTAGCGACGAACAAGCCTATATCGAGAACATCGCAAATGTTAGCGTACTTGAGCTAAATAAATTTCCTATAAAAAAAGATAGATACGACACCATTAGAGAGGGTGCACATATCTTTTTAGCCCTCGCCAAAGCTCTAAATGCCAAAAATATTATAACAAGCGGGGTTGGTGTAAGAGAGGGAGTATTCTTAAAAGATTTTTTACGCCCTAGCCTTAAATTTCCGCAAAATTTTAATCCAAGCATCAAAAGTTTGCAAGATCGTTTTATATTATCATGCAATAAATCAGTCACAAGATATGCAAAAGATATATTTATGGTATTAAAAAAGCTTCACGGTCTAAGCGATAACTATCTTGAAGTGCTTTTAGTTGCTACAAAACTTCACAATGTCGGTCAAGAGATTGGCTTTTATGGCGATCATAAAAACTCAGCCTATATAGTCTTAAATGCCTTAAATTATGGCTTTTCGCATGAACAAAAAGCATTGATTGCAGTAGTAATTGGCACAAACGGAAAGAAAAATATCTATGAATTTGAGCGATATAAAAATTTACTTCCAAAAGCCGAGTGTATAAGATGGCTAAGTTTTATACTCTCACTAGCAAAGGCACTTGATCTAACCTGTGAAAGGCTAAAATTAAACTTCGAATTTAGTGGGCATACGCTAAAAATAGAAGGTGCAAAAGAATTTGCTATGGCAAAAGAAGAGATAAAAAAGATCACAAAGCCTGAAATTTTTGCTATTTCGTTTGTATAAATTTTGAAACTAGCTTTAACGCATAAAATTTAAATTGGATGAGAATTTTGGCTAAAACTTCTAAAATTCTCCGCTCATTTTATCTTTATAGTTACTTAAACTATTTTTTCGTTCTTCTAAAAATGAGCTTAGTTTTTTCTTGTTTTCTTCAAAAAATATAGCAAAATCTTGCTCATTTTGTATCTTGTCTTCACCAAAGCTATCAAGCATTACATTTGAGCTACCAACTATCACCAAATAACGCCTATTTTCATAGCTTAATAGCATTAGTTGATTCGTGCGATCAAGATACTTTTCATATATTATATTGACGTTACTATTTTGATTTTTAAGTAGCCAGTTCATTGATTTTGTATCATTTTGAGACTGATTTCTAGGTGTTTTAAATCCACTAAAGTCGCCACTCTTTGAAGTAATATATCTTTTAAATACATATAAAAATACAAGAAGCGCAATAAGCACACTTAAGACTATAAAATACCTTGAGTCTATATTCAGCATAGGCTCTTCATCTATCTTTGGTGTGTTAGGAGTCTCTATTTTTGCACTAGCTTGAGGCATATTTTGTATTTGAGGTTTTGCATTTTTTAGAGTTACACGAATGCGGAGCCCAAAACTATCAGTCGTCTTTGATGCATTTACGATAATAGCATCATTTGAGCGCAAATTTAAAACTAAAGAGTTTTGCTTTGGCTCTATCTCAAGCTCTTGAATAATCTTTGAGTTTATATCTTTGCTAGCACTTTGATCGTAATTTAGAGAATTTAATATCAAAGACGTTGTGTCTTTTTCGCGCTTTTGAAAGATATTTCCTTCATAAGGTGCATCAAAGCTAAGCATAATATCAACCCTATCAGCACGTTCATAGATATTATAAGTTAATAGGTTTGAAGCTAAAATTTGAGTTGCAAAAAGTAAGAAAAATAGTATAAATTTCATAAAAGTTCTTTTTTGAAGTACTGAATAACTGACTTTGAATCCAAAATTTCATTTATCCTGATGGCTAAATTTTTCTCATAAACCATTACTTCGCCTTTTCCAAAAATTCTATTATTTATATATAGCTCCACACTCTCACCAGCTGGCTTTTCAAGGTCTATGACCGAACCAGCTTCAAATTTCAAAAGCTCATTTATACTAACCGTGGTAGTTCCTAGCTCAGCTATAAAATCAACGCTTATATCCATAAGCTCATCATAGCTCTTAAAAAGCCCTAGCTGCTCTAGCGTCTCTATCGCACTCTCGTCGTTCATTGTATGTCATAGCCTATTTGAAATGTTCTATTTTTTATTTTATATATAAATTTTTCTTTTAGCTTTATGCCAAAATTTTCAACTTCACCTAAAAATTCAGGCGTTCCAAGCTTATAAGCATTTGGCTCTTTTTCGTTTAGCAAATTTTTAGCTTTGCCAATGATCTGATTTGCTATCTCTTTACAAAGATCGTCCAGATCGCCACCATCAACATCTTCGTGACCAAAAAAGGCATTCATGAAAATTTTCAAAGTATCTTTTTTAAAAAATAGGTAAAAATGATACTCGCTTTTGCCCTTATAGACTGGTATGCTAGCTCCGTAAAATCCTTTGCCTAGACTCTTGCCAAACTCTAAATCTAGCCCTAAAGTATCCTTGCAAAGATAGCTTGTAGCTTCATCTATAACTTTTCTCATATCTCTTCCTTAAGACTTGAAATGCATTTTCAATTATACTTTGGCTTTACTAAATTAGCTATAAATTTATTAAGCATTTTAAAAGAGTTTATCTATCTCTTTTACCAGCTTTTCACCGCTAAAATCGGCACAAAGCTTAACTATTTGCGTACCTATTATCGCTCCATCAGCATATTTTTTTACTTCATTAACATCATCTTTGTTTTTGATACCAAAGCCCACAGCCACTGGCAGATCGCTCTTTTTCTTAAGCTCTAGAACTAAATTTTTTATCCTATCTTCATCAGCCCTTTTTGAACCACTAACGCCGATTGCGCCAAGAGCGTAGATAAATCCTGAGCCAAATTTTAAAATTCCATCCGCCCTACCACCAGATGTAACACTGATAAGTGGTATCAGGCTTAATTTTAGCTCCTTACATTTTAGAGCAAATTCCTCGCACTCCTCGCAAGGCAGATCCGGCACGATAAAGCCGCTCACACCTGCTTCAACTGATCTTTTTAGAAATTTATCAACGCCGTAAGCAAAGATAATGTTGTAATAAACTAGAAAAACAAGTGGCTTTGTCACTTTTGCCTTGCAACTCTCAAGCATATCAAAGACAACGTCTGTATTTACGCCATTTTGCACCGTCTCAAAGCTAGCTTGCGCTATGAGTTTACCATCAGCCAGCGGGTCAGAGTAAGGGATGCCGATCTCAACTAGATCTAGCGTGCTCTCATCTAAATTTTCTAAAAATTCCTTCGTTTTTTCTAAGCTTGGATATCCAGCCACGATGTAGCCGATGTTTGCCTTTTTGCCGTTAAATGCACTTTTTATCTTATCCATAAATTTTTCCTTTTTCGTAGCCGATAACTGTGTTTATGTCCTTATCGCCCCTGCCTGAGACATTTACGACTATGACGCTTTTTTTATCTAGTTTTGGGCAAAGCTTTTCTAGATATGCCAGTGCATGCGCGCTCTCGATGGCTGGGATGATGCCTTCCATCTTGCTTAGAAAATACAAAGCATTTATACACTCATCGTCAGTTACGGCTTCGTATTTTACCCTTTTGATGTCGTTTAGGTGAGCGTGCTCTGGGCCTATGCCTGGGTAGTCTAGGCCTGCTGAGATGCTGTGAACTGGCGAGATCATGCCGTACTCATCTTGCAAGACCGTCGTTTTCATGCCGTGGATGATGCCAGTTTTACCTTTGCTAAGCGTAGCTGCGTGACAAGGCGTCTCTATACCAAGTCCGCCAGCTTCTATACCTACTAAATTTACGCTCTTATCATCTAAAAACGCACTAAAAATACCAATAGCATTACTACCGCCACCGACGCAGGCGATGACGTAGTCAGCCTTTTTGCCGTAGTCTGCAAGCTGAGCTTTGGCCTCTGTGCCGATGATGCTTTGGAAGTCACGCACGATCTTTGGATATGGGTGCGGACCAACGGCTGAGCCAATGACGTAAAATGCACTCTCTATCTCATTTACCCACGCTTGTATGGCTGCTGTAGTCGCCTCTTTTAGCGTTTTTAAGCCATCTTCTACGCTCACCACCTTTGCGCCAAGAAGCTGCATACGAAAGGCATTTAGCTGCTGTCTAGCCACGTCCGTAGCGCCCATATATACGTCACACTCCAAGCCCAAAAGTGCCGCTGCAGTCGCTGTTGCCACGCCGTGCTGGCCAGCTCCAGTCTCAGCTAAAATTTTCTTTTTACCCATTTTTTTAGCAAGCAGCGCTTGAGCTAGGGCATTATTTATCTTGTGCGCGCCAGTGTGGTTTAGATCCTCTCTTTTTAGGTAAATTTCATGTCCATAGTGCTCGCTTAGGCGCTTTGCAAAAAAGAGCGGACTAGGCCTACCAACGTAGTTTTTAAGCAGATCATCAAGCTCGTCTTTAAACTCTTTTGTCTTTGCGATGCTAACATAGGCGTTTTCTAGCTCATCAAGGGCAAACATCACCGTCTCAGGCACAAACTGCCCGCCAAATTTTCCAAAATATGCCTTACTATTCATTTTTATCCTTTACTTTTAATTTATTCTGTTGTTTGATATCCTACAATTTCTAACCCACTGCTCTATTTTTTCTACCTGTTCTTTTTGTAAATACTTTTGCAGGTGCACCTTGTTTAGCAAGTATAGAAGAGAAAGGATGTCTCTTGCAGTATTTTGTTTTTCACTTTCGCTAATGCACGAGAAAAAATCAAGAGTTTTTGTTTTATCCATTGCATGACTTTCGCTGTGCAAAACCAAACGATACATTAAATTTTCAAAATAAGTTTGTTGTTCTGGGCTTAGATTTGCTACTATTGTTTTGTCTCTTACGATATCTTCTATACCGCACTGATAATTAAATGTGCCAAAGGCTTCTAGTACTTTTCTCATATTATTGCCAATATTTTCACTTTCTGATATGGAGTTATTTGCATAATCATAAATTTTTTTCAAAAGAGTTTTATATTCTGAATAATTTTTACCAAAATCATCAATAAGTTGCTGGTCTTTGAGCTCTTTTTGTATAAAGATAACATCTTTCTTATTTTTATTTTCTCGTTCATTATAAAATTCTATTTTTGGTAAATTGCTTATAATCTTTTGCATATCAAACACGCTCATCAAATCGTGAGTTAAAATTATCATCTTGCTTTTATTGCAACCGGTCATAATTTTATGAATTTGGTAATTTAAAAACGACATTATCCCAACTTTATTTTCAAAATCAAAGCTAGAAATCGGATCATCTATAACTATAAATTTTGGTTTTGTATAAAATTCCTCACTATTTTCGCCTTTGAAAATTTCGGTAAAAAAATAGCTTAATGCAATGGCATTTCGCTCGCCAGTCGAAATGTCTTTAGCTTTTACTCTATTGCCATTTGATTTTAAGATATATTGTTTTTGATCATTCGGCTCACAAAGCTCTAACCTACCTTCTTTAAAAAATATATATTTTAGATATTCATTAATCTTATCTTGAGCTATATTTATCTGCTTATTTTGAGCATTTAGTTTTGAAATTTTACTAGTTATACACTCTAGTCGTTTATCATTATGCTCTCTGTTACTATCTAAAGCCTGCTTAGCTTTTAGCTTTTCTTCGTAATGATTAAAATCATCTTTTATCTCGCAATAAGCTATTTGGTTGTTTAGTTTTTCAAGCTCTTGTTTTATCTCATTTGCTCTATCTTTTTGCACCATAAAAGTTTGTCTTTTTTTCTCAAGTTGCTCTAAATTTTGATTTAATCCATCAACTAAGTTATCAAAATTTACATCTAAATTTAAGGCGATGAATGGATTTTGTATTTTTTGGTCTAGTTTTTCAGTGACTTCAGTTTGGCAAGTATTAATTTGTATTTTTATGGCATCAAATAAATCTTTATCTAGTTTATCCATATCTTGCAAATTTTTTAAACCATTTAGTGAATTTTGAATTTCCTGCTTCTTATTTTCTAAATTTCTCTGATGGCTTCGTATGTTCGGATTAAAGATTGTTTCTAAGCTTGATAAAATTTCTTTTTTATATTCGTCTGTTAGCTTTTGAAAGCAATATGGGCAAATATCTTTATCACTTTCCATTATATTTTTAGTTATTACATGGTCTGCTTCTGCTATGGCTTGTTTTATTTCTTCTTCTTTTGGAGTTAATTGTTTTTGCTCTAGTTGGTATAATAAAAGCTGTTTAATATCTTCAAAATTTAGCTGTTTAATATCTTCTATAAAATTTAAATTGCTTCGGATATCTTCGTAAGATTTGAATTTATCATCAAAGTTATTTTTCAGCTTATCTATACTTACATCTGTTTCAAAATGATCTATGATATTTTTTGCGAATTCTATTGTTTTATTTTGTAAATTTCTATTTGTATTTCCTAGAATATTTTTCTCTCGTTCGGCAAAGTTACTCTTTAAATTTACTACTATATCATTTTCATATTTTTCAGGATTATCTGTATTTTGTTTATCATTATATTTTTGGAACTCTTCTTGATATTTAATTTGTCTTCTTTCTAATTTTTTGCTAATCCTTTTTGCTTTTTTAAGCTTCTTATCTATATTTGCCGCGTCTCCAAGTAAAACTATTGCGTCCAAACCATTATCTTTAATTTTAACTTTACTATTTACATATTCTTCATTAAATACAAAAATATTCTTTTTCTGATCTTCATTTATTAAATCTATTGCTACGCCGCTTTTATCTATAATTTGACTAACAATAAGAAATTGATTGTTTTGTTTAACGGTATCAAAAGCTTGAGAAATAGTGCTTTTACCGCTTCCGTTTTTGCCATAGATTAAACAAAATCTATGGTACTCTTTCTCAAAAAAATTTAATTTTACTTCACTTTGAAAGCACTTTCCATGAATTTTTATGCCACAAAAATTACTAAACATTGTATTATTCACTCCAATGTGTTGTTAAATTTTACTACCTTTAAAATTCTCTCTATCTTTTGCGCATCTTTTATGCCGTTTTCATCCTCGACTTTGGAGTTGATATCGACTAGATATGGCTTAAATTTCAGTGCCTCTTTTATGTTGTGCTCGCCTATGCCTCCAGCCATGCCAAATTTAAACTTAACCTTTTTTAAAATTTCCCACTCAAAGCTAGTGCCGTTTCCGCCAGCATTTTCGCCCTTGCAGTCAAAAAGCGCCATGTCAAAATGCTTAAAATCAACCTCTGGCAAGCTATCTTTCACGCTAAAAACCTGCCAAATCTCAAGCCCCATATCTTTTAAATTTACATATAAATTTTCACTCACCGCTCCATGCACCTGAGCCACGTCAAGACCAACAAACTGGCAAATTTCCATTATCTCGCAATCACTTTGCTCAGCAAAAACACCAACTACTTTTTTGCCCTTACTGTGAGCAAATTTCGCTATCTGCCTAGCTAAATTTAGCTCAACCTTTCTTTTACTTTTAGCAAATATCAGCCCGATAAAATAAACATCCAAAGCGCAAACCGCACTCGCCTCATCTAGCGTTTTGATGCCACAAATTTTAACTAGTGCCATTAGCCCCAGCCTTTATAAACTCTTCATAAAATTTATACGCCTTACCAGAATTTATCGCCTCAAGCACCATTTTTTTGGCCTCGTCTGGGCTCTTTGCGCCATCAGCCGCGTAGAGTGCAAACATCGCGTTAAAGACCACGATGTCAAATTTAGCCCCCTGCTCCTCGCCTTTTAGCGTGCGGATCAATGTTTTGGCGTTTTCTTCAGGCGTGCCGCCCTCGATATCGCTGTGAAGCGCTCTTTTAAAGCCAAACTGCTCTGGCGTGATGCTGTATTCAAAAATTTCGCCATTTTTTAGCTCGACGACACTTGTTTCGCTACAAAGAGTGATCTCGTCTAGTCCGTCATCTCCGCGAACGACTAGGGCGTGCTTTCTGCCAAGGATTTTAAGTGTCTGGGCGTAGAGTTTTAAGACAGGCTTATGATAGACGCCAACTAGCTGATTTGTAAGGTTTAAATTTGGATTTAAAAGCGGTCCAAGCACGTTAAAAACGGTCCTTATGCCAAGTCTTTGGCGCACCTCTCTCACCTCACCAACTAGCGGATGGAAAAATGGCGCGTGGAAAAAGGCTAAATTTTTACTAGCTAAATTTTCACGCTGTTTTGCCAGTGATTTTTCACTTTTGACACCTAAAATTTCAAGCACATCAGAGCTACCCGACTTGCTTGAAACTGCCTTGTTGCCGTGTTTTGCGACCTTTATACCAAGGCTTGCAAGGATAAATGCAACTGTAGTTGAGATATTTATCGTCTTAAAGCCATCGCCGCCAGTGCCGCAAAGATCGATCATAGGCGTATCGTCGCGGTAAGTTTGCGAGTATTTTAGGATATTTTTTGCAAGCGCAGCGAGGCTTTTTGGATAGAGGCTCTTTTCGCTAATAAGCACCAAAAGGGCTGAAAGCTGCACGATCTCGTACTCTTTGCTAGCTATTATCTCGCAAATTTGCTCAAAGTCGCTATCATCAAGCGGTATGCTCTCTTGAAGCTTGATAAGATATGGCTTGAATGAGCGAATTTTTGGCTCTTTTACCTCTTCTTTTGCCTTGTAATTTACAAAATTTTCAACTATCTTTTTGCCGTATTGCGTGAAGTAGCTCTCTGGGTGAAACTGGATGCCAAAGATCGGCTTATCTTTTACGCTAAGCGCCATAACTACGCCATCATCGCTCACCGCATCAGCGCTTAAACTAGCTGGGAGCTCATCGACATAAAGCGAGTGGTAGCGCATAACCTCAAAGCGCTCAGGCAGCCCTGCAAAGAGTGGCTCTTTGTTTTTCACGTCGATAAACGAGGTCTTGCCGTGAAGCGGGTCGTCTAGCCTTTTTATCTTCGCGCCAAAACTAAGCCCTATAGCTTGATGTCCAAGGCAAATGCCAAGCACCGGCACGCCAAGGTCGGCTTTTAGAATTTCTAAGCAAACTCCGCTATCTTTTGGGTGTTTTGGCCCTGGGCTTAAAATGATCTTGCTTGGGTTTAGTTTTTTGATCTCATCAAGCGTGATCTTATCATTTCTAACGCATCTAACCTCTTCATCTGTAAGCTCTTTTACATATTGTTCGACATTAAAAACAAAACTATCGTAATTATCTATGAGTAAAATCAACCTATATCCTTTAAATTTAGCAGCGGTTGAGCCTTGGCTAAATTTCTATAAATTTAGGCAAAATTATAACTAAAAGAAAGTTTAATTAGGCTTTTGTACGGCTTTCGTAGGCTTTTAAAAGTGAAAGCATGTCGACGTTTTCTAAATTTACACCAGTTGGCACGCCCTGGGCGATCTTGCTAAATGAAATTTCACTCATCCCTAGCTTATCCTCGACGTAAAGCATAAGTGCGTCAGAATTTAACCCTGGCGTAAAGGCAAAGACGACCTCTTTTGAGCCATTTTGTTTGATCGCACTTCGCAGCCTCTCTATGGCATCCTCGTCAATCTCGTCAAGCACGAAGTAAAGGCCATTATAAATGCCATTTTGCTCAAAAACTAGAATATCTTTTGGGCTCTCAACCAGTAAGATGACCTCGCTATCCCTGTTCTCGTCGCTACAAATATCACAAATTTCATTTTCGCTTAGCCCGCCACAACGCTCACAACGTTTGATAAACCTCACCGCGTCTTCGATATTTTGAGCGAGCCTTAGCCCTGCAAAGCTATCTTGCATGCAGACAAAATAGGCAAACCTTGCGGCTGATTTTTTACCGACACCAGGGAGCTTTGCAAAAGACTCAGTTAGCTCGTTAAATTTTTCTAAGCCTCTTTTCATGCTCGCTTCGCCTTTGATCTAAGTAAAATTTTAAAGACGTGATAGCCGTCTTCATAGTCATAAACTAGCTCAAATTTTTGCATCTGACAAATTTGTTCGATGATATAAAGTCCAAGCCCCATACCGCTTCCCGCACTCACCTTGTCGCCTCTAACAAAGGCTTGTTTGTAGTAGTCAATCGGATGATTTAGCTTTTTGCCTAAATTTTTAACCGCTATAAATTCGCTATCGCAGATCAAAATAGCCTTTTTATCTTCTGCGTATTTTAGGGCATTGTCTATCAAATTTTTAATCGCTAAGCTAAAAAGCTGAAAATCCACTCTCAATATCACGTCGTCTTTGATATCGCAGCTCACTCGCTCTTCAAATTTATCAAGCATGAGCATATCCTGCACTTGCTCTAAAATGAGCGAGAAATGGCACTCTTGATAGTTTAGTGCGTAGCTTTTAGAAAGGAGCTGCTCGACCTTGCTAAATTCATTTATTAGCATCTCAAGGCGCTCAAAAACGTTTATGAGCCTCATCTTTTGGGTCTCATTTGCGACCATTTCAGAGACGATCCTACCTTTGCCAATCGGAGTCTTTAGCTCATGCATGATCGCACGCAAAAATAGCTGCCTTGAGCGGATGAGCTCTCTGATCTTGCAAACGGCATTATCAAACTCAACCGCAACCTGTCCGATCTCATCTTGCTCGTTTTCATTTAGCCTAGCCGTCATCGCCATTTCCATATTTCCACTGGCAAATTTTCTAATGTCCTTACTAAGCCTTCTAAGTGGTGAAAGACTTCTAAGAACAGAAACATAAAGTGAGATGAGAAGGGCTGAAACTATTAAGAACGCGACCCAAAGCGGATCATTTACGTGTCTTGCATCATTACTTTCAAGAAGCAGCTGAAAAGACGGGTTTTTAATAAGCAAATACAAATCGCCTTTGTAATTAACCGATTGCACCACTCCAAGAGGTGTGTGCTGCGTAAAAACAACAGTCCCGTTTGTAGCTATTGAAGTGGCTAAATTCTTATTTCCAACATACTCTAAGTAAAAATTTTTAAAATAATGCTCTAAATCTCTTGGGGGATTTCCGCGTTCATAGAGTGCGACAAGGTAGTTCATCGCACTTATTTGTCTATCCTTTAGTTTTTCTAAAGCGCTCTCTTGCTGAATGTTTGCAAAAGTTACAAAGAGCAAGCACATCAGCGAGAAAGCTATGGCAAAGATAATAGTTATCTTCGTAGTTATGGAATATTTCATCCGATAAGCTTATATCCTATGCCTCTTACTGAAAATATATGTTTTGGGGCTTTTGAGCTATCACCGATTTTTGATCTGAGGCGTCCGATAATAACATCTAAGCTCTTTGAATCTTTATCTTTTAGGCTTTTGCAGTTATAAACTAGCTGTTCGCGTGATACCGAAAAGCTGTGTTGCTTAATGAGATAAGTTAAAATTTCATACTCAGCCGGAGTAAGCGCCAACGGCTCATTGTTAAAGTAAATTTCGTGACGTTTATCATCGATCCTAAATGCGCTATCAACGACCTCTTCTTGTACTTCATTTGTCTTTTTATATCTTCTTATAAGACTTGTGATACGAGCATACATCTCTTTTGGATCGTATGGTTTTGGCAAATAATCATCAGCACCAAGCTGAAGCCCAACAACCTTGTCGCTAATATCGCTTCTGGCTGAACTTATGATGATAGGGATGTCATATTTTTGGCGAATTTCTTTACAAACCTCAAGCCCATCAATACCCGGCAAAGTAAGATCAAGTATTAGCAAATCATAGTTTTTTATCCCAGCGCTAAGCCCTAAATAAGGGTCCTCAAAATTCGTAACTTTTATATTAAAACTATCAAGATATTCAGATAAAATTTGTGCAAATTCTGGATCGTCTTCTATCATTAAAACATTAACCATGAATTATCCTTTTTATTAAAAATAGTAGAGATTATACGGCAAAAATGTAAATTCTTTTTTAAATTTAAACTTTTTTGGGTAAAATCCCATATTTAAAATAAGCTTAATTAACAAGGGAAAATGTGGAATTTGACTATTACGAAATCCTTGAAATTTCAAGAAATGCAAGCGGAGATGAGATCAAAAAAGCCTTTAGAAGACTTGCTTTAAAATATCACCCAGATAGAAATTCTGGCGACAAAGAGGCTGAACTAAAATTTAAACAGATAAATGAAGCTTATCAAGTTTTAAGTGACGAGCAAAAACGCTCTATCTACGATAGATACGGCAAAGAAGGCCTTGAGGGTCGATTTGGTAGCGGTGGCGGATTTAGTGCCGATTTTGATCTTTCAGATATTTTTGACTCATTTTTTGGTGGCGGTTTTGCGAGTAGTTCCAGGCAGAGAAAAAGATACTCTGAAAAATACTCAGCCGATCTTGAAATTCCTATAAATTTGGAGTTTAACGAAGCTATTTTTGGTTGCGAAAAAGAGATAAAATTTGATCAAAAAGTGCCTTGCCCAACATGCAATGCAACTGGCAGTAAAGATGGCAAGAGTAAGACATGCCAGCACTGTGGCGGAAGTGGCAGAATAACACGCGGAAATGGCTTTATGAATATCGTCCAAGAGTGCCCATATTGCCACGGAAGCGGTGAAGTAATAAGTGAGCCTTGCCCTGATTGTAACGCAAAAGCTTATAAAATCCAGCAACAAACTGTAAAGATTACCATCCCTGAAGGCGTTGATAGCGGCATGAGAATGAGAGTAGCTGGTAAAGGCAATATCGGCACAAACGGCGTTCAAGGCGATCTTTATGTAAGTATAAACGTAAAAGAAGACAAGCATTTCATTCGTCACAACGACGATGTTTATCTAGAAATTCCTGTCTTTTTCACGCAAGCTATACTTGGCGAAAGTATAAAAATTCCAACGCTTCGAGGAGAAACCGAGCTAAAACTACCTGTTGGAGCAAAGGATAAGCAGCAATTTATCTTTGAAAATGAAGGTATAAAAAGCGTAAATTCGCGCAAAAAAGGTAGGCTTGTAACGCAAATTTCTATTCAAACGCCTGAAAAACTAAGCGATGAGCAAAAAGAGCTTTTAAATAAACTTCAAGCTAGCTTTGGCATAGAATCAGGTAAATCAAATACCGATGAAAGCGTCTTTGATAAGATAAAAAGCTGGTTTAAAGGCGATGAGCCAAAAGGCAAAAAGAAAAAATAAATTTAGATCTGTGACGTTAAATTTAGCGTCACAAATTCTTTCAAAACAAATTTTATATATCCTAATTTTTACAAGTAAATTTCACACAAATTTTAAAATTTCATGAACGGGTAATTTCGGCTCTAAAATTTGAGCTAAGCAAAAAGCAAGAACGAATCTTAGCAGTCAATTCTTACGAGTGGATGAAAGTTTTAAAATTTACAAAGCAATCTAGTTAAATTTAAATGTTTGTTTCTTTTGTTAAGGGGGAAGAGGCTTGAATTACGAAGTCGCTCCCTTCCCCTTAGCAATCCCCTAACCCCGACGACGTTAGAAGTGGCATGCCTCAGTACTAACGCACTGCATGCGTTATATTAAATTTCCAGCAAATTATAAAATTTATTATCGAGCATATCGCAGCTCTAAATTTAGTGCTAAACGAAGTGTGGCCTAAATTTAGTAGTTTGCTAAGGTGAGAGAGTAAGATTTTAAAATTTGCAAAATTGCTTTGTTATATTAAGTAGGCATCAGGCAAATTTTAAAATTTCATGAGCAAGTAATTTCGGCTCTAAGATTTGAGCCAAGCAAAAAGCAAGAACAAATCTTAGCAGTCAATTCTTACGAGCAAGCAAAATTTTAAAATTTGCAAGAGAGTATATAAATTTACTCAGTTGCAAGCTCCAAATAATAATCGAGCTGATCGCGTCTGATGATACGTATAAGGTTTGTACTACCCTCAACGCCCGTAGGGTGACCGGCTGTGACAAGATAGGTCTTGTCATGCTCGACATATCCAGCGTCGTAAGCCTTTTTGATGACATTTGCAAGTAGGACATTTAGCTTTGTCTTTTCAAGCACGAGCGCTGGCGTCACGCCCCAGGCAAGGGTAAGCATGTGAGCTGTCTGCTCGTCGTGCGCGATAGCGATGATGTCGATGTTTGTGCGGTTTCTAGCTAGTTTTATGGCTGATTTGCCTGAGCCTGTGATAGAGAGTATCGCATTGGCCTTGATGCGAACAGCTAGCGAAGCTGCGCTATTTGCGACCATGTCAGTCTCGTCAAAAAAGTCAAACTCATCAAATTTATTATATGGATAGATGCTTTGAGTTTGGATGATCGTTTTACTCATCGCCTCTACGACTGCAACTGGGTTTTTACCAATCGCACTCTCCTCGCTTAGCATAACAGCATCAGTACCGTCTAGCACGGCATTTGCCACGTCGCTGATCTCCGCTCTTGTGGCAGTTTCATGCTCTGCCATGCTTAGCATCATTTGAGTTGCTGTAATGACTGGCTTGCTTGCTGCATTTGCTTTTTTGATGATGAGCTTTTGGATAGTTGGAACCTTATAAAATGGCACTTCTATGCCAAGATCGCCACGAGCTACCATGATACCATCACTCTTTGCAATGATGTCGTCTATATTTTCAACCGCGTCAAATTTCTCGATCTTGGATAAAACAGCAGCTCTTGAGCCAAATTCTTTTAAGATATTTTTTGCCTTTATTACGTCATTTGCATCTTGCACGAAGCTAATGGCGACAAAATTTACGCCATGCTTTGCGCCAAATTTCATATCTTCTTTATCTTTTGGCGTGATGATCTCGATGCCAAGAGCCGTATTTGGAAAATTTACACCCTTGTTTGAGTTAAGAACTCCATCATTTTCAATAATAGTTTTTACTATTTCTTTACCTTCACTAACAACCTTTGCTCTTATAGAGCCATCATAGAGATAGACATACTCGCCAACCTTTAGCATAGGCAAAATTTGAGGCTGGTTTAGGCTTACTTTATAAATTCCGTTTTCCACTTTTTCACCGATGATCTCATCGGCATGGATACTAAGTTCATCACCGGCCTTTAGATAAAATGGCTCACTAAGCTTGCCAACTCTGATCTTTGGGCCGCAGATATCTTGTAAAATGCCTATTCTTTTATTTAGCCTTTTTTCGATATTTCTTATCTTGTCAATGTTTGATTTATGGTATTCGTGTGTCCCATGGCTAAAATTTAAACGAAAGACATTAACACCTGCTTTTACCATCGCTTCCATTGTCTCTTCATTATCACTTGCTGGCCCCAAAGTAGCTACGATTTTCGTCTTTTTTATCATTTTATGCCCCATAAATTTGATTTTTGCGATTATAACACATTTTAATAATGTAAATTTTTGTATAATAGTCAAAATTTTAAAGGAGAAGATATGAATAAATTTTTATTAGCGTCTCTTGGTCTAGCAGCTGTTGCTTGCGTTGCTATGGGAGATGATAAAGTTTATAAGCTAAAGCTTGCTAGCTCATGGGAGAGCACTATGCCAGTGCTTGGTGATGTACCAAAAGAGCTAAAGGATAAAGTTGAAAAGATGAGTAATGGCAGACTTGAGCTAAGGATTGATTATCCATCAAAGCATAAATCGCCTTTCGCAATGCTTGACTTTGCTAAAAGCGGTCAATACGACATTACCTACACAAGTAGCTATTATTATAAAGGCAAAGATGCTAAAACTATATTTTTTACAGCAACTCCATTTATGATGAATACTGATGAGCAAACAGCTTGGTATGAATTTGGCGGCGGTAAGGAGCTTGAGGCAAAAGTTTACGATCCATACAATATCAAAATTTTTAGAGCTGGAAATACCGGCATGCAAATGGGTGGCTGGTTTAAAAAAGAGATCAAATCACTAGATGATATCAAAGGCTTAAAGATAAGAATTCCGGGCTTTGGTGGTGAAATTTACGCTAAACTTGGCGCTAACATCAATACTATCCCAACTGGTGAGCTTTACATGGCTCTTGAGATGGGAACGATTGACTCAGTCGAATGGGTTAGCCCAGCTTATGATATGGCACTTGGCTTTCACAAAGTGGCAAAATACTACTACACAGGCTGGCAAGAGCCAAACGGTGAAACTCAATTTTTCTTTAATAAAAAATCATACGAGAAGCTTCCAGATGACCTAAAAGCGATCTTTGAAGCAGCTGCAGCTGAAGTAGCAAGAGATGCAAATACAAAAGTATTTTATTCAAACGTCGAGTACTGGGATAAAATGAAGAGCGAGTATCCAGACATCCAAGTAAAATCTTTCCCACCAGAGGTCATCGCAGCTCTTAAAAAGGCTACAAACGAGCTACTTGATGAAGAGAGTGCTAAAGATCCATTATTTAAAGAGATCGTTGAGTCTCAAAGAGCCTTCCTTAAAAAAGCAAGAGAATGGACTAAAATTTCAGACTACGCTTATATCAAAACAAATGAATAGTAAAATTTAGCAGGGATCTTCCCTGCTTTTTATATTTATTCTAATTACTTTCAATAAAAATTTTAATCAAAATATTTTCTACAAGCCATAAAATTTAACTTAGTTTAAAACCAAACTTACGCAAATTTTTATAAAAAATAAATACTAATTGGTTATAGATAGAAAATTTCTCTCATTGAGCGCTCGATCTTTGATTCATCAAGTGTATTATTAAAAAATAAATTTAGTGCTAAGACCGCTTGATATAAAAGCATATCGGCGCCATCTTTTACACTAAGGCTGCTTTGCTTGGCCATTTCTAAAAATGGTGTTTGCTTACCATAAATCACATCAAATGCGAATTTAGCATCTTTAAAAATGCTTTTTAAAATTTCTTTAGGTGCTGGTAGAAAATTATCCTTTAAGCCAGCAGAGGTCGAGTTAATGACTAGATCAAATTTTTGCTCTTCATAGTTATCCCAGCTAAAACATTTGCACTCATCTTTAAATTTCTCAAGCCTATCTTTGCTTCTATTTAGTATGCAAACATCAACGCCTTGTTCTTTTAATGCATAAGTTATGGCATTTGCAGTACCGCCAGCTCCAAGGACAATAGCTTTTTTTACATCTTTAAAATTTTTTATTGCTTTTAAAAACCCGGGCGCATCTGTGTTATATGCATAAATTTTGTCATTTTTAAGCACAAGCGTATTTGCAGAGCCTATTTTGCGTGCTATATCCGAAGCTTCATCGGCTAAATTTAAAGCCCACTCTTTATGTGGAAGTGTTACGTTTGCACCGTTTAATTTTAAGGATTTAAATTTATTGATTAATTCGCTGCCATCTTTTAGCAAGACTCTTGTGTAAAGTGCTTTTAAGCCCAGGTCTGCAATGGCTTTATTGTGCAGCCTCGGAGATACCGAGTGAGCTATTGGATCTCCAAAGACTGCGAATGTTTTCATTTTGCTCTAAAGATAAAAGCGTCTTTATTGATATCTTTTCTAATATCACCTACTGCTTTTTGAAGCGTTTTTTCATCAAATGGGCCAACTAAAATTTTAGTCAGCTCGCCAACTTTTATAGTCTTGTAGCTATATCCCTTGGCAGCAATCTTCTTCATATATTCAGCATTTGGATTAAATTTACTAGTCACAAACACTTGAACATAAGAGCCTTTTGTAGCAGGTTCAGTTTTAGCTGCCTCAGCTTTTTTGTCCGTTTTTTCTATTTTGGTTTCAGCCTTTTTTTCAATCTTTTTATCTACTTTATTTTCAGCCTTAGCTGGTTTTGCCTCACTCTTTTTATCGGTAGCTGCTACTTTTTCGACTTTTTTAACTGGAGCATCTACCTTTGTCTCAGCTTTTTTAGCTGGTATTTCAGCTGGCTTTTCAATAGGCTTAACTATCTCTTTTGACTCTTCAGTTTTAGAAATAGGCTTATTGTTTTCTTTATCCTTTAGCTTTTTGATCATATCTTCAAATTCGTCTTGTTGCTTATTTTCAGGCACGATCGGTACTTGCTCAAAAAGCTGTGTATCGCCTTTTTTATTGTCTGAATTTGTATCAGCTATCGGAGCTTGTCTATCTACTGGCTGCTCAGCTGGTACTGGAGGAAGCACTAGTCTTGAATCAGCTTCATTTTGAGCTTGTGAAGGATCACTTGAATTTACTAGCTTCATAGCCACTACAATGATCAAAAAAAGTATAATAAGAGCTGCTATAAATATCAGAAGTTTTTTTAGCTTCAATCCTCTTGCGTCATCATCTCTTTCTAAAAGAATATCTTTTAACTCATCGTTTTCCACTTTTTATCCTTAATTACATATATTTTGACCAACTTGCCCCGCGCTCTTTTTGATAGAGCTTATAAGGTAAAGTTAGTATGTTAAATTCTTTTGGCATATCGATATTTGGAAACATCCTCCACTCTTTAGGCAACTTCTGTGAAAGCTTTGCGTTGAGCATATTTGCTAGCTGGCAAGCCTCATTTAGCGTAGTGTGACCTTTATGTACATAAAGATGCAGATGCCCTGGTGTCCTACTCTCGTAGGCTGTAAAATTTATAAACCCTTCTTCTCTTAGAAGAAGCTGTGCTTTATGCCAAAATCTATCAGGGGTTCTGCCGTTATAGTCAAAAACTATATTTTCAACTTTATCGTATGCATTTATTAAAGAGTGCGCGATAACGGACTTACCCTCTTCATGCTCTTTCATAATATTATAGGTCAGTGGCTCGTTGATCTTTTCAAATTTATCAAAGAAAATTTTGCCTCTATATTCTATTTTATTAACGATCGTATCACGCTTGATATAGTAGTGAGTTGTAATAATCTTTATAAGTGCCGTATCAATACTTTGCATCAAAATGTCGCTTTATCATAGATTATAAATTTATGAGCAAGTTCAACTAGCTCAGCTTTTGTCTTTTCTTGCAAAGATGTGTTGTTTATATCGCTTAGCACATCAGCTATTTTGTTTGCTATTAGTTCAAACTCAGCCTCTTTCATACCACGAGCTGTAAGCGCAGGACTACCAACACGTATACCACTTGTGATAAATGGGCTTCTTGTCTCGCCTGGAACCGTATTTTTATTTACTGTTATGCCTGCATTTCCAAGAGCAATATCTGCGTCCTTACCGCTAAATTCACGATTTAAAAAGCTCATTAATATTAGGTGGTTATCAGTGCCACCGCTTACTAGGTCAAAGCCTCTTTTTATTAGTACTTCGCCTAATTTTTTAGCGTTTGCTTTTACTTGTTTAGCATAAATTTTCCACTCAGGGCTAAGGTTGTGCTTAAAGCCAACTGCCTTTGCTGCGATGACATGAACTAGTGGTCCGCCCTGGATGCCTGGAAAAATAGAGGCATTTATCTTCTTAGCATACTCTTCGTTGTTTGTCATAATGATACCGCCTCTTGGGCCTCTTAGGGTTTTATGCGTAGTTGAGCTTACGACATCGCAGTATGGAAAAGGACTTTGATGCTCACCAGCAACAACAAGACCAGCAATGTGAGCAACATCTGCAAAGAGTATCGCCCCAACAGCGTCAGCTATCTCACGGAATTTTTTAAACTCGATCTCTCTTGTGTATGCACTTGCGCCACAAACGATCATTTTTGGTTTTACTATCTTTGCGATATCCATGACTCTATCGTAGTTTATGCGGCCATCAAGCTCGACGCCATAGAAAAAGCTCTCATACATCTTGCCAGAGCTACTTACCTTCGCGCCGTGTGTCAAGTGTCCACCATGGCTTAGATCCATTCCTAAAATTTTATCGCCTGGGTTAAGTAAAGCGCCGTAAACACCTTGATTCGCCTGAGAGCCTGAGTTTGGTTGAACGTTTGCAAATTCACATCCAAAGAGCTCTTTACATCTATCGATCGCTATTTGCTCGATCTCATCGACAAATTCGCAGCCACCATAATATCTCTTGCCAGGATAGCCTTCAGCGTATTTGTTTGTTAGGATTGAGCCCATTACTTCCATAACTTCTGGATATGTAAAATTTTCACTAGCGATCATCTCAAGGTGATCACATTGGCGTTTTAACTCTAAATTTACTAGATCGTAAATGTCCTTATCATAGCTTTGCAAACTCATTTTTCATTCTCCTTTATCTCATTTTTAAGTGGCCTCATCGCTGGGAAGAGCACAACATCACGTATTGATTTTTTATCCGTTAAAAGCATCACGAGCCTATCAATGCCTATACCCTCACCTGCAACTGGTGGCATGCCGTATCCTAGGGCTTTTACATAGTCCTCGTCCATCTCATGTGCCTCGTCATCGCCTGCGTTTTTAGCATCGATTTGCGCTTTAAAGCGGTTGTATTGATCAATTGGATCATTTAGCTCGTTAAAGCCATTTGCTAGCTCGCGACCAGCGATAAATAACTCAAATCTCTCAGCCACATCAGGATTTGCATCACTTCTTCTTGAAAGTGGACTGATCGAAATCGGATAATCAATAACAAATGTTGGGTGTATAAGCTTACTCTCTACATAGTTATCAAATAGCTCAGCCTGCAAGTGACCAAGATCGAGCTTCTCATTTGCTTCAAGGCCATCAGCTCTTAGTTTTGCTAAAATTTTATCTTTGTCGTTTATGATATTCTCATCTAGTCCGCCGATCTCAACGAGAGCTTTTTTATAGCTTATTCGCTTAAATGGCTTACTAAAATCAATCTCCATGCCGTCAAAATTTACAACTTTTTCCATATCTAGCTTATCTAAAATGACATTAAAAAGATCCTCTGTAATGCCCATTAAATCGTGGTAGTTGTGGTATGCCCAGTAAAACTCTATACTTGTAAACTCAGGATTATGAGTAAGATCCATACCTTCGTTTCTAAAATTTCTATTCATCTCATAAACAGCCTCAAAGCCACCTACTATAAGGCGTTTGAGGTATAACTCAGGTGCGATCCTTAAATATCTCTCGACTCCAAGAGCATTGTGAAAAGTGATAAATGGCTTGGCGTTTGCACCGCCTGCTATTGGGTGCAGCATCGGTGTTTCAACTTCTAAAAAGCCTTTTTCTTCAAAAAATCTTCTAATCGTACTAATAATCACTGAGCGTCTTTTAAAATCAGCTCTAACTTCAGGGTTCATTATCATATCAAGATATCTTTGGCGATATCTTGTCTCAACATCAACTAGGCCATGGTACTTCTCAGGAAGTGGGCTTATCGACTTTGAAGCAAGGCTAAGCTCGCTTACATGCATAGAAAATTCGCCAGTTCTCGTTATAAATGCATAACCTCTAACATAGACGATATCGCCTATATCTACGTATTTTTTAACGATTTTAAACCACTCTGGATCAAGCGTTTTATTACTAAAGTAAATTTGTAAATTTCCATCTTCGTCTTCGATATTTGCAAAAACCGCTTTTCCAGCATCACGAATGAGTTTTATTCTACCTGCAAGACCTACTAGCTGACCTTCGGCCTTTTTCTCTTCTGTATCATTAATGTAGTTAAATTTTAGTCTAAATTTAGAGATATTCATATCTCTTCTAAGAAAATGCGGATATGGATTAATACCTAAATTTCTTAGTTCGTCTATGCTTTGTAGTCGTTGAATCTCATGTTGATTGTCAAATATCACCTTACTTTCCCTTTATATTATTTTTTGAGCATTTTTCACAAATTCCATAAAGCTGCATCATATGACCAGTTAGTTTAAAACCATGATCTTTTGCGATACTGATTTGTCTTTTTTCTATCATTGGATCTTCAAATTCTATGATAAGACCGCACTTTCTGCATATCATATGGTCGTGATGCGGCTTTGTGGCAAGCTCAAATTTTTTGCCTTGTGAACCAAAGCTGATTGATGTCACCATCTCTGATTCTTCAAGTAGATTTAGTGTTCTATAAACAGTTGCGATGCCAATATTTAGCTCAGGGTGCGTTTCTTTTATAAAAAGATACAGTCTTTCTGGAGTAAAGTGTTCACCATTGTTGTATAGCGTTTTTAGTAAAATTTCACGCTGTTTCGTGTATTTTAAACCATTGTCGCGAAGCACTCTTTTGAATTTCTCAAGCAACGCATCATATTCTAAATTTTCTATCATCTTATTCCCCTTTTGTGATATTAGAGTCGGTATTTACACTAGCATTTGCATCCATTGAGATAAATGCGTCAGTTTTATTTGTATCCATTGGTCTTGCCGCTATCTCATCTAACTCACTTTTGATATTTTTCACATCAAGATTTGTTATCCATTTGCCAGTTTCTATCAAAACCGGATAAACTTTACTGTTCGCAAAATAAGGAGCAATTATATTATTTAGCGAAGTGCCAGATATTACAGCAACTACTGCCGAAAATGTTAAGAAAATTTTTCCGCTTCCCATAACAAATCCACCAAGTCTATCCAAAAAACCAAGTCCGCTTACTGAAACTATTTTTGATAAAAATTTACCAACTAGCAAGCAAACTATCCAAAAAACTAGCCAAAGAGAGATAAATGCAACAAACTGCAAAAATGAAGGATTTTCAAATTTATATATATTTTTAGTTATAAACTCACCAGATAGATCTGAAAATCTACTAGCTATAATTAAGCCGCCGATAAGTCCAATAAGTCCGAAAGCTTCTTTTATAAGTCCATTTAATATGCCTTTTATGCCAAGCATCAAGACAAGAGCGATAATAATAATATCAAACCACGTTACTAAATCCATTATACAGTTCCTATTAAATTTTGAAGTTCTTGCTGGCTAGTTGAATAAGCTAGCGCATTTTCTTTTGTAATCTTACCCTCTTTTAGTACTTTCATCAAAGCCTGGGTTTGCGTACTCATGCCAGTTTGTTGTTGATTTAGCTGCATCTGAGAGTAAATTTGATGTATTTTGTTTTCACGTATCAAGTTTGAGATAGCCATATTGTTTATTAAAATTTCATGAACAGCGCACCTTCCACCGCCTATCTTTGGGATCAGGCTTTGTGAAACGACAGCAGTTAGCGAAACACTAAGCATATTTCTTACTTGTAATTGCTCGCTTCCATCGAAACTATCAACGATCCTATTTATAGTTTGAATGGCTGAATTTGTGTGAAGCGTACCAAAGACTAAGTGTCCGGTCTCAGCCGCCGTAATAGCTGTTGAAATCGTTTCTCTATCTCTCATCTCGCCCACAAGTATGATATCTGGATCTTCACGAACCGCAGATTTTAAGGCCCTTGAGTAAGAAGTTGCGTCAGTGCCGATATTTCTATGAGAAAATAGAGCTTTTTTATTATTATGCACAAACTCGACTGGATCCTCAATTGTAATAATATGCTTTCTATAATTTAAATTTATCTCATTAAGCATGGCTGCAAGAGTTGTTGATTTACCACTTCCTGTCGGTCCAGTAACCAAAATAAGACCTTTTTCACGCTTAATAATGTGTTTAAAAATTTGTGGGGCATTTAACTCATCAAGAGATGGGATATTGATTGGGATTATACGAAAAGCAGCAGCTAAATCACCATTCATGGTATAGTAATAGTTGCCACGAAAGCGACCAATATCTAGAAGCTCGATCGCAAAGTCAAGCTCTTTATTATTCTCAAGTTCACTTTTTTGTTCATCAGTAATCAAAGCAAAACATAAATTCTCTATATCCTTGCCACTTAATATGCCAAAATCAATGGGTTTTAAAGCACCATCTACTCTTATTTGCGGCTCAGATCTTGAAACAAGGTGAAGATCGCTTGCCTTATCACTTACAACAGTTTTTAAAAGTGTTTTTATATCGCCAGCAAGATTATTAAGGTTATTATCTTCTGGTATTTTTACACTTAAATTCTTTGCCTGAAGCTGTTCGATTAGATCCATATTTTTACCATTATTCTATTATTTTTGGTACAGCAAAAAAATGCCCTTCACGTGAAGGAGCGTACTTTAAGATCGTATCAATCACATCACTTGGTCTTGGCTCATCTTCTCTTAAAGGTGTGCCACCTTTTATAGAGCTAACTACAGCTTCATCGCTACTTAGATCAAGTTCATTTAAAATATCAACAAAAGATACAATCTCGCTTAGTTGTTTTTTCACTTCTTCTCTTTTTTCATCACTGATTTGTAAGGCAGAAAGTTTTTCTAATTTATTTAAAAGAGTGTCATCTATTTGCATTATATAAGTAACCTTATTAATTAATTTTGAGCCATTATATCACATTCAAGCTTTAATTTTGGGATAGTTTTAATTTAATTATGTTAAAATCTGCGAATTAAAATTTTTTAAAAATAAAGGAAAAGCGTTGGCTATAAAAGAAGATCTAACACAGATAAAACAAGAGATTGGTGCTCAAGAACAGTTTTTAGAAAGCATGATCAAAGGTGAGCGTTTCTTTAGAAAGTATAAAAAATTTATGATAATTGCCATTATTGTTGCTGTCGTTGCAATTATTGGATTTTATTCGAACAAAATAATAAATGATAATAGAATTGAAGATGCAAATTTGGCTTACTCAAAGCTCATTTTAAATCCAAACGATGCAAATGCCTTAAACATTTTAAAAGAAAAAGAACCAAATTTATATGCGCTTTTTTCACTTCAGCAAAAGCTTGATAAAAATGAGACAAATGGCATTAGTGAGCTTGCAAATTTAAAAGTAAATCCTATAGTAAAAGATATCATTCTTTCACAAAATGGTAATGCAAACACTCAAATTTTAAGCGAATATAGCACACTTTTAAAAGGTTTTGAGCTTTTAAAACAAAACAAAATCAAAGAAGCAAATGATGAGTTTAACAAAATTTCACTCGACTCTCAACTTCAAACTTTAGTTAAAAATTTAAAACACTATCAGGGAATAAAATAATGAAAAAAATTACTCTTTTCTTGGCTTTTGCCTTGGCTTTAGTTTTAAGCGGATGTGGCACAAAAAGACAATATTTTGAGCCAGCTCAAACCTCTGGCAAAATTTCTTTGTCAAAAGATATGCCATCTTATATCAAATCAGCAAATGCAAATGGTGCCACTCTTGACAATGGCAATATTATCACCAAAAATGGACTAAATACAAACATTAAGTTGCCTGAAAATTTTAATTTCTTAAATGAAAACAACGGCTTTATCATCTCAGCTAGTATAAATGGTGATCTAAATGTGACAGATCCTAGTGGACACAGCGTTTATAGTAATAAATTTCCAACAGCAATTGTTGCTGCTTCTCTTGATCAAAACCTATTAGCAGCTATCAGTGCGACAAACCACATCTATCTAATAGACATAAATACCGCAACAACAATAATGGAATATAGCTCGTCTAATATAGCAGCAGTTGATTCAAGGGTCGTAGCACCATTTTTTATGAGCTCACTTATCGTTTATCCAGCATTAGATGGCAAAATTTACATAGTACAAAAAGAGACTGGTAGAATTTTACGTGACGTGGTCGTAAGCTCTGAAAATTTCTTTAATAACATCATATTTTTAGGAGTTGAGGGCGATAATCTAATCGCAGCAACAGCTAAAAAACTTATCGTCATTAACCCAAACCAAACAGTTTATTATGACGGTGAGATCAAAGATGTACTGGTTAATAACGATGAAATTTATATCTTTAAAAAAGATGGTACGATCATAAGAACAAATCTTATGCTAAAAGAGCAAAATAAAGTTAATTTCAAATTTGCCATCTTCTCAGCAGCTACTATTATCAATAACAAGCTCTACGTAATCGAAAAAACAGGCTACGTTATAAAAACAAATTTAGATCTCAGTGGAGCTGAAATTTATGAGTTTAGCGATGAGATAAAAGATAAAAGCTTTATGGGCAATGGTGCCTTTTATTATGATAATGAACTTGTTAATTTAGGGCAATGAACCAAAAAATTTGGGAGCTTTTTGAAGCCAAAAAAATCCTTTTAAAAGATATCAAAGCACTTAATACAAGTGAATTTAGCACAAAAAAGACGCTTGATATCTTTTGGGGAGTGGACAATAAGAGCTTTTACAATCTTGTCTTTTTAAGAACAGCAAAAAGTAGATTGCTACGCAAAGAGGCTTTGGAGCTTGAAGAAATTTCTAAAAAAATAGAGATAAAATTCCAAACAAACCTAAGAAAAAAAACTATATTTTATAGCTCTGGCATTTGTTCTAAAGCCTTAAAAGAACTACAAGACAATAATTGGCGATGTTATGATTTTGTGTAATATAGGCAATACAAACGCTACATTTTTAGAAGATGGCAAAATCTTACGTATGAAAATTTCTGAGTTTAAAAGCTATAAACCAGAGAAAAAAGTATATTTTATATCCGTAAATGATGAAATTTTAAATCTTTTAAAAGATAATAAAATGTTTGTAAATTTAGAACCAGTTTTTACTATTGATACGATATATCAGGGTCTAGGCATAGATAGAATCGCTGCATGTTACTCTATAAATAATGGCGTAATCGTTGATGCTGGAAGTGCCATAACAGTTGACATTATGGCAAACTCTATCCATCTTGGAGGATATATCTTGCCAGGCATTTCAAGTATGCTAAATGCCTACAAAAGTATCTCGCCACGACTTGATATCACTATAAATTCACAAATTGACATAGATGCTCTACCACAAAAAACAGCCGATGCTGTGAGTTATGGCATTATTAAACCGATAATAACTCTACTAGATAAGCTAGCCGGTGACAAAAAAGTATATTTTACTGGTGGAGATGGCGACTTTTTATCAAAATTTTTTAAAAATGCTATTTGCGACAAGATGCTTGTTTTTCGTGCCATGCAAAAGCTAATAACTGAAAAGAAAGATATGATAATATGATAACAGTAGCACTACCAAAGGGAAGAATAGCCGAGGCAACACTAGAAATTTTTAGAAAAATTTTTGGTTCAAGTTTTTTATTTGAAGATAGAAAACTAATCCTTGAAGAAGGAAATTTTAGATTTTTAATGGTTCGCAACCAAGATATCCCAACTTATGTCACTGAAGGTGCAGCTGATATTGGTGTGGTGGGGCTTGACGTACTTGAAGAGCACAAGCCAAATGTTGTAAGGCTACTGGATTTAAAAATCGGACAGTGCAAAGTTTGCATCGGTATAAAAAATGACTCTGAGCTAGATCTAAACCAACCAGAGCTAAAAATAGCTACAAAAATGCCAAATATAACAAGGAATTATTTTACAAATCAAGCCGTAGCTGTAAAGATCATCAAGCTTTATGGTTCGATCGAACTTGCACCACTAGTTGGCTTAAGTGACGCGATAGTTGATGTAGTCGAGACTGGCTCAACTATGAAACAAAATGGACTAAAGATCGCTGGTGATATCATGCAAAGCTCAGCTTATCTAATAGCAAATAAAAATAGTTTTATTATTAAAAAAGATGAGATTTTAGAGCTTTATAAAAAAATCAAAGAGGAAATTTAAAGTCCTTCTCTATTATCATAAAGTATAAAATTTCTCTAATGATATAAAGTCCGATTATTTACTTATAAATTATTTTAGAATAATGCATTGGTAGTCACTGACACACTTTTATATTAATTTATCTTAATAGATTGGTACTGACATACCAAAGAGCGATCTAAATATTACAAAGATAGTAGTTTCTGACGAGCTAAGAGCTAAGCATAAGCTAAAGCCTCATCACGAACATTTAAGCTTTGATTGTATTTGCCATCAAAATCAAGACGATAATCCTAGCAAATTTAAAGAGATCGGTGATAATGACTGCACTAGCTGCCATACAAATGTGATAGGTAGCAATAAAATATCAGCACGAGCTCAAAAAATATGCACGCCCACTATAAAAAACTTCTTGGCAGCGATAAAGAGCTAAAATGTGTAAGCTACCACTATGATGCAGGATATAGCGCTGGCTTTAGAAATTACCTTGAATACTGGAAGCCAATATATAAAAATTTATGAAAATAAGATGCTTGAGCAAGAGATTGATACTAAGAAAAAATTTTGAAAGATGATTATAACCCTACAAAAAAAGAAGAGGAATTTTTAAAACAAAAGGCTGATAAGAATAATACAAAACCTGTTGTTGGGTTAACGGGATAAGTCTAAACTTTCTTATTAATCAGGCAAGTAATTTAAGCTTGCCTGATTTTACCTATTACGTAAAGCTTTTTAATACAAATTTTTATTATAAAGATATAGATAAATCTAAATTGGCAAAATTTATAGAAATACTAAAGATAAAATAGTAAATTTTGATCTTTAAAATTTAATAAATTCGTATAAACTCTTTGTTCTCGAGTTTGTATGAGTTGTCGCATTTAGCTGCTAGATCGTTGTCGTGAGTGACTAGAACAAGGGCAGCGTTATTTTCATTTATATAGTCAAATAAAACTTGCATCACCTCATTTGCAGTTTGCTTGTCAAGGTTGCCCGTTGGCTCGTCTGCAAAGATGATCTTTGGCTTTTTAGTAAGCACTCTAGCGATACTAACGCGCTGCTGCTGACCGCCACTTAGTTCGCCAACTTTTTGGTTCATAACGCTTGAAATTTTAAGCGCTTCAAGATCATTTTTTTCTATCTTTTCACCAGATAAAATACTAGCAAGCTCGATATTTTCATAAGCACTAAATCCTTTAAAAAGATAGTGCGACTGGAAAATAATGCCAAAATGAAGCCTTCTAATGGCCAAAAGCTCGTTTTGAGAAAGCTCATAGATAGATTTATCTTGATATATGACCTCACCAAAATTTGGTTTCAAAAGCGTTGAAAGTATATGTAAAAGCGTTGATTTTCCACAACCGCTAACGCCGGTTATCGCGATGCTTTGTTTTTGATTGAGAGTTAAATTTATATTATTAAAGAGCGTATAATCATACGCAAAGCCTAGATTAGACGCTCTTAAAATTTCCATTAGCCTATTTGAGCAGCAACTTCTGCAGCAAAGTCATCTACTTTTTTCTCTAAGCCTTCGCCAAGCTCGAAACGAACGTATTTTACGATCTCGATCTTGCCGCCAAGCTCTTTGCTTTTTTCTTCAATAACTTGTTCAATAGTCTTTTTATCGTCCATTACATAAAACTGGCCTAAAAGTGTGAGACGTTGATCAAGCACTGTGTTATCAGCGTAAAATCTCTCGATCTTACCAGGGATGATCTTGTCCCAAATTTTCTCAGGTTTGCCCTCAGCTTTTAGCTCTTCTTCGATCGCTTTTGTAGCTTTTGCAAGCTCTGCCTCGCCTATTTGGCAGCGACTAGCATATTCAGGAATGTGGTGAAGTGGTTTGCCTAGGCGTTTTAGCTCTTCATTATCTTTTTCAAGTTCAGCGCGAAGTGCGATAAATTCTTTCTCAACAAACTCTTTATCAAGGTCTTTGTAGCTTATAACGCTTGGCTTCATAGCAGCTGCGTGCATACATAAATTTCTTATAAATTCAGCTGCTTTGTTTGCAACTTCAGCACTTTCACAAGCTGCACCAATAAGTACGCCAACACGGCCATTTGAGTGAACATAGCCATTTACCACGCCTTTATCATCAGCAATAATAGTCTCAAAGCGACGAACTACAAGGTTTTCACCGATGGTTGCGATCTGAGTTTTGAAGTAATCTTCAAATTTAACACCATTTAAAGTGCTCGCATTTAGCTCTTCAACTGTTTTTATGCCGCTTGATTGGATGTGAGCTGTTGCATCTTTTGCAAGTGCTTGAAACTGTGGGTTTCTAGCAACGAAGTCGGTTTCAGAGTTAATCTCGCTAATAGTTGCTTTTTTGCATTTTGAGCAAACTTCAACACTTACTAAGCCCTCACTTGCAAGGCGGTCAGCCTTTTTAGCAGCTTGGCCTAGGCCTTTTTCACGAAGGATATCAACGGCTTTTTCCATGTCGCCATTTGCTTCGCCAAGTGCCTTTTTGCAGTCCATCATGCCAGCTCCGGTTGATTCGCGGAGCTCTTTTACCATTTGTGCAGTTATTTCCATTACTCTTCGTCCTCGCCAAAGTCTTCTTCGCTCATAGCCTCAGCTACAACTGCGTCTTTCTCATCTTGGCTTACTTCTTCACTAGCAGCTTGCTCACCACCATCTTGTTCAAGAAGTGATTTACCTTCGTTGATCGCCTCAGCCATCTCTTGGCAGAAAAGCTGAACAGAGCGGATCGCGTCGTCGTTTCCTGGGATCGGATAGTCAACAACGTCAGGATCGCAGTTTGTATCGATCGGTGCTACAACTGGAATTTTTAAGCGATTTGCCTCTTGAACAGCGATCTTTTCTTTAACTGTGTCAACAACAAATATCATATCAGGTAGGCTTTTCATATTGCGGATACCACCAAGAGTTGCGATAAGCTTCTCTTTTTTGCGGCGAAGCATTAAAGCCTCTTTTTTAGTTAACAAATTTATCGAACCATCTTCTTCCATAGTTTCGATAACTTCTAGCTTGCGGATAGACTGGCGGATAGTACCAAAGTTTGTCATCATACCACCTAACCAGCGGTGATTTACATAAGGCATTCCACATTTTTCAGCGTACTCTTTGATAGCATCGATAGCTTGTTTTTTAGTACCAACAAATAGCACTGACTTACCTTCAGCAGCTGCGTCACGAACAATGTTGTAAGTGTAGCGGAAGTAGCGGATAGTCTTTTGTAGATCTATAATGTAGATACCTTTTCTCTCGCCAAAGATAAATTTTTTCATCTTTGGATTCCAGCGGCGTGTTTGGTGACCAAAATGTACGCCACACTCTAATAAATCTCTCATAGTTACCATGAGTTTCTCCTTGTTTTAGGCATTTTGCCTTGAATTTAGTTTTATCCTCCACGACCATTAATGCTTTCGCACAACCAAATTTAGGATTGTCGTGTGTGAAATAAAGGGGGATTATACTTAAAGTAATATGAATTTAAACTAAAGTTTATTTACTTAATTGTGAGTCTTCTTCGATTTTTATTAATTTAGCAAAAATTTCTGCCATTGCTTGCCTTTTTTCGGATGAAATTTCAAGCTTCTTGATATTTAAAAGAATGCTTACAAACTCCTCGTTTTGTAGCGTTTCTACGCCAAATTTTCTTGCGTTTGTAGTGATTTTTAGCACAAGAGGATTTTTTGATTTAAAGTTTTCGTAAGACATTCTTTCTCTACTTTCAAAATTACAAAGCGATTATAAAAAATTTATAATAAATTCGGACTCAAATTTATATCAAACTTTTATTCTTTTATCTCAAAGCTAAGTGTCGTTTTTAACGTCTCTTTATCACACTTCGCAGCATCTGGATAAGGTCTTTCATAAATAACTTCAAATACCCAAAATCCTGGTCTTAGAGCTAATACTTCAATGATGCCTTGCTCATCTGTCATACCGTAAAACGCGTGCTTATGGTCTAAAAATCCAGCAAAAGTACCAGTTAGTTTGGCTCGCTCTAGCGGCTTTCCATCAGCAAAAACCTGCAATTTAAAAGGCTTATCTACTCTAAATTCCGCAGGATTTTGTAGTGGCACGATCTCGATTTTAACTCCAATAGGTTTAGTTACGAAGTCGTTTGTTTCACCTAAATTTAAGACACTCTTAGATGTTATCGTCATCAGCCGGCAAATCTGTATATCGCTTAGATCCTTTAGATCAAGCTTAGTTTTGTCTATTAGCCACTTGCCATCACTACGCTTTTTAAGCGAATACATAGGATTTTGCTGTGCTAGTAAGATATATGTGCCTTTGTCTAATCTTTCGCCCTCGTAGCGGTAGTTCTCGCCACTTTGTGTAAGCTTCTTTTTGCTACCATCTTTACTTATTACAGTAATTGGCGCAAAAAGATGGACGCGTTCGGCCATAATAGGCTCTAGCTTTGGAAAATCGTCGCTATAACCCATGTTTGCGATAAATTTTCCTAGCTTTTCATCATTAGCTCCATCTACCCAAAACATGTGTGCTTGCGCCATATAAAAGGCTCCTGTTAACATAATGGCGGTCAAAATTTTACCTATTTTCATGATTTTCCTTGTTGTTATTTTTGAGATTCGATGTCAAATTGTAGCTAAAAATTATTATATTTAGCCATTTTTTAGATCAAATTAAATATCAAAACGTTCAATACAATTTAGCTAGCAAATTTTAACAGGCAAGTAATGAAGCTAAAAATTTACTTTTATTTTTTAGTATTTATCGATGTGGCTCTATTCATCACAAATCCGCAAAAACGCCCAGTCCTACTCTGTTTGCGGTATGAGAATAATTCATCTCTCTCAAAAGTGCAACGAGGATCTAGCGATATTTGCTCTACCCCGAGCTTAGCAAATTCGTCTAATAAAGCTGCGTTTATATCAAATTTTCCATCTTTTTTATATCGGTTAAATTCACCAAGATCTAGCTTGCCTACTTCGTAGTTTTGCACTTTGATATTTGCGCCTATAAATACGCGTAAATTACTAGCGCGACAACCAAGCTCACTCGTCATTAGCCCCACTGCATTTGTACAAATTTTACTAGTAACACCTGCGCGTCCCGCATGCACAGCTGCGACTACGCCAAGATGTTCATCTATTATCAAAACAGGTGCGCAGTCTGCGACTAAGACGCAAAGTGCTACGCCTTTTAGTGATGTTATCACACCATCGCATGGAGGTAGATCGTCGTTAAAATCTTGCAAAATTTCCACTCTATTTGAGTGGATTTGGCTCATAAATTTTAAATTAACAGGCATAATACCAAGCGCCGTTGCTAAAATTTCACGATTTTGTGCGACCTTTAGTGGATCATCGCCAACATGATCTGCTAAATTTAAGCTCTCAAAAGCCCCCTCACTCACACCGCCAAATCTATTTGTAAAGCCAGCTAATACGCCATTTTTATCAAAGACTATCTCTAAATTTTCACGCATTTTATCCACCTAATAAAGGCTAGAAATTCGCTCAACATCGTCCCAGCTAAGGCCACTATCTTGCTTACAAAAAAGCTGCCTAGCTACGTATCGAGCCAAAAGATCACTTTCAATATTTACGCGCCTGCCGACCTTAAAAGTGCCAAAAAGGCTATCTCTAAAAGTGATTGGTATGATAGTGAGCCTTATACCCTTTGGCAAAATTTCATTTATGGTTAGACTCACGCCCTCGACGCCCACCGAACCTTTATTTGACATCAAGCTCATAGCATCGCGCGGCAAGTCGATGTAAAAATCAACCCCATTCTCATTCTTTTTGATATTTGAAATTTTACCGATAAAATCGATATGTCCTTGCATCAAATGACCATCTACTCGGTCTCCTAGCTTCATCGCTGGCTCGATATGCACTCTTTCTTTTAAATTTTCAACCGCGATATTTGCCCTACTCTCTGCGCTTAGCTCCACACTAAAGCCATCTTCATGCAGTTTTATTACGCTCAGGCAAGCACCATTTACGGCAATGCTATCGCCTAAATTTGGACGAAAATTTGCCTTTAGCCTTAAAATATTTTGTGAATAACTAACAACCTGTGCGATCTCACGAATCAAGCCATTAAACATATTTTGCCTTTAAAATTTTTAAGGATTTTACTAAATTTTGCCTAAATTTGGGCATTACCATCTTTGATTATTTTATATATTTAAGTAGTTAGTGGCAGAAATGGCGGTGGAATTTTGGCAATCGCACCAAGAATGCTAGCAAAAATTTATTGTGTAACCCTAGTATAAAATTTCTCTATAAATTTCAATTTTTATCTTTTATAAATTTGGCAGCCTTAGCTTGTCTGTAAAATTAGCCACGTCTTGCTAAAATCGCGTGCTACCAGATCATCCCTCTTTATCCACAGATAAATTCTACCCTCTCCGTCCCAGTCCATATCGCCCTCATCATCACTATCTATCTGTAAAAGTAGTTGCCACTGGGCAGAATTTTTCTCAAATTCCGCTATTCTTGAGTGGTGATAAGCGCTACCATCACCACAGCTAAGCCCATTTGTAACTAGCTCACACTCTAGCTCCATACCATCTTGGACATTATCAGAGTGTCCAAGAAGCTTATTTGCTTTAGCCTGCCAGCTTGGCTCAATAACCTCGTGATAGGCCTCCCACTCAGCCTCACTAATTTTGCTAAATGGCACAATCGAGCTTTGTAAATTTGGCAAATTTATCTCATTTTCAAAGCTAAGCAAGCGTGCGTTAAATGCAGAATTTTCTCCCTCTAAACTCTCCGCTCTCCTGCAAGAAAGTGGCCCATCATTTACATCAGAAAAGATCACTGCAAAGCCATTTTTATCGACAGGATCATAGCCCCAAACACGCAAATTTCTATCATAAAAGAGATAGAGCATTCCGCTTTTTGGCAGTAGTGAGTCAATGTCAAATTTGCTAGCTTCAGCAAAATTTATCTGTGCCACAAAACTCAAAGCACCATTTTCATTTGAAGGCCATGATAAACCATCTGGCAGATCTGGTGAGCCACCAAATTTAGACGCTCCAACGGCGATATCATCGTCATTTTTAGCTTGCGTATCTATCCTTATGGCATTTCTTGCTAGTGGCGATAAAAGTTTAAAAAGTTCATCCAGGCCACGTTCTTTACAACCTTTAGAAATTTTTGCAATATCCATATTTTCCTCTTTAACAAGCATCAACGTATATATGATACTTCTTACAATGCAAACAACGAAACAAATATCCGGCAATATCACCAGCTTTAACAAGATATTCGCGTAGCATTTTATCGTCGTATTCGGCTCTTTTTGCGTAGTCCTCAAAAACCTCGTCTGCTATACCCATTTCTTCAAGCTCTCTTGTACCAACGTCACCTAAAAATTCGCAATAATCATCACAACAAACTATCCAATGCTCGCCCTGCCAGCTCTTGTAGCCAGGTGTTCTTCTAAAAAGTTCGTCATCCTTTTTGGTATCATTTGTAGATAGCTTATCAGCATCTTGCACAAATGTAGCATCAAATTTCTTAGCAGCCTTACCACTAGAAATACAAGTAGGACAAAGATACGAAATATCTTGCTCGCAATAAATGCTACCGCTATAATAAACTTCAGTATCTTTGCCACAACACTCACACACTATGCTCATATCATCTTTAAATGTGCCAGTTTTTAAAGGATCGGGATGGTAGATAAATTTTGGCAGCGTGGAAGCTTTTTCTTTTTGAGCCAAAATTTGACCTCTACTTTTTGGGCGAGGCAGCGCCCATTTATCATTTTCGTCAATAAATTGCACTAGATAGCCAAGTGCCTTTAGCTGTTTTTTATCACTTTTGTCATGTATCTTTAAAAGTAAGTCGTAAGCACTCTTTCTCATAGATAAAAGCTGATAAACATCGACCAAAACATACTTTGCGCAAGCGTCATCACAATTTTCCAACTCTTCTTTAAACTGGTAGAGTGCCTCAATACTAGAAGCATTGCCATTATTTTTATAATATTCTTTTGAAAGAGTGATATATTTTTCTTGAAATTTATTCATTAATACTCTTTATGTGGATTTGATGTTAACAATTTTAGTGTTTAAATCTTAAAGATATAAAAGCTAGTATAAAAATTATGGCTATTAAATCGATTAAATTTATATCGATTTTTAAATTGTTTTAGTATTTTAGTAGATGATGCCACAAACAAATTTGATAAGTATTCTTATAAAATTGTTGTGACTATAAATTTATTCTTCAAATGCTCCGATAGAGAGAATTTTTTCTATTCTTTTTGCTACAAGATCATTTATATCAAGCTTTTCAAGCTCAGCTAGCTCTGAGACAAAATAATTTGCAAGTGCTTTTGCGGCACCATCTTTATCTCTATGAGCTCCATTTATAGGCTCATCTATAACAGCATCAATCAGTGATAGACTTTTTAAATCATCAGCTGTTATTTTCATAGATTTTGTAGCTTGTTCTTGTTTAGCTGGGTCATTCCAAAGTATTGCCGCACAGCCTTCTGGTGAAATAACTGAAAACACAGAATTTTTCATCATAGCAAGTCTATCAGCCACGCCTATAGCTAAAGCGCCACCACTTCCACCTTCGCCTATGACAACAGCAATTATTGGAGTTTTTAAATTTGCAAACTCAAATAAATTTCTAGCTATGGCTTCACTTTGTCCTCGCTCTTCAGCTCCAACACCTGGATATGCGCCTGGAGTGTCTATGAGAAATAAAATGGGTAGATTAAATTTCTCAGCCATTTTTGCAACTCTAAGAGCTTTGCGATAACCCTCAGGATGAGGCATACCAAAATTTCTTCTTAATTTGTTTTTAGTGCCACGGCCTTTTTGCTCGCCTATAACGACAGTCTTTTTGCCTCCGATATAGCCGATGTAGCAAACTATCGCTGGATCATCTCTAAATGCTCTATCTCCATGAATCTCATATCCATCAATTAAAAACGCATTAATATAATCAATAGAATATGGTCTATCTGGATGACGAGCAAGTTGCAAACGTTGATATTCGTTTAAATTTTTATATATTTTTGATATCTCTTTAGATAAATTCTTATTTAAAATTTCAACAGCATGTTCATCGCCTCTGATCTTAGCATTTGCTATATCTTCATCAATTTGCTTTATGCTTTTTTCAAAATCTAAATAATTTGACATCTTAATCCAACTTTTTAAATATCACGACGCCATTCGTGCCGCCAAAGCCAAACGAATTGCTCATAACAGCCTTTATATCAGCTTTTCTAGCTTTATTTGGAACATAGTCTAGATCACACTCTGGATCAGGAGTTTCGTAGTTTATTGTTGGAGGTATAATACCGTCTCTCATTGCCATTATAGATATAACAGCCTCGATCGCACCAGCACCACCTAGGCAGTGTCCAGTTTGACCTTTTGTTGAGCTAACTGGTGGACATTTGTCACCAAAAACTGCTTTTAACGCCGCAGTTTCATTCTTGTCATTTACAGGTGTTGAAGTACCATGTGCATTGACATAATCTATCTTTACACCTTTTGCCATATCAAGTGCTTGTTTCATCGCACTTAATGGACCTTCAAGTGTTGGTGACGTGATATGATGAGCATCTCCACTCTCGCCAAATCCAACTACTTCAGCATAAATTTTAGCACCTCTTGCAATAGCTGACTCATACTCTTCAAGTACAAGCGCACCGGCTCCTTCACCCATTACAAAACCATCACGATTTGCGTCAAATGGCCTTGATGCCTTACTTGGCTCATCATTTCTAGTTGAGAGAGCTTTCATTGCTGCAAAGCCGCCTATACCTACACCACAAATAGTAGACTCAGCGCCGATAACTAGCATATTTGTAGCTTGACCAATCATAATGCATTTTACAGCTTGCGATATCGCATGAGTGCTTGCTGCACATGCTGTTACACTAGACAAATTTGGACCCTTAAGTCCGTGATTTATAGAAACTATACCACCTAGCATATTTACAAGTGCAGATGGAATAAAAAATGGTGAAATTCTCTTTACACCTTTTTCAAAATATGTAATCGAGTTTTTCTCAATATTTGGCAAACCGCCTATACCAGCTGCTGAACTAACGCCAAATTTATGAGCATCAAACTCTTTAAAATTCGCATCAGCCATAGCTTCATTAGATGCTTTTATGCCAAGCTGTATGAAACGATCTACTTTTTTCACCTCTTTGCCGTCCAAAATACTATTTGGATCAAAATCAGTTATCTCGGCAGCAATTTTAACAGGAAAGTCACTTACATCAAAGCTCGTGATCTCTTTCACACCTGTTTTACCCTCGCAAATAGCCTTAAAAGAACTCTCTTTGTCAAGGCCAAGTGCGTTTATCATGCCTATACCAGTTACAACGACTCGTTTCAATACATCTCCTTAAATCAAACTATGTAAATTTTAATTATTTACCTAGTTTTTCTATATAATTTACAACGTCTTGAATGCTTATTAATTTCTCTGCTTCGCTATCAGGAATTTCTACTTCAAATTTCTCTTCTAAAGCCATAACTAGCTCTACAACGTCAAGTGAATCAGCGCCTAAATCCTCAATGATTTTAGACTCTAATTTTACTGCTTGTGGATCTACGCTTAGTTGCTCTACAACTACGTCTCTTACGTCTTCAAATACTGCCATTTAAGGTCTCCTTATAAAAAATGTCTGTTATCTTATAATATTTACGCTTTTATTTATTTTAAATTTCAAAACTTGTTGAAATTTCATTACATATAAAGTCCGCCGTTTATTTTAAGTGTCTCGCCAGTCACGTAACTTGCGTGATCGCTCAGCAAAAATGCCACAGCCTCAGCCACCTCGCTAGCGTTGCCAAAGCGTTTTAGCGGGATATTATCACTATAAGTTTTTTTCACCTCATCACTTAGCCCATGCGTCATATCAGTCTCGATAAAGCCCGGAGTTACGCTGTTAAAGCGGATATTTCTGCTTGCGCCCTCTTTTGCAAAGCTCTTACTCATGGCGATTAGTCCGCCCTTGCTGGCTGAATAATTCACCTGTCCAGCATTTCCCATCTCGCCAACGATAGATGCGATATTTACGACCGCTCCAAAGCGCTTTTTGCTCATCACTTTTAAAGCCTCTCTACATCCTATGAAAGCTGAAGTTAAATTTGCATTTATCACATCTGTAAATTCGCTAGTTTTCATGCGAAGCGCTAGCTTGTCGTTTGTGATGCCAGCGTTATTTACAAGATAGCTTAGCTCGCCGTCGCTATCAACTATCAAATTTATACCTTTTATAAACTCATTTTCGTCTGTCGCGTCAAATTTTATCACTGCAGCCTTGCCGCCATTTTGCTCGATCTCAGCTTGTAAAGCGTCTGCTATCTCAGGCTTTGAGCGGTAGTTTATCCACACTTTTAAGCCCATATTTGCAAGCGTCTTTGCGATCTGTGCGCCGATACCTCTACTTGCGCCTGTTATTAGTACGTTTTTTCCGCTAAATTTCATAAATTCTCCTTATTTTTTTCTAATTTTTCAACGATTGTAGCTTATATAAGCTTAACGTCTAAATTTTATCGTTTCTTTCCCACTTTATCTTTTTGCCGAAACCAAGAACATTACTTGTAAATTTTAGTTTTTCAAGGCTTATACACCAAATTTTTGGATCCATTGCTTTTGCATAAAAAAATCTTTTAAAGTAAATTTCTCGCTCACTTGCGCTAGCCTTGCTCATCACTCCTTGAAACTGTACGCCCTCTATCTTGCCAACGATCTTTGTATCAAGAGCGACCGTACCAGCAACAAGCTTTGAGTTTTTTAAAAATTTGATATGTGAGCTATCATCAGAGCTAGCTAACAAAAGGCTAAAATTTAGCTCATCAAAGGCGTAAAACGCGCTAAAAGCGTAAGGCTGCCCATCATCATCAATGGCGCAAACGCTTGCAAGATGCATCTTTTTTAAAAATTTAACTATCCTCTCATCCATCTAAATTCCTCTAAAAATGTCAAGAATGGTTTGAAATTTAAAGATGACTACGGCGATTATAAGCACCCAAAGCGTAAAAATAATGAGCTCTATTAGAGTAAATTTATCTTTTGCAACCTTTTTAAAAGCAAGCATTGTTAAAAATGCCCCAAAAAAGCCACCAATTAGCGAAAAATAGTGGATCGCATTTACCTTTACGAAGCTTGGCAAAAGCCCTTTAAAAAATAGTGAAAACATCAAAATGGCAAGCAAATTTGCAAGTATCAAGTAGTAGCCAACGACTGGCAAAACTGGGCAAAGCCTAGCAAAAACAAAGCTTAAAACAGTGATAAGCATCAGCAAAAAGATCCTAGTCCCAAAACAACACATCGCCCGTCCTTTTTTGACGCATTTTACAAAATTTTGCTTTATGAAATTAAAAATTTGCCGATTTAGCCTCAAAAGGATTTAAAAATGCAAACAAATTTTTACTCTCAAGGAAGCTACAACAACATGAGCTTTTCGATGAAGACTAGCTCAGGCGACGAGATAAGCTTTTCTATGTATGACAATAAAAGTTTGGAGTTTTCTAGCCAGAAAAATGGCACTTCAAACCAAAGAAGCCTAACTCTCACGCATGAATACGGCTATGAATTTGCTTATAAAGGCAACGGTATAGACGAGCAGGATATGAAAGAGATCGAAGAGGCTATGAAGCAAATTCGCCCACAGGTTGATGAGTTTATGAAAAATGTCAAAGAGGGCGACAAGATCGCGGGTAGTAGCCAAAGCATAAGTGAGCTTTCAAACAAGATCAAGCAGATGCTGCCTGACGCAAAAGATATGGATCATAAAAATTTCATAAATGATAATATGCTAAAGATGTTTGACGAACTTTTAGCTAAAAATGATGCTAATAAAAACCTACTAAGTGCGACAAAAAGGCTATTTGATACCTTGCTTGATGAGAGCAACAAACTATCTTACTACGCATAAATTTAGGGCCTTTTGGCTCTAAATTTTAACTAGCGCCTCCCTTTGATAAAAGAGGTGCGACAAAACTATCACAAAGTAAAGCTGGAAAAATAATCCCACAAGCGGCACAAGCGAGATGAGATAAAACAAAAGTGTAAAAACTACAAATTTAACCCCGCCACCCTCAAGCAGTGCTAGCTCGAATTTATCGCTATCAAGCGTGTTTGAGCCAACGTCTATGAGTAAAAGCTTATAGTAGATGTAAAAAAACGGCACGTTGATGATGAAAAAATTTACAAATGGCACAAACAAAAGTGGCAAGCAAACAAGCAAGATCCCAAGAAATTTCACGATCTCAACCATCATCACCTTTAGCACTCTAGCCGTGCTAGCCTCACTTTTAAGCACGTAGTTGTAGTGCCTTTTGTTTATCTCTTTGGCTACAACTGGCGTTAAAAAGCCAGCTACTATTAGGGCGATCACGATGCTAATGATGATCGTTAAAAAGGTACTTAAGACGTAAAAAAGTATGCTAACTATCCACTTTGTAGCGCTAAAGCTTAAAATTTTAATAGCTATAAAAGATAGCGTCGAGTTTGACTCTAGAAAGGCAAAATTTTCGTTTTTAGCGCCGTCACTTAAAAGGTCAAATATCTCGCCACCTCCCCATATCGTAAGCCAAGCTAGGCAAAGTATGCTAAGACAAAGTGGCAAGATCGATAGCGTTATAAATTTGGCTGTAAAAAAGTCTTTAAAGCCAAGACGAAGAAGATTTATCATTTTACCTTTTTGTATTCACGCTCAAGTGCAGCGTAAATTTCATCAATCGTGCTAACGCCATTTGATAAAATTTCACTCATCACTTCGTTATCTTCGCGTCCGTTCCAAATTTTCTTATAGCTGCCCTCTTTGTAGCCATTATTTTGGCGGAAGCGATTTAGCACGTTTTTAGCGATGTAGCACTCATAAAGCGAGTATAAATTTACGCCACATTTTAAAGACATTGAGAAATAAGTTTTAAAGATATCAAAGATGTCATAGTCAAAGCCGCTGCACTCATGTATGAGCATCTCAACGTCGTTCATGATCTCATAAATGCTCTCATCTTCGACCTTTAATGGCTCTTTGCAATAGTCACTAAAGCCACTTGACTGGCAGATATCATCAGCTAATGTCTCAACATCGCCAAGCTGTTTAGCCTTGTAAATTTGTAGCGCTAGGCTCATTATAAAGTGCCAGATATCGACAACCTCTATGCGTAAATTTTGCTCATCAGTCTTAGCATCTATGCTCTTCCAGTGCTTCCAAGCAAAGCTATCAATGAGCTCAGCGCACTCCATATATATGCAGCGCCTCCAGCTTATGAGTTTATTTTTATTTGTATAGCCATTTTCCCAACCAAGCCCGTTTGTCTCGTCATTTAGGCTTTGTTGCATCTTTAACATCTCTAAAACAATAGTTCTTTCATCCATTTTTAAACCTTTTAAATTTTAAATGATTATAACAAAAAACAATTAATGCTTAAGCGACAAGCTTGACCCAAATCATCTTAATGCAAGCTTACAAGATGTAAAATCACCCAAAATTTCAAAGGAGAAAAGATGAGAGAGAAAGATCTAGTAGTTTGCAACGTTTGCGGACTAAAAAGCAGCGATGATAAAAATGCAGTTTTCATCCACGCTCACAAAAACGGCGAAGAGGTTGATATCTGCACAAGCTGTATCCCAAGCGTGATACATGGCTCAGGCATGGTCGTAAAATCAAACGAAGAGATAAAGGCCGAAATTTAAACTCTAGCTATCATTTGAGGATCTTGTCTTACAAGGTCTTCAAATTCTTCTGCACTCATAGGACGAGATAAGAAAAGTCCTTGCACTTCATTACAATCAAGCTCTTTTAAGAAATGAATATCTTCTTCTTTTTCTACGCCTTTTGCGCCAACTTTTATCTTCATTGCCTTCGCTAAATCGATAATTGCGGATACGATTTGTGCATCTATTTTACTATTTGATGCTTGAGCAACAAATTCACTCGCTATTTTTATACGCTTAACACCGTACTTTCTAATATAAATAAATGAAGTATATCCAGAGCCAAAATTATCTATACAAACATCTATATTATTTTCTTTGAGAATAGAAAAAATTTTATCAAGTGTCTTAGTGTTATTTGTCCATATTTCTTCGCCAAATTCTATTTCAAAAAGCTCTGGATTTATATGGTGCAAGCGTAAGCTAGAAACAAAATCTAAAACAAATTTTTCTGATTTACTTTGAATCTGTGCAACATTTATACTTATTTTTGGTATCAAGAGTTTTTCTTTTTGCCATATATCTATATACTCTATAGTCTTTGAAACTAAAAGCGAGCAAATATCGTTTAAAATATCGCTATTTACATTTACCTCTTTCATAAATTTGCTTGCTTCCATCAAGCCAAATTTTTCTGATTTCCAATATAAAAAAATCTCTGCACAGATCATTTTTTCGATTTTTAGATCAAATATTGGTTGAAAATATGCATGAAGGTCTTCTTGCAAATTAGCTTTTTTAAGCGCGATCTCGATACTTGAGCTTAGGTGCATTTCATTGCTAATTTTATCGCTATAAACCATAGGATTTAAAGCTGGATTTTTTTTGGCGTAATACATTGCCATATCTGCATTTTTTATAATATTTCTTGGATTTGCCGTGCTATTTTTTGTTGCTACGTCTATGCCTATTATGCACTTAAGCCCAAAGTGATATCTATCTATTTGAATTGGCTTTTCAATAGCGTCTTTTAAGGCAATACCAAGATTTAAGCGTTTTGTATGACTATTTATCTCCATTTTTGCTAGTACGATAAATTCGTCCGCACTAATCCTTGCTATGGCTTCTTGTCTATTGCAAACTTCAAGTATCCTTTTTGCAACTAGCTTTAAAATTCTATCGCCTATTTCATGCCCGTAAGATGTATTTATGCTTTTAAAACGGCTTAAATTTATATAATAAACTGCGATTTCCTCATCTTCAGAGATGCTTTTGCACATTCTTTCAAGCTCATTTACTATAAAATTTCTATTGCCAAGATCTGTTAGATAGTCTTTTTCGGACATATCTTGAAGTCTTAAATTTGCGAGCATAAGTTCATTAGTTCGCTCATGCATCGACTTTTCCATCTCTCTATGAAGATTTCTCTCATAATCTAATATTTTTCTACTTGCAATAGAGCTTTTAACGTAGTAATTAACAATAGCATTTACAACTAAAACAAAAAGTGAGATGAGCACACTAAAAGATGTTAGATCTTCCTGTAATAGCAAAGGTAAAACTATTATTATTGGTAGCCATTTTGATCCTATTGAGATATCTTTATCGGTATTTGTAACATATTCGTTTTTAGCTTTTAAATAAAAAGCTCCTATCATCAAGAAGAAGAAAGGAACGATATATAAAAAATCTATTTTATGGCCAAAATTTACATTTGAGATCTGGCTATAAAAAATAAATAAATTTAGCATCGTAAATAAAATACTAGCTGATATAAGGTAAAAGCCGCTAATTTTTATATGAAGCAAACTGCTTGTAAAAATCTCACTTAAAGTGATAAAAAGTATAAGAAAATTTATGGCTACAATAGAGAGAAAAACGATATTTGATCTATTATTTATCATGGATAAAATATCTATTTCGTCAAAAATACCATATATTAAAATTACTATTAAAAAAAAGACACTTATGCTATCCATAATAATGGCTAGTTTTTCTTGACTGGCTGCAAATTTTGAATACAAAAATATACTAACGCCAGCTAAAATAGATATCATCGGCAACATAAAAAACACATCAAGATATGCATAAGAACTATGAGCTCGCAATAGCACGTCTTGATTTAACACCATTAATGCATCGCAAATAGACCATAAAAAAACACCAAAACATATTGCAAGCCAATGCGTTATTTTGGTTTTTACTTTATCCATTGAAGTATAAATGCCAAAAGTTACTATAAAGAAACTAAGTAAAATAGAAATTTTTCCAATTAGATTATAGTCTAGTAAAGATGCTAATAGTGCAAATACGAATAGCGCTACAACTGCAACTAAGATCCATTTTCGCATGCCAGTTATAGATGATTTTGATAATAAAAAAATAGTGTCCCTCTCCTAAGAAATAGTCCAAATTATACAAAAATTGACTTTGCTTTTGGTTATAATTTCCCAAAAATTTTAAAATTCACAAAGGTATCTTATGAAGTGCAATATCGTCATAAATGGACAAAATTTAATAGACTATAAATCTTTTATCTTATTTTTCTCAAAGGCGGCAAGAAAGCAGTATTTTATAAACACTTTTATGATATTTACTGAAGCCATCATAGCTGGTTTTGTTGCTGATATGCTATTAAAAAGTAAAATTTTTACTGTCATCGGAGCTGTTTTTGCTATATTTTGGATCATTTTTTATCCTATTTTTTTAAAAAGAAGTCGCATAGCTGCATTAAAAAGAATTGAAATTTCAGATACTCAAAAGCAAATGAATTTTGAAGTAAATGAGAAATTTCTGGCTTACTATGAAAACGAGCCCAAAGAAAATGAAAAATTTGACCTAAATGAAGTTAGTGAAATTTATGAGCTAAAAAATATCTTTATCATTTTTTTAGAAGAAAAAATTCATCTAATAATCCCAAAAGATGAAGTTAGTTCAAAAATGATAAATGAGCTGGCTAAACTTTGCCATAAAGATATTTTGAAATTTGAAAATTTTAGCGCAAAGAGTGTGCTTAAATAGCACTTATTATAAGCTTTTCAAAATCCTCTGCACTCATAGGCTTACCCCAAAGATACCCTTGCACCTCATCGCATCCAAGCTCTCTTAAAATTTCAAGCTGGGTTTCATCTTCGACGCCTTCAGCGATAGTCTTTAGCTCCACATTTTTGGCCAAAACTATAACGCTTTTTACCACATCTTTATCTATATCATTTTTAGCAATATTATCTATCAGCTCTTTAGCGATCTTTAGGCGACTCATAGGATATTTTTTGATATAATTCATCGATGAAAAACCGGTACCAAAATCATCTATGGAGATGCAAATTCCTCTATTAGAAAGCTCAGATAACACACTTTGCATCATCTCTTCAGCATTGACAAGACTAGCCTCAGTGATCTCAACATCTACACAAGATGGATCGATGCCGTATCTATCTATATAGCTTAAAAATTTAGATGCAAAATTTATATTATCAATCTGTTTTGGTGAGATATTTATACCTATTTTTAGGTTTGTATTATATTTCTCATTCCAAAAGGCCATTTGTTTTATAGCATTTTTTGCCACCCATTTTCCTATCGTATTGATAATAGAGCTTTGTTCGGCTATTGGGATAAATTTTGATTGATCCACTGGACCTTTTATAGGAGAGTTCCACCTAACAAGAGCCTCTGCTCCTACTATTTTTTTACCTTCTATTAGATACTGGGGCTGAAATTTTAGCTCAAATTCTTCATCAAAGCTTATACTATTTAGCAATATTTCTATGTAGTTTCTATCCTGAATCATGCTTTTTATATCACTATAAAAAACGTACTTTTCAGATGTATCTTTTTTTGCTGCTTCTAGTGCTGCTTCTGATTGCATGATAAAATCATCAGCCAAAATTTCACTAGTTTGTGTCGAACTAATCCCTATTTTCGCATCAAGTACAATTTTATAATCATCTATAACGATTGGCTCTGAAATAGCTTTTAGTAGATAATGTAAAAATTCCCTGCAATGAATGTCTTCATTTTGCTTGACAACAACGATAAAGTCATCTCCGCCAGATCTTGCAAATAAGGAATCGTTTGGTGGCAATATTGACTCAATATTTAAAGCGAACTTTGCTATTACATCATCGCCGATATAATGCCCGTACGAGTCATTTATCGCTTTAAAATGGTTTATGTCAATACTATAAATATCTATCTTTTCGCCAAGTGCCTTTGACTTTATCATCTCTTCAAGCCTTGCAATAAAATACTGGCGATTTAGAGCATTTGTCAAATAATCATATTTACTGATCCTTTGTAGATGCCTATTTGTATCTTCAAGCTCTTTTACTTTACTTTCTATCTGATTATTTAACACTTTTTTGATATGTATTTCACGTTTAATTAAAATATTCATCTTTCTAACATTAGAAAATGTATAAGATAATGCTCCGTATGCAAGCAAAGTAACTAAAATAGAAAATAACCATGTCAAATTTATCTTCCAAGAGTACAAGATCATAATCGTTAAAAATGCGGCGAAAACAAATAGCTTTTGTATTAAAATTTTATCAAAATCGTTTCTGAGTGCCCTAAATTTTAGATTTGCCTCACCCTCTCTTAAATGAAGCGCAGCAACAAACAACATAAAAAATACACTCTTAAATACAATGTCGTATCCAAAAAAGGATATTTCATCTATCCAAAAATCCATTGTAGTGGTAAAAATATCATAAACGCTTATTGCAATAAGTGCCATCAAGCATAAAAGTATAGATAGTCTTCTTTTTGAAAATTTAAGTGAAAAAAACGCAGTAAATGAAGTACAAAACATAAATAAATCTATGACGATATAACTTAGATTAAAAAAATCTTTTTGGCTTAAAACTTGAGTTAAGCTTCTATCAAAAATCATAAACCACATAAAGCTAAAATATATCGCAGAAATAGAGACCGAGTCCACAAATACTTGCATTAAAAATAAATTTTTCAAATTTTTAATCAAAATGTAAAAAGCAGAAAATGCAAACATAAAATATGAGACCACGTATGAGATTTGTATAAAATTGACTTTAGAAAGAAGTTGTTTAAGAAAATCAACCTTACCATATAGCATCAACATAGTGTCCGCTATCACCCAGCAAGTAAGGCCTAACAATATGTATATCCAATATGTTTTTAAATTTCTTGTCTCTTTTAGCTTTAAAAAGATAAATAATGTGATCATAAAATCAAATAGAGTAGTAATTATGTCTTCATAAAAACCACTAGCAATAAAATAACTAACAACATATACACAAAAAAGTATCAACATAAATACAAAAGATACTTGATTTTCGTTGCTTATTTTACTTATCATGTTCCGTCTTTATATATCTTTCTCTGCCTTTTTGGCTAAACTTTGCCATCTTTGCCACTCACCACTATCATCGACGTCGTTGCCGATAGCTTCGTATCTAGCGTAAAAATGCTCAACAAATTTCTTGCACTCTTCATCTTTTGGCAGATAGCTTAGCTCATCTTTTTGGCAAAATTTCTCCAAAAATATGCTCGCATCATCTTTTTTAGCGTATGTTTGTGCTAGATCGTAATAGTTCTCTAAGCAAATTTCTTTAAATTTAGTGTAGGCTTGCTCGCTCATATCTACGCTTAGTTTGCCGTCAAATTTAAGCACTCCAGCTCTAAAAAGTAGGCTAAGATGTATGAGCCCCTCGCAGTAGTAAGCCCTCACCTCATCGACCTTTCGCCATGCGATAAGCCCAACCGCACGGGCGATTAGCTCGTGAAAGACGGCCATTTTGTACTCCGCCTCTTCGTGTAAGAAGAAATTTACTAACCCACCAGTCGTCGCCTTATACTCTTCTATAAATTTAAAGACGCCACTTTTATTCATCATCATCTCAGTATCAAGTCCGATGAAGAGAATGTGTCCAAACTCATGACCGATCGTTGAGATTTCATAGACTTTTTTCCAAATTTTTGGCTTTAGAAATAAAATCTCTCTGCCAAAATCCAAAAATTCCTTGCTAAAAATTTCAGCTCCAAGCTTCATAAAAGGCTTTGCCTTGGCACTTTCATAGACGTGATTTACAAAGGCAAAAATTTTCTTACCACATTTTGCGCTAACACTCTCATCATTTGGCACGACTTGAGCGCTAAAAAGCCCGTTTAGCTCCGCTGCGTAATAGATCATCGGCACGCTTATATAAAGCTGCGTTCTAGCGATATTTTCACTAACTGCCCTATTTGTCTCAGCGTTATCAAATTTTATCTTTTTGCAAACACTCTTATAAGTTTTTGCCACTTTTTCTTTAAATTTAAGCTCATCTATGCCCTCGCTATCAACCAGCCTGATGTCCCACTCAAGTGCAACAGCGTGCGTGTAGGCATCCTCGTAGTACTCCAGCGGATGGCCTGGCTGAAGCGTGCCTTTTACATCCATCCACGCTATCTCGGCCTCTTGCCAAGCATTTATCACCTTTGCGTTATCCTCTTCGCAAAAGGCGTTTTGTAGTTTTTCAAGGTATTTTATGTATGATTTTTGCTCGTCATTTTGGGCTAAATTTCTTAAAATTTTAAGGTTTTTTGCAAAGACTTTTTTAAGCTCTCTAACCTCATCTTTAAAAGCAAGTGCATAAGGCAAAAAGCTAAATTTCTCACCTTCTTTTACTACCGCGCCATACGCTCTATCAGCCCTTACGCCGTTAGCGTCACACTGAAATAAGCCGTTTTTAGTGATAAACTCATTTGCCTGGCTTAAATCTTTAAATTTAGCCTCAAACTCTTTGTTTGTAGTGTCAATAATACGATCCTGCCATGAAATTTGCCACGCATTTAGACTAAGTCCAAGCTCGTGCATAGCCTGCACAAAGGCTTGGTTAAATGGATCTAAAATTTTCTCTTCTTTGGCCTTTTCTAAAAGCTTGGCGTGCAGGTTTTCATATAAATTTCTAACGTAGCCATACATTAAATTTAGCACTCGTTTTTGCTCGTCTTCGCCTAAATTTAGCTTTTTTAGCTCATTTTGAAGCGGATCTACTTTAAGATCAACTATCCTTCTAGCAAGAGCTAGTTTTTGGCTTGGTGTGCCAGCAAGACCAGAAATTTTAACAGCTTCGTTTATGATGTCATCGTCTAAATTTTTATAAATAGCATTTAACTTATTTTTTTGCTCTTTTGTGAGTTCGTTTAATCTTTTAAAATCGTTCATTTTTTCATCCCCTGAAGTTGCAAGATTTTAGCATAAAGCCTTAAAATTTGCTACAATCAACCAAAAATTTTAACATCTAAAAAGGCAAAAAATGGATATTTTAAAGGATTTTGGTGAGCCGCGTATCAAACAAGTTATGTTGCCAAAGGACACAAACTCAGCTGGAAATATTTTTGGTGGCTGGATAATGAGTCAGATCGACCTTGCAGGTGCACAAGCTGCAAGAGAAATTTCTCCTGAACGCGTTGTGACGATCTCTATGAAAGAGATCATCTTTAAACAACCTGTCTTTGTTGGCGATGTGCTAAGCTGCTACGCTAAAATCATCTCTGTTGGTAAAACCTCGATAACAACGCAAATAGAAGTAACCGCTCTTAGGCTAAATCCGGGCGGATATAGAGAAACTATACACGTTACAAGCGCTACTGCAACTTACGTAAGCGTAACGAAAGATGGACTTAAAAAGCCAATCGATGAGAAACTAAAACAGCTTCATGGATTTTAAAAATTTGGTTGCGATTTATGCAACCAAATTAAAAAATTAATACTACTTTTAAAAATTATTGAAATTTAAAAATTAAAAAGCAAAAATTTCAACTTGATTAAATACTTTCTAAGATAAAATCCAAAACTACTTTTGGGAGAATCATGAAAAAGTCGCGTTTAGGTCTTTTGCAAACACAAATTTTAGATATCCTAACTCAATCCGAGCTTGATAAATTTGAGTACAAAAACCTTCCAAAAACAAGCATCATCTACGCAGAAGAGATCAAGATCATCATCTTAAAAAGCGGCTGTGCAAAGCTTTCGTTTTTTGAAGATGGAGAGGAATTTATCCTTTATCATTTAGAAGCAAGCAATATCGCCGTACTTGATGATAATTGCGCTTTTGAAATACTTGAAGATGCTGAAATTTATGCTATAAATTTAAACAAAATAGGTGAAATTTTATCAAATGCAAATGTCGCGGATGAAATTTTAAAAGCTGTGTTAAATGCAGTGATCGTGCAACGCCAAATCATAAAATCCATACTTTTTGAAGATGCAAAAGGCAGGATTGCAAATTTTTTGATCGAGCTTGCAAAGGAGCAGGATCTAAAGCAAAATGGATATCACTACATATTTTTGCCATTTTCTCTAAAGGTACTCTCAAGCTTTGTGGGGCTCAAACGCCAAAGTGCTTCAACTGCATTTAATGAGCTTATAAAAGACGACATCATAAGAAAAATAACACCACATGAGTTTTTAATAATTGATTATGAAAAACTTGAAAGTTACACAAACTAAAAATCAAAAATTTTTATAATGGCTAGCAAAGAGTAGCCTTAGAGGATTAGTCTTTGCCAAAAAGCAAAGACTAAAAATTTTTAAGCTTTTTTCTTCATGTCAAATTTATTAGCCATGAAGCCAACTAAACCAACAAAGAAAACTCCTCCGACAATATTGCCAAGAGTAACCGGAACTAAGTTTTTACCGATGAAATTTCCCCAGTTTAAAACTTCTAGTTTTTCAGCCGTAATGCCATGTCCTAGAGCTGCAGCTGCAGCAGCGATATCTCCGCCGTTTGCTGCTATATAGTGAGCTTTTGAGATAATGGCTTCAGTGATTATAAACATATTTGCCACGCAGTGCTCCATAGAGCAAGCCACAAATGCGCCGATCATCCACATAATGGCAAAGAATTTACCAGATAGATTGCTCTCACTTGTCGCAGTCCAAATAGACATACAAACAAAGACGTTACAAAAAATTCCACGGATAAATAGCTCATGAAATGGTGCTGTGATCTTACCAATAGCAGCTGGCACGAAGTGTTGTAATATGTAGCCATCATACTTTAGTGGCAAGCCTGAGTAGTAGTACATATACGCAATCAATGCACCTCCAACAAAGTTAAATATCCAAACAATAGCCCAGTATCCGATAGTCTTACCTAGTTTTAGCTTTCCTTCATATGCACTAACACCACTTAAAACTGAGCTTGTAAAAAGATGTCCGCCATAAAAGACAACCATCATAAGACCACAGCTAAATGTGATACCGCCGATAAAATTTGAAAGGCCAATAGACTGGTTTTCAGCCATACCAACTGTCGAGTGAGCCCAGAAAATATCACCCATAGCAATAGCAGCTCCAGCCATGATAGCAAGGAAGATAATACTAGTAAGTGGCATATGAGCCTTATGCTCCATAGAGCTTGAGACCGCTTGAGCGGTTTCTGCCGGATTTAACATCACATTCTCCTTTTTATTTTCAATCTCGCACATGAGCCAGGCTCATCTTTGCGACCAAAGTTTAACACTTTGCAAAATTACTAAAGTCAAATCACTGCTTGCGATTAAAAGTAAAATTTTGTCTTTAGTAACCAAAAAGACTAAATTTAGCTATTTACTAAATTTAACCGACTAAATTTTTATCAATCTCTACAATTCTCAAAAAAGCTTTTCTGGCACTTTTTTTAGCCTGCTCGCTTAGACCCTCTTCAAAATCAAGGACATTTTCAAGCAAGACGCTAATGCCAAGAAAAAGCGTCTTTGGACAAATTTTACGCAAATAGCTTAAAAGTACTGGCGTTGGGAGATTGTGGGTTGAGTAGATGTAGTCCCTATCGTCACTTAGGTCAAAAAACTCTATCTTATCCTCATCAAAGCCGCTCATCGCATCAACTACTATCAAGATATCAGGCGCAAATTCTCTAATGGCCGAAAATTCATTCTCAGGCACATCTTGCCCAAAAAAGACCTTCCACTCTTTTAGCTCAGCTTCTACAATGCGACCTACTTCATTACCCACATCATCATCGCCACGCATAGGATTACCGATGCAAAGGATGGCCTTTTTCATCAAAAGTCCTTCCTAAGCACGATATATCCTTCTTTTAAATTTGCCAAAATTTCTTTAAGCTTACACTCACAAAGCTGTGGCAAGAGTTTAGCGATATGCTCGGCAAAAATTTCAACTTCAAAATATTTGCTTAAATTTCCGATCTTAAATTTCACGTATTCGCCTGAGTTTTTGATCATCTCGTCAAATTCCTCATCGCTTAGCTCTAAAATTTTCTCGCTAAAGTCTATCGTGCCAACGCCATGTCCCACGCAAGTGGAGAAAATTTTTATCTCCTTTAGCTCGCGTGGAAGCTTATCGTTGTCGTCCATATGCCTTTTTGTAAGCTTATAAACTTGTATCATCTCTTACTCCAAACCTCGCTATCAACGTCTATCGCAAAGCTTTTATCAGCTTTTGCATATTTTAGATAGACATCATTATGCAAAAGCCCCATGCACTCGGCATATCTAGGATCTTCCTCTTTTTTAATAGCTGTAAGCACAGCCTCTCTTGAAATGCTTGGGTCATGGACATCTTTTGAACATTTGATAGCATTCATATATTTTTCAAAAAGGATTCTACCAAAGATATAGCTCATTAGCCTTCTACTTTCAGCTTGCAAGTCACGCTCAAACAAGATATCGCCTATGACCGACTTCTCAACTGAAGGTGGCAATGTGTTATCTTCCTCATAGCTTTTTTTATGAAGTTTTTGATCGATGATACCAAGAGCCATGCCAAGGCCGTAAATAATGCTTGCTGGATGTGGAGGACAGCCTGGGATATAGACATCAACTGGAATTATCTTATCAATGCCACCCCAAACGCTATAAGCGTCATGGAAAATTCCACCACTGCTTCCGCACGCACCAAGAGCAACTACGATCTTAGGATCTGGAGTCGCCTCATAAGCACGAAGAAGCGGATAATACATCTGTCTTGTTACAGGACCGGTGCAAAGTAAAATATCAGCGTGTCTTGGGTTTGCCACAAGCTTAAAGCCAAAGCGCTCAGGGTCCCACATCGGTGTAATAGCCGCAAAAATTTCTATCTCACAGCCGTTACAGCTTCCGCAGTCGATCCTATAAACGCTAAAGCTTCTTTTGATATTTTTTAGATGCTCTAGCTTTGCAGTTAGATCATTTGCTGTTTTTATGTCCTCTGGGACTTGATATAGACTCATTTTATAGCCTCCTCAATGCCTTTTGTTAGCCTCTCAGCAGATTGATTTTTCTTGCACTCTGGGCAGATATAAAGGTAGTCTTTTGCCTCTTCAAGTCTGCCTGGGAGTAAATTTGCAGTGCCAAGCTTTTCAAGAGTAAAATTTATAAGCCTTTTTGGTGTAAATGGCTTGCCGCAGCATTTGCAAGTTTGCATCTCAAGCTCGCCCCTTTGTATAAGAGCGCTCTTGTCAAATTTAACCGCAAGCTCAAAGCTATCGCTAAGTCTTACAGCTCCAGTTGGGCAAACCTCATCGCAACGTCCGCAAAATATGCAGCGTCCGCAGTCAAATTCCCAAACAAGCTTTGTTTGCTCCTCGTTCATCTTAAGCTCTATCGCGTTACTAGGACAAGCAATACCGCAAGCTGCACAACCTATGCAAAGATCGTATGTATAGTTTGGCTGACCACGGAAATTTTCAGGAACAATATATGGCTCAAATGGATAGGCGTATGTCGCTTTTCCATATTTTTCTGTGATGTCAAATAACTTCATCATCTTAAATCCTTCTTACTAACCCCGCCATCTTGACAGAATTTTTTAAGGTCTTTCTCTGTTAAAATTTTGCTCTTTTTAGTCCTTACATCGACTAATGTAACACGCTCTGTACATGAGTAGCAAGGGTCAAGTGAGCAAACAATAAGTGCTGCGTCACTTATGTTGTTTCCTCTAAATTGATACCTTAGGCTTGGCCAGTTGTTATATGTTGCAGCCCTACATCTCCAGCGATATACTTTTTGAGCACTACCTTGCATGATCCAGTGGACATTCTCGCCACGTGGTGCTTCATCATGACCAAGTGCAAAATTTTCAGGTTTGATCATAGTCACAGGATCGATCATGATCGGAGTTTGAGGCATTAGCTCAAAGCATTGGCGGATGATGTGGATAGAGCTTTTTAGCTCTTTATATCTAACCATCTCGCGAGCAAAAACGTCGCAACCATGCTCAACTGCTACTTCAAATTCTATCTGTTTGAAGAAGTCGTATGGGTGATCGTAGCGGTTATCGCGTTTAAAGCCAGAGCCTCTCATATTTGGACCAACTGGGCTAAAGTCACGTGCTATTTGGCGGTCTAAGATACCCACACCTTTCCAGCGTCCGATTTGGCGTTTATCTTCCATAACTGCGTCCCAAATTTCTGAAATTTGAACGTCAAGTTTATTTATGATCTCGATACCTTTTTTGATCTCTTGGTTTGTCATGTCACGTCTTAAGCCTCCCATAACGACGTTGCCGTATGTTTTACGTCCGCCAGTTACTAGCTGAGCTAGCTCCATAGAGTACTCACGAACTCTAAAGATGTGCATGAATGCGTTGTAGTTGCCAGTGACCTCACAAGCTAGACCGATATTTAAAAGGTGGCTGTGAAGACGCTCGATCTCAAGACAGATGACGCGTATAGCTTGAGCTCTTAGTGGAATTTCAAGCTTGATAGCTTTTTCTGCTGCTTCAATACAAGCAATAGCGTGAGCATAACCACAAATTCCACAAACACGCTCTGCAAGATAGCCCATTTGATCATAGTTCATTCTATTTTCAGCTAGCTTTTCCATACCGCGGTGTTGATAAAAGAGGCGGTAGTCAGCGTCGATGATCTCGTCGCCGTCGCAGAAAAGCCTAAAGTGACCTGGCTCATCTGAAGTGATATGTAATGGTCCAAGTGGCACATCAACTACTGCATCACCTGTTGGGAACAAAAACTCAGAATCAGGCTCATCTCTGTGATCTACTGGATCAGGGCGGTAGCGATAATCCATCGCATCTTTTCTAAGTGGGTGAAGTCCATCTGGCCAGTCATCACTTAAAACTAGACGCCTTTTATCAGGCAAACCTTCGGCTACCAAACCAAACATATCATAAGCTTCTCTTTCGTACCAAACACAAGCTGGCACTAGCGGAGTAACTGATGGGAATGTCGGATCGCTTCCTGGAATAAGTGTTTTAACAGTGATAAAGCACTTATCCTCAGTCGCAAAGTCGTCCGCTTCAGTCATCTTGCTACCTTCCATTGAGATAGCATAGTAAAGCGCAAAGCTGCCATTTATCTGGCGCTCATCATTTGGTATCATCGTGCTTATGAAGCCGCCAATATCATAATAAAGCGTTTTAACAGCTAGTGGAAGATCATTTCTATCAACCAAAACTGTGATCTGATCGTCTGCTTGACGAGTTACTTCTAAAATTTTTACCTTTGTTTTTAGGATTTCAACAAATTTATCGCCTCTCATTTTAAAGCTCCCATCATTATATTAACACCGTTATTTACTAGCGTATAAAAGCTATCTACGTGCCATACGCCAAAGATTATGATAAGGGCACAAAGTGCTATAAGAGGTAAATTCTCTAACAAACTCATCTCTTTATTATGAACAACCACACCTTTTGGCTCACCAAAGCTTGCCATGTTAAAGTGTGCAAAGTCAGCTATAAAAATAACTGCAAGTGCAATAGCAAATAGCGCAACTGCGATGTATTGACCGCTTGTGATAGCTCCTACAAAGACGTTATATTCACTAACAAATATAGCAAATGCTGGAACACCAACTAGTGAGCAAACAGCCGCGCCAAACATTATAGTGGTAATAGGCGCGATCTTAACCATGCCGCCCATCTTACTCATATCTTTGTGGCCGTAAATTCTTGCAATGTTGCCTGTTGAGCAAAATGCCAAAGCTTTTGTAAAGCTGTGAGCCAAGCAGTGGAATATCGCTGCAAATAGACCAAATTTACCGCCAACACCAAGTGCAAATGCGATAACGCCCATGTGAACGATTGAGTGATATGCAAACATTCTTTTTACGTTGTGTTGTCTGATTAGGAAAAATCCCGCTACAAAAAGAGTGATAGTTCCTGAAACGATCATTATGCCCTCAACAAAGCTAAATCCAACTGCTTGAGCAGTGATAGCGTAGTATCTTAAAAGTGCCAGCATCGCACATTTTAAAAGTACGCCTGATAGCAAAGCTGAGATAGGCGCTGGACCTTCAGCATGAACGTCTGGTAGCCAAGTGTGAGTTGGAGCAAGACCAGCTTTTGTACCAAAACCAATTAGAGCAAATACAAAGATAAGCTTTGCTGCATCTGGGTTTAAATTTTTAGCGTTTGCCATTATGCTTGAAAATAGCATAGAAGCTTCGCCATCTCCTAGAGTACTAAATGTGGCTGAATATAAAAGAACAGTCGCATAAAGTGCAAATGCTAGACCGATTGAGCAAAGAACGATGTATTTGTAACCACTCTCTGTTGATTTTTGATCTTTGTGGATAGCGACCAAAAATACTGAAGCAAGAGTTGTTGCCTCAATAGCAGCCCACATAAACGCAACGTTGTTGCAAATAACACTTAAAGTCATTGTAAAGATAAATACATGGCTTAGTGCATAATATTTTTTAAGATCGTTTAAGTGGATGTGTCCATCTTCGAGCTCCCATCTCATGTAGTGGATAGAGTAAAAATTTACTATAAATCCAGTTACAGCGATAAGTACCAAGAAAACACAGCCTAAGCTATCTAAAAACAAAAATTTATCAAAACTATAAAAAGTTCCGCTACTTAAGACTTTAAGAACATTGTTAAGTAAAGCCACCGATGTCGCAGCAGAAAACAAAACGTGAAGTCCGCTTAATACCGCATAATTTTTAGGACTCAAAAACAAGACCAAAGCACCAAGGAGCGGTAAGATAAGTATTAAAGCTAAACTATCCATCTCTAACCCCTTAAATTTGAAGCTTTAGAAGTATCTAAGCTATCATAAGCTTTATAAAATCTAATCGCTAGAATGCTCATGATGATAACGGCAAATATCGCATCTGTTAAAATTCCAAGCTCAACTAACTCATGTGAGTTATAAGCCATTAGAGCAAGGCTTAGGTGGATACCGTTTTCAAATAAGCAGTAAGCTAGAATTTGTTTTATAAATGAGTTTCTTAGCATGAAGCCAAAAATTCCCATCATAAAAACCGTTCCAGCTGCGATTAGCATGATCTCTTCTTTGATAAGAGAGAATTTTAAAAATATTGGGTGGATACTCATTGAAAGAGCTAGAGAAAATCCCATAGCAATAACAGGACTTACAAAAAATCCACCAACTGGCTCATCTTCGCTAACTACGCCAAGTTTTTTGATAAGCCAGAATAAAATTCCTGGCACAAGTAAAACTTTGGTAAAAAAGGCAACGATCGCCCAAGTTTTGAGCTGTTCGGCGTTAAATTTCTCAGATAACAAGAAAAATATGCTAACTAAAAGTAGTGTCTCAATCGCATAAGCGATGATTGAGAGTTTCAAGCTTCTAAGACCAAAAACTGCAAGCGAAGTTACGATCATGCAAATGGCTAAAATATCAAGTGTTTGCATCTCACACTCCTACTACATAAAGTGTTAGTGCAACAAACGAGATAGCAAGTGCACCAAGTGCATTTTTGCGTAAAGATGAAGTCATTTTAAAGCGTGGTCCAAAGTTGTCTATAAAGACAGCCGCTACGTAAAATACTCCAGTCTTTATCACAAAAACGATAATAGCTAAGAAAGGATTGCTAAAATTCCATGGCTCAAATATAGTTAGGAAAAGTCCGATCATAGCAAACTGTTTTAATATAAGTGATGCTTGAACTAAACCAAGGTCGCTACCTGCATACTCGCCAAGTAAGCCTTCTTGAAGCTCTTGCTCAGCTTCAGCTACGTCAAATGGTTTTCTACCAGTCTCAACGTACATGCACCATAAAAATGCGATAGAAGCTACGGCAAAACTTGGGATTTGATATCCTATAACGCCAGTTTTTACCATCTCTTGGATCTCAATTAAATTTGATGTTTTAGCTGCAAGCATAACTACGATTAGGCACATGATCATAACTGGCTCAACATATACACCCAGCATTTGCTCCCTGCCGCCGCCTGTTGCTGCAAATGGGTTGCCGCTATCCATTGAAGCTGCACCAAATACAAATCTAAGCAATGCGCCAAGATAAAGGATCACAAATATATCTGAATACGCTCCAAAAACAGTGTCTTTGCTATATGTTATAGGTATAGCAGCTAGAACTGCAGCTGAAGTTGCAAAAAGGAAAAATGGAGCCCATCTAAATACCCAGTGAGAGCACTCAGGCACGGTTCTTCCTCTTCTAAAGAGTTTTATAATATCGCGATATGTTTGAAAGAAATCGCTACCTTGTTTTGATTGAAGTCTAGCTCTTAGTTTTCTTGCCATACCATCAAACAAAGGAGCTACCAAAACGATAACGACTACTTGAAATATCATTAAAAGTATAGTTTGCATTTTCGTCTCCTAAACTAAAAAGTAGCCCACAGCAAGTATGGCACAAAGATAAATTAGGATATAAAGCGTATAGATGTTTGTGTATCCGCTTTGAACGATGCCTAGTTTATCGGCAAATTTCATACACCATTTGATGACTGGCTCATAAAACATTCCCCACCAGATATCTTTTGGATGGTTGTGATATTCAACCGCGTCAAAATAATTTCTAGTAACGATCTTTTTATCAGCTCTAAATAGCCATTGCATGATCTTTCTAAGATCGCCTGTAAATGGACCACCTGTCATTTGCATACGTGAGCTATATTTAAAGCCGCAAGCCCATGGATCAGTTTCGCGTGGTTTATCTCTATTTGCTTTCATAACAGTAAGGATGATAAATGGCAAAATCATAGTCGCACATAAAACTAAAGCGATAAGCGGAGTTGAGATCATACTGCCTATTGGTGAAGTTACATTTATAGCTCCAAGGCTAGCTTTATAGTCGCTTATAGCGATAGAATTTACAGCTTGCATGATGTAATCAACTATGTAATTTGCGCCAAGGCCAAAGCCAACGCAGCCTATCATTAGGATGATCATACCAAGAACCATACCTATTGGACTCTCTTTAGCATTTTCCCAAATTTTTTGATCTCTTGGAGTACCTGCAAAGATAACAGCGTAAAGTTTGAGGTGCATACCAACCAAAACGCCTGTTAGCGCAAGAGCTACGACGCCAAGCGTAAATGCATATCTAACTAATGTTCCCTCGCCCATCGCACCTTGAAGCATACCTTGATATGTAAACCACTCTGAAACAAAGCCATTTACTGGAGGCAAGGCTGCGATACCCATGATACCTATAAACATACCAAGGCTTGTCCATGGCATTTTTTTAGCAAGACCGCCAAGGATGTCCATATTTTGTGTGTGAGTAGCGTGGATAACCGAACCAGCGCAAAGGAAAAGCAGACCTTTAAATATAGCGTGATTGACTACGTGGTAGCAACCTGCTAGAAAACCTACTGCTGCTAGTGTTAAATTTCCAGCTGCAACGCCATAAATTCCTGTGCCAAGACCTAGCAAGATGATGCCTATGTTCTCAACTGAGTGATAAGCAAGTAAAGCCTTAAAGTCGTGTTGGCAAAGAGCGTATAAAACACCAAATAGTGAGCTAGCTGCACCAAGAGCGAGTATTGTAAGACCAAAATATGTACTAAGTGGCAAGTAAAGTGTAAATTTAACTAATGTAAATAGAGCAACTTTAATCATAACGCCTGACATAAGGGCTGAAACGTTTGATGGTGCTGCTGGGTGGGCTTGTGGAAGCCAAACGTGAAATGGCCACATACCAGCTTTACTACCAAAGCCAACCAAAAATAGTGCAAATACAGCAGCAGAAGCACCAAATGGCATCTTAACGCCCATAAACGCGCTAAAGTCAAAGCTTCCTGCGTAGTAAGCTGTGATAAGCAAGCCACAGGTGATACAAAATGCACCAATTTGTGCGATGCCAAGATATACCATAACTGCTTTAAGTGTATTTTTACCATCATTGACGATGATAAGAAATGATGAAATAAGAGTCATAAGCTCCCATAAAACAACAAAGCAAAATACATTATCAGCGCTGATTACTAGAAGCATTGAAAGGATGAATGTATTAAATAAACATGCAAACACGCCAACATTTGCTTTTTTGATGTACTCATCTGCATAGCTCATACCATAAACGCTGCTTGCAAATCCGATGAAAACAACGACAAAGCTAAAGAAATTTCCAAGTGGATTTAGCGCAAATTTTGGCGAATACAAAAAGCCATCCATAAGAGCAAAGCTATCGCTTACTCCCATATTTGCAACAAAGTGACACATCGCGTAAAAACAGCTTAAAGCACTTAGACCAAAACCAACCTTTACAGCGGCCTTTGGAGCACAATAAAGCAAGATGCTAACGACGGCACTTACAAGAAATAGCATATAAACCGTAGTCATCTTATGCTCCTTGTCCGTTTAAAATTTTAGTAGCAAATTTATTCGCTGCTTCATAGTCTATCCTCTTGCCAAGTTTATGTTTGCCCTCTTCTGGATCAATCATAACAAGAGCACTCGTTGGACAGACATCAACGCAAGCTGGTCCATTTTCACGACCAAAGCACATATCGCATTTAACAGCGATATTTTTTGCGCCTGATTGTGACTCTATCTCAAGGTTATACTTTGGCTCGACAGCGTAATTTACTGAAGGCATAAGCTCTGCACTTGAGCTTATCGCACCGTAAGGACAAGCGATCGTACACATCTTACAGCCTATACAAATTTCCTCGTGAAGTTCAATGCAATTATCATTAAATCGCAATGCTCCAGTTGGACACACATTCGCACAAGGACCATCGTCGCATTGTCTGCACTGAGTTGGCATAACGCCAGTAGCTTCTCTTAGCACACTTAGCCTTGCACGTGACAGCTTGCCGCGTTCATAAGCGCTCTTAAAACATGCAGCCATGCAGGTTGCACATCCTATACAGCGTTTATAATCGGCAATCACAAATTTATGTTTTTTCATAAATTCCTCCCATTAAACAAGGCTAAACTGCCCTGCTCACTTTTAAAGTGATGGTTAGTCACCAAAATAGAGATAGTTAAATTTTTATTTAACATCTCAAACGCTCCTTCCTAATTTTTGTAATAATTCTATAACTTACAATGAATAAATTCCGTCATCTATCTGACAAATTTTGTATTTTTAGAATTAAATTTTTATTTTATATATCTTTAAGATTATCTACTTAATATCGATTTTTA
>NZ_CABPUR010000002.1:143496-150586 GCF_902460665.1 Campylobacter concisus | reverse complement strand
TAAGCTCGGGTTAATTAAATAAAACTGAAATTTAAAAATCTAAAATATAATCCGACCTTTAAATTGAAAAGGCTTTTTATGGGAATTTTTATAGTTATAGTTTTGTTTATTGTTGCAGTTTTTCTTTTTATGAAATTTACTCCAGTTTTTGGTGGCACACCAGATACTAGAAGCCAAAAGCCGATAGAATCTTCGCCAAATTTTAATGGTAAAGTTTTTATAAATTTAGAGCCAACAATCGATCTAGTGAAGAAAAGCCCACAAGCATCCATGTTAAATTTCGCTATCCAAGCGCTCTTCCCACCAAAAGGCAAGCTACCAACTAAGCCTTTGCCAAATTTAAAATTTGATGCAAAAGCCCTCAAAAATGGCGAGTTTATCTGGCTTGGGCACGTTAGCCTCATATGCAAGCTTGATGACAAAACCATCATCACTGACCCAGTTTTGCACCGAGCATTTCCACTGCCAATTGGCGGTAAGCCCTTTACTTACGAGCATGCTATCACCACTAGTAACTACCCAGATGCGATCGATATCGCCCTCATCTCGCACGATCACTACGATCATCTTGATCATAAAACGATACTTGAGCTAAAAGATAGAATTTGCAAATTTCTAGTGCCACTTGGCGTAAAAGCTCACCTTGTAAAATGGGGCGTTGATGAAGACAAAATTTATGAGTTTGACTGGTTTGGTGAGCAAAAAATAGGAAATTTAAACTTCACGTTTTGTCCTTCAAGGCACTTTAGTGGGCGCACATTTAAAAGAAACACTACACTTTGGGGTGGCTGGGCGGTTGAAGAGGCTGGCTTTAGCTTTTATTTTAGCGGAGATGGCGGATACGGCAAGCATTTTAAGATAATAAATGAGAAATTTGGTGCCTTTGATCTAGTTTTTATCGAAAATGGTGCTTACGGCGATGGCTGGCCTTACGTGCATATGAAGCCAGAGGAGTCAGCGCAAGCGCTAAAAGATCTTGGTGCAAAGCTTGGTGTACCGGTGCACTGGGGCAAATTTGATCTATCTTATCACGCTTGGGATGAGCCGATCAAGCGTTTTGAAAAGGCAGCGACAAAACTTGAGCTAAACTACGCAACGCCGATGATCGGAGAAGTTTTCACTATCCAAAATCCGCCTAGAAAAAAGTGGTGGGAGAAAATTTAGGAATAAAATTTGCTCTAAATTTTAAAATCCAAAAGGAAATGCTGATGAAAATTTCTGAAAATTTAGCAAATCTAAAAAATGTCATCGATAAAGCTGCAAAAAATGACCTTGATATGAGCGCAACTGGAAGCTTTTTACAAAATTTAGAAAAAGCGAATAAAGAAACTGAAAAAATTTATAAACAGCTAGAAAAAGAGCTAAAAAGCGATGCGCAAATGTTTAAACAATTTGACTTCATGCAGATGATAACAAAGCTTCAATACGGCAACCTAAAGCCAAATGAACGTGAAAAACTGCTCAATAAAATGAGCAAGATCGCCAAGGAAATTTAATTTAAAAAGGCTTGACGCGGAGCTAAATTTTGCTATTTTTGTGAAATTTAGTGGGTTTTGGTGAGTGATTTGCTTAAAATAAATTTATTTAAATAGCGACCGTTAAAACTCAGATATATTTCTATTTTCTACCGAAACGCTTATATATTCATAGCTCACATGGTAGCATAGACATACTACTGCTTTAGGTTTTTAGGCAAATTTAAAATTTCATAAACGAGTAATTTTGGCTTTGATTTTAGTGGCAAGCCTTGCGGGACCTAAAATCAATAGTCAAATTCTTGCGAGTAAATGAAAGTTTTAAAATTTGCAAAGCATATAGACCATATAACTCCTATTCTTTTATTAAGGGAGAAGGGAGCTTAAATTACGGTCTGCTTGCAGTTGCGAGCTAGCAAAGCAAAAGAACTCCCTTCTCTCTTAACAATCCCTCTTCCCTGACACGTTCAAAGGGCATGCTCTAGTGCTAAAGCACTGCATGCAGTTTTGTTAATTTCAATCAAACTTTAATGAGTAATTTCGGTTCTAAAATTTGAGCTAAGCGGTAAGCGAAGCTAGATTTTAGTAGTCAGCTCTTACGAGTAAATGAAATTTTAAAATTTACAAAGACAGCTTGATTAAATTTGTAAAAGAATAAATTTAAAGAATACCTATTTATATATAAATTTACCAGAGAGGATTTAAGAGCCAAAGAGGCTCTTAAATTTTAGTGTAGTTCGCTCCAAACTTTGCGTTTCCAAAGCCAAGCAAAAATTCCTAATATAAAGAAGTAGATCATTACATAAAGTCCTGTGCTCTCGCGCTCAGCCTTTTTCTTGTCGCCTACTTTTTGGATATAAGCTACCACATCGTCTTCAGCGGCTTTATTTAAACCAACTCTTGGCATTGCAGTACCTGGTAGCATCTTTTGAGTATCGTTTATAAATTTATGTAAATACTCATCGCCTTTTGAACGAATCATCATCGATAGATCAGGTGGGTTTGAGCCCATATAAGCAGCAAGGCTTACTTTGTTGCTAAATGCATATTTTTTGTCATATTTTATATCATGACATCTTTGACATGCATCAGCGAAAACCTTTTCTTCGGTGATCTTATTATTTGCCTTTTCATAATCAGCAGATACCTTTTTCAAATAAGCTACTATATCGGCAGTCTCAGCATTTATATCACCACCAGCACCCATAAATGCGGTCATCGGGAATGGATGCTCGTCGTTAAATTTATGAGTTAGTTTTAAAGCCATAGTTGGGTTTTTAATGAGTGCGGCTAAGAATTTATCATCATAAATTTTACCAGCGGTACTAAGATCTGGTGGCACTACACCAAAGCTTTGACTAGCTGTCTCAGCATCCATACCAGCTGGCATACCTGCTGCTTCTATACCGTGGCATCCTGTACATCCTGCTGCCACAAAAGTGTCAGCACCCTTTGTAGCGTCACCTTTTGTAAGATCGATAGAGTTAATGTCATTCCAAAATGCTGTATAGTCATCAAGAATTTTTTGTGCTACTTCTACATCTTTTGTAGCCGCATCTATACTTGCCTTATTTCCGCTAGCCTTAGCAGTCTCAAGTGCTACCTTTTTTTGCTCTAAAAAGTGCTTTGCATAGTCAGTATCTTCTTTTGAAAAGTTATACTCAGCATTTGCAGTGTGCGGATGAAGCTTCATGTGAGCGTAAGGCTCGATACCCCAATATAAAACACCTGAAAGAATAACAACAATGGCAAAAATTTTAAGCTCTTTCATAATTAGCCCCTCTTTCTTTCAAGTATTGTGATAACTGGCAATGCAATTATAAATAAGAACAAGAATAGCAATGATGAATAAAATCCTATCCAGTCATTATAACCACCTGTTGGGAGCTTACCATATATAGATAATACGATAAGATCGATAACTAAAACCCAAAACCATATAAAAAATAGTGGTCTTTTATGAGCTGGAGCTACAAGGTCGCTTCTATCAAAAAGTGGTATAAGCATAAACGCAACACCTGCAAACGCAAACGCGATAAGACCGATGTTATAAGCAGAAATTCCAGCTATATCAAAGAAGAAGCCACGTAAAATTTCATATTGCCACAAGAAATACCACTCTGGGTAGATATGTGGTGGGGTTTTTAGTGGATTTGCTGGCTCAAAGTTGATAGGATCCATTGCAAAGTTGAAGTGATAGCAAACAAGATAGATGACAAATATCATAAAGAATGATACATACATAAAGTCTTTTGCCAAAAATCCTGGCCAAAATGGTATAACTTTAGATTTCGCTCTATCGCCGTGTAGATACTCTTGTGCCTCTACTTCAAAATCTATATCTTCGCTTGTTAGGTTATTAACGTGTGGAACTCTTAAAGAGTAGAAGTGAATAACCAAAACAGCTATCGTTACAAGTGGCAATAGACAAACATGAAGCATAAAGAATCTAGTAAGTGTTGAGTCGCCAACTGCGTAATCACCCCTAATCCACTCAACTAAAGCATCGCCAATAACTGGCACACCGCCAAAAAGCTGAGTGATAACAGTTGCCGCCCAGTAACTCATCTGTCCCCATGGGAGCATATAACCACTAAATGCCTCTGCTGAAAAACAGATAAATAGTACCATACCACTTATCCAAATGACTTCTCTGCCTCTTTTGTATGAACCATAGTAAAGTCCAGTAAGCAAGTGAATATACATAATAAGAAATATCGTAGAAGCTGAAACTGCGTGAATGTGACGCCAAAGCCAGCCATACTCAACCTCTTGCATGATAGTATAATTTACACTATCAAATGCTAAATTTACATCTGGTTTGTAATACATTAAAAGTAAAAAACCGGTAACGATTAAGAGCATAAAAAGCGTTGTTAAAATAACGCCCATTGCCCAAAGGAAATTTATATTTTTTGGAATCCAGTATTCGCTAACTAGAACCTTTATAAGTTTTGTAAAAGCTAGGCGTTGATCAAGCCAGTCAATAACGCCAGTTGATTTATGAGCTAAAGACATTGCTATCCTCCTAAGCTTTTGCTACTAATTTTTCGTATTCTGGGCTTGTTTCGCCTAGAACTAGCTTGGTTCCATCGATCTTAAATGGTGGTATATCAAGTGGTCTTGGAGGAGGTCCGTATGTCTGCATTCCGTCGGCGTTAAATTCGCCGCCATGACAGGCACATACAAACATTTGTTTGCTTGCTTTATACTCAGGTATACAGCCAAGATGCGTGCAAAGTCCGATAAGAACTACGTATCTAGCATCCCCCACGACAACATCTCTTTTGTCATTTTTAGCCATATCAGGACTTTTTTTGAGGATGAAAATAGGCTTTTTACGCCACTCAACCTGTCTCATTTCTCCATCTTTGATCGGACTTAGATCAACTGTTGTAAAACCAGCAGCTTTTACGCTTGGAAGTGGATCCCAAGTCTTTTTAACAGCCACTAGTGACATAGCGCCGCCGACAGCTGCCACAGCACCAAACGCAAGGCCGATAAAGCTACGTCTTTCTTGCTTTACTGACATTAAATTCCTTTCTATAAATAAATTCTTAACGATTATACTCTCAAAAAATTAAAAAAGTATAATTTCTAAATATAATCTGCAAAAATAATGTTAATTTCAACTTAAACGTAAATTTTGATTTTAAGATAAAAATTTTTAAGTTTTATGGCTTTTTGAACTAAACCAAAAATCAAAATCAGCCAAGCCTTTTCTCATTCATCTTTATATAAATATGCAAGATATCAATCGCAGCTGGCGTGATACCTGAGATTTCACTCGCAGCAAAGAGCGTCGGCGGCGCAAATTTCTCAAGCTTTTCGACCACTTCATTACTAAGACCACTCACACTTCTAAAGTCAAAATTTTCAGGAATTTTCACGTCCATCATATCTTTCATTTTTTCTATTTGATTTTTTTGCTCATTTATGTAGTGCTGATATTTACACTCGGTTAAAATTTGATCCACACTCGCATCATCTAAATTTGTAAATTTCTGATCAAGCTTTCTTAGTTTCTCAGCCGTAAAGCTCTTACGTGCGACAATCTTTTGAAGGCTCACATTTTGACTAATCGGCTCTTCATCAAGACTAGCTAAAAGCTCTAAATTTTGCTTACTTGGCGTAATTTGAGTATTGTTAAGGTAAGCAAGCCCATCTTTTAAATTTTGCCTGATAGTTTCAATTTCATTAAAAGTCTCATCATCAAGAAGCCCAAGCTCATGGCCATATCCGCCAAGCCTTAAAATGGCATTTTCCTCACGCAAAAGCAAGCGGTACTCCGCCCTACTCGTAAACATCCTATATGGCTCTTTTGTCCCTTTTGTGACAAGATCATCGATCAAAACGCCGATATACGCCTCATCGCGGCGCAAGATAAGCGGCTCTTTGTTATCAAGCGAAAGCGCTGCATTTATACCAGCCATTAGCCCTTGAGCACCGGCCTCTTCGTATCCTGTCGTGCCGTTTATCTGTCCAGCCAAGTATAGCCCTTTTACCTTTTTGGTCTCTAAGCTATGTTTTAGCTGTGTTGGCTCGACGTAGTCATATTCGATGGCATATCCGTGTCTTACGATTTTTGCGTTTTCAAAGCCTTTTACGGAGCGTAGCATTTGCACTTGCACTTCATAAGGCAAGCTAGTCGAAAAGCCGTTTATATAGTACTCTGTCGCTTCAAGAGTCTGAGGCTCGATGAAAAGATGGTGTCTGTCGCGGTCGCCAAAGCGGTTTATTTTATCCTCGATACTTGGGCAATATCTTGGTCCGATACCTTCTATCTGACCTGTAAAAAGCGGTGCTTTGTCGAAATTTGAGCGGATTATCTCATGCGTGGTTTCGTTTGTATAGGCGATGTAGCATGGCAGCTGTGTTGGAGAGAAATTTTTAGTTCTAAAGCTAAATGCAACTGGTTTTGCATCGCCATCTTGCTTCTCTAAAATTTCAAAATTTATCGTTTTTGCATCGATCCTTGGGCATGTTCCAGTCTTTAGCCTGCCTAAATTTAGCCCAAGCTCTCTTAGACTGCCGCTTAGATCCTTTGCGCTTAGTTCGCCCACACGGCCGGCTTCTAGCTTGTTAAATCCAACATGGATTAGCCCGTTTAAAAATGTGCCAGTTGTGATTATCACCTTTTTTGCGTTATAGATGTTATTTAGGTGGGTTTTAACGCCAGTTACTTCGCCATTTTGACTTAAAATTTCAGTGGCGATCTCTTGAGAAATTTCTAAATTTGGCGTGTTTAAAAGCAAATTTCTCATATAAACTCTATATCTATCCATATCGATCTGAGCACGGCTACCACGTACTGCTGGGCCTTTGCTCTCATTTAGCACGCGAAACTGGATGCCAACGGCATCAGTCGTTAGCCCCATTTGGCCACCAAGCGCGTCGATCTCTTTTACAAGATGTCCCTTTGCAAGGCCCCCAATGGCTGGATTACAGCTTGCGGCGCCTATTTGCTCGGCTAAGATCGTGATCAGTAAAGTTTGCTTGCCCATTCTAGCAGCCGCAAGACTTGCCTCAATGCCTGCATGCCCGCCGCCAATGACGATTATTTCATAGTTCATGATAAATTTTTCCTATTTTTTGATTGCGTGATTTTATCCAAA
>NZ_CABPUR010000002.1:0-143278 GCF_902460665.1 Campylobacter concisus | reverse complement strand
AAGGCAAAAAGCCAGCAACTTTTAATAAACTCTATGATGAGTTTATTAAAAGTTGCTGGCTTTTTGCCTTACCTTGCGATCGTATTTTTAAATGCAAGCGTCGATCTGGCACATAAAATCACCATACAAAATGTTCTTTTAAAAACATACGATGGCGACATACTTTTTATCCTAACAGCTGTCATAAACGCAATGATCTTGCTACCATTTATATTTTTATTTTCGCCCTCAAGCTTTATAAATGATAAATTCTCAAAGACAAAAGTCATAAGAATTTGTGCCATTTTTGGCTTTATCATTAGTGTCGCGGTGCTTTTTAGCTATCTTGCAGGTGCTTTTGGCGTAGCTTTTGCACTCACACTCATACTAGCTGCTCAAAGTGCGATCTACTCACCAGCAAAATATGGCATCATCAAAGCACTTGTCGGCACTGAGCGACTTGGCACAGCAAATGGCATCATCCAAGCGCTCACCATCATTGCGATACTTTTTAGCTCATTTTTATTTTCATTTATATTTGAAAATTTATACATCCAAGGCGAAAACTCGGAGGAAATTTTAAAAAGCGTCTATCCTATTGGCATCTTTTTAGTCATATTTAGCGCACTTGAAGCATATTTTGCTTATAAATTACCTTGCATTGATGAAAAAGACGAAACAAGCGAAAATTTTGATATTAAAAAATATATTCGCCTTAGCTATTTAAGAGAAAATTTAAAAGAAGTAAGGTCAGATAAAAATATCTGGCTAAGTATCGCTGGGCTTAGTATATTTTGGGGAATTTCTCAGATCATCATCGCAGCTTTCCCAGCTCATTACAAAGCCGTTTTTAACGACGACAGCTCGCTAGCGGTGCAAGCAATTCTAGCAGCAAGCGCCATAGGCATCGCATTTGGCTCATACGTGGCTGGCTCTATGTCAAAGCTTCACATCGAGCTTGGTATCGTGCCGATGGGTGCTATTGGTATATTTTTTTCGCTTTTATTTTTCGCATTTGGCTCAAATATCGGCGTAGTGAGCCTTAGCTCATTTGCATTTGGCTTTTTTGGTGGAATTTTTATAGTGCCGCTAAATGCGATGATCCAGTACTTTGCCCCGCAAAAGACCACCGGCAAGATAATGGCGGCAAATAACTTCTTACAAAACGTCTCAATGCTGCTATTTCTAGCTATTGGCATAGGCTTAGTATATTTTAAAATTTCAACCACTGGGCTCTTTGTCTTTACAGCGCTTGTTTGCTTAATTGGCAGCTTCTACGCCATTTTGCAGCTTCCGCACCTTTTTACAAGGCTACTTTTACTACCATTTTTAAAGACAAAGTACCGCTTTTTTGTAGAAGGCCTTCAAAATTTACCACAAAGTGGCGGCGCACTACTTCTTGGCAATCACATCAGCTGGATCGACTGGCTCGTGCTTCAAGCTGCAAGCCCGAGGGGTATAAGATTTGTCATGTATAGAACGATCTATAACAAATGGTATCTAAAGCAAATTTTTAAATTTTTTAAGGTGATCCCAATAGGTGCAGGGGCAAGCAAAGAGTCGATCGAGCTAGTTAGAGAGTGCCTAAAAAATGGCGAAGTGGTCGCACTTTTCCCAGAGGGTCACATCAGCTACAACGGCCAGATAAATGAGTTTCAAAAGGGCTTTGAGCTTATCATCAGAGATCTAGAAGAAATTTGCATCGTGCCATTTTATCTTCGCGGCCTTTGGGGCTCGAGCTTTTCAAGAGCTAGTAAATTTTACAAAGACCTCACTTCTAAAAACGGCAGACGCGACATCATCGTCGCCTTTGGCAAACCAATAACCACATTTATAAACGCTGCAAAGATGAAGCAAAAGGTGCTTGAGCTTAGCTTTTCATCGTGGGAAAACTTTATCTCAAGGCAAAAACCACTAACGAGCGAGTGGCTAAACAACGCAAAAGAGGATAAATTTAAAGAGTGCGTAAGCGACAGCACAGGGCTAAATTTAAGCAACTTGAAATTTATAACAGCTGTTTTAGTATTTATCAAAATTTTCAAACGTGAGCTAAAAGATGAGAAAAACATAGGCATCTTACTGCCTAGCTCAAGCATCGCAGCTATCGTCAATATAGCGCTTCTTGCGATGGGCAAAGTGAGCGTAAATTTAAACTATACACTAAATGAGACCTCTCTAAATCACGCCCTAAGAAAGGCGGATATAAACACGGTGATCACCTCAAGCAAATTTCTTGAAAAACTAGCACTTAAGGGCTTTGATCTAAAAGATGCGATGAGTGGCAAAGCTAAATTTGCAGAAGATCTCTCAGCCAGCGTCTCAAAAAAAGAGAAATTTCTAGCGCTTTTAACGGCATTTTTTGCTCCAACTTGGCTTATTAAGCTTTGCTATTTTAAGCGTGTAAGCTTAGAGGATACTGCTACCATTTTATTTAGTAGCGGCAGCGAAGGCGAGCCAAAGGGTATCGAGCTAAGCCATAAAAATTTACTTGCAAACATTAAGCAAATAAGCGAACTTCTAAATTTCAAAAAAGATGACGTGATCTTAAACTCACTCCCTGTTTTTCACTCATTTGGACTAACGGTCACCACGCTCATGCCGCTTTGCGAGGGCATAAAAATGGTAAGCGTGCCTGACCCAACAGACGGAGCGACTATCGGCAAAATGGCGGCAAGACACAGCGCTAGCATCATATTTGGTACCTCAACGTTCTTTAGGCTCTACACCAGAAACAAAAAGCTTCATCCGCTGATGTTTCAAAGTGCCAGAATGGTCGTAGCTGGGGCTGAAAAGCTAAAACCTGAGATAAAAGATGAGTTTAGACTCAAATTTGGCATAGAAATTTATGAAGGTTATGGCGCGACAGAAACGGCACCGGTAGCTGCTGTAAATATGCCAAATATCCTAGAAAAAGAGAGCCTAAAAGAGCTTACATTTAATAGACCTGGAAGCGTTGGCATGCCTCTGCCTGGCACCATCATCAAGATAATCGACCCAGAGACTCTTGAAGAGCTAGAAACTGGCACAGATGGGCTCATCGTGATCGGCGGATCGCAGGTAATGAAGGGCTATCTAAACGACGAAGCCAAAACAAGCGAGGTAATCACGCACATTGATGGTGTAAGATACTATAAAACTGGCGATAAAGGCCACATAGACGAAAACGGCTTTGTATTTATCGTCGATAGATACTCAAGATTTGCCAAGATAGGCGGCGAGATGATAAGCCTTGGAAGCGTTGAAGAAGAGCTTGCAAAGGTGCTTGGAAGCGATGTTGTCTTTAGCAGTGCAAACGTGCCAGATAGCAAAAAGGGCGAAGCGATCGCGCTTTTAGTAAAAAGTGGCACAGAGCCTGAAAATTTAGAGCAAATTTTAAAAGAGAGCAACTTAGCTCCGATAATGATGCCAAGCTATATCTTCATCGTTGATGATATACCAACGCTTGCAAGCGGCAAGGTTGATTTTAAGGGCGTAAAAGCTCTAGCGGTCTCACTTTTAGCGGAGTGAGGCACCGCTCTCTTTTTTCGTGATAAAATGCGCCAAAATACTACCCCGATTGCAGTTGCGACTGACATTTGCATAAATCTTGAAATTTTTTGCAAAGAGTTTTATATAAAAATTTCTATTGCTTTTTAAATTTGGTGCAATTCGTGCGATTGTTTGCTAAATTCTGCCTTTACAAAATTACTAGCAAGCATAAAAGATGATGCCATACAAATAGTGAACAAATGGGCTATAACGTAGAAAAAGGTAACAAAGAGCTACTAATTAAGATAAATTTTGCCCTAAATGAGCTTAGCAAGGAAGGAGCTTTAAGCGAAATTTCGCTTAAATACTTCAGTAAAGATATTTTAAATAAGGAGAATTAATGAATTTTAAGCCCATTTTTGGCTTGATCGCAGGTGCTTTTTTAGCTTTAAATTTAAATGCTTCAACTATCAAAAAAGGCGAACTTACCGTCGCAACTGAAGGTACTTACTCGCCTTACTCATTTTACGATGAAAAGGGCGAGCTAGTAGGATATGACGTAGATATTGCAAGAGCAGTAGCGCAAAAGCTAAATTTAAAAGTTGAGTTTCTAACAGCTCCTTGGGATGCGATGCTAGCAGCATTTGATGCTGGTAAGGCCGATGTTGTATTTAATCAAGTAAGTATAAACGAAGATAGAAAGAAAAAGTATGGTATGAGCGTGCCTTACACTATGCCATATCCAGTAATTGTCGTGCATAAAGACAATAACGACATCAAAAGTTTTGCTGATCTAAAGGGCAAAAAGAGCGTACACTCTGCGACTAGCAACTGGGCAGCGATAGCCGAGAAAAACGGTGCAACAGTGGTTGTGGCTGATGGCTTTAGCAAAGGCGTGGAGCTTATCATCTCAAAAAGAGCTGATGATACGATAAACGACAACGTCACTTTTTATGACTATATCAAACAACGCCCAAATGCGCCACTAAAAATCGCATACACAAGCAACGAGCCGATGCCAACAGCTGCAATCGTTAAAAAAGGTAACACTGAGCTATTAGAGGCGATAAACAAAGCGCTTGATGAACTAAAAGCCGAGGGTAAGATAAGCGAAATTTCGATGAAATATTTTGGAAAAGATATTTCAAAATAAAGGATTAAAATGAAATTTACAAATTTATTAAAAGTAGTAGCCGTGCTTGCAATGGCTTTAAATTTACAGGCAAAAACTATAAAAGACGGCGTGCTAACAGTAGCAACTGAAGGTACTTACGCTCCTTTTACATTTTATAATGACAAAAATGAGCTAGTAGGATACGACGTAGATATCGCAAAAGCAGTAGCACAAAAGCTAAATTTAAAAGTTGAGTTTCTAACAGCCCCTTGGGATGCGATGCTAGCGGCATTTGACGCGGGCAAGGCAGACGTTGTGTTTAACCAAGTAAGTATAACTGACGAGAGAAAGAAAAAGTATGCTTTTTCAGTGCCTTATACTGTAACATTTGGCGCCATCATCACTAGAAAAGATAATAACGATATAAAAAGTTTTGCTGATCTAAAAGGCAAAAGAAATGCCGACTCAGCTACGAGCAACTGGGCGAAAGTCGCCGTAAAATATGGCGCTGAACACGTCGTAACAGATAGTTTTGCGAAAAGTATGGAGCTTCTTATATCAAGACGCGTAGATGCTGTTGTAAGAGATAACATCGTATTTTACGACTTCATAAAAGAGCGCCCAAATGCACCTGTAAAGATAGCTGCCTCACTTGATGAGAAAGACTACACAGCAGCAGCTGTTAAAAAGGACAACGCCGAGCTTGCAGAGCAAATTTCAAATGCTCTAAATGAACTTTCAAAAGAAGGCAAACTAGAAGCTATCTCAAAAAGCTACTTTGGCAAAGACGTCTCAAAATAAATTTATAAACCAACAAGGCAAAAATGGAAAATTTAGATAGGGTGATCGAGCTTGTTTCAAGCTCGACGCTACCGATGATCATCGCACTTTTAAAAGTGACGATCCCTCTTACTTTGCTCTCGTTTTCGCTAGGGCTTGTCATCGCTATTATCACAGCAGTAGCGAGGCTTTCAAATATAAAAATTTTAAAATTTATATTTGCCACCTATGTTTGGATATTTCGCGGCACGCCACTTCTTGTGCAGCTTTTCATCGTATTTTACGGGCTTCCTAGCATCGGCGTCACGCTTGATACTTGGAGTGCGGCGACTATCGCATTTAGCCTAAACGTAGGCGCTTATGCGTCTGAGTCTGTAAGGGCTGCCATACTTTCTGTGCCAAAAGGTCAGTGGGAGGCTGCCACATCGCTTGGCATGACACACTATCAAATTTTAAAACGTATCATCGCACCCCAAGCAGTGAGGATCTCGTTGCCGCCACTTTCAAACACATTTATAGGCCTTGTTAAAGACACTTCACTAGCAGCTTCTATAACGATGGTAGATATGTTTATGGTCGCTCAAAGGATCGCAGCAAGGACCTTTGAGCCACTCATCCTCTACATCCTAGCAGCACTTATCTATCTAGTGGTTTGCACACTCTTAACCTATCTTCAATCAAGGCTTGAAAAAGCTGTCTCAAGGTATGTCTAATGGCTATAAATTTTAAAAATATAAGCAAATCTTACGGCGATCATTTGGTGCTAGATAACATAAACACAAGCTTCAAAGAAGGACAAACGACCGTGATCGTTGGCTCATCAGGTTGTGGCAAATCAACACTTCTTAGATGCATAAATTTACTTGAGATCCCACAAAGTGGCATTTTAGAGGTAGATGATAGAGCTGTAAATTTTAAAGAGAAGCTTAGCTCAAAAAAGCTTTTAGAAATTCGCAAAAAAACAGGCATGGTCTTTCAAAGCTTCAACCTATTCCCACACCTAACAGCACTTCAAAATGTCACTGAAGCTCCGATCTATGTTCAAAAAAAGGATAAAAACGAAGCAATAAAAGAGGCAAAAGAGCTTTTAGCTAAAGTGGGGCTTAGCCACAAAGAAGATACCTATCCAAACAGGCTCTCTGGCGGTCAAGCACAGCGTGTAGCCATCGCTAGAGCACTGGCCGTAAATCCATACTTTTTGCTACTTGACGAGCCTACAAGCGCGCTTGATCCAGAGCTTGAGGCTGAAGTTTTAAAGGTTATTTTATCTCTTGCAAAAGAGAAAAAGTCTATGATCATTGTCACTCATAATATGAATTTTGCTAGAAAGATAGCTGATAGAATTTTGTTTTTAGATAAAGGCGTGATCGCATTTGATGGCTTAGTAGATGAGTTTTTCAATAGCCAAAACGAAAGAATAAAAAGCTTCATCTCGGCTATGGATATATAAATTTAGCTAGAAGATCTAGCTAAATTAATTACGCAAAGTATGGTTTTATCTGCTCTATCCAAGCTGAAATTCTACCCTCAGTTTTATCACTTTGGTTATCAGCATCAAGTGCTAGACCTACAAATTTTCCATTTCTTACAGCATCAGAGCCATCAAATGTATATCCATCGGTGCTAACCTCGCCAACTACCTTTGCGCCAGCTTTTACTACCTCATCATAAAGCTTTGCCATGCCGTTACAGTACTCATCAGAGTAGCTCTCGCTATCACCCATGCCAAAAACAGCGACTGTTTTTCCGCTTAGATTTAATGCTTTAAAGTCAAACGCATCCCAGTCATCTTGAAGATCACCACTGCCCCAGGTTGATGTACCAAGGATGAGCTTATCAAAGCTATTTAGTTTCGCTGCGTCTACATCAGCAACGTTTAAAAGCTCATTTTCAAGGCCTAGACCCTCACTTATAAGTTTTGCTGCATCTTCGGTATTTCCCATGCTACTTCCATAAACTATACCTATCATTTTTATCCTTTTTAAAAAATTTTACTAATAATCGTATAAGGCACAAGCTTGATCAAACCTCTCGCACAACAGTGCCTAACCTCAACGTGTCGCCTAAATTCCTCATTTCTAGGAAAAACGATATAAACCATCTCGCACTCGTGACCAAGCACACCGACGGCTCTATCTATATCGTCATTTAAATTTCTCATATCATCAAAGCTCACTTTTTTAAAGCTTGGCATGACACTAAGTAAATTTTTACCATCTTTTTTGACCGAAATGACACCGCTATTTAGCATGACCTCTTTATCTTGATGGCGTAGGCGTATTTTATCATAAACAAATTGACAAAACATCTGTGCCGCATCGATACAAAACTCAAATTTTCCACTTGCGTAAAGCATTTTTATCATCTTTGCAGCCACCATTTTCGGCTCTCTTGCTATAAATTTGATCTTTGAAAAGTCGTCTTTTAAATAAGCATTTATGATAATATTTGATGAAATACAAAAGCGATCTGCTGGCTTAAAATTTAGACATTTCTCACGAAGTAGGAAATTTATCCTAGCCTCAAAAATTTCTTTGAAATTTAGAAATTTAGCGTAAGAAAGCGGAATTTTTAGCTCATCTTCTACGCCAACATTATAAAGTGCGATGAAAATTTTTGCACGTGAAAGCTTGTCAAGCTTTGCAAAAATACTTGGAGTTATTTCGCCAATATCTGATAAAAGTCCGAATTTCATTGATTATTCTTTGCATCCAAATTCCTTATCTAGGCCAAAGACCTTGCAATACTCGCAAAATACGCAACTAACGCTTCTTTTCGCACAAACGATAGGAATATTTCTCTTTTTTGCTTGAGTTTTAATGGTCTTCATCGTGTTGTGGTTTAAGAAACTAGTTAGCATCACCACACACTCGGTATCTTGTGGGATTGGCTTGCGGTTTACGCGGTTTTCATTTCTAGCGTCCCAGTGCTCTATCTTCTCAGCTCCCAAATCATGCAAAACGGCCTTAATAGGCGTTATCTCATCTGCTCCGATAACTAAAACTGACATAACAAGCTCCTAAAATTTATTTATTTTCTGATAACGATTATAAGAAAGCTTTGCTAAAATTATTCTTAGTTATGATATTTATTATCACTTATATGTAGAAATTTGTAACTCTTTTAAACAAATTTTTGATATTCAATTTACTTAGACTTTTTAAATTTAGCCACTGCTGCAAGAAAAACGACAAGGCCAGCTGCTGCAAAGATACCGCCAACATTGCCAATATTTTCTTCGCCAAGGCGAACTATCGTTTGATGCCCTATTAGTGCCCCTGCTCCAATGCCGATATTATAAATGGCTGAGTATATCGCCATCGCAGCATCAGTGGCGTTTGAAGCCAAATTTAGTACCTTTATCTGAAAACTCATATTTATCCCAGCTATGCCAAGCCCCCAAACAAAGGCTAGCATAAGCATCAAAGCCTCGTTTGATGCGATCAATTTTAGTGCCAGTAAACAAGCCAAAATAAGTGTGATGGAAAGAGTCAAAAAGACATTTGGGATAAGCCTATAAAATTTAGAGAAAAGCCAGCTTGCCACGATACCAGCGACACCAAATATAAGCAAAAATATAGTGATAAATTTGCCACTAAAACCACTAATATCCTTTGCAAATGGCTCGATGTAGCTATAAGTGCTAAAATGCGCACTCACAACGATAGCTGTTAGCAAAAATATAACCATTAAAAAACCATTTTTAGCAAGCTCTGGTAAGCTTTTTAAGGAGCCTGAGTTTTTACTAGGCAAAATCGGTAAAATTTTATGCAACCAAAAACCAACTCCTACTGCAAAAACCCCAATCAGTCCAAATGTAATACGCCAACCAAAGGCGTCACCTATTATCCTGCCAAGTGGCAAGCCAAGTATCATCGCCAGCGAGGTGCCAAGCGCTAAAAGACCAAGAGCTTGCGAACTTTTATTGATAGGCGCCACTCTAACAGCAAGCGAGGCAGTGATCGACCAAAATATAGCATGAGAGATAGCGATAAGCACACGGCCGATCGTCAAAATCGTAAAATTCCAAGCAACAGAACAAAGTGCGTGAGAAGCCACAAAAAGTATAAAAATTTTTAAGAGTAGCGACCTTCGCTCTAAATTTGCAGTCAAAAGCATAAATGGCAAAGATAATATCGTCACGCTCCATGCATAGATTGTGATGATTAGTCCAGTATCTGCCGTACTCATACCAAAATCTTTTGCCATATCACTCAGAAGCGGTACTGGTACAAATTCTGTTGTATTAAATATAAAAGCTCCAAAAGTTAGTGCAATAACTCTTAAATAGGCTATTTTATGGACATTTATCAAAATTTTATCCTTTTACTTTACTTTTACAGTAATAGATTTTGACTTAAATTTTAGTTATTTGTAAATTTTAAATTTATTAATGATGGAGATTAATGACAAATTTTGGATTTTTTTTCTATAATAAAGCTATTTTTAAGATAATTTTAAGGCGGAAAAATGGCTAAAATAATGAAAACTATGGACGGAAACGAGGCTGCGGCGCACGCGGCTTACGCATTTACCGAGGTTGCGGGCATCTACCCGATCACTCCTAGCTCGCCGATGGCCGATTACACCGATATGTGGGCGGCTCAGGGCAAGAAAAATCTATTCGGCATGCCGGTTAAGGTAGTCGAAATGCAAAGCGAAGGCGGAGCTGCGGGCACCGTGCACGGCTCGCTGCAAGTAGGCGCGCTAACTACGACTTACACGGCTTCGCAAGGCCTTTTGCTAAAAATCCCCAATATGTACAAAATCGCAGGCCAGCTGCTGCCGGGCGTCATCCACGTGAGCGCGCGCTCTATCGCGGCTCAGGCGCTTTCTATCTTCGGCGATCATCAGGACATTTATGCCTGTCGCCAAACGGGATTTGCTATGCTAGCAAGCGGCTCCGTGCAAGAGGTCATGGATATCGCCGGCGTCGCGCATCTAGCGGCGATCAAGGGTCGCGTACCGTTTTTGCACTTTTTTGACGGATTTCGCACGAGCCACGAAATACAAAAGATCGAGGTGCTTGACTACGCGCACTTTGATAGGCTTCTTGACCGCGAGGCGCTACAAAAATTTAGAGACGAGGCGCTAAGCCCTGAAAGCCCGAAAACTCGCGGCACGGCTCAAAACGACGACATCTACTTCCAGACGCGCGAGCTAGCTAACCGCTACTACGACGCGGTGCCTGATATCGTGGCCGAGTATCTAAAAGAAATTTCAAAAATCACGGGACGCGACTATAAACCGTTTAATTATTACGGCGATCCGCACGCTACGCGCATCGTGGTCGCGATGGGCTCTGTCACGCAAACTCTAGAAGAAGTCGTCGATCACCTACGCGCAAAGGGCGAAAAAGTGGGCGTGCTAAAGGTACATCTATACCGTCCATTTAGCCTAAAATACCTCTTTGACGTGATGCCTGAAACGGTAGAAAAAATCGCCGTGCTAGACCGCACGAAAGAGCCGGGAAGCCTCGGCGAGCCGCTATATCTGGACGTCAAGGCGGCGTTTTACGGACGCAAAAATCAGCCCGTGATCGTGGGCGGTCGCTACGGTCTGAGCTCAAAAGACGTCGATCCTGCACAAATGCTAGCCGTCTTTGAAAATCTAAATTTAAGTGAACCCAAAAACGGCTTTACCGTCGGTATCGAGGACGACGTGACCTTCACCTCGCTAAAAGTCGGCGAGAAAATTTCGCTAAGCGACGCAAGCGTGAAAGAGTGCCTATTTTACGGCCTTGGCGCGGACGGTACTGTCGGAGCTAATAAAAACTCGATCAAAATCATCGGCGATAAAACCGAGCTTTACGCGCAGGCGTATTTTGCCTACGATAGCAAAAAATCCGGCGGCTATACGCGCTCGCATTTGCGTTTCGGTAAAAACCCGATCCGCTCGACCTATCTCGTCTCAAATCCGCACTTCGTAGCCTGCTCGGTTGCGGCGTATCTTGAAATTTACGACGTCATAGACGGTATCCGCGAGGGCGGGACGTTCCTGCTAAACTCGATCTGGGACGCCGAGCAGACGGTCGCTAAACTGCCGAATAAAGTAAAGAAAATTTTGGCCGAGAAAAGAGTAAATTTCTACATCATCAACGCCACTAAGCTAGCTCGCGAGATCGGGCTAAAAAACCGCACGAACACCATCATGCAGTCGGCGTTTTTTAAACTCGCAGACATCATCCCGTTTGCCGACGCTCAAAAATATATGAAAGAGTACGCGCACAAAGCCTACGCCAAAAAGGGCGAAGCGATCGTAGAGATGAACTACAAGGCCATTGATATGGGCGCGGACGGGCTGGTTAAGGTCGCGGTCGACCCTAGCTGGGCAAATTTGACGGATGACACGAGCGCGGAGGAGAAATATGTCGGCGACGAATTTATAGAAAAAATCGTTAAGCCTATCAATGCCGCTAGGGGCGATAGCTTGCCCGTTTCGGCGTTTGTGGGCTTTGAAGACGGACACTTTAAATCAGGCACCACGGCCTACGAAAAACGCGGCATCGGCGTGATGGTGCCTAAGTGGATCGAGGAAAATTGTATCCAGTGCAATCAGTGTGCCTTCGTTTGCCCGCACGCGGTCATCAGGCCGTTTCTCATCGACGAAAACGAGCTCGCTGCCGCGCCTCAAACCGTGCAAGATCACGTCCTAGACGCCAAAGGTAAAGAGGTAAAAGGGCTAAAATACAAAATCCAAGTGAGCCCTCTAGACTGCACGGGCTGCGAGCTGTGCGCTCAAATTTGCCCGAGCAAGGAAAAATCGCTCGTCATGGTGCCGCTAGCCGAGGAGATGGAGCGACACGAGCAGGAAAACGCCGATTATTTATTTAAAAAAGTAACCTACAAAGACGATCTGATGAGCAAAGAAAGCGTCAAGGGCGTGGGCTTTGCTCAGCCGCTATTTGAGTTTCACGGTGCATGCCCGGGTTGCGGCGAGACGCCTTATATCGGGCTTGTGACGAGACTGTTCGGCGACCGTATGATCGTGGCAAACGCCACCGGATGTAGCTCGATCTACGGCGGCAGCGCGCCTTCGACGCCTTATACGACGAACAAAGACGGCAAGGGCGTAGCGTGGGCAAACTCGCTGTTTGAGGATAACGCGGAGTTTGGTATGGGTATGAACGTCGCGGTAGAGACGCTTCGCCACCGTATCGAAGACGTGATGTTGCGCACTAAAGACGCCGCGCCAAATGCACTAGCTGCGCTATACTCCGACTGGATCGCGCATAAAAACGACGGCGAGAAAACGACGCAAATCGCTAAAATTTTAACGCCGATTTTGGAGCAAAATTTAAGCGTAGAGGGCGTAAAAGAAATTTTAGAGCTAAAAAGATATCTCGTCAAAAAATCACAATGGATCATCGGCGGCGACGGCTGGGCGTACGACATCGGCTTTGGCGGTCTTGACCACGTACTAGCTAGCGGCGAGAACGCAAACGTGCTCGTGCTTGACACCGAGGTCTACTCAAACACCGGCGGCCAAAGCTCAAAATCAAGCCGCGCTGGCTCTATAGCACAGTTTACCGCTAGCGGCAAGCCGATGCAGAAAAAGGATCTGGGCTACATCGCGATGACCTACGGAAATATCTTCGTCGCGCAGATCAACTCAAATGCGAGCCAGGCAAACACGATAAAAGCCATCGCCGCAGCCGAAGCCTACGACGGACCTAGCCTCGTGATCGCGTATTCGCCGTGTATCGCGCACGGTATAAAAGGCGGCATGGCGCTCTCGGGCGGTCAAGGCGAGTTAGCGACCAAGTGCGGCTACTGGCCGACCTACGTCTACGATCCGCGCCTAATCAAAGAGGGCAAAAACCCGCTAAAAATGACCTCAAAAGAGCCTGATTGGTCGCTTTACGAGGAGTTTTTGCTAAACGAGGTTCGCTACAACTCGCTTAAGAAAACTAACCCGCAGCACGCGGACGAGCTGCTGGCTAAAAATAAGGCCGACGCGCAAAGACGCTACCGCCAGCTAAAACGCCTAAGCCTAGCCGACTTTAGCGATGAGGTCGAGTCTAGCTCGGAAGCCCAGGCTAACGAAAACGCCGAGTAAGGCGAAAATTTCTCTCGCCTAAATTTGACGGGCGATGGAAAATATCTGTAAATTTAGCCGCTCGTTCGGGCGGTTAAATTTGCTTTCAAATTTGAACATTTTAAATTTAACGCGGCAAATTCAAAAGGCGCAAAATGAGCCAAACCCATCCTTTTAAACCGATTTTCGATAAAAATTCTAAAATTTTAATCCTCGGCTCATTCCCTTCCGTAGTTTCTCGTAAATTTGGCTTTTACTACGCAAATTCGCAAAATCGCTTCTGGCGCGTGCTGGCCAGGATTTTAAATGCTCCATTGCCAGCCAGCACGGATGAAAAGATAGATTTTCTACTCGCTCACCGTATCGCTATCTACGACGCTGCGATCTCGTGCGAGATAAAGGGCTCGAGCGATGCCAAAATGACCGCCGTCGCGCCTGCAAATTTAGAGCCGATCTTTAGCGGCGCGCGCATAGCACAAGTATTCGCAAACGGCGGTAAGGCGCACGAAATCTGCGAAAAATACCTAAAAACTCAAATTTTAAACGCAACGGGTAAAGAACCCGTCAAGCTACCCTCGACTAGCTCCGCAAACGCAAATTTTAGCTTTGAAAGGCTCGCGCAAGAGTGGACGGTCATCTCGGAGGCGCTAAAAGACGGCTAAATTTGACGCAAGTCCTAAAATTTAACTCATCCGAAATAATCGCGCCTTCATCTTAAATTTAGTTTCAAATTTTAAAATTACCTAATTTAAACAAAACAGGAAAAACCATGAAAATCCTAAAATTTCTATTTTTACTTCCGCTTCTAGCCATCGGTGCGCAAGCGCTGGAGCCAAAAATCGTAATGAAGCCCGAAGCGAGCCTAAAAAATGGCCTTTACTACGTAAAAGGTAAGCTCTACGACGGCACGCTAAAGATGCTTCGATACAGCGTCGAGGACCTATATGACGTAAATGCGATGGGTATGGTCTATCCGAGGCTAAAACCCCTGCCGCCCACGCTCATACGCGAGATAGACGTGCAGGGCGGCACTGCGGTGCGATATAGAGACTATTTTGACGGCAGAGACAAGCCCTCAAACGAATACCCCCTAAAAAACGGCGTCCGCGAGGGCACGGCTAAGCACTACCATGCAGATAGCGGCGCTCTGATGGGCGAGAGCGAATACAAAAATGACGTCCGTGACGGGCGCTACCGCCGCTACTACTTTGACGAGGGCGGCGCGTTAAAGCAGGAGGGCTTTTTCAAGGCAGACAGGCGAGAGGGCGTGTTTACTGACTATTACGTTAGTGGCGAGGTTAGCGCGCGTAGCCCCTATGTCGGCGGGCTACGAAACGGCGAGGACATCGACTACTACAAAAGCGGCAAGATCCGCGGCGTGCGAACGTATAAAGACGACAAGCGAGAAGGCGCGGGAAAATGGTACTACGAAAGCGGCGCCGTGGAGGAGACGGGCGAATACAAAAATGACCGCAAAAACGGCGTTTGGAAGCGATTTTACGAAAACGGCAAAACGCGCGTGGTAGAAAATTACAAAGACGGCGAGAAGGACGGCGTCGCGCGCGAATATTACCCAAGCGGCAAGCTACGAGGCGAATACGAGTACAAAGACGGCCGCCAAACGGGCGCGGGGCTGGACTACTACGAGAGCGGGGCGCCGGCGGCAAAAGTAATGTTTAAAAACGGGCGCTATCACGGGCTATACGAGGAGTATCACGAAAACGGCAAGCTAAAAGCCAGAGTGATGTTTGAGGACGGGCTGGAAACCGGCGAGGCGCGCCACTACTACGCAAACGGCAAACTAGAGGCTGAAGGGGAGTTTGAGCGCGGTAGGCTCATCCGTGCCAAAAAATACGACGAATCGGGCAAGCTAATCAGCGACAAGTCTGATAAAAACGGACTGCCGAGGGAGTAAATTCGGCTAAGTTTATACCTTTGCGGTTTAAATTCGCTCTTTAAATTTTAGCTTTTAGCCGTAAATTTAACGTTTATATCGCTTTGGCTGGAAAATTTAGCGCGTAAAGCTCAAAAAGCGGCAAAGCGATAAAAATCCGCGAAATTTTATAAATTTTAACGCGCGAAACGGCTGCGCGCAAACGGCTCATAAATTTCACGGTGCGAGATTAAAGCACTAAAACGTAAAGCGGCGATGTTTGCGCGAATTTGACGGCAAAACGCGGGTTTTTGCATTTGCTGGCGTAAAACGCAGGCGGTTTGGGCGTCAAGCTAGCATTTAAAAGATGTCGAAGCGACTCTGGCAAAGTGTGTCAAAAACGTAGGCGCAAGACTTGTAGACGCGAACGGGTAAAATTTGCAGGCGATTTTACCTTGCAAAAAATAAAACTTTGCCAAACCGAAAAGTCGTAAATTTAATCCGCCCGTGCGAAGTAATCAAAACGCCGCTTTAAGCCGGTAAAATTTACGCGCCAAAAAGAAAATTTGCTTGCAAATTCGGATCGCAAGCGCCGAATTTAAACTCTCTTCATTTAAACCATCTTCCGAGCCGAGCGTTTAAATTCTCTTTGTAAATTCGGCCCCATCGGTTCGTTAAATTTAGCACGTTTATTTCGTTAAATTTGCCCTTTTGCGGCACAAGCTAAAAAATTTATGCGGTTAATTTATGCTCGTTATTTTAGGCGGTTGCAGCCGAATTTAACGCGACGGACGAAATTTAAATTTAGAGCAAATTTAATTTAAAACCGTAAAATCGCCGAAATTTAAGGAGAAAAAATGAAAAAAATCGGCCTAATCGGCGGGATGAGTTTTGAGTCTACGATAACGTACTACGAGCAAATAAATCGCAAAATAAACGAGCGCTTGGGCGGTCTTAGTAGCGCGGAGATACTGCTAAGTAGCGTAAATTTCGAGGAGATTGAGGCCTGCCAGCGCGAAAACAGATGGGAGGACGCGGGCGAAATTTTGGCGCGGCACGCGAGGATTTTGCAAGGCGGCGGGGCGGATTTTATCTTCATCTGCACAAACACGATGCACAGGTGCTTTGACGCCGTGCAAAGCGCCGTTAGCGTACCCGTAGCGCACATCGCGGACGCCACGCTAAAAACGCTAAAAAACGCAGGCGTCGCTAAGGTAGGGCTGCTCGGCACCGTTTATACGATGACGCAGGATTTTTACAAAAGTCGGTTGATAGAGGGCGGCGCGGAGGTGCTTTTGCCAAGCGCGGGGGATATGACGGAAGTAAATCGCGTCATCTTTGAGGAGCTTTGCTACGGCAAAATCGCGCCTAGCTCAAAGGCGAATTTCTTGCGTATCATCGAGGATTTTAGGTCGCGCGGCGCGCAAGGAGCGATACTTGGCTGCACTGAGATAGGCATGCTGGTATCGCAGGCGGATACGGATGTGCGGCTTTTTGATACGACACAGATACACATTGACGCGGCGGTTGAGGCGGCGCTGTCTATGCTTAATCAAAACGGTCGCTAGACGAAGGAAATGACTTAGCCGAGCGGTAAGCAAGGTTGTTTAATAAAATCCACTAATTTTAGTTGCTTGCTAAAAATTTTACCGCTTCATAAGCGTTTTGAAAGATTAAATCCGAATGCTCTTTTAGACTTTGCGCATCCGCGTATCCGCAAGTTAGGCCGATACCTTGATGCCGGCGTTCTTTGCCGCCATTAGATCCATCTGCGTATCGCCTATCATAAATGCGTTTCGCTTATCTTTTCCAAGTTTTGCGAGAGCTAAATTTACGGGCTCCGCGTTAGGTTTTGGATTTAGCACGTCGTCGCGGCCTACCACTACTTTTATAAAATTTAAGACCCCTAAATTTTCAAGCAAAATCTCCGAAAATTTCGACGTTTTCGTAGTAACTACGCCGACGTCGGCAATACTAGATGCTAAACCTACGGCGTCTTTTGCAAACGGCAAACTAGAGGCCCAGGGCGAGTTTGAGCGCGGTAGGCTCATCCGCGCCAAAAAATACGATGAATCGGGTAAGCTAATCAGCTATGGGTATGATAAAAACGGACTGCCGAGGGAATAAATACTAAAATAAGTTGCTACTGGTATTATTTGAATATCTACCAAACCAAATATTTGCATCTTTTATATTTTGAATATTTTAATTAGCTTTAAATCAAACTACAATAGTCGCACTTAATATTAAAATTTTATATTCATCTTTTGCATCTTAGTCATAAAAGTAGCAATCTCATTTATAAAATCGATAATATTTTTATAAATAAAAGCGAAATTTCAATATAACAAGTAGTATAATTGCAAGCATATAAATATTATTTTTTATATTTTAAGTGTATTTTTGATTTTTGTATTCTGGTTTTTAAATATCTTAATAAGGAGCAAAAATGCATACTCTTGGTCTAATCATAGCTCTACTTACGCTTTTTGTTGTGGGCTGGGCGATTTTAAAAGGCAAATACGCCACTTTCGTGCTCTTACTCTCTGGCGTTATCATGCTTATCTCTTCGGTCATTCTTGATACGGGAAAATTTTTACCAGAAAAGGTAAAGAGCACTGGAAATTCCTTGCTAGATGTAGTTGAGTTTATCCGCTATATGCTCTCAAATAATTTTTCGCAACTTGGACTTTTAATTATGTTAATGGTCGGTTTTGCAAGTTATATGACTCATATCGGAGCAAATCAAGCCTTTGTAGGCATCGCCACAAAAAGGTTTAAAGCCATAAAAAGCCCATATTTTATGATATTCATAGCTTTTTGCGTAGCAAAACTTATAAGCATGGTAATAACCAGCGCAGTTGGGCTTGGCGTGCTTTGTCTTGCACTTCTTGGACCAGTTCTTATATCACTAGGACTGAATAAGCTAAGCGTTGGTAGTATTTGTGCGATGAGTGGAGCTAGCTCAATGGTACTTCTTGGCTCATCGACAGCTGCCGCTGCAAAAGCAACTGAACTTGAGGTGCTTGATTATGTTTTTATCTATAAAATTCCAGCGGCTCTTCCAACTGCGCTCGTAATCGGCATTGCATTAGTTCTTTGGAATAGATACTTAGACAAAAAAGAAGGTTGGGTTTGTAGCGAGCATATAGGAGAGAGCATTAGTTTTGACGATAAGGTGGATGTTCCAAAAGAACAAGCACCTATGATCTATGCTCTTTTACCATTTTTACCGATGATTTTAGTAGTAGTTTTTTCGCCATATTGTTTAAAAACTATAAAACTAAACATATCAAGCGTCATAATCCTTTCTATGATAATTGCTATGGTTTTTGAAGCATTTAGGCATAAATTTAGCTTTGAAAAGCTTGGCGAAGGGCTAAAAGTATTTTTTAATGCCATGGCAAAAAGCTTGAGCGGTGTTGTTATGCTAGTTGTAGCAGCTGGTATATTTGCTGAGGGTTTTAAGGCTCTTGGTATGCTTGATGCTATTGTAAATTTGGCAAAAAGCATAGGCTTTGGTGGGCTTGGCATGTCTATACTTTTTGTATTTATAACAACCATCGTTACAATCATAGCTGGCTCAAATGGTGCAAGCTTTTATCCACTTTTAAACATGGTACCAAATATAGCTAAGAGCTTAAATATCAACTCTGTTATGCTAGTGCTTCCTATGCATCAAGCCTCCACAATAGCTAGACCACTTTCACCTGTCTCTGGCGTAGTGGTAGCCATTTCAGGCATGCTTCACATTAGCCCGCTTTCGCTAATTAAAAGATGTAGCGTGCCAGCTATTTTAGGTCTTATAAGCCACCATATATTTGTATTTTTACTATCATTTTAAGGAGAAAATATGAGATGGAGCTTTGATGATTCTTATGTAGATTTTAATAGCGAAATTTTTACCTCATCGTTTGAAAATCTAAAAGCACAAAATGAAAATTTGGTTAAATTTTTAAACAATAGCGAGCTTACCAAAGCTATCATCTCATACGAAGAAGCATACAAAGAAGCAGCTAGCCTACTCGCATTTTGTCGTTGCAAAAGTAGCGATAATACAAAAGATGAGCTAGCTAGTAAATTTGAGTTAAAAATAAAAGAGCAAAAAGCTAAACTTGATACGGCAAAGGAGCTACTTTTTGATAAATTTGATAGCCTAAAAAGTGATGATAAAATTTTTCAAAGCACTCAATTTAAACATATAAAATTTCTATATTTAGAGCATAAAAATAGCAAGAGTAAAATACGAAAAAAGAGCGAACGAGATTTTTTTGCAAATTTAGCGCTCACAAATTTTTTTCCACTTTTTACAAATTTTAGACATCTAAATAATTTAATAAATATCTCTACTACCAATAAAAATGCAAATACACAAAGCTATAATCTTGCAAAATGTATGGGTATATTAAAAGGATCAGATGATGAAATTTTACGCAAAAACGTGTTTGATACCCTGAGCTCTCACTATGATAAATTTGCCGATCTTTATCTTGATATCTTAAATATGCTTCATGGATTTAGACTCGCTAAATTTAAGGCAGCAAAAGTTGATTTTTTAACTCCAAGCCTTGAAGAAAATAAAATGAGCCTTGATACTTTAAACGCCATGCAAGAAGCCATTAGCAAAAGAGTGGAAAAAATAAGAGAATGCGTAAGAGTAAGAGCTAGTTTTTTAGGTGGCAAAAGCATGAGAAGTTGCGATCTTTTGGCACCTTATCCACTTAGCAAGCATCATGAAATTTCTCATAACGAGGCTATTAAAATCATCAAAAAAGCATTAAAGCCACTGGGCGAAGATAGTTTTATCGAGCTTATGATAGACAAACACTGGATAGAAAGCGATGTACGAGAAAATAAAGCTGGCGGAGCATTTTTTGTAAGTTTGCCAAAATTTAAGCAACCAAGAATTTTTACCACCTACATGAATACTCTTTCGCACTTAATCCAGCAAGCTCATGAGCTTGGACATGCTTGGCACTACTACTTGATGCGTGATCTTCCGGTTTTAAGCGCAAATTTCCCAATGAGCTTAGCCGAGAGCGCGAGTACATTTAATGAGACTCTTTTACGAAATGAGCTAAAAAAAGATGACTCACTTAGGGTAGAAATTTTATGGCAGGAGCTAAAAAGCGCTGCAAATTTTTTACTTCATATAAGCGTTAGATACGAGTTTGAGACTGGTTTTATAAAGCTGCGACAAAAAGGTCAAGTCAGTAAAAAAGATGCAAATGATCTTTTAAAACAAGCTTGGGATAAATTTTATAAAGATAGCACAAGCGATGTTGAAGAATTTTTGCCATATTTTAAGCCACATTTTTATAAAACAGATAACTACATCTACAACTATCCTTATAGCGTTGGCTATCTGCTATCACAATTTTTTCTAAGTGAGTTTAAAAAAGATGAAGCAAATTTTTGCAAAATTTATAAACAATTTTTAATAGAGTGTGGCACGAAAAGCGTAGAAGAGCTAGTGAAAAAACACTTTAAAAAAGATACGACAAAGTGCGAATTTTGGCTGATTGGCATAGATGAAGCGCTAAAAAATTTAGATGAGTTTAAAAAGGTAGTGGCTGTATAAATTCACTAGTTATCTTAAACGTTTTATTTTTTTTCGAGAAATTTTATAAATTTTTGATGGAGCATCTTCGAAAAAATGATCATCTACTATTTCATCAGCCACGCTCATAGCCCAAGCTTCATTAAAATTTTGCCCATTTTTGTTCGCACTACTTGAATAAAGCCAGTCAAATTTAGCTAAAAATTTTTCGTGCTCGCACTCTTTTACGACTCTAATAGCCTTTAAATTTGGATACAAAAATGTGGCTTTCCTTGAACGGCGTATAAAATTTTTATACTTTTTTGGCACTCTAACAAGCTCATTTAAAATGCTAAATTTCGCTGTCGTGATAAGGCAAGGTTTATTCTCATCACGCATTTTGGCTCTATTTATCTCTTTATAATCTTTACTCAAAAAGCCAGCTGTCGTATCAGTTTGTGCTAGAAATATCATAATTTTTCTCTTTTTGATAGTAAAAATATACAAGAGATTATTAGGGCAAATCCCAAAAAGTCCCAAAATACAAATTTTGTCCCAAGCCAAAAGTAGCCAAAGAAGGCCGCACTTAGTGGCTCTATGCAGGCTAATAAACTAGCTTTTGCTGCGCCTATTAGCTTAACACCTATCATATAAAAGCTAAATGCAAAAATGGTGCCAAGCGTAATAACAGCAATAAATGCAAGCCATTGATTTATACCATTAAGCCCAGCAAAATCCCAAACTCTCATATAGCAAGCAAGCACTACCCCGCCCATAACCATGCCCCAGCCAAGCGTGAGAGTGACTGAATATTTAGCATTTAGCCTTGCTGGAGCAAGATTATAAACACAAACGCAAATGGCACTCACCAAGCACCAAAATAGCGCTTTTGGCGAAATGACAAGAGATGAAATTTGAGCATGTGTGCTTAGGAAAAATACGCCAAGCATCGCGCAAAGCAGAGCTAAAATTTCAAGTGGTCTTGGTGCTCGCTTCTCTTTTAGGCAGATGACGGCTAGGATGAGAACTGGCGCAGTGTATTGAATAACAGTCGCTACTGCGGCATTTGAAAGCTCGATGGAGTAAAAATAAGCATACTGCGTCATCATAAGCCCAAGCAGGGCATAGACTAAAAACTCGCTAAGGAGCTTTATATCTTTAATCGGAGCAAAAACGGTACTTGGTTCTTTAAAAGCATAAAAAATCACAATAACAATGCCAGCTAGCATCAGTCTATATGGCACCAAAAAATCAGAATTTATACCAAGTGAAAATAGATACTGCCCACAAACCCCACTAAATCCCCAAAGGATACCGCCAACTAAAGTAAGGAGTATCCCAAGACGATGAGTATTCATTAAATTTATCTATCTTTATGAAGCTGTGCATCTTTGCCATAATACGGCGAATATGGTCCATAAAGTATGCAGTTATGACAATCTCTTGAAAATAAATAAGCATCTGCCATCACTGCTAGATCGTATGATCTATCTGAGATGGTATTTGCCACCTGCGAAATGACGGCTGAGACTAACATGCCAAGTAGGCTACTTTGGCCACTGCTGCTATCTTCTGCTGCTATGGCACTACCTTGCCAAAGAGTAGCGCCGCTTTTTATATCAATAAGCTTTGCTTCAAGGACAACCTTTGTTGAGCTTGAGATGACCGCATAGCTCGTGCCATAATCTTTTATATTGATGTAAAGCACACTATCAGCATGGAAAATTTTATCAAGCTTATTTAGTGGCACGGCTGCGATCTCGCTTGGCTCGGTTATGCCATTTAGCTTAAAGGTATCATTTACAAGAGCCACTGGAAATACATAGTATCCTGCCTCACTTAGTGGTGCGACTGCATTTGCCAAAACAGCAGCTGGACCTGAAATTTCTGTGCTATCGTTTGTTGGCATAAGCACTAAGATAGAGTGAGGTCTTTTTTGTAAAAATTCTGAGTAGTCGTATGGCTCAGGCTCTTTTATAGAGCAGCCCGTAAAAAATACTACCAAAAATATAGCGGCTATAAATTTCAGGCTATTTTTCATTATTTGCCCCCTCTTTTTGCTCTACTTTTTTTGGAGATAAATTTTTAGAGCCTTTGATGAAATTTATATACTCCCTTGACTCTGGGAAATTCTCTACTTCTTTGTCAAAATTTGCATTTGCAGCACCTAAATTTCCGTTATTTAGATACAAAAGTCCAAGGTGTGCGTATACGCCAGGAGCGATCTTATAGCCCTTTTGTGTTGATATCTGCACCAAATTTTCTAAGCGTGAAATTTGCTCGTTTGTATCACCCTCTTCATTTAGGTAGCTATATAGCGAGCTACTATATGATCCGTCCCAATAATAAAGTGATCTTGGACCACTTGAGTGGCCGCAGCCCGCTAAAAATAGCGCAAAAAGCGCAAGGCTGGCAAGCTTTATTTTACTTGCCATGCTCCACTTTCTATGCCATTTACTAGATTATTTACCGCTTCAATAATAGCTAGACTTAAAACCTTGCCATTTAGCGTAGAGTCGTATCCTGCTGTGCCGCCAAAGCCTATGATCTCTCTGTTTGAAAGGGTGTATTCGCCAGCACCGCTAACCGAATAGACAACCTCAGCTGTTTTGGTATCAACGATATTTAAATTTACCTTTGAATAGGCAGTTTGTTGCTTGCCTTTGCCAAGTATGCCAAATAACTGATGATCGCCTGTTGTCTTGCGACCAAACTCGGTCACATCACCGGTTATCACGTATCTTGCGCCTTTTAGATTTTGAGCGGTTTTACTTAGCTCGCTCTCTTGTTTGATCACTTTCATATTTGATCTATCAAGCACCAAAAATCTACCGCTTTGCTGTAAATTTGTGATCAAAATACTTTGAGCTTGGTTACCAAGCCTATCCTCGCCATCAGCAAATACACCATTTTGGTAAGCTGATTGATTATTAAATCGACCTATCGAAACTGAAATTTTTTGACCATTGTAAACTGTGCCGTAGCTTGCTACTTTTGGAGTCTCAACAACCCTTGAGCTCTCACTCGCACATCCAGCAAAAAGAGCTGCCGTAAGCAAAACCACACCAAATTTAAATACATTTTTCATTTTTTATCCTTTGCGACAAAATCGCTTGTATATTACTAAATTTCTTTTTAAATAGCTTTAAATTTCATCCATGTGCCTTTTAGGTATCTAATCGTAAAAAGCACCGCCTTTACAGCCCAGTCAGCAAACATCGCAAACCAAGTACCTATCATGCCAAGATCAAATGTGAGCGCAAAAATATAGGCCAAGATGACTCTACAAGCAAACATACAAACTAAATTTACAATCATCGGATATTTAGCATCCCCAGCTGCTCGAAAAACGGTCGGATATGTATAGGCAAGTGGCCAGATAAGACACATAGCGATACCGTGATACCAGACGATTTGCCTTGTTAAATTTATGGCTTCGTTTGAGAGATTATAAACAAGAAGCAGTGGCTCAAGTAAAAGCAAAATTACTGCCGTGCTAAAAAGCTGCACGATATAGATGCTTATCATCGATTTCTTTACGTAAAATTTAGCCTGAGCAAAGTCGTTCGCGCCGATGCATCTAGACACTACGACGCTTAGGCCTGTGCCTATCGCCATGCCAGGGAGCACTTGAAACATCACGATCGTCCCGCCCACGGCATTTGCAGCGATACTTGCTGTGCCAAAGAGTGAAACAAGGCTCAAAACGATGATGCGACCCACATAAAACATCGAATTTTCAAAGCCATAAGGCACTCCGATATTTAAAATTTTCTTGATGATCTCGTAGTCAAATTTATAGATAAAGCTCTTTCTTATGTGAAGTTTTAGCCTTATATCAAGAAGCAAATAGACTATAACAAAGCAAGCGAGTATCTTGGCTATAAGCGTACTGATGGCAATACCTAAAATGCCAGTATGAAATGTATAAATACTAATGGCAGTTAGAAGTACGTTTAATAAATTTGCAGCCGCCATAATATACATAGGTAGCTTTGCGTTTGACATCGTGCGAAAGATCGCCGCAGCTGCTGCATAGACAGCCAAAAATGGCGCGGAAATGGCAGAGAAAACAAGATAGTGGCTAGCATCATGCCTTACTTGCTCGCCAATATCGCCAAAGACATAATCTAGGATAATATCTTTTAAAACTATGATGACCGCTGCGATAAAAAGGGCAAAGATAAAACTAAACCAAACGAGCTGATTTGCTGTGATTTTGGCATTGCCACTTTGTTTATTACCAAGATACTGGCTAGCAACCACTGAGCCGCCAGTAGCGATAGCTGTAAAAATACTGATAAAAAGCGCCATGACAAACTCCACAAGACTAATCGCACTTACAGCGCTTTCACTAACACTTGCTGCCATTAGCGAGTTTGCAAGCCCTAAGCTATACTCTAAAAACTGCTCAACTGCAATAGGGAAAAATAGCTTCGCAAGATCGGCATTTGAGAAAAATTTTATATTTTGATCTTTGATTTTGTTTACCATGCTTCCCCTAAGATAAACTTAAAAATTTTAATATTTTTAAGCCAAGATCTGCTTTTTGCAAATCCTGACTTAAAAATTTAGTGTCTTGAAAGATAATTTGTATCGTAGTTATTGCTTAAAAAGTCTTTGTTTTCCATCATAGCGATGTGAAAATCTTTTGTTGTTTTTATGCCATTTATTATGAGCTGATCAAGAGCTACTTTCATTTTATGGATCGCCCTATTTCTATCAGTATCCCAAACCACAAGTTTGCCAATCATACTATCGTAATACGGCGGTATAGAGTAGTCTTGATAGATATGGCTATCCATTCTTACATTGCGGCCACCTGGGCAGACATATTTTGTGATCTTACCAGGACACGGCGTAAATGTATTTGGATCTTCAGCTGTTATCCTGCATTCGATCGCATGACCTTTTAGCTCAATACTCTCTTGTGATGGTAGTGCCTCACCTTCAGCCACTTTTATCATAAGCTCGATAATATCAAGTCCACTTACCATTTCGCTCACTGTGTGCTCAACTTGAAGTCTTGTATTCATCTCGATGAAGTAAAAGTCTAAATTTTTATCAACCAAAAACTCAAACGTACCAGCTCCCTCGTAGCCGATCGCTTTTGCCGCTTTTATGGCTGTTTCGTGAAGCCTCTCTCTTGTTTTTTCATCAAGTAAAATAGCTGGGCTCTCTTCAATCAGCTTTTGGTGGCGACGCTGCATAGAGCAATCACGCTCACCGATGTGAAGTACATTGCCATGGCTATCGCCAATTACTTGAACTTCGATGTGGCGTGGGTTTAGGATATATTTTTCCATATACATTGTGCCATCGCCAAATGCACTCATCGCCTCGCTCTCAGCAGACCAAAATGCTTTTTCTAAATCCTCTTCACGTTCAACCACGCGCATACCGCGTCCGCCACCACCTGCTGCAGCTTTTAAGATGACAGGATAGCCTATCTTTTTAGCTAGCTCTTTTGCAGCTTTTGTGTCAGCCACAGCGCCATCTGAGCCAGGGATGACTGGCACGCCAGCTCTTTGCATGACCTGTTTTGCCTTACTCTTGTCGCTCATCAAAGCCATCGCAGCGACACTTGGTCCTATAAATTTGATCTTGTGATGTGAGCAAATTTCAACAAAATTTTGATTTTCACTTAAAAAGCCATAACCAGGAAAAATAGCGTCTGCTTCGCTGATCTCAGCTGCACTTATGATAGCTGGGATATTTAGATAGCTATCGCTTGAGCGCTCTTTGCCGATGCAAATAGCTACGTCGGCATATTTTACGTAAAGTGCGTCTTTATCAGCGGTTGAATAGACTACAACGGCTTCTTTACCCATCTCCTTTATCGTTCGCAAAGCACGAAGAGCGATTTCGCCTCGGTTTGCGATTAAAATTCTTTTTAATTCCATTAATTTTTCTCCACGCCAAATAACGGCAATCCAAACTCAACTGGCTGTCCGTCAGAGACTAGCATCTCAGTGATCTGGCAGTCAAACTCGGCCTCGATCTCGTTCATTATCTTCATAGCCTCGATGATACCTACTACATCGCCTTTTCTTACTCTTTGACCTACTTTTACAAATGGAGCAGCGCCTGGGCTTGGAGCAGCATAGAAAGTACCTACCATAGGAGATTTTATGCTATCTTTTGGCGAGTTTGTGGCTGGTTTTACCTCTGAATTAACGACTACATTTACAGGTGCTGGAGCTGGTGCTTGTGCTACTGGTTTAGCAGGCGCGCAATAATCTGAAAATTTTTCAAGCTCTACCTCAAAATCACCACTTTTTATTTTGATATGATTCATCTCCATATCATTAAAAAATTCGATAAGCTCTTTTATATCTTCTTTTTTCATAGAAATTTCTCCTAAATTTTTATATAAGCGTCTAATTGTAGCGAAAATTAGATAAAAATTTTTTTTATGAAGCAAAAACGAGAACTCAAAGTTACTCTTTTTTGCTAAGTTATTTTTCAGTAATAATTATCTTAATATCTTTAGTATCCACTAAATTTTCATCGATGATGATCTCATCTATCTTTACTGCCCTTATCACGCCACTTTTTGGATTTTTTATACTTTTTATCGCTCCGCTTGTGCTTACATCGACACTTGAGTACTCAAACGCAAGACTCGTATCCATAAAAATGCAATCTTTTACGACCAAATTTTCCACGTAACAAAGTGCTTGCAAGCTCTTTATCGTGCAGTTTATGAGCGTCACATTTTTTGAGTTCCAAGCCAGATATTCGCCTGAGATTAGGCAGTTTTGCGCGGTCACGTTTTCGCAGTTCCAAAAAGCATCTTTTGAGATGAGTTTTGAGTTTGCAATGCGAAGGTTTTTGCAGCTATCAAAGCAGTAGTTTCCGTCTAAATTTAGCCCATCGATCTCTAAATTTTCGCTATTTGCCCCAAAGTAATCGCCTTTTGCAAAAACATTTTTTATCTTCACATCCTCACACCCCCAAAGTGTCTCGGCAGCGTCTGAAAAATTTACATTTTCTAGTAAAATTTGCGAGCTTTTTCTAAAGCTTTTTGGAGCATTTATGACCATATCCTTAAAGCTTAAATTTATGCTGTACCACATGCCAGCCCTTGCTAGAGGCTCCAAGTATCCGCCATTTAGCGTGATATCGCTTGCGTACCAAAGTGGGTATTTATAGGCAAAAACGCACTCATTTAGCTTTAAATTTGAGCTGTGCTTTAGCGGCGACTCGCCGTCTTCAAAGATACAATTTGTAAAATTTACACTTTTTGCCCCAAACATCGCACGCTCGCCAGTAAAAATTTCTGCATTTTTCTCTTGCATTTTTGTCCTTTATTAATTTTTGCTGTTAAAATTATACTAATTTTCATCTAATTTATTCGCTTTATTAAATTTACTTTAAAGACGTAAAGCGTTATAATCGCCCAAAAAAGGAGCAAAAATGGGCTTAAAGTCAGATTCTTGGATAAGAAAAATGTCGGTTGAGAAAAATATGATAGTGCCATTTGCCGAGGAGCAAGTGGGTCGTGGAGTCGTTAGTTACGGCGTTTCTAGCTACGGCTACGATATCCGCGTTGGTGATGAGTTTAAAATTTTTACAAACATCGGCGGAACCGTGGTCGATCCGAAAAATTTCGACGAGAAAAACGTGGTCGATTTTAAGGGCGATGTCTGCATCGTACCGCCAAATTCATTCGCTTTAGCGCGCACGATCGAGTACTTTAACATGCCTGATAATGTGCTAGCCATCTGCCTTGGTAAGAGCACATACGCAAGGTGCGGCATCATCGTAAATGTCACGCCTTTTGAGCCTGGATTTAAGGGGCATATCACGATAGAAATTTCAAACACGACGCCACTTCCTGCAAAAATTTATGCGAACGAAGGTATCGCTCAGGTGCTATTTATAGAGGGTGATGAGCCTTGCGAGGTGACTTATGCTGATAAAAATGGCAAATACCAAGCTCAAGAAGGCATCACACTGCCAAGAATTTTGAAGTAATTTTTATGCCTTTGTGACCTTGCAAAGGCTAAATTTAAATACTACTTTTACAATTTCCTCTAAACATTAATTAAAATTTGACGAAATAGAATCTAGAAAGATAAAAAAATTTTTAATAAATTTTAAAATTTTGGCATAGCTTTTGCTTAAATTTTCAGTGTTTTAATACTATACTTAGCATATTTTTTAAGGATATTCATGTCGGATAAAAAAAAGACAATAGAAAGAAATTTAAGTGGAATAACAAATCCTATTTTTGAAAAAAATCTTCAAGCACTATTTCAGCAAGATGAGATCTTGGCAGCTAGACTTTTTGGTATGAATATACAAACTAAATACGAAATCGTTCTAGATAAAAGTGATCCAATACACATAAATATCATCAATAAAGAATCTAATGAAACAATATATAAAGATCCGGTTGAAGAAATTAGTAAAATGCTTGATGATATAGAAAAAAAATACAAAAGATATCCAGGACTTTTCTTTTATGGCTTAGGAACTGGTATATTTTATAAAGCTTTGGCAAAAAATAAGACTCATAAAAAAATTGTTATCATAGAACCAGAACTTGAGATCATGCATCTTGTTTTAAATATTATTGATATATCAGATGAGCTTAAAGATGAACAAATTGTTCTTTTTTATTCCGAATTTGCTACATATGTGCAGTTTTACTATCTCGTATCGCATAGTGATTTAGATATATATGCTAAAACTTATAGCTTAATAATCCACTCTAACTATTATGATAATTTTGCAGATGACTATATCAAAATAAATAAAGATATAACAAGAGCTTTTTCTCAAAATGTAGTTTCCCATGGAAATAGCATAGATGATCTTCTAATAGGCACAAAACAGCATATCGAGAATCTACCTCATATGCTTACTAATTACTGCTATACAAATTTAGTTAAAAAAAGACATGGTCTTATGGATACAGCAATCATTGTTTCAACAGGTCCAAGCCTAGATAAACAGTTAGAAACACTTAAAAAATTTGCACCTTATGTAAGCATTATAAGTGTCGATGCATCTTATCCAATACTCGCAAGAAATGACATAAAGCCAGATTATGTAACATCAATTGAACGAATGATACCTACTTCTACATTTTTTGAAAAAAAGCACCCTGGATTTGATGATGATATAAATTTTATTGTAGCTTCAGTGACACACAGCCAAACTGTAAAAAATATATTACCTAGACGTTTAGTGCTTACGATGAGGCCTCAACAAGAAGAAAAAATGTTTAGACTCAACAAATATGGATATCTTGGCGTCGGACATAGTTGTGCAAATATGGCTTACCAGCTAGCGTATGTCTTAGGGCATAAAAATATTATTTTTATAGGTCAAGATCTTGCTTTTGGTAAAGATGGTGCAAGTCATGCCAAAGGTCACACTATCGCTCAGCCGGACGAAAACTTATACACCACTGCATATGGTGGTGAAGGAGAAGTAAGAACAACTTATGTATGGATGCTATTTAAAAATCAATTTGAAAATGATATCGAGCAAGCTAAATTAGAAGATATAAAATCATATAACTGCACTGAAGGTGGAGCTAGAATAAATGGTGCCATAGAGAAACCTTTTTTAGAAGTTATGAATGAGCTTTGCAAAGGTAAAAAAGTTAAAAATTTACCAAATATCAAAAAAGATAGCGATAAAGTAGCTAACAAAAATTTGTTAAAAGCCTATGAAGTAATACAAAACAAAATAAGAGTTCAAACACAAGCTAAAGAAAAAATAGAAAAAGTATTTTTAGAATTAACTCCAAAAATTGATAATTTTATGCTTTTAAGAGATAAGAATGAAATAAATACAAAGCATTTTAAACAGCTTGTAGGGATATCAAACAAGATAGATAAGCTTAAAAATTGTATATCTCATAAAAAGTATATGAGATATATAGAAAATATTTTTGCTATCTCGACTTATTATCAAGAACTAGAGCTTGCTAAAGTATCAGTAGCACCAAGTGATACAGACGAAGAAAAAACTAATAAATTAGTTGAGTGGATAGAATTTCATAAATACTGGCTATTTTCAGCAGCTGGCGGTATAAATGCGGATATAGAAACAACAAAAGAAGCCTCAAAACCTCTTATAAAAGAGCTTAAAAAACGTGGCATCTTTCCAAAAAAAGACTAAAGTATGGATATATTAAACCTAATAGGACGCACGAAAAATCTCTTTGAAGATGACATAAATGCACTTGATAAAGACCTAAAAGAGATAGTTTCAAGCTCAAGCTTTCTAGTTATCGGTGGGGCAGGATCTATAGGCTCTGCCGTGACAAAAGAGATCTTTATAAGAGACCCCGAAAAACTCTACGTCGTTGATATCTCTGAAAACAACCTTGTTGAGCTAGTGCGTGACATAAGAAGTGAGTTTGGATATATAAATGGTGACTTTAAAACTTTTGCCATAGATGTCGCAAGTGCCGAGTTTGACGCACTTTTGGCACAAAGTGGTGGATTTGACTACGTGTTAAATTTATCAGCGCTAAAGCATGTTAGAAGTGAAAAAGATCCATTTACACTCATGAGGATGCTTGAAACAAATATCCTTAACACTGACAAAACGCTGGCTCAAGCCTTTAGTATGAAGTCAAAAAAATACTTTTGCGTTAGCACCGATAAGGCCGCAAATCCTGTAAATTTAATGGGAGCTAGCAAGCGCATCATGGAGATGTTTGCGTTTAGGCACTCTTTAAATATCGACGTCTCAATGGCTAGATTTGCAAACGTGGCATTTAGTGATGGCTCACTTCTTTTTGGCTTTCAAAAGCGTATAGAAAAGTCTCAGCCTATAGTCGCCCCAAACGACGTCAGGCGCTACTTCCTAACGCCAAAAGAGAGCGGCGAGCTTTGTCTTTTAAGTACCATTTTTGGTGAAAATAGAGATATATTTTTCCCAAAACTAGATAAAAATTTAGACCTTATAACATTTAGCGAGATAGCCAAGCGCTACTTGGCTAATTTAGGATACGAGCCATTTTTATGTGAAAATGAGGAGGAGGCTAGAAAGCTTGCAAAAGAGCTTCCAAAAGATGGCTGTTACCCTTGCCTTTTTACGCCTAGCGACACGACTGGAGAGAAGGACTATGAGGAGTTTTTTGTTGACGGTGAAAGGCTTGACATGCAAAGGCTTCAAAATATCGGCATAGTAAAAAATGACGCAAATTTTGACAGCAAAAAGCTAGAAATTTTTAAAAACAATATTTTAAATTTAAAATCAAGCTTGACATGGAGCAAAGAGGACGTTTTACGCGAAGTTTTCGAGCTCATACCAAATTTTATGCATAAAGAAACAGGAAAATATCTCGATGAGAAAATGTGATTTTGACGAGGTTTTGAAATTTATAAAAAGCACCTTTGGTAAGGACAAAGTCCCACTTCACGAACCTAAATTTATAGGCAATGAGAAAAAATATCTGCTAGAGTGCATCGACTCTAGCTTTGTCTCAAGCGTCGGTAAATTTGTAGATGAGTTTGAGAGCAAGCTAGCTCAAATGGTAGGTACTAAATTTGCAGTCGCTACGACAAATGGCACCTCTGCGCTTCATATCTGTCTAAAGCTAGCCGGTGTTGGGCAAAATGATGAAGTGATTACGCAACCAGTTACCTTTATAGCCACTTGCAATGCCATTAGCTACCTTTTTGCAAAGCCAGTTTTTGTGGATGTTGACCTTGATACGCTTGGTATGTCGCCAGCGGCGCTTAGTGAGTTTTTAGAGAGAAACTGCGAGCTAAAGGGTGGCAACTGCGTAAATAAAACTAGCGGCAGGATAGTGCGTGCTTGCGTGCCTATGCATACTTTTGGGCTGCCTTGCAAGATAGATAAGATAGCTGAAATTTGCAAGCGTTGGAATATCTCTTTGGTAGAAGACTGCGCCGAGAGCCTTGGTAGCTACTATAAAGGCACTCATACGGGAAATTTTGGCAAGCTTGCGGCCATGAGCTTTAATGGCAATAAGATCGTCACAAGCGGAGGTGGCGGAGCTATCGTCACAAACGATGAGGAGATAGCAAAGCACGCTAAATTTATCACCACAACGGCCAAGGTGCCACATCCTTTTGAATACCGCCACAGCGAGATCGGCTACAACTACCGCTTGCCAAATTTAAATGCAGCTCTGCTTGTGGCGCAGCTAGAAAATTTAGAGCTATTTTTAGAGAGTAAACGCGAGCTAGCGATGATCTATAAAGAGTATTTTTCTAAATTTGATGATGTGAAATTTATAGATGAGCCAGCGAACGCTAGGTCAAATTTTTGGCTAAATGCGGTGCTGTTTGAAAGCCATGAAAAACGAGATGAGTTTTTGAAATTTAGTAATGAAAATGGCGTTTTTACGCGTCCTATCTGGCAGCTCATGAATGAGCTTGATATGTTTAAGGACTGCCAAAGAGACGAGCTAAAAAATGCTAAATTTTTAAGCGATAGGATAGTAAATATCCCAAGCAGCGCAAGAGTTTAGTCGTGCAAGATATAGTTTTAGTAGGTGGCGGTGGGCACTGTAAAAGTGTGATAGATGTCATCGAGAGCGAAGCTAAATTTAATATAATTGGCATCATAGATACAGCAGAAAATATTGGCAAAAAGGTGCTTGGCTATGAGATCATCGGTAGCGATGATGATCTGGTTAAGGTTTTTAAATCATGCAAAAATGCTGTGGTGACGGTTGGGCAGATAAAAAGTAGCGAGCCTAGAAAAAGGCTGTTTGCGCTACTAAAAGAGATAGGTTTTATACTTCCAACCATAGTCTCGCCACTTGCGTATATCTCAAAGCACGCAAGTGTAGGTGAGGGAACGGTTGTGATGCATCATGCCTTGATCAACGCTGGTGCAAGTGTCGGCAAAAACTGCATCATAAACACAAAAGCACTTGTTGAGCATGACGCAACTATCGGCGATCACTGCCATATCTCAACAGCAAGTGTGGTAAATGGCGGCGTTGTCGTGCAGGATGGGACATTCTTTGGTAGCAATGCAACTAGCAAAGAGTATATAGTGATAGGTAAAAATTCTATCATAGGTGGCGGAACTAGCGTGATGAGAAGCTTGGAGCAAAACGCTTTTATAAAGGTATAAAACTAGAATTTTAAAGGAATTTTGATGTCAAATAGGGTTTTTATCATAGCTGAGGCTGGAGTAAATCACAATGGTGATATAAATTTAGCCAAAAAATTGATCGATGTAGCAGCCAAAGCTAGCGCTGATGCGGTGAAATTTCAGACCTTTAAAGCTCAAAATCTTGTTTCAAAAAACGCACAAAAGGCTAGCTATCAAAAAGAAACTACCGATAAAAATGAAAGCCAGTTTGAGATGATAAAAAAGCTTGAACTAGATGAGAACACGCATAAAGAGCTCATAGCCTACTGTAAGCAAAAAAATATCACTTTTCTCTCAACTCCTTTTGATAGCGACAGTATAAAGCTCCTTGATGAGTTGGGGCTTAGCACATTTAAGATCCCAAGTGGCGAGATAACAAATTTACCTTATCTTAGGCAGATAGGTGGGCTTAATAAAAAGATCATTCTCTCAACTGGCATGGCAAATTTAGGTGAGGTGGAAGCCGCGATAGAAACACTTGTAAAAAGTGGTACGAAACGTGAAAACATAAGCCTTCTTCATGCAAATACGCAGTATCCAACGCCAATGGAAGATGTAAATTTAAAGGCGATGATAACTCTTAAAAATGCCTTTGGTCTTGAGGTCGGATATAGCGATCATACGCTTGGCATCGAGGTCGATATCGCAGCGGTTGCCATGGGCGCAAAGATCATAGAAAAGCACTTTACGCTTGATAAGAGCTTGCCCGGACCTGATCATAAGGCTAGCCTTGAGCCAGACGAGCTAACGGCTATGGTTAGGGGCATTAGAAATATCGAGCTAGCGCTTGGAGACGGACTAAAGCACTTTAGCAAAAGCGAGAGCGAAAATATCAAAATAGCTAGAAAGTCTATCGTGGCAAAACGAGATATAAAAAAGGGTGAAATTTTTAGCGAGCAAAACATCTGTGTAAAACGTCCAGGAGACGGCATAAATCCTATGAGGTGGGATGAGGTAATCGGGCAAATTTCACAAAAAGACTATAAACAAGATGAACTGATATGAGAAAAATTTGTGTCGTTACAAGCACCAGAGCTGAATATGGCCTGCTTTACTGGCTCTTAAAAGAGATCGAGGCAGATAGCGAGCTTAAGCTTCAGCTTATTGTTACTGGCATGCACTTAAGTCCTGAATTTGGGCTCACATATAAAGAGATAGAAAAAGAATTTAAGATAGATAAAAAGATAGAAATTTTAAGTAGCTCGCATACAAGTCTTGATATTTGCGCTGAGATGGCAATAGTTTATGAAAAATTTGCTTCAGCATTAGCTGAGCTTAAGCCTGATATATTAGTGCTTCTTGGCGATAGATATGAGATATTTGGTGTAGCAGGTGTCGCTAGTATCATGCAGATACCAATAGCGCATATCCATGGCGGTGAGACCACACAGGGAGCATTTGACGAAGCTTTTAGACACAGCATAACAAAGATGAGCCATATACATTTTGCAGCTACAAGAGAGTATGCAAATCGTATAATCCAGCTAGGAGAAGAACCTAGCAGAGTCTTTAATGTCGGCGGTCCTGGCATTGAAAATATAAAAAAGCTAAATTTACTAAATAAAGATGAGTTTGAAAAGTCTATAAATTTTAAGCTCACTAAAAAAAATATACTAATCACATTTCATCCGGTAACACTTGAAAATAGTAGTGCAAAAGAGCAATTTAGCGAGCTTTTAAAAGCAATAGATGAGTTAAAAGATACAAATTTTATCTTTACGAAGGCAAATAGCGATACAGATAGTGATGTGATAAATAACATGATAGACGAGTATGTGAGTAAAAATTCACAAAAAGCTGTGGCATTTGCTTCACTTGGGCAGCTGAGATATCTAAGTGCGATAAAATTTGTTGATATAGTCCTAGGGAATAGCTCAAGTGGCCTTTCAGAAGTCCCAAGCTTTAAAAAGGCCACCATAAATATAGGCGACCGCCAAAAAGGACGTGCAAAAGCTAGCAGTGTGATAGACGTTAGGCCCGTTAAAGAAGAAATTTTAGCCGCTATCAAAAGGGTATATTCAAAAGAATTTGAGCAAATTTTAAAAGATACTACCAATCCATATGATGGTGGTAATTCAAGCAAAAAAATGGTTAAAATTTTAAAAGAGATCGAGCTAGATAGTATTTTGAAAAAGAAATTTTATGATATAGGTTTAAAATGAGAATAGTAAACGATATAAAGCTAAGCATAAATTCAACCATAAAAGATGCCCTGCAAACAATCAATAATGGCGGACTCCAAATAGCTATTGTCGTGGATGAAAACGATAGCCTTGTAGGTACAGTAACAGATGGTGATATCAGGCGCGGACTATTAAATGGTCTTGATCTAAATAGCAACATAAATCTCATAGTACACAAGAGTCCAAGTACTGCAAATGTTGGCGACACAAAAGAGTCAATACTAAAAATAGCCCTTGCTAAAAAGCTTCATAAAATCCCACTAATAGATGAGCTTGGAAAGCTAGTTGGCATAGAAGATATCGAAGACATTATAAAACCGGTCAGCAAAACAAACAAAGTTATTTTAATGGTAGGAGGCCTTGGTACTAGGCTTAGACCACTTACAAAAGATACTCCAAAGCCGATGCTAAAGGTCGGAAATAAGCCGATACTTCAAACGATAGTTGAGAAATTTGCAGAGTATGGCTTTGTAAACATCACGATGTGTGTAAATTTTAATGCAGACATCATCAAGGACTATTTTGGTGACGGCAAAGAATTTGGAGTAAACATTGACTACATTTTAGAGCAAAAAAGAATGGGTACAGCAGGTGCATTAAGCCTACTTAAAGAGCGACCAAACGAACCATTTTTTGTAATGAATGGCGATCTTCTTACAAATGTAAATTTCGAGCATATTTTTAACTACCATACACTAAATAAAGCGACGGCTACAATGTGTGTAAGAGAGTATGACTACGAAGTGCCTTATGGCGTTGTAAAAATGAATGACAACAAGATAGTAGAGATCTCAGAAAAACCGGTGCAGAAATTTTTTGTAAGTGCTGGGATATATATGCTCTCGCCGGAAATTTTAGATCTAATACCAAAAAATGAGTTTTACGATATGCCAACTCTTTTTGAGAAAGCAATAAGCAAAGAAAAAAACGTCATCTCGTTTCCTATACATGAGTACTGGATCGATATAGGCCGCTTAGAAGAGTATCAAAAAGCAAATGAAGAATATGCAAAAATATTTTGATTGGATATTTTAAATGAAAGCTCTTATCTTAGGCTATGGTTCGATTGGTAAAAGGCATTGCGAAGTACTAGAAGCTTTACCGCAGATAGATGAGATCTGCCTCGTTACTAGCCAAGATGTAGTTGGGAAAATTTGTTACAAAAGTTTAGAAGAAGTCTCAAATTTAGATAAGTTTGACTACTTTGTCATAGCAACTCCTACATTTTTACATCTGCAAAATTTAAAATTTCTAGACGAGAAAGTAAAAGATAAAACAATACTTTGTGAAAAGCCTTTGTTTGAGAAATTTTACGATTTTACACCAAAAAACAACAAAATTTTTGTAGGCTACGTACTTAGATTTCATCCGCTTTTACAAAAACTAAAAGAGTTTTTGGAGAGTGAAAAAATTTTGTACATAAACGCTAGTTGTGGACAGTATCTACCAAGCTGGAGAAATGGAGACTATACAAAATGTTATAGTGCTAGTAAAGAAAAAGGCGGTGGAGTTTTGCTAGATCTTAGCCATGAGTTAGACTATACCATGTGGCTGTGTGGCAAATTTAAGAGCATAATAAGCTTTCAAGATAAAATCTCAAATTTGCAGATAACAAGCGATGATTTATGTTTAATCTTTGGTAAAACAGATAATAATGTAGTAGCCAATATAAGCATTGACTATCTGAGCCACATTACGCATAGAAACGTGCGAGTGGAGTGCGAAGGCTCAACTTATGAGCTTGATTTCATAAAAGGTACTCTCATAAAACAAGATATCAATAGGCAAATTTTTAACATGCCAAATTTGGCAAGAAATGAGATGTTTTTAGCTATGCATAAAGATGTCTTGGATGAGCAAAGATACGTTTGTGGCTTTAACGAAGGACAAGATACTATGGGCGTAATAGATCAAATTCAAAGGCAAAATAATGAGTAATGTTTTATGTACGATATGTGCGAGAGGCGGTAGTAAGGGCGTAAAGGGGAAAAATGTACGTGAGCTTTGTGGAAAACCACTTATCGCTTACACCATAGAGCAAGCCAAAGAGTCAAATTTATTTGAACATATAGTAATTAGTACTGATAGCGATTTGATCGCAGAAACGGCAGTAAAATACGGTGCAGAAGTCTTTTTTAAAAGAGATGCTGCTATGGCCAGCGATACAGCTGGAAAGCTTGATGTGATAAAAGATGCTTTTTTAAAAAGCGAACAACATTACGCACAAAAATTTGATTATGAGATTGATCTTGATGCAACAGCTCCACTTCGTGATGTAAGTGATATCATAAACGCTTACAAGCAGTTTTTAAGCGATGAAAATGACAATCTAATAACCGCAATGCCAAGCAGAAGAAGCCCATACTTTAACTTGGTTGAAATTTATCCTGACGGACATGTGGGGCTTGCAAAAACTTTAGCAAAAGCCATTGTAAGACGACAAGATGCACCAAAGACTTATGATATGAACGCTTCTATCTATATCTGGAAACGTGAAGCCTTGCTAAATAACGATACATTGTTTTTGCCAAAAACTGGGCTTTATGTGATGAGTGAGAATAGATCAATCGATATAGATTGTGAACTGGATTTTAAATTTGTAGAGTTTTTAATGAAGGAAAAAAATGCTAACAGATAAAGTCATAGTAGTAACAGGAGGAGCTGGTAGGATAGGAAGTGCTTTCATAAGAGCCATCGCTAGTCAAAACGGAGTTGGAGTAATAGCAGAAGTCGACACAAAAAGAGCAATTTTACTAAAAGATGAGATAAAAACCTCAAACAAAGATGCGAAAATCGAAGTTTTACAAATTGACATCAGTGACGTAAATTCTGTTAATGAAGCCATAAATTTCTTACACTCAAAATATGGCCACATAGATGCACTGGTAAATAACGCCTATCCAAAAAATAAAAATTACGGTAAGAAATTTTTTGAGATAGATATGAATGATTTCAATGCCTTCTTAAATTTACACCTTGGCGGATACTTTAATATCTCGCAAAATTTTATAAAATACTTTTTAGAGCAAGGTCACGGTAATATCATAAATATCTCATCCATACAAGGTATCGGAGCTCCTGCTTTTGAGACCTACGAGGGAACAAATATGCACTCTCCTGTCGAATATACAGTAGTAAAACATGGCCTTCTTGGCATGACAAAATACATGGCAAAGATGTTTAAAAAAGACAATATTCGAGTAAACGCTATAAGTCCTGGAGGAATTTTAGATGGGCAGCCTGAGCCATTTTTAAGCCAATATAAAAAAAGATGTGGCATGAAGGGAATGCTTGATGCAAATGATATTTGCGGTGCTTTGATTTATTTACTAAGCGATGTATCAAAATATGTAAATGGACAAAATATAGTAGTTGATGATGGATTCAGCTTATAATTTAAAGCCTTAGTTTATTACTAAGACTTTAAGCATCAAATTTAATATGAGTGTTTTAAAATCTCATATACAAAGTTTAAGATATTTTATTGATTGCAAAAGTATGAAACCCCAAAGCTAAGCTTTGGGGCGTGGGTTTGCGTATTGTAAAAGCATTAACACTCTTAAGGCTTTGTACTGCAACAAAGCCTCTATTTAAAACCTTAATTAACTACTGTAGTAGCTTCATTACGTTTTCAAGGAAACTTCACTCAGCTCCTACTATTGTAGTAGCTTCATTACGTTTTGTTGTACGCTATTTGCTTGACTCATAGCATAAGCACCTGATTGAGCTAGGATGTTATGTTTTGAGAAGTTAGCAGACTCGCTAGCAAAATCAACATCTCTAATTTGAGATTCTGCTGATTTTACGTTAACTTGAGTTACAGTGATGTTATTAACTGTAGCTTGAAGTTGGTTTTGAACTGAACCAAGGTCTGAACGAATTTGATCAAGTGTTTTTTGAGCAGACTCAGCAATACTCATAACAGCCATTGCGCCACGAAGTGTCATAACACCAGCAGATTGAGCTACTGATAAAGCTCCACTCATTCTTTGGAAGCCCATAGCAGTTGCTAGGTTTTTATCTATTTGACCTCTTACATCTCTTAGGGATACTGATTGTTGAGCACCACCATTAGCAGAGAATGCTATTGATAGCTTAGTATTACCACCACCTACTAGTTTGATATCTCTACCATCAAGACGAACTAGATTTAGTCTACCTACAAAGCCGGTTAAAGATGTACCTTTGGCAGCTGCACCTTTACCACCAAGACCTTTTGAGATATCTTTGCCACTTGCGATTATAGCACGACCATCACGGCTTGTTAGTACCATTTTACCTGTTTCAGCATCAACAGAAGCTTCAACACCGGTTTGATCTTTTACAGAGTTGATAGCATTTACAAGTGCGCCGTTTGAGTCATTTGCTTTAACATCTAAGTCGCCGATTTTAACGCCATTGATTGTTAAAGACTGAATTAAACCGCCAGCGATAGCAGCACTTGCTTTCCAAGTAACATCGGCTGTAGCTCTAACGCCGGTTTTATCAGCAACTTTGTTGATATTCTCAGCTAAAGCACCAAGACCTTGTCCAATACCTGTTCCAATAGTAGCACCTGTAACGCCAACATCATTTACACCATCAACGTTTAAGAATTTAAGATTTACTGCGCCCATACCTGTAAGAAGTTTTGAACTCTCGAAACGTGTAAGACCGATCTTATCAGACGTAGTCGCACCAATACTTGCTTTAACAGTTTGGTTTGAGTAAGCACCTATTTGGAATTCTTTATTAGAGAATGTTCCGTTTAGTAATTGCTGACCGTTAAATGAAGTAGTGTTACCGATATTGTCAAGCTCTTCCATTAGACGAACGATATCAGCTTGCAATGCTTGGCGTGATTGAGTTGTTTGGCCGTCTTGAGCTGATTGAGTAGCTTTTGTCTTGATAGTATCAAGAATTTTTAGCTGCTCGTCCATAGCTTTATCGGCAACTTGAATGATACCAATAGCATCATTACCGTTTGCAATAGCTTGACCTAAAGCTGAAGCTTGACTTCTTAAGCTATCTGCAATAGATAGACCTGAAGCATCGTCTGCAGCTGTTTGAATCCTAAGACCTGAGCTAAGTTTGTTAAGTGACTTAGATAGGTCAGTGTTGTTGCTAACTGCGTTAGCATGTGTGTTAAGTGCGTTTACGTTTGTGTTAATACGAAAACTCATTGTAAATCCTTTTAATTTTTTAGTTACGACTTCTTGTCGCACAAAAACTATATCGTGAAATTTTTTAAAAACTTTATAGGCATGAATAAAAAAATTTTAAAAGAATGAAGATGGATTTGATTTTTTATGCCTTGATACTTTAAAAATTATTTTTGCTACAATTACGCCAAAAAAATTAAAGGCTATATATAATGAAAAGCTTAATTATCGTGGAATCTCCCGCAAAAGCAAAAACTATCAAAAATTTCTTAGACAAAAGCTACAACGTCATCGCCTCAAAAGGCCACATCAGAGACCTGCTAAAAACAAGCTTTGGCATCAAGATAGAGGATGATAAATTTACCCCAGAGTATCGCATCAGTAGCGATCACTCCGCCATCGTAAAAGAGATAAAAGAGCTTGCCAAGGGTGCTGATGAAATTTACCTCGCGACCGATGAGGATAGAGAAGGTGAGGCGATCGCATTTCACATCGCAAATGCTATCGGCAAAGAGCCAACAAGCCTGCCTCGCATCGTCTTTCACGAGATCACCAAAAGCGCCATACAAAACGCTCTAAAAAGCCCAAGACACGTCGATATGAACAGCGTCAATGCCCAGCAAACAAGGCGCTTGCTAGACCGCATCGTTGGCTACAAGCTAAGCCCGCTTTTAAATTTAAAGATACAAAAAGGCTTAAGCGCTGGACGTGTGCAAAGTGCAGCACTAAAGATAATAGTTGACCGCGAGCGTGAAATCCAGGCGTTTAAACCAGTTGAATACTACACTATTGACACCATTTTCAAAAAAGATTTAGACGCTGAGCTGGTTAAATTTGAAAACCAAAAGATCGAAAAGCTCACTATCCAAAATCCAGACCGCGCAAAATACATCATCGAAAATTTACAAAATGAGAAATTTAGCGTCCGTGAGATCGAGAGCAAGGATAGAAAGATCCAGCCAAGTCCGCCATTTATGACATCAACACTTCAGCAAAGTGCGAGCAACCGCCTTGGCTTTAGCCCTAAAAAGACCATGATGATCGCGCAAAGCCTCTATGAGGGTGTACAAACAAACGAGGGTTTCATGGGTGCGATCACTTACATGAGAACGGACAGCTTAAATTTAGCCAAAGAGGCCGTTGCAGCCGCTAGAGAGCATATATTGCAAAACTACGGCAAAGAGTATCTGCCAGCCAAAGCGATAAGCTACACTACAAGCTCAAAAGGCGCGCAAGAAGCCCACGAAGCGATCCGCCCTACAAATTTAAACTTCACGCCACAAATAGCGGCTAAATTTTTAGAAAAAGACGCACTCAAACTCTACACGCTCATCTACAATAGATTTTTAGCCTGCCAAATGAGCGCATGTGTGAGCCAAACGCAAAATGTCTATGTCGCAAGCGAAAAAGGCGAGTTTAAGATAAGCGGCAGAAAGGTGCTATTTGACGGCTTTTACAAGGTTTATGGCGAGCTTGATAAGGATAAAATTTTGCCAAATTTAAAAAAGGGCGATAAGATGAGCTTGCAAAGCATAAAAAGCACGCAAAATTTCACCGAGCCACCAGCTAGGTACTCAGAAGCTGGCCTTGTTAAAAAGCTTGAAAGCCTTGGCATTGGCCGTCCAAGTACCTACGCACCGACTATCACACTGCTAACCTCAAGAGACTACGTGAGAGTCGAGAAAAAGCAGCTCATACCAAACGAGATCGCATTTAGCATGATAGGCGTTTTGGAGGAGCACTTTAGCAACATTGTCGATAGTGAATTTACCTCACATCTTGAAGAAAAGCTCGATGAGATCGCGCTTGACAAGGCTGACTGGCAAAAGGTGCTAAGCGACTTTTACTATCCATTTATGGAAAAAATTAGCGCTGGCAAAACTGGAATAAAAAGCCTAAAAACAGCTACTCCAATCGGCGAGAAGTGCCCAGAGTGCGGAAGCGAGCTAGTGCTTAGAAAGGGCAGATACGGCGAGTTTATCGCTTGCTCAAATTTCCCAAAATGCAAATACTCAAGAAACATCGCAAAAGATAATGAAAAGAGCACAGAGGCCAGCACTACTGCGGCAGCTAAACCAAAACGTGAGCTTAAAAAGCTTGATGTGCCATGTCCAAAATGCGGCGGCGAGATCGTCGAGAGATTTAGCAGGCGCGGTAAATTTTATGGATGTGCCAACTATCCAAAATGCGACTTCATCTCAAACTACGAGCCAGTCGCGCAAAAATGCGATGAGTGCGGCGGCGATATGATCAAAAAAGAGCTTAAAAAAGGTACATTTATAGAGTGCACAAAATGCAAAAAAAAGACGCTTATCTCTGAAAACTAAAAAATTCTAGCCAAATTTGAGTCCTTGAGCCTAAATTTGGCTTTTATAAATTTGGAATTTAAATGCCTGACACCACCGCTAAGCTTAGCCAGCATAAAGGGCAAAAACCTCGTCACCAACTACACTCAGTTAGAGGGCAGCTTCACATCGTAGCACTCACTTTTTGGGCTTTTTGGCAAGCTCAGACCCTACTAATTTTAAAAACTACCTTTTTATAAGAAAAAGTAATGTCATAAAATTTAAGCTTTTCGCATAGTTTTTAATAAATTTATATCTTAGAGCAAATTTTAAATTCCATTCACTCGCAAGAATTGATTACTAAAATTTAGCTTCGCTTATGACTTGGCTCAAATTTTAGAGCCGAAATTACTCGTTCATAAAATTTTAAAATTTATCTGACACTTACCAGATATACGAACGCATGCAGTGCAAAATCGCTATCACATGCACTTCTAACGTGCGAAGGGCTTAGATGATTTAAAGGGGGATAAGGGGACGGCTTTGCTTCGTTAGCTCACAGCTACAAGCAAACCGTAACTCAAGCCCCCTTGCCCCCCCCTTGTATAAAAATAAATTTATACATTTCATCAAACTATTTTTGCAAATTCATAAATCACCCTACTTAAATTTTAAACCTATCAAAGCTATAATACGCCCCAAAAAAGGATGAAAAATGAAAACAATTATGCTCTGTGCGATATGCTCAGTCACTCAAGGAAACTGCGCCGAGGACTGCGCTTATTGCACGCAAAGTGCCAAAGCTGGTGCCGATATCTCAAAATTTAAAGAAAAAAGCGTGCAACAGGTGGTGGACGAAGCCAAAATGGCTTATAAAAACCACGCTCTTGGCTTTTGTTTAGTTACAAGCGGTGCTAGACTAAATGACAAAAAGACCGACTATATCGCATCTTTAGCAAGAGCCGTGAGCAAAGAAGTGCCAAATTTGATGCTCATTGCATGTAACGGCATGGCTACTTACGAGCAGCTTAGTGAGCTTAAAAAGGCTGGCGTTTTTAGCTACAACCACAACCTTGAAACAAGCCGAGAATTTTTCCCAAAAATTTGTAAAACACACACTTGGGCCGAGAGATATCAGACAAATTTAGATGCAAAAAGAGCAGGTCTTATGCTTTGTACTGGTGGTATTTACGGCGTTGGCGAGAGTGAGGCTGACAGGGTGAGCTTTAGAGCTAGTCTAAAAGAGCTTGAGCCATTTTCATCACCAATAAATTTTTTCATCAAAAACGAATCTCTAAGTCTAGATCTACCCCCTCTTAGTGCGGATGAAGCCCTAAAAATAGTGCGTGAGACAAAAAGAGATCTACCAGAAACTAGAGTCATGATAGCTGGTGGCAGAGAGAAAATTTTAGGCGATAAACAGTACGAGATCTTTGAAAATGGTGCCGATGCAATCGTGATAGGCGACTATCTCACCGCAAAAGGAGAGAAAGCTAGCAAGGATATCGAGGAGCTTACAAAGCGCGGTTTTAGCTTCGCAAGTATCTGCCACTAATGCTTGCAAATTTACTTTTTGCAGGGCTTGGAGGCTTTATCGGAGCTGGGTGCCGGTTTTTAGCTGGCGAGCTGCTAAAATTTAGCCACTTTCCGCTAACCACACTTGGCGTAAATACGCTTGGTAGTTTCATTATCGGCGTTTTGTTTTGTCTAAATTTAAGCCAAAGCGCAAGAGTATTTTTGGTCGTTGGTGTACTTGGTGGCTTTACAACATTTTCAAGCTTTAGCCTTGATAGTGTGAAATTTTTAATAGAAGGCGAACTGGTAAAAGGCTTTTTAAATATCTTTTTAAACCTTGTCCTTTGCCTACTTGCAAGCTATCTTGGTATTTTGCTTGGCAAGAGTTTATGAGAGTTTGCAAATTTAATAGAGTTTAAATTTTGCTAGATTTTCTTAATCGCATGCAGTGCTTTAGCACCATTGCATGCACTTTGAACGTGCGAGGGGATTGGGGGATTTAAAAAGGGGGATAAGGGGACGGCTTCGTAACTCGAGTCCCCTTGTCTCCCTTTTGAATAAAAGAACCTAAAAATAAAAAAGTCTGTATTTTTAAAAATAGAATTTTACTATCGCGAAAATTTTAAAATTCTATTCACTCGTAAGAATTGACTACTGATTTTAGGTCTCGCAAAGCTTGCCACTAAAATCAGAGCCGAAATTACTCGTTCATGAAATTTTAAAATTTACTTGACGCTTATCTGACTTGATAAATAAAAATTTGTTGTAGTTTTTAATCGCATGTAGCGCAAAATACCGCCACATCCACCTTTCTACCTAGCTTCTACCTTTGGCATCTGAAGCATAAAATTTCTAGCTTCACTTAAAAGTACAGGCTTAAGCCCATCTACCAGAGTTTTTGGATCATAAATTCTCTCATATGAAAGCATTAAGACTCCATCATTTCTAAGTAAAAAGTGGATTATTTCTATATTTTTACTGCTAGTTTCATCTTTTATGAGAGCTAAAATTTGATCATTCTCTTCACTATAAAGCACTTCTTTAGCCTCTTTTATCTTTCTTTTTAGCTCAGCAAGTATACTTTCATTTTTAATATTTTTGTCAAATTTCACTCTAAAGCCTACAAAATGCTCATCAAAATTTTCATTTTTTAAAAAGTAAAAGCTCTCATCTTTGGCTGTATTTTTCTTATAAAAAATGCTTCCATCAAATTTAAAACTTTGAACTAAATTTAGCTCATCTGCAAAGCTAAAAATTCCAAAAAGCATCAAGGCAAAAAATAGAAATTTACGCATAAATTTGCACTCCAAATTTTTAAAAATTTGTCGCCATTTTGCCCAAAGATCGCTTAGCTTAATCAAAAAATAACAAAGCTTTTTATACAATCAAATATTTTTATTTTAAGGATCTTTTTGCAGTTACATCAAGCTAGCGAGCTTAGTATTCTTGTCGTTTTGGCATTTATCGTCTTTGCTTCGCCTTATATTTCTAAAATTTTACGCATTCCTGTCGCTCCTGCTGAGATAATACTTGGAGCACTGGCTAGCTACATCGGACTTGTCGGCGAAAATGAGATGTTTAAGCTAATTAGCGAAGTTGGCTTTTTCTTTTTGATGTTTCTAGCTGGCATGGAGATTGATCTTAGAATGCTTATAAACATTGACCGCAAAATTTTGCGCCTAGGGCTTATCTATCTTGCCCTCATCTACTCGCTAGCAACTGCACTTACGTTTAGTTTTAATCTTAGTTTGCTTTATATTATCATTATCCCGATAATGGCCGTTGGTATGATATTTACGCTATTTAAAGAGTATGGCAGAGATGTGAAATGGCTAAATTTAAGCATGCTTATTGCAACTATTGGTGAGCTTATAAGCATTACGCTTTTGACATTTATAGCAGCCTATTTGCAGTTTGGAGCTAGTATAAATTTATGGCTAACGATTGGCTATTTGATCTTATTTTTGGCCGTCAGCGTACTTAGCTTTAAAATTTTAGATGTGCTTTTTTGGTGGTATCCTGGGCTTAAAGTGATCCTTATGCCACACTACGATAAGGACGAAAAAGATATTAGGCTAAGCATTGCGGTGTTTTTTTCGATGATTGCACTTATGCTTTATTTAAATTTAGAAGTTGCCTTTGGCGCGTTTATCGCAGGTATGTTTATAGCTACATTTTTTGATCATAAAAAGGACTTACCACACAAGCTTTCAAGCTTTGGATTTGGTTTTTTGGTACCGATATTTTTTATACACATAGGCTCAACCTTTAAACTCTCAAGCTTAAGCTCAAATGAAGTGATAAAAGATGCTATTTTTATATTTTGTGCGATGCTTGCCACAAGGCTTTTCTCAAGTGTGTTATTTGTAGGAAAATTAGGATTTAAGGGGATATTTTTGTTTTCTCTCTCACAATCCATGCCGCTAACACTTCTAGTAGCAGTTGCTACTATCGCACACAGATCAGGTGAGATAAGTGATTATTCTTACTCATCTTTTATCCTAGCAAGCCTAGCTCAAGCTATAATAGGGACAATAATTATAAAATTTCTAATGCAATCAAGAAGTAAGGAGTAAAAATGTCATCAAATACAGCTACGCTAACTGATAACAGAACCGGCAAGAGTTACGAGTTTCCTATACTAAAAGGCACTATGGGGCCTGATGTGATAGACATCTCGACATTTTTTAGTGATACTGGAATGTTTACTTTTGATAGAGGCTATACTTCAACTGCGATGTGTCGCTCAGCGATAACTTATATAGACGGCTTAAAAGGCGAGCTCATGTATAGGGGCTACGACATCGCCTATCTGGCTGAAAATAAGACATTTTTAGACGTGGCATATTTACTCTTAAACAAAGAGCTTCCAACAAATGATCAGTATATAAATTTTAAAACCGAGCTTAAAAAAAGAAGCTTTATACATGAAGGCATGATGAAGCTATTTGACGCATTTCCAGATAAAGCGCACCCTATGGCGATCTTGCAAGCAGCGGTCTCAGCGCTAAGTGCCTTTTACTCAGATCACCTAAATATGGATAAACCTGAAGAGTATCACGAGATGGCTATGCGTATAATCGCTAAAATTCCAACGATTGCGGCATTTAGCTACCGCTACTCACGCGGTCTTCCTATCATATATCCAAATTTAGATCGTGGCTTTACTGAAAATTTCCTCTACATGATGAGAGGCTATCCGTACGAGCACGTCGATCTTAAGCCAATCGAGATAAAAGCACTTGATACGGTCTTTATGCTGCACGCAGATCACGAGCAAAACGCTTCAACAACGACTGTTAGAACCGTTGGCTCAACGCACGCACACCCATACGCATGTATAAGCGCAGGCATCGGCGCACTTTGGGGCTGGGCTCATGGCGGCGCAAACGAGGGCGTTATCCGCCAGCTTGAAGAGATAGGCTCTGTAGCAAATGTCGATAGATACATCGCTAGAGCAAAGGATAAAAACGATCCATTTAGGCTAATGGGCTTTGGTCACAGGGTCTATAAAAATTTTGACCCTCGCGCAAAAGTGCTCAAAAAAATGAGAGATCAGCTTATGGATGAGATAGGCATTAACTCAGAGCTTATCAAGATCGCAAATCGCATTGAAGAGATCGCGCTAAATGATGACTATTTTGTGAGTAGAAATTTATATCCAAACGTTGATTTTCACTCAGGGCTTATCCTAAAGGCGCTTGGCATACCAAATAATATGTTTGCCGTAATCTTTGTCATCGGCAGGACTCCAGGCTGGATCAGCCAGTGGATCGAGCTAAAAGAGCAAGATACAATAAAGATCGTCCGCCCAAGACAGCTCTACGTCGGAGAGACAAACAGAACACCAAAATGAGCGAGCTTCTAAATTTAGCTAAAAAAGCAGCCGTTAATGCTGGAGCGCAGATAATGAAATTTTACTCCGCAGATAATACGGCTCTTAAAGTCTGCCTAAAAGATGACAGCTCACCACTAACTAGCGCTGATCTAGCCGCAAATGAAACAATACTAAAAGTTCTAAGTGAAAGCGGGATAAAAATTTGCTCTGAAGAGAGTATCTTGCAAGAAAGCGTTAAAGACGAGTTTTGGCTCGTAGATCCTCTTGATGGCACTAAAGAATTTCTAGCTAGAAATGGCGAATTTTGCGTTTGTATAGCGCTTATAAAAAAAGCTAGACCAGTGCTTGGCGTCATTTTTATCCCAGTTAGCAAAGAGCTTTTTTATGCTGATGAAAATGGCGCTTTTAAAGAAATTTTAGATAACAATGATGAAATCATAAAGAGAGTTGATCTAAACAAAAAAGATAAAAATTTAGACAATCTAATCCTTTCAAGTAGAAGAGGTGATGCCAAAGAGATAGAATTTATAGGACAGAGCTTAAATTTTGAGCAAAGATGCATCGGATCTGCCATAAAATTTTGCCGTTTGGTTGAATTTGGCGGAGCTTATTTTAGATTTGCGCCAAGCTACCTTTGGGACAATGCAGCAGGAGAAGCGCTCGTAAATTTTTGTGGCGGAAAAGTATTTGACGCTAATAGCAGCAAAGAGATGAGCTACGAGCTTGCTGATTTAAAAAGCCCATTTTTCATAGCTCTCTCAAAAAATACGCTAGATCTAAAAGATAAAATCACACAACTATATAAACAAAGTAAAACTTAAACCTTAAATTTCTTCTAGTAGATAAAGCATACTAGCTATTTTTGCTGTGCCTATAACGTAGTTCATTATATTTGCTGCGACCTTGTCTTTTTTAAGCACTTTGCCATTTATATCAAATATATCTTCGTTGTTCTCTTTGATAAATTTTAAGGTTTTTGCTGCGACATCTTCTAAGCTATTTTTACCATCAAGCAATAAAAGTATGTAATAATCGATATTATTAAGCTTCCTTGAGATGCTAAATTTATTAGCAAAAACAACATCGGCATTATTTTTATGATTTAAGAAATATCTTACATAATTTATTAAATTTTGACTAAGCCTTGAGTAGCCGGGCTTATACTCAATATTTTTTTGCTCATCTTTTAAGATCATTGCATCAGACGAGTTTGTTAAAATTCTTACAAAGGCGCTATAAACCATGAGCTTATCTTCTGGCAAAATTTCTAAAATCTGAGAAAGGTTTATGCTAGCTGGATACATCTTATAAAAGACCTCGCAAAGCCATGATATATCTTGTGGCATAGCGCCATAACTATCTTGCCACTGGTTATCTTTCTTTATAAAATCTGCCACAACGTGAATTTTATTAATATCGCTTGGACCTATTTGTTTATTAGCTATGCTCTCATAAGTTTTGCTATGGACTATTAGGCTTTGTCTAAATACTTTGTTGCTAATCATATCCATGAATTGCTCTAGATCGATCCTGTCTTTAAATTTATTGTTTTTGTATTCATCTACTATGGCTGTGCCAACATCTGGGGTAAAAATATCATCAAGCGTATATTCACAAAGATAAGTAAGCTCATTTTTAGCGAGCATGGCGTTAAAATCTTTGAAATAAAATGGATCATTTATATCTTCTAAAAACTCATGAGCTATGTAAAAGTCATCTTTTGCAAGTATCTCACCTATCCAAAACAACAGCATTCTTGTAGGCATTTTATTTTCATAAGTTATATTATCTTTACTAAGCAAATATTCTTTATAGACTAAAAGTGCTTCTTTGGCTGCTTTTAGCCTCTCTTGCATGCTCTCTTTATCTTTTGCGGCGAGTAGCATTATATCCCTTACGATATCTTTTACTTTCCAGCCAGGATAAACATTATAAGAGATAAACGCCACACCATTTGCACTTAAATTCTCTCTTACGACTTTTAATATAGCTTCTTTTACAAAGTCAGGCACCCAGCTAAAAACGCCATGAGCGATGATATAGTCAAATTTCTCATCACTTTTAAATTCGCAAATATCGCCGTGTATAAGCTCTAAATTTGTAAGCCCCATCTTTTTAACGATCTCTTGTCCGCGCCTTATCTGCTCGCCGCTAAGATCTATGCCAACTACTTTTGCATTTTTGTTATTTACTGCAAATGGGATCAAATTTCCGCCAAAGCTACATCCTATCTCTAAAACTCTTGCATTTTCGCATGGCGGTGGAGTTATGCCAAGAAGTGTAGCACAAGCTTCAAGCCTGTAAGGTGATGATTGGGCAAAAGCTATTGATTTATAAGTTAGCTCATCATAAGACTTTTCGATTTTGCTATTTTGGCTCATTTTAGCTCCTAATAGTCTTTTTCTTTGATTTTTTCTAGCATATTTTTAGCATCATTCTCAGGATCATCCACTATATATGCACGCCTTATCTTGCCATCTTTTATGATGAGCGTTTGCCTAAAGTAAAATTTATGTCCATTTGATGCAGAAAAAACTGGAAGCTCAAGCGCCCTCTCAAGCATAAACTCACTATCATTTAAAAACATGACTCCAGTTGAAGTCTCTTCTTGAAATTTCTTTTGAGCTGCGATATCTTGTGAGCTAATGGCCACTACCATGAAACCAAGATAGTTAAAATCTTTTAAAAATTTCTTGTAGTTTATAGCTTGTTTGGTGCAGCCCTTCATGCCTGCAGTATTTTGCAATTGCTCGCTTAAAAGACCAAAGTCCTCGCCTATCTTTGGATAGATAAAAATGACGCAGTCATGCGTTCTTGCAAAGGCGGAAAAATCAAATTCCTTACCATCTAAGGTATTTAAATATATACTTGTAGGCACTTTTATCATACTTCATCCTTTAAAATTTTTACTATTATATCTTTATAAGCTTTGTCTTAAGCTTTTTTAGAATTTAAAAGATAAACTACGAAAAGGACAAAAAAACTAATTATTAACATCAAAAGTGCATAGACATGAGCCTTGGTGTAATCAAGCATTTCAACTGCTTCAAATATCGCAATACTTGCAACCTTGCTCTCTCCAGCTACGCTACCACCTATCATTAAAACAACACCAAACTCACCCATAGTGTGAGCAAAGCTAACGACAGTAGCTGTTAATAAATTTGATCTGATGCTTGGCAAAATTACCCTAAAAATAGTCGTGAGTTTGTTTTTACCAAGACTATAACTCGCTTCAAAAAGGCTCTTTTTTAGGCTATTTAGCCCAGCATAAATCGGCCCAAACATAAATGGCAATGAATAGATACAACTTGCCACAACAAGACCTGTGAAGTTAAAAACAAGCCTAACTCCAAAAATTTCCTCGATAAATTTACCAAAGGCCGAATAAGGCGAAAGAAAAATGAGTAGATAAAAACCAAGAACACTTGGTGGCAAGACCAAGGGCAGTGAGATTACCGACTCTAAAAACGACTTGCCAAAAAATTTCTTTTGAGACATAAAATAGGCAAGTGCGATGCAGACAAAAAATAAAATAAAAGTTGTTATAAAAGACAATTTTAGTGATAGCCAAAATGGCTCGTAATCGATACTTTTTAACTCGTCTATCATGCTTTTTCCAAATTTACACTAAATGCTTTTGTGCTAACTACTACCATATCGCCTGCTTTTAGATTTATTGCTTCGCTGCTACTTAGCACCACTTCACAAATTTGGCGGTTTATTAATACATTTGCTACGAAGATCGTATCACGTTTTTTTATCTCTAAAATTTTAGCATTAAAGGCAAATTTCTGCGATCCTGTACTCTTTAAAAATATCTCACTTGCACTACCTGATCTTGAAATTTTGCCGTTTTCAAGGACAAAGACTTTATTGCAAAGCTTATAAATTTCAGCGATATCATGGCTTACTAAAATAATGCTCATCTTAAACTCATCATGAAGTGCTAGTAAATAGTCTTGAAGTTTATCACGCATGGCATTATCAAGCGCGCTTAACGGCTCATCAAGTAGCAAAATTTCAGGCTTTCTCATAACCGCACGAGCTAAAGCAACACGTTGCTTTTGACCACCAGAAAGAGTGCTAATTTTTGCATTTTTTAGACTTGTTAGGCCACAGATATCAAGAAGTTTATTTGCTAGAGCTAGATCGTTTTTTGCAAAGAGTAAATTTTTAAAGACATTCATATTTTCAAAAAGTGCATAGTCTTGAAATAAAAAGCCGATATTTCGCTTTTGTGGAGCCAAATTTGTCTTTTCATCAAAGAAAATTTCATCCCCAACTCTTATAAAGCCACTTTGTGGTGCTTCAAAACCAGCGATCAAGCGTAAAATAGTAGTCTTTCCGCCACCGCTTGCTCCATAAAGTGCGACAAAATCACCACTTTCAAAGCTAAGGTCAGCCTCAAGTAAAAATTTTCCACCACCGCCATTTAGCTCTTTTTTACAAGAAATTTCTATCATTTTTGTGTACTTATGTGAATGCTTGTAGATTTTATATAGGCAAAGACTTCATCGTTTTCACCTACGCTCATGGTTTTTAATGCGTGATTTGAGATAATAGCTTCAAAGTAAATTTCGCCACACTTTAAGCTAACAACACTTAAAATTTCACCAAAATTTATAGCTTTAATCACGCATTTTAGCTCGTTTTCAAGCGAGCTATTACTTAGTTTGTCTTTTGCCAAGATAACATCGGAGCTTTTAAAACCTAAGTCGATCTCATCATCTAAGGCAAATTTGCTAGCCTCATTCAAGACTAGCATAAATAAATTTGCCTCTAAATTTAGACCCTTTAGCTCAAATAAGCTAACGTCATCTTTAGTTAAAATTCCAACGATCTTTGCTCTTATCATTTAGCTGGAACGTTGTAACCAAATTTCTTGAAAATTTCTCTTGATTTATCGCCTAAGATAAACTCATAAAATGCTTTTGCATCATCATTTTTTTCAGCATGTTTTAAAAGAACGATACCTTGATCGATCGGAGTGTATAGCTCTTGTGGAACAAAGATGTAATTAACGCCCTCTTTGTATTTTGCCATTTTCTCATCAAAAAGTGCGCTAGCAGCGATAAAACCTACATCAGAAGCACTTAATGCTTGAGATAGAGTTTCAGAAATTTTTTGAGCATAGACGATATTTTTTTCTACTTCGTCATAAAGCTTTGCGTTTTTAAGAGCCTCTATACTAGCTTTGCCATATGGTGCAGTTTGTGGATTTGCGATAGAGATCGCTTTTAAGCCACGAACAACCTCAATACCTTTTTTGAAATCAACATTTCTAATAGAAAAAATAGCAACAGCGCCTTGTGCGTAAACTTTTGGAGCAGCTACTGCAAAGCCTGTATCATAAGCTTTTTGTGCAAAGCCCATATCAGCAGCCATGAATATATCAGCTGGAGCTGAGTTTTGGATCTGTGTAACAAGACCGCCACTTGCACCAAGGGTTAAGTTGATTTTAGCATCTGGATGAAGCTTGTTAAACTCTTTTATAAGCTCTGGAAATGCGTATGTTGTGTTTGCTGCAGCATATACATTTACTTCAGCGCCAAATGCGTTTATGGCAAGCAAAGCTGCCACACATAAAAATTTAAAAACTTTTCTCATTTATACTCCTATAATGATTTGAGATGATTTTACTATTGCTAAAAGTGTGTCGCCAACACCTATTTTCATCTGGATAGCACTATCTTTTGTGATGATAGCAGTTAAAGTCTGTTCATCACTTAGTTTTAAAGTGATTTCAGCATTTACAGCACCTATCTTTGCTTCGATCACCTCGCCTTTTAATTGATTTTTTGTGCTTATTTTTATATCTAGATCCTTGGCTAAAATGACAGCTGGGGCTTTAAAAATATAAATAACTTTTTGCCCAACTTTTAGGCCTAAATTTTTCTCACTTTCAACCGTGATGTTTGACTCAAGCGTGCAGCCATTACTTAGTTTTGCAACTATTTGAGAATTTACCGCACCGCGGTTTATGCCAATAATCTCACATGAGAGCTGATTTCTGGCACTTAAGTTCATATTCATTCTTTGAAGATTTATAATATCTACATCCTCAAAATCTACTTTTTGACAAATTTTTTGTAAAAAATCCTTTTGGGTCTCAAGAATGGCATCATAAATTTTTATCAGTTTATTGGCATACTCGCTTAGTTCAGAGCCACTATTTTTTTTATTTCCATCAGCTCTAATAATAAGTGGCTTGCTACTTTTGTTATTTATCGTATCAAGGCAGTCCCAAGCATTTTTGTATGATATGCCAACCAATTCTGCTGCTTTTGTGATACTTTTTGTCTCTTTTATGGCCTTCAATAATGTAATATGTTTAGCTAAAACCTGTGTATCTTCGCCTAAAAATAGTTCTAAATTTATATCTGCTTTCAAAATTTTTACCTTTACTATATTGGAGAATAATTTGTGAAGTATATCTAATTATATTAATCCTTAAGCTTAAAGATTTAAGCCAATTTATAAATTTCTCTTAATTTCTTGTAAAGTTTTTAAAAGATAAAATCGAGCTACATTTTATAAATAAAAATAAGGCTTAGTATGAAATTTTTGCTTTCTATCTTTTTTAGTTTGCTTTTAGCCTGTGCTAATACGGACATAAATACGAATAGCGAAAGCGATGAATTTGATGTTGAATTTGAAGCAAGAAAAGATGTTTTTGACCCGCTTAGTGGCTACAATAGAATGATGACACATGCAAATGACTTTATCTATGTAAATATGCTAACTCCGGTGGCAAAAGGCTATGCCTACGTTGTACCAAAAACAGCTAGAACAATGGTTTCAAATTTCTTTGACAACCTGCTTTTCCCAGTTCGCTTTGTAAACAATCTACTTCAGTTTAAATTTCAAAATGCTGGTGAAGAGACATTAAGATTTTTAGCAAATACGATAATAGGCTTTGGCGGACTAACAGACGGAGCAAAATACTACAACCTCAAGCCTCACGATGAAGATTTTGGACAAACGCTTGGATATTGGGGGCTTGGTAGCGGTTTTCATATAGTTTGGCCACTTATTGGACCATCAAATTTAAGAGATACTGGTGGCATGGTCGGAGATTATTTTGCTGATCCTATTAGCTACGTTGATCCTATACTTTTATCAACTGGCATCAAGTCATATAGAGCGTTTAATAACTTTTCACAAGATCCAACTGCTTATGAAAAACTAAGAAAAGATGCTATTGATCTTTATCCATTTTTACGCGATGCTTACGAGCAAAGACGCGACAAGCTTATCAAGGAGTAAATATGAAAATTTTAAAAATTCTAACTATGATTCTACTTTTTACAACTAGCCTTTTTGCTATTTCAAAAGAGCAGATCAAGCCTGAAGTAGAGATGAAAACAACAAAGGTTATTGAAATTTTAAAAGACACAAATTTAGACAATAATGCGAAGACAAAAGAAATTTTTGCTCTTCTTGATCCATTTTTTGACTATAAACAAATGGCAAAGATAAGCCTTGGTAAACGTTACAACAGCTTAAGTAGCGATGAGCAGGCTAAATTTGACGCAGCATTTGAGCAAAAACTAAAAAGCTCATACATAGATAAACTTTTAGGATACAAAGATCAAGAGATACATATAACTGGCGAGAGCGAACCTCAAAAAAATAGATACTGGCTAACATCTGAGCTGACAAATGATGGCAAGAGCTACGAATTTGTCTATAAATTTTATGACGCTAAAGAGCGTGGCTGGCTCATTTACGACCTTGATATCGTTGGTGTGAGCATCATTCAAACATACAGAAGTCAGTTTGGTGATGTGCTAAATAACGCTGATTTCAATACTCTTTTACAAAAACTAAACGAAGCTGTTTTGCCTGATCAAAATAAAACCAACCCTTAATGCGACAAATTTTTAAATTTATCATTGCTAAAAATAAGCTTATTATTGCTCTAATTTTAGCTTTAAGCGTAGTTTTTGGCTATCTTAGCACCAAGCTTAGCGTTGATGCGTCAGCTGAAACGCTACTACTTGAGCATGATCCTGACTTAAAAGCTTATAGAGAGATAGCCAAACGCTACGACTCACCCGGATTTTTAGTGGTCGCTTTTACTCCAAAAGACGATCTTTTTTCACCTAAAAATTTAGAACTTATCAAAAATTTAGGCGATGAACTAGCTAAAAACGATATGGTAAATAGCGTCATCTCTATAATAAATATTCCGCTTTTAAATAGTGTAAAAGGCGGGATTACGGGCATCTTAGATCATACTCCAACGCTGCAAGATAAAGATATAAATATTTCAAAAGCAAAGCTCGAGTTTGCCAAAAGCCCGATTTACAGCGGAAATTTGATAAGCAAAGATCTAAAAACCACAGCTATTGCTCTAAATTTAAAGCAAGATGAGAAATTTAACGAGCTTGTAAATGAGAGAAATTTACTTAGTCAAAAAGAGTCAAACGGTACTATCACACAAGCTGAGCGACTTAAGCTAGAGGCTCTTGCCTATGAGTTTAAAGCCTACCGAGATGAGCTTAGAAAGAGCGATCACGAAAACCTTGAGGCTATAAAAGCAACCATAGCTAAATTTAACGCAAATGACGAGCTATTCTTAGGCGGTGCAAATATGATCGCTGATGATATGATAGGCTTTATAAAGAGCGATCTTTTGGTCTATGGCTTAAGCGTACTTGCTCTTCTTAGCTTTAGTTTGTGGCTATTTTTTAGACAACTAAGATGGATCGTTTTACCGATGTTTATATGTGCCGTAAGCGCCATTTTTACGACCGGAATTTTTGGTATATTTGACTGGGAAGTGACGGTCATTAGTTCAAACTACATCGCGCTTCAGCTCATCATTACTATTTCAACCGTGATTCATCTTGTCGTTAGCTATAGAGAATTTTTCGCAAAGCATCCAAAATATAGCCAAAATCAGCTAATTTATCTAACGCTTCGTGATAAATTCTCTCCATCTTTTTGGGCGATATTTACCACGGTTATTGGCTTTAGCTCGCTTATGAGTGCTGACATAAAGCCAGTTATCATGCTTGGCATTATGATGAGCACTGGCATTAGCGTTTCGCTTGTGCTTGCGTTTTTGCTATTTGGCGCGATAAATGTAAATTTAGAAAAATTAGCTCCTATTAGAACCTTTGAAAATAGCTTTAAATTTACAAAATACTGCGCAAATTTAGCCCTAAACTCAAGAAAGATTATCTACGTAGTTTGTGCGCTAGTTGTCTGTTTTGGCGTTTATGGTATCAGCAAGATAAAGGTTGAAAATAGCTTCATTGGCTACTTTAAAGAAAGCACAGAAATTCGCCAAGGAATGCAAGTCATTGATACCAAGCTTGGTGGCACGATCCCAGTTGATGTGATAGTGAAATTTAAAGAGCAAAAACAAGATAAAAATACTGAGCAAGATGAGTTTGAAAATGAGTTTGAAAGCAATGCTAAGGATGCAAAGTACTGGTTTAATAGCTATCACACAAGGGTTGCTGAGAAGATTCATGATTATTTAAAAGAGCAAAAATTTGTCGGACATGTAAGCTCGCTAGCAACCCTTATAAAAGCCATAAAAGAGCTAAATAACGGCGCTAGTGATGATTTTTTATTAGCTGCAATGTATGAGAAATTGCCACAAAATTATAAAAACATCTTATTAAGTCCTTATGTAAGCGTTGAAGATGATGAACTTAGATTTAGTATAAGGATCGTTGATAGCGACTCCGAGCTTAGACGAAATTTATTTCTAAAAGAGCTTAGAGAAGGGCTAGCACAGCTTACTAAAAATGACAATGTAAGTATAGAAGTTGCCGGCATGATGGTGCTTTATAACAATATGCTTCAAAATTTACTTAGCTCGCAAGTTGATACCTTTGGACTAACTGTTGCTATACTTTTTGTCATATTTTGCTTTATCTTTAGAAGTATAAAGCTAGCAACCATTGCGATAGTTTCAAATTTAATCCCACTTTGCACACTCTTTGGTGTGATGGGTTTTTTTGGCATTCCGCTTGATGTGATGAGTATAACAATCGCAGCCATTAGTATTGGTATCGGCGTTGATGATATCATTCACTATATCCACCGCTTTAAAGAAGAAATGCTTACAAAAAGCGTTTTTGAGAGCATTAAAGTCGCACACGCAAGCATCGGATATGCGATGTATTACACATCGTTCACTATTTTTCTTGGTTTTAGCGTGATGATAACTAGCAATTTTATCCCAACTATATATTTTGGCTTACTAACCGATCTTGTTATGGTATTTATGCTTCTTGGTGCACTAATCATCTTACCAAGCCTCATTGCAAGCTTTGTAAAGAAGAGCGATATTTAAGCTAAATTTATTTGATGACTTTGATGAATGAGTAGACATCGGCCACGCCGTCAATGTGCTTAGCGTACCAAATAGCATGTTTTTCTTGTTCAATGCTATCAACTACGCCGCTAAATACAACATCGCAGCCAACTATGCTAACTCGCACATTTGTGCCCTCAACTATACTATCTTTAAAAAGATTTTGCTTTAAGTTTGCAAGAATTTTTAGACTATCGCATGGATATTCTGGCTTTTTGATACGAAGATAGGTATAAATTTTTCGCACGCCATCTGTACTTTTGGCTAGTTCTACCAGCTTATCTTCTAGCTCTTTACTATCAACAAGTCCGATCAAATAAGCATCTCCGTAAAAGACCTCTATCTCGATGTCAATATTACTAAGACCTTTTGAAAATAAAATTTTGCTTTGCAATTTGCTTTGTATAAATTTATCTCTTGTGATCGAGTAAATACCACGTTTATCGCGTGAAATCGAGTACGCATCATATACATTTAGCGGCGCAGTTGCTGGAGAAAGAACCGAGGAACAAGAGCAAAAAAATAGAGCCAAAAATACAAAAACACTAAATTTTAAAATCAGAAATCCTTTTGTAATTTCAAAAAGTTTATAGAAAATGGACTAAAATTTATCTAAATCTGCTAAAATAACGCGCACGGAGGATAAAGTAATCTGGTGATGCTCACGGGCTTCAAACCCGATGACTGGGCGGTTGACCGTCTGGTGGGGAGTTCGATTCTCTCATCCTCTCGCCACTCACTTTAAATTTTGCTTTTATCAAGCAAATTTATAATCCCAAACAAAATAAAACTTAATACAACCAAAACAAGGCTTAATACCAGTGCCTCATCACTTTTGCCATCGTATACAGCATTATAAATGGCAAGCGAGATAGTGTCTGTTTTGCCTATTATATTTCCGCCAAGTATGAGTGTTATGCCAACCTCGCCAAGTCCACGCGAGATCGCTAGAATAAAAGCTGCTGCTACGCTTTTCGCAACGCATGGAAAGAGCACGAAAATAGCTGTTTGAAATTTATCTTTTCCAAGGCTATATGCTGCTTCACTTAGGCTTTTTGAAAGTGAGCCAAGAGCAGAAGCGACAGGCTTTACAAATAGTGGCAAAGAGGCTATAAAAGCAGCTAACACAAGAGCCTTAAAACTAAAAATAATTTCTAAATTTAAAGCCTTGCCGACGATGCCATTTTTACCAAGTAGATAAAGCAGTAAAAATCCAGTAGCAATGGGCGGAAAGATGAGTGGAAAAGTTACGATCATCTCTAAAATAGCTTTAAATTTGGCCTTACCAAAAGCTAAATAATAAGCCAAAGCCAGCCCAAAAATGATAAGCAAAGCCCCTTGGCACAAAACGACCTTTATGCTTAAAAATAGCGGATCAAACAGCCAAGAGAGCTCTTGCAAGCTTAGCCTTATCTTATGCCAAATTTATTGTAAATTTCTTTTGATCTCTCGCTTTTTAGCTCATTTAAGAATTTCTCACAATCAGCCTTTTTATCGCATCCTTCAAGCTTTGCAGCTACGATGTTTGCTGGAGCATAAAGTGCTTTGTCTATCAAGATAAAACTGCCAAATTCGTCTTTGTGCGCATTTAGTTCGGTCTGGTTGATGAACCCAGCATCAACTTCACCGTTTAATATATATGTAACGACCTGTGGTACGCCGGCAACTGCTAAAATTTTATCCTTTAGCTCGCCACTTAAATTTGCTTTTTGCATAAATTCATTTGCTCTTTTGCCATAAACCGTCTTTGTTGCATCTGGCATAGCGATCTTGGAAAGTGCTTTTAGCTCTTCAACTTTTTCTATTTTCACACCCTTTTTAGTAGCCAGCACCAAAGCACCTGAGCCTAAATTTACATACTCAGCGATCTTTAGATCAGACTTTTTCAAAAAGTCCTCATCGCCCACGATCACGTCAGTTTTACCCTCTTTTGCCTGAGCCATGATAGCTGTGATGTTCGCAAAAGAAGTGTCGATATTTACGCCATCTTTTTTGAGATTTTGCGCGACTGCCTCAACTATCTTTTTATATCCGCCACCAGCACTTACTAGCAAATTTTCATTGCCAAATGCAAAAATTGCGACCATTAAAAGTAAGAACTTTTTCATATTTTTCCTTTAAAAGTAAAATTTCACGATTTTATAAAATATACTCTTATATACTCTTAAAATATATTTTTATAATTTTCACTTTTCTACCAAAATGCTATAATCACGCTAAAAAAGGACAAATATGAACGAACTTGAGCTAAAGATGCAAGGCAAGATAGATAGGCTAACAGATAAGACTTTTAAGCTAGATCCAAGGATCGGCGAGGGCTACTTTACGGCGAAATATTTTCTAAAAGTAAATGAGATAATTAAGCAAAATTTACCAGATCAGCACGTGACGATGCAGTTTTTCCAAAGACGTGATGATATCGTGCTTTGCGGCATTGACGAGGTTTTAGCCGTCATCAATAAATTTGCCAAAGACCCAAGCGAGTTTGAAATTTATGCGCTTAATGATGGCGATATCATAAACGCAAACGAGCCGGTTTTAAAGATAAGCGGCAAGTATGAAAATTTTGGCTTTTTAGAAAATGTGATCGATGCGACGCTCACCAGAAGAAGCTGCGTGGCGACAAACTCAAGAGACGTGATAAGAGCGGCAAATGGCAAGGACGTCTTTAGTATGGCGGATAGGCAAGATGACATCTGCACGCAGCCAGGTGACGGATATGCATCATTTGTAGGCGGCATCAAAAAGGTCGCCACAGATGCTCAGGGCGAGCTTACGGGGCTAAAAGGTGGTGGCACCATGCCTCATGCACTCATTCAAATGTGCGGCGGGGATATAGTAAAAGCCTCAGAAATTTATGCTAAAACCTTTGAAAATGAGAAGATCACGGCCTTAGTGGACTACAACAACGACGTGATTACAGACGCATTAAGGGCTTCAAATGCCTTAAAAGAGAGGCTTGGCGCGGTTAGAGTCGATACTAGTAAAAATTTGATAGATAAATATTTTGATGATAAGGATACTAGCGGGTTTGACCCACATGGCGTTTGCAAGGAGCTTATATTTGCTCTAAGAGAGGCGCTTGATAAAGCTGGCTTTAAATACGTTAAAATCGTCGTTAGCTCAGGTTTTAGCCCTAAAATTATAAAAGAATTTGAAGCTTATAATACGCCGGTTGATACTTATGGCGTGGGAAGTTATCTTGTTAAAAATGACATTTGTGGCTTTACAGGCGATTTAGTTGAGCTAAACGGCAAAGATGAGGCTAAATTTGGTAGGAAAAATTTCGCTTCAGATAGGCTAAAGATAGTGAAATTTTAAGAGAAAAGATGAAATTTATAAAAATTTTAATGTTTTTGTCGCTTTTGTTAACCGCTTGCACCGCCGCAAACTATGCTAACGCTTTTGAAAAGGTTGGCATCCTTGAAGACGGAGTTTATCACTTTAGCCAAAATGGCCTCGGCGTCAAAAAAGACCTGCTTGTAAAGGTGATCTCTGTACAAAACGAGGACAGCTCACGCAAAAAGATCATCTCCATGCTAAATATCTCTAAAAATTCTAAAATTACGGACTTTAAAACAAGCGATGCAGGCGTGATAGTCTGGCCATTTTACGAGTTTGAAGGCAAATTTATAACGACAATAATCGTTGAAAATATAAAAAAAGAAGATAGCGATCAAAAACTGATTAAGATGCTTGAACTTAAGCATCCATTTTACTCAACGCTCCAAGCTCGAAGAAAAGGGGCTAAAGACGCCATAGACGTGAAATACGTGCTAAATTTCAAAGAGGCAAAGCTGGTAAAATCGTTTCAAAACCGCCCTTAAAACTTTATTTTAAATAAATTTCATTAAAATGGCGTAATCAAAAAAAGGATCATCTTTGCATAATCTAAAAACTATAAACGTCGCCCACTCGCCGGACGCTGACGATATTTTCATGTATGCCGCGGTCAAATTTGGCTGGGTTAGCAGTAAAAATTTAGCCTTCACATCAAAGGCGCTTGATATAGAAACGCTAAACGAAGAGGCGCTAAAAGGCACTTACGAGGCAACAGCGATCAGCTTTGCACTCTATCCAAAAATTTGCGACGAGTATGCGCTTTTACGCTGCGCCGTGAGCTTTGGAAAAGGATATGGCCCAAAGCTTATCAAGCTAAAAGGCAAGCAGCTAAAGCGAAATTTTAAGGTCGCACTCTCTGGCAAAAACACGACAAATGCCCTACTCTTTCGCATAGCCTATCCAGAGGCAAGGATCGTTTATAAAAATTTTCTTGAGATCGAAAATGCTGTGCTTAGTGGCGAGGTCGATGCTGGCGTGCTAATACATGAAAGTATCTTAAATTTCTCAGACCAGCTCTGTGTAGAACGTGAAATTTGGGATATCTGGAGCGAGCTAAACGGCGAAAATTTACCGCTTCCACTTGGTGGCATGGCACTTAGACGAAGCCTACCCATAACCGACGCGATCGAGTGCGAAAGAGTGCTTAGCGAGGCGGTTAGGATCGCCACTTCGCACAAGCCATTTTTATCTCACATGCTAATGGAGCGAAACCTCATCAGAGTTGGCAAAGAGGATCTTAAAGCGTATCTAAATTTATACGCAAATGACGAGTCAATAAGCATGAACGAAACGCAGCTAAAAGCGCTGAATAAGCTCTATCAAATAGGCTACGACAAAGGCTTTTTTGAAAAGCCAATCGACGTAAACGACTACCTAATCCCAACTGAATACAACGAAGTAAGGTTTAGCTGATGCAAAGTACGCTTGTCTCGCTTGGAGTTGAAACCTTTAAGATCGCCCTTTATATCAGCCTTCCGATGCTGCTAAGCGGTCTAATCGCAGGTCTTATCATCTCCATTTTTCAAGCGACCACGCAGATAAACGAAACCACGCTAAGCTTTGTGCCAAAAATCTTGTTAGTCGTCGTTGTCATCATATTTTTGATGCCTTGGATGATCTCGATGATGGTTGAATTTACCACTCGCATGCTTGATTTTATACCGGAATTTATCCAGTGACGAGACTTGTTGATTTTTCTAAATTTACCTCGGTTAGGATAGGCGGTGTGCATGAAATTTTCGAGGTAAATAGCCTTGAAGATCTAAGCTCGCCTCACTTTTTAGGCGCTGTGATGATAGGAGGGGGCAACAACTTGCTTGTCTCGCCAAATCCCCCAAAAATGGCGATGCCCGGCAAGAGTTTTGACTATATAAATTTAGAACGCTTAGGCGATAAAATTTATCTTGAGATAGGTGCTGCGACGAAATCTGCCAAAATTTATAACTTCTGCAAGCAAAATAACATCGCTCACCTTGAGTTTTTAAAAAATATTCCAGGCACACTTGGCGGACTTATCAAAATGAACGCTGGGCTGCTTAAATTTAGCATAAGCGACAACCTCACGCATGTGCGTCTGGCTCGTGGCTGGGTGCGCAAAGATGAGATAAGCTTTAGCTACCGTCACAGCGGCATAGATGAGGCCATTTTGGGGGCTAAATTTGAGCTTTCTAGCGGCTTTGACGCGGGCATATCTGAAGCTATAAGTGCAAAAAGGGCAAATCAACCAAAAGGGGCTAGCTTTGGCAGCTGCTTTGTAAATCCAGAAGGGCACTTTGCAGGGGCACTGCTTGAGGCTGTTGGACTAAAGGGATACGCTATCGGCGGAGCGAAATTTAGCGAAGAGCACGCAAATTTTTTGATAAATTTTAACCACGCAAGCTTTGAGGACGCCACTAGCCTTATAAATTTGGCAAAGGCTAGAGTTTTAGAGAAATTTGGCGTAGAGCTTAAGACTGAAGTTTGCATTTTATAAGGATGATAATGAGTGAGTTTTTGAGCGAAGTTTTTACCCTTTCACTTTTGTTTATAGCTATTGGATTTTACGCCATTTATAGGGCTAAAAAGGCGCAAAGCGAGCATGAGAAAAATGTGGCTGATTACGATAAAAATCTGCTAAATTTTGCCAAAATTTTAGGCGTTCAAAATCACATAGACCTAGTTAAATTTGATGAAATTTTGGCTGAAGCCTTAAAAGAAAAACTAATTTTTAAATTTAATAAATCCACCTCACAAGAGGAATTTATCTCTTTTATAAAAGATGAAAATTTTAAAAATAAGCCCCAAATTTCACAAAATCATATCGATGAAGCCTTTTTAAATCTTTGCGCAAGCTCGCTTGTAGAGCCACTAAAACTTGCGATACTAAAAAACGAAGATCAAATTTATGGATTTTTGTTTGAAAAGGAGCAGCTTTTTGCTCTTATTGATAGCGCTGCACTGCTTGGTGAAAATATTATAATTTGCGAGTAAATCAAGTAAAATTCATCTCTTTTTAGATAAAATCAAGCCAAATTTCAACTATTAAGGTAAAAAATGGCAAAAGAAAAAGATAGTGACAAAAAAATAGCTATCCCAGAGAGTGAAGCGGACAAGAAAAAGGCGCTCGAGCTTGCGCTAAAGCAGATCGATAAAGCTTTTGGCAAAGGCACGCTTTTAAGACTTGGCGACAAAGAGGTTGAGGCGATCGAGTCGATACCGACTGGCTCGCTAGGGCTTGATCTGGCTCTTGGCATAGGCGGCGTTCCAAAAGGCAGGATCATCGAGATATACGGACCAGAGAGCTCTGGTAAGACAACGCTCACACTTCACATCATAGCTGAAGCGCAAAAGGCTGGCGGAATTTGTGCATTTGTCGATGCAGAGCACGCACTAGACGTAAAATACGCTTCAAATTTAGGCGTAAACACTGACAACCTTTACGTCTCTCAGCCAGACTTTGGCGAACAGGCACTTGAGATCGTTGAGACACTTGCAAGAAGCGGAGCGATAGATCTTATCGTAGTTGATAGTGTGGCCGCTCTTACTCCAAAGAGCGAGATAGATGGCGATATGGGCGATCAGCACGTTGGTTTGCAAGCTAGGCTTATGAGCCAGGCACTTAGAAAGCTAACTGGAATTTTAAGCAAGATGAAGACAACCGTTATCTTCATCAATCAAATTCGTATGAAGATCGGTATGATGGGATATGGCACACCAGAGACCACAACTGGCGGTAATGCGCTTAAATTTTACTCATCTGTAAGGATCGATGTCAGAAAGATAGCCACACTTAAACAAAATGACGAGCCTATCGGCAACCGCACAAAAGCAAAAGTGGTTAAAAATAAGGTCGCGCCTCCATTTAAAGTGGCTGAATTTGACATCATGTTTGGCGAGGGTGTGAGCAAAGAGGGCGAGATCATCGACTATGGCGTAAAGCTCGACATCATTGACAAATCAGGCGCGTGGTTTAGCTACAAGGCCGAAAAACTAGGCCAAGGCAGAGAAAACGCCAAAGCCTACCTAAAAGAGCACCCAGAAATTTCTGATGAGATAGTAGCGGCGATAAAAGGCTCAATGGGGATCGATCACCTAATAAGCAGCGGCGCAAAAGACGAAGACGACGACACAAACGAAGCAGGAGATGAATAATGGTATTTATTGAAGATGTAGAAGCTCACGAGGTTTTAGACAGCAGAGGCAACCCAACAGTTCGTGCGACAGTTAGACTAAGCGACGGAACCGAGGCAAGCGCGATCGTGCCAAGTGGCGCGAGCACGGGCAAGCGTGAGGCACTCGAGCTTCGTGACAAAGACGAAAGATACGCTGGCAAGGGCGTTTTAAAGGCTGTTTCAAACGTAAATGAAAAGATCGCTGAGGCGATAATCGGCCTTGATGCCTATAACCAAAAGGCAGTCGATGCGGAGATGCTTGAGCTTGATGGCACACACAACTACTCAAATTTAGGCGCAAACGCAGTCCTTGGCGTATCTATGGCAGTAGCTCGCGCAGCTGCAAAGAGCCTAAATATCCCGCTCTACCGCTATCTTGGCGGTGCAAATGCTAGCATCTTACCAGTGCCAATGTTTAACATCATAAATGGCGGCGCACACGCAAATAACAGCGTTGATTTTCAAGAATTTATGATAATGCCATTTGGTTTTAGCACATTTAGCGAAGCACTTAGAGCTGCAACTGAAATTTATCACAAGCTAAAATCTATCCTAAACGCAGCTGGACACAGCACAGCTGTTGGTGATGAGGGTGGTTTTGCTCCAAATTTAAAAGATAACGAAGAGCCACTAAAGCTCATCTCACAAGCTGTAAAAGAGGCTGGATATGAGTTAGGTAGCCAGATAAAGCTAGCACTTGACGTCGCTTCAAGCGAGCTTTACAAAGACGGCAAATACGAGCTTGAGGGCAAGAAATTTAGCAGCGATGAGCTTATTAGCTACTACGAAAAACTTTGCGAAAAATATCCTATATTTTCTATCGAAGATGGCCTTAGCGAGGACGACTGGAGCGGCTGGGCTGAGCTTACAAAAAGGCTTGGCAGCAAAGTGCAGCTAGTTGGCGACGATCTTTTTGTCACAAATGAGAAAATTTTACGCGAGGGTATCGAGAAAAAGATCGCAAATGCGATCTTAATCAAGCCAAATCAAATAGGCTCAGTCACACAAACTATGCAAACTGTCCGCCTTGCTCAAAGAAACGGATATCGCTGCATAATGAGCCATAGAAGCGGCGAGAGCGAAGATGCGTTCATCGCTGACTTTGCAGTCGCACTAAATACTGGCGAGATAAAGACAGGTGCCACTTCAAGAAGCGAGCGTAATGCAAAATACAACCGCTTACTTGAGATCGAGCTTGAGGCTGGAGAGTTTTTGGGGGATAATATTTGAGCGAAATTTTAGACGAATATGGCAACACTGATGGCATATTTCATAAAATTTTAAAATACATTAGACCGACATTACGCTACGTCATAGCCACCATTTGTGTGGCTATGTTTGCTTTTTATGTAGGCAATATGATGTTTGGCAAACGCTCACTTGATGTTATGTTAAGCCTTCAGAGTAAAAAAGAGAGGCTTAGCGAGGACGTGGAAATTTTAAAAAAGATGAATGCGCGTCTGCAAAAAGATTATTTTGAATTACAAGGCCTTGAGCCAGACTTTAATAAAAAGTAGGAATGATGAAAAAAATTTGGTTAGTTTTATCTATATTTGCAACAAGCGTCTTTGCTAGAGAGAACCCATTTATGCCTATTAGCGAGCTAAATACAAGCGTTATGACAACAAATATCATAGAAAAATTTGATAGCTTTGATTCTCTTTCGTTTAAATTTCCAAGTGATGCGGCACTTTTACTAGATGTTACCATAAGATATAGGGCGAATGACGGTACTATAAAGGAAAAAAGGCTAGCTGATATAAATAAAACTATCGACTACAGCGATGAATTTGCTTTAAATAAGGTAAAAAATCCAGAACCAGTCGTGGCAAAAAAGCTAGATGTTTCGGTCACAATGGCAAATATGCCTAGCCAAAAAGTAAGCACTCCCGTGATAATAGAAAAAAATGAAACTAAAATTTCAAATAAAGATAGAAATAAAACCTCAGATATGCCAACTCCAAATGTTGTAGTGATCGATCTTAGCACAGATAAAGCAAAAGAAACTAATATAAAGCCTGAACAAAAGGTAGTCGAGATAAAGATTGAGCCTAGTGCAAAGCCAGTTGATAATGTAAAAAATGGAAAGGATGTTAAATTTCTAGGTTTTATAAGCTTTCTAGCCAACGACAAAGAGCTAAAAATCGCTACAAAAGCTAAAAATTTAAGGCATTTTGCTTATGAGAAAAATAAGATCGTTCTTGACTTTGCAAGGCCGCCAAGAAGCTTTAAAACTAAGAGCTTAAAACTTGAAAATGAACATTTTAAAAATGTGATCATAGGTTGGCACGATAGATATTTCAGAGTAGTTTTAGAGCTTGATAAAATGCATAAATATAAGCTCGAAGCCGCTGAAAATGGATATGTGCTTAAGCTTTTATAGTTGAATTTTAAAAAGAGTAGTTTTTATAAAATTTCAAATATAATACTTTTCAAAATAAAAATTTAAGGTTATTGGTTTGAAATATCCGCTTGATTGTAAAGATAATTTTGAAAACTCATTTATATTTTGGCTTACTCGCTACGTCAAATTTAAACTTAGCTCACTTTCGAATAAAGAGCTTAGGGATCCAAAGGCGCTTGCAAGTGTGAATTACGCTCTAAGTCGTGAGATAAAAAACATTGGCCAGCTTGATGGCTTGGTAAAAAGCGCGAGAAACGCGGGGCTTACTGGCATAAATACCTACTTTAATCCACTTAAAAAAATATATGAAACGATGAAATTTTACGAGCTTAGTAGCCTAAAGCAGATCGATGAAGAGTTGCTAAGTGAAATACTAGCTAGCACGACTGGCGGGCTAAGCGATGCTAGCAAGAAAAATTACCGCATCTCAGTGATAAATTTCTTTGCGTTTTTAGACAAACAAAACGAAGAGGATGGCAAGGCCCATGTTTTTGATATAAATTTAAAAAACTGGGGCGGAGTGAGTGGAAATAAAGGGCAAAAGTTACCTGAGTTTATGGGCGAAGATGAGGTCAAAAAATTTCTAGATGCGATCGAAGAAAGTGACTTTAAGCAAAACTCAAATCGCAATAAGCTCATAATAAAAACGATAATTTTTACTGGTATTCGTGTGAGCGAGGCTCTAAATTTAAAGCGAAAGGACATCACTGAAGATGGCGATCTTTTTATCATTAGGATACGAGGCAAAGGTAACAAATACCGCATCGTTATGATAAAACGTCACCTCATAGAAGCTCATCTAAATGCGATCGCAATAAACTACATAAACAAAGAAGGCTATCTTTTCATCAATAAAAAAGGCACCAGGCTTACGCAGGCTTATGTTAGCCGCATAGTTGAGCAAATTTTATTTAAAGCTGGCATCAGAAAAGAGAAAAATGGTGCCCACATGTTGCGCCACACCTTTGCAACGATGCTTTACAAAAAGCAAAAGGACCTTGTTTTGGTGCAAGAAGCTCTAGGTCATGCAAACTTAAATACCTCACGAATTTACACTCACTTTGATAGCGACAAGCTAAAACTTGCTGCAAAAGTGGCTGAGGATTTAGCGGGAGAGTAGATTTTGCTTCTTGTGTAAAAAGCCACAATAAACAAAAAGCTTTATGAGAAAACTTATATGTGATTTATAAATTTAGATAAGCCCGCCTAGTAGTGAGATTTGTTGGGGTTTAAAAACATCTTTCATATAAATACAATGAAAAAATGATGGCAAAATTTAAGAATAAATATGGGCTGAGGAATAAAAATTTAAAGCTCTAGTTGATATTTGAGATCAATAAAACACTTTAAATTTATATCCCAAACCAACAATAGCCATTTTTATAAATCGATCATTAGATTTAAGGGCTAGTAAAATTTTACCAGCCTGCTAAACATCAAAGTTTATTTGCTATTTTAAAGAGTCTTACAGCTTGCTCTGCTGTCATCTTTAAATTTCTAATCGCCACATCTTTTCTCATCGCTTCTTCAAGACTCACTGGCTCATTTAATATACAAAAATAGGCATCAATCCCATTTTTGTGGCAATCTTTGGCGCATTTTTGTACGCTTCCAGCAAATGCGATCACTGGCTTATGGTACTTTTTGGCTAGTTTTGCAACCCCAGTCGGAGTCTTTCCCATTGAGCTTTGAAAGTCCATGCGGCCTTCGCCAGTGATGACTAGATCAGCCTTTTTGATCTCATCCTCAAGCGCAATAGTCTGTGTAATGATCTCAATACCTGGGCGAAGTTTTGCTCCTAAAAATGCCACGAATGCAAAGCCAAGTCCACCAGCTGCGCCAGCACCTTTTTGTGTGTGAAATTTGCTATTAGTCTTTTCCTTTACAAGAGTTGCAAAGTGTTTTAGCCCATCATCAAGCTCTTTTACCATACGGCCATTTGCGCCCTTTTGAGGGGCATAAACATGAGCTGCTCCATTCATGCCATAAAGCGGATTATCTACATCGCAGGCGATTAAAAATTCGCAATCCTTTAGCTCTTTTAGCGCCTCTTCATCTGTAAACTCACAAATTTTGGCTAAATTCTCGCCTTTTCCTTCAAGCAAAGCACCATTTTTATCATAAAATTTAAAGCCAAGTGCGCTAAGCATGCCTGTACCAGCGTCATTTGTCGCACTTCCGCCGATGCCAATGATAAATTTTCTAGCGCCTTTAGCAATGGCATCTTTTATCATCTGACCAAAACCAAATGTACTAGTCTTTAGTGGATTTCTCTCGTCTGGGTTTATAAGTGTAAGGCCAGAAGCACTTGACATTTCAAGTATTGCAAGGTCATCTTTTAGTGCATATCTAGCTAAAATTTCAATTCCAAGTGGATTTTTAACTATCGTATCTATAAATTTCGCACCAAGTGCATCAGCCATCGCCTCTACACTACCCTCGCCACCATCTGCGATAGGCTTGACAACGACCTCGCAGCCAATCTCTTCTAGTCCTTCTTTTACAGCAAGGCCCGCTTCAAGCGAGCTAAGCGAGCCTTTTAATGAATCAATCGCAACTAAAATTCTCATAAAAGCACCAAAGATAATATATAAACGCTAATTATACCAACGATGCCCATTATAAACGTCATAGCCGTTTGTGTGCGATATCCTTGTTCTGCGCTCATCTTGCTAAAATTTGTCACAACCCAGAAGTAGCTGTCATTTGCGTGAGATACGCACATCGCACCAGATGCTATTGCCATGACGCAAAGTGCAGCTGAAAGCTCGGTCGTAAAGCCAAGTGTATGCATGAGCGAGTTGTCGGCACTAAATGCGCCCATGATAGATGCTGTCGTGATGATTGCAACAGTCGAGCTTCCTTGAGCGGTTTTTAGTATGGCCGAGATAATGAATGGGAAGAAAATTCCTATCGCTTTTATGGTGGTTGCGTTTTCTTTTATGAAATTTACAAAGCCAGCCTCAGTGATGACATTACCCAAAACACCGCCAGCTGCTGTGATAAAGAGTATCGGTCCAGCGATCTTTAAAGATTCGTTCGTGATATGGTCAAATTCTCTTATCTTTCTGGCTTCTACTAATAAAAATACGCAAAAGATCACGCCAATGGCAAGAGCAATGATAGGATTTCCTAAAAATAAAAGTATCTTTGGTAAGAGAGCCGTTTTATCAAACATGCCTTGTTTTGCTAAAACATCGACAATAGAGCCGATCGCCATAAAAATGATAGGCATGATGATAGGAGCAAGGCTCAAAAATCCGCTAGGTAGCGTGCCAAATTTCTTTAAAAGCTCTTCGTAGGTAGCTGTGATGGTAGCGTCAGCATCTTTGTCGCTGATAGTCACACTTTTGCCAACACTCTTTGAAAAGAAATAAACAGCTATCAAAACAGGCACTGAAACGACTGTTCCCATAATGATAACAAGGAGTAAATTTCCGCCAAGACCAAGTGTTCCTGCAGCTGCTATTGGACCAGGAGTTGGCGGGATGAAAACGTGAGATGCGTATAGACCGCCACTTAGAGCGACTGACATCGCGACTGGGCTTGCTGAAATTTTCTTATAAAGCGCTTCGCGAATAGAGTTTAAAACGACAAATCCGCTATCACAAAATACCGGAATGCCAACAACCCAGCCCATGATGAGCATAGCAAGCTCTGGACGCTTTTGTCCAACTAGCTTAACAACCATATCAGCTAGCTTTAAAGCAGCTCCCGTTTTTTCAAGCACGGTACCGATGATCGTTCCAAAGATAATAACGATACCGATACTCTTAAATGTGCCACTAAAGCCGACACCTATCATCGCTGGGATCTTGGACAGATCGATGCCCGCGACGATCGCAAGAACCAAAGAAATACTCATAAGTGCCAAAAATGGATGCACTTTTAGCTTAGAGATCATAACGATCATAAGTATGATGGCTACAACAAAACAGACAATTAGTGAGATTCCGCTCATAAAAACTCCTTTGCTCTGAGATTTTGCTTAAGATTTTAGCAAAATTTGCTTGTATTTTTTCTAATATTTTTAAGTTTTTTGATTAATTAAATTTTTTTGACATATTTGAGTAAATTTATGATTATTTGCCTAAATTTAGCCATTTTATAAGTTTAAAATTTTTAGCTTATTTTAAAATAACAAAACCAAGACCAAATTTATCAGTATGCCTATTATAATCAATCAAACTCTCGCCATATCCCGTAAAATACTGCAAATAGCCATAAACTCCGGTTGAGAAGATAGGAAACATATATGAAATTTCAGCAGCACCTTTATTTGTTTTATCAAAATGTAAGTTATTTCTTAGCATTAGGCTAAAAATGTGATCATTAAGGTTGTAGCTAAGCCTTACATCGCCGTGTCCTATGTATTTTAATATATCTTTATTATCGCCCTTATTGCCCACTACCATCCAAGCTCTTGGCGAAATGCTAAGCTTGCCAAAAACAAAATCACTTTGCACATAAGCTCTATTCCAGCTTCTTGAATTGCTACCATCTCGTCCATTTGACTCATGCAAAAGTCCAAATTTTAGGTTTTTAACACCTATTTGATTCAAATATTTTGGAGAAGCAAAATTTAGAAAAATTTCTGGCTGATAGTTCGTCTCACGAAATGGCGCTGAAGTTCTTGTTATCTGCCACCAAGATGTCTGCGTGTAGGCTGCTACAAGGCTCTCTCTAAATCCAAACAGGTCATAAAACAACGGCTTTGCAAGACTTATTTGAAACTTAGTTTCAACGCTTTTTCGCTCATCGTTTGGCACATTTTTAGCATAAGTTACTGGCAAAAGGTAGTTAAATTTATAAAGCTCGATACCAAGCGCATTTTGTAAATTTTTACCACTTTTATCTTCTCTTAAAAGATCGGCTTGCTTTAGCTTTGCCTCTCTTGGTACTGGCTCACTTGCTTGCACATTTTGTATCGCTTCTTGCTCGTTTAAAGAGCCTTTGGCTAGCTCTTTATAAATTTGCATCGCAGCCTTTATGTCGCCACTTTGCTCTAGCTCTTGTGCTCTTTTAAAATCATCCAGCCCACTTGCCATCAAAAAACTAAGGCCAAGGCTTAAAAATAATAAAATTTTACTCATCATCTATCTTCTTTTCTTGGATTTTCTTTGCCATTTCGTATTCGTCAGGGGAATTTACATTAAAAAACTGCTCACTATCTTTAAAATTTACGACTTTGCATTTACAGCTTTTTCTCAAAAGTCCGATTTTATGCTCATTTTTTAAATAAAACTCACGAGCCAAAGTGGCAAGCCTTGGACTAAAAAAACCACAAAGCGAGTGAATGTGCTCATTATCACTAGCCACAACCATGTCAAATTCATCTTTAAATTTAGCAAGTTCCTCTAAGCTTTTAAGATCAAAAAATGGCATATCAGCTGGTATCACAAAAATACTATGATCAAAATTTTTAAGAATGGAGTAAAGTGCGAGCATTGGCGAATAGTTATTGCTATTTTCATCTTTTATAAGCTTTAGTGGCGGGCTAAATTTTTCAAATTTTGAGCTTACATAAACTTCGTCAAAAACTTTGCTAAATTTAGCAACCTCATAATGAGTAAGCGTATTAAAACCACCAAATGGCAAAAGTGTCTTATCTTGCCCCATACGCGAGCTTTTGCCACCTGCTAAAATCACGCAAGTTTGCATCTTTTCCCTTAAGAAAGTTATGAGGCTAAATTTAGCTAAAAGCGGCTTTGATCTACCAAAAATATGTGATAAAAACTTATTTTTGTTTATGCTACTTGTGAAATTTTAAGCCTGCTTTGCCCTTTTCATTGTTAAAAATTCCTCGTAGCGATGATCTATGATAGCTTTGATCAAGGCATAGTTTTCTTGTGAGTTTTCTATATAAAAATAGGCGTTATCAAAGTATTTTTTACCAAATTTTTTCGAAACAAAATCTGTATAATCCTGCAAATACCAACCATACATTTTGGCAAATTTTGTCCGATCAGTCGTATAGTAAGCTTTTGCAAAGGCTTTACCAGCAGTATTTAGCTCCGCACTTCCAAGTACGCCATCCATAGCGTCAAAAAGATACTGACGATAGTTAAAATTTTCGTCCATCTGTGCTATATCGTCCGCAAAATCTGCCGCAAATTCCTTTGAATAAAATTTGTGTTCCATGCACCAGCGAAAGAAAAATGCAATGTGTGTCGCACCGTTTTCATGCGGTATATCAGTCGGCGCATCTTTCGCACCCCAATGCCATTTTGCTTTGTCATATACTATATCTGGCATTTTTATCCTTTTAAAATGCTCAATTTTACTAAAACCATCTTAATCGCAGTAAAAATCATGGCTATTTTATCCATTTGCTTGCTATGATTAAAAAGATATAATGGCGCCTTTATTTAAGGAGAAGCAATGAGCGAAAAAAATCTACAAATTTTAGGCTGGATCGGCACATGCCTATCAGTTGTTATGTACTTTTCATACATCCCACAAATAATGGGGGCAACCTTGACGGCAACAAAACGCCTTTTATACAGCCACTGGCAGCCGCACTAAACTGCACAATCTGGACAAGTTACGGCCTATTAAAAGCTAAAAAAGACTATCCACTTTCTGCTGCAAACTTCCCAGGTATAATCTTTGGTCTTTTGGCAACTATAACAGCGTTTTAATGTGCTAAAAATAGCCGGTAAATTTACAAAACTAGTCTCAAATTTACCGGTTAAATTAATCCATACAAATACTTTCAAATTTCTTTGGTATTTCATAAATAAAACTAGATATTGAAATAAAAATTTGTCAAATCTTGTCAAAAACGTAAGGCAAAGTACCGTGAGATGGGTTTAAGGGCTTTGCGCCCCTTGCAGTCGCAACTACAAGCAGAAGCGACGTAAAAATTTAGCAAAGATAAGACAATTTAGTCTATCGTGCTAAATTTTTACTAGCTACGTTAAAAATGCTCGCGAGACGAGCCGCTTTTAAAATTTATTTAATCATATAAACAAATCTGGTGGCAAGATTCCAAGATAGATTTGGATATTGTGACGAAATTTTCACACAGGATAAAACATGTAGTTTATCGAAATGCGAAAATTTCTAACTCATTCAAAGATACTTAAAAGCTAACGCCTATAAGTCCCTTGGATCGGCGATTTTACCTGCTATGGCTGAGGCCGCTACAACTGCTGAGTTAGCCAGATAAATTTCACTCGTTCTATCGCCCATACGTCCTACGAAATTTCTATTTGTCGTCGAGATACAGCGCTCATTTGCACCTAAAATTCCCATATATCCGCCAAGACAAGCGCCACAAGTTGGATTGCTCACAACCGCTCCTGCTTCGATGAAAATGTCGATTAAGCCTTCTTTTTCGGCAGCTCTTGCGATCTTTTGCGTCGCTGGAGTGATGATGAGCCTTGTTTTACGGGCTACTTTTTTGCCTTTTAAAATTTGTGCTGCGATACGCAGGTCGCTTAGACGGCCATTTGTGCATGAACCGATAAATGCTTGATCGATAGCTAGATCGTCGCGAACTGCCTGTCTTACACTCTTGCCGTTGCTTGGCAAAAATGGATATGCGATGACTGGATCAAGGTTTGTGACATCGATCTCTAAAATTTTGTCATATTTAGCGCCCTCGTCTGAGTAGAAAAATTTTGGTTTATCGCGCAAATTTTTATCTTTTAAAAACTCTTTTGTGATCTCATCAACCGCGATGATACCGCTCTTTGCGCCAGCTTCGATCGCCATGTTACACATTGAAAACCTATCATCCATGCTAAGGCCATCTATCACCTCGCCGCTAAACTCAAGCGCCTTGTAAAGTGCGCCATCAACGCCTATTTGGCGGATGATCTCAAGGATGAGGTCCTTGCCATAGACGTGCTTATCAAGCTTACCTTTAAAGATGACTTTGATACTCTCAGGCACTTTAAACCAGTTTTTACCAGTGATCATCGCGTAAGCTAGGTCGGTGCTACCCATGCCAGTGCTAAATGCCCCAAGAGCGCCGTGCGTACAGGTGTGGCTGTCTGCGCCGATGATGACGTCGCCTGGGATGACTAGCCCTTTTTCAGGCAAAATCGCGTGCTCGATGCCCATATCTTTTTCGTCAAAATAGTTTTTAAGGTCGTGTTTGTAGGCAAATTCACGTGAAATTTTGGCTTGATTTGCGCTTAGGATGTCCTTTGTCGGGATGTAGTGGTCCATAACGATGGCAAAGCCGTCTGGGTTGGCTAGCTTTTTAGCGCCACTTCGCTCAAACTGCTTGATCGAAATAGGTGTCGTGATGTCGTTGCCTATGATCATATCGATCTTGCTCTCGATGATCTCTCCTGCGCTTACCTCTTTGCCAACGTGATCTGAAAATATTTTTTCTGTGATGGTTTGTTCCATAAATTTCCTTTAAATTTTGAGGCGATTTTAACGAAAATTGCTAAATTTAAAGAAAATTTACTAAGCCAAAAGGCCTAGTAAATTTAGAATTTAACGCTAGCGGTCAGCATAAACTGGCGAGCATAACCTGGTTGTATCGGTATGATATTAGCATCCGTACCAGTAGATGAGGACGTATAATAAAGCTTGTCGGTCAAGTTTTTGACGTTAAACGAGAAATTCGTCTCGTAGCCCGCGATCTTGGTGTCGTAGCTGATGAAAGCATCATAAACAACTGCACTATCCATCTTGAATGCCGTTCCTGCTGGTACTGCAGATAAATTTGTCCTCATATAGTATGTATACCACGAGCCAAAATACCTTGCTCCACCGCCGATCCTTAGACCTTTTACGCCTAGGTGGCTAAAGTCGTAGTTAGCAAACAAGCTGGCTTGGTGCTTTGGCGTAGCTTCTAGCGGTTTGCCCACTAGCACGGCAAACGCTCCGCTATCCTTGCGCACCTCGGTTTTAGTGTACGCGTAGCTAGCGCCCACGCTTAGCCCTTGTGTCACGCGGCCGTTAAAGTCAAACTCAAATCCTCTAGAGCGCGCCTCGCCCACTGGCGTACTCACGCCACTTACGGTACGCATGATGTTTTTCTTATTGATATTAAAAACCGCCGCACTAGCCGTTATGCTATCGTTTTGGAATTTAGTTCCAAACTCTATACTTTTGCCCTCTTCAGGCTTTATATCGCCGATATCGCCTTTCATAGCCATTTGTGGATTGAAACTTTGTGCGTAGTTGGTATAGACCGACCACTGAGGCGTTAGTAGATATAAAAGTCCAGTTTGCCACGTAAATTTACCATCTTGCTGATCTGTGCTATTTGGCCCACTAGTTGTGCCGCGAGCTACTTGGTCGTAGTATTCATACCTAGTTCCTAAAGAGTAGATCAAGTTTTCAGTTAAATTTATGCTATCTTGTGCGTAAAATCCGATAGTTTTTAGCTTTTGGTACTGGATGCTTGACTCCCTGGCAGTTGGTAGCCCTACTCTTCCATAGATAGGATGATATATGTTGATGCTTAAGTGGTTACCCGTATCTTTTAGGCCACCTGGTCTATAGCGGTAGTATTCCTTTGCGTCGATGCCAAAGAGTAAATTATGCTCTATCTCGCCAGTTTTAACGTAGCCGTTTAAATTTAGTGATCCAGCATGCGTGCGGTGGATAAATCCGTCGTAATATTCGTTTCGCCTAGTTGCTGTACCATTATTTAATACATTCATTAGCCTTATGTGGCCGTACTCGTGCTTTGAGCGAGAAAATGCATAAGCGCCCTTTAATAGCCAGTTTTCTCCGAGATTTTTCTCAAAATTTACATCTAGCGTGTCAAGCTTTGTTTTTAATTTATTAAATGGCTCGTCAAGGCGTCTTTTCTTGTCTATCGGCAGTAGCTTGCCGGTGCTTGGAATGAGATACATGCCTCGGTCAATCGGATCGGTCGAGCGTGTATGCGCATAAGCCAAATTTATGCGGTAGTCATCGCCTTTATACGAAAGCGATGGCGCAAAGAGAACATTTTTATATTCGCCAAACTCTCTCCAGTAGTCCTTTTGCATAGTATCAAATATAAATCTATATGCAAACCCGCTCTCCGCAATAGGTCCTGTGATGTCAAAGCCTGTATTCCAGTAGTTGCGGTTGCCGATACCAGCCCAAATTTCGTTTGAGAAGTCGTATTTTGGCTTTTTAGTGACCATATTTATGATGCCACCTGGCTCTTGCGCGCCGTAGAGCAAACTAGCCGGACCTTTTAGCACTTCGACGCTTTCTACGGTTTTGTTAAAGCTATGCATGACGCTAGCGGGCACCCCGTTTCGCATGATCGAGCCGTCGCGTCCGCCACCAAATCCTCTTTTTATGATCGAGTCAAAGATGCCGCCCGTGGTGTTTCCGTAGCTAACGCCGCTCACATTTTGAAGGCTCTCGGCTAGAGTTTCTGGCTTTTTATCCTTTAGCTGTTGTTGCGTTACGACGTTTACTGTCTGTGGTATCTCAAGAATTGGCGTATTTGTCTTGCCCACCTCACTCGTTGTGGCTCTGTAACCATCGTCTGCGCTATCTTCTACACTGATCCCATCCAAGCTTACATCAGTAGCATTTAAAGCAGAAATAGCAAAACAAAGCACCGCACTAATGTGAAATTTATTCATTAATCATCCCTTAAAGAAAATTTAATATTATAAAAATAGTTATCATGATATAAAAATATATTTTAAATTTTTATGAAAAAAATTTACGAAAAATTTATATTTTAGTAACATTACAAATAAAACATTTGGAAAAATTAAACATGGATCAGAAAACAGATTTTTACTATTCTTTCATAGCTAGCGATAAAGCTTTTATTAAAACATTTTTGCAACATTTCTGATATAATCCCCACATGAAGTACGCACATTTAGTTCAAATAGCAAGTTATTTATCAAATTTTACAAAGATAAACCAAGCAAAACGCATTAATGATATGGCTATTTTAATCGAATTTAATGGTGAGAAGATCATCTTTGATCTAAACAAATCAAACTCTGCTATCTACAAAGATGACGAGTTAAAAGAAGCAAAAATTTATCAAGCACCTTTTGATAATGTCCTAAAAAAGCGCTTTAACGCCTCGCATATAAAAAACGTTGAGTGCTTAAAAGATAATAGAATTTTAAAATTTATCTGCACGCAAAGTGGCTCATATAAAAGTGAAAATTTTGTGCTTTATCTCGAATTTACTGGGCGCTTTACAAATGCTGTAATAACTGATGAAAATAACGTAATAATCGAGGCGTTAAGACATATCGATAATAGCTACCGCAAAATAGAAACTGGCGAAGTTTTAAGAGAGCTTCCAGCTATCACCATCAAAGAAAAACCGTGCGAGCCCATAACTGACTTTGAGGCGTTTTTAAAAAGCGAAGCAGCTAGAGTAAATGAGTCCAGGATAGCTAGCTTAAAAGAGGCGAAGCTTGCAAGCGTACAAAAAAAGATAGATAGCATGAGCGAAATTTTAAACTCACTTGAAGACAAAGATGAGCTGATGAGAAAGAGTGAAGAAGCTGCGAATTTAGGATCGCTTTTGCTTGCAAATCTAGGCAATTTTAAGGGTTATGAGAGAGAAATTTGCCTGAAAGATTTTGACGGCAACGAGATAAAACTAACTCTTAGCGATACACCAAAAAACAGCGCAAATGAGTTTTACACAAGGTCAAAAAAGCTTCGCGCAAAAGCCCTTGGCGTGGAGATAGAAAAGAGAAATTTAAGCGAAAAGATCGAGTTTTTTGAAGGATTAAAATCTCTTTTAAAAGAAACGAGCAGTCTTTATGAGCTTGAAATTTTAAGCCCAAAAAACAAGGCAAAACAAAGAGAGAGACATATAAAAGATGTAAGTGAAAATACTGAAATTTTTTACGTTAGAGAGTTTAAGATTTTAGTTGGTAGAAATGAAAAAGGCAATATAAATTTGCTTGATCTTGCCAAAAAAGACGATATATGGTTACATCTAAAGGATAGCCCAAGCGCCCATGTCATCATCAAGACAAACAAGAGTAGGGTACCTGAAGATGTGCTAGAAATGGCAGCTAAATTCTGCGTGGAATTTAGTGCAAAAGGGGCTGGCAGATACGAGGTAGACTACACTAAGCGTGAAAATTTAAAACGTGAAAATGGCGCAAATGTCACTTATACGAACTATAAAACTATCATCATAAATAAAGGCTAAAAATGGCTGTAACACCTTTAGGAAATAGTAATTTTATAAATCAAAATGCCCCAGTAGTATCGCAAGTGCATGCAAATCAACAAGCTAGATTTGATATGCAATCTTTGATGGCAGCTGAGCTTGCCTTGCAACAAAGTGATGAGATCAAAGAGGTGCGTCCAATGGAAGAGTCTTATAAAATAGACCCGGAAAAGGAGCATGAACGCCAAAAAAATGAAGAAGAGGCAAGTGAGTTTGAGAGCGAAAAACAAAATTCAAGAGATAGTGATGAAGAAAATTTGGACGATATAGCAGATAATGAGGAAATAGAACCTAGCGAACATCACATGCTTGACATAACTATTTGATGCCTAAACACCCCAAGCCCAACAAACACCACATCTTAAGTCTTGCAATACCCCCCCAACACCTAACCCTCCTTCAAATCTTTAACGCAGTAAATGATAAAGAAAAACTTTTTAAGATCCACTCTAACTCACCTAAAGCCTGCCCACTTGGTGGCAAGATCGAGGGCCTTTTAACCGTCCACTTCCTAAAAGCACAAGAAGCTTTAGAAGATAGTTTAAGAAGCATTACTTTACAAGATCTATTAGATGAACTTATTAATCTATAGAATTTAAAAAGTAGGCAAATATATAAAAACCAATCTATTTTTTATTAGGAACGCTATGCGCTCCTAACTATTTTTATATATCTTTATGTAAGAATTTTTATAAATTTCTATATTTATTACTCTTTACTCTTCTCTTTTTTAGCTTTACTCTTTTGTGCTTTATCTTTTAGCTTTTCTTTATTATCTTTTATCTCATCTTTTTTAGATTTTATTTTTGATTTTGTGTCATCTATCTTTGTAGCGCCTGATACTGATATATCTGATTTTAAATTTTCAAATGTCTTATCACCTATACCATTTACATTTTTTATATCTTCTATTGAGTTAAATTTATTTGCTTTTCTATACTCTATTATTGCATCTGCCTTTGAAGATCCTATACCATCTAAACTCATTAACTCTTCTTTTGTGGCAGTGTTTAAATTTATGGCTGCTAGTAATGTAGAAGCTGCTGCTAATAGTGAGAATATAATCTTTTTCATTTTTGTCCTTTTTGGGTAAATTTGGGTTTGGAGTCTATCATATTTGGTGTTTTTAGTCAACACTCGCATAAAAACATAAGCTAAAAGATATTTATAAATGTAAAGATAAAAAGTCTAATTATTTAAAAATATAAATAAATTTTAGATTTGATATTTTGTTATAAATTAAAAAAATAATATTAGAAGTTGATTATTTAGATAAAGAAGATTAAAAATTAACAAAGCCCGCAACGACCTACTTTTCCAACATCCCAGTAAGGGAGAGTATCATCAGCCAGGACGAGCTTAGCTTCTTGGTTCGAGATGGAGCAAGGCGTTTCCTCGTCTGTATAGTCACGGGCAGTGTTAAATAAAAGATACATTAGATAAATCTCTTATTTAACACTACGTGTAAAGTTAAAAGTCATAAACAAAGTTTTATAAAAACATATCTTATTAAGTTTTTATCCTTAACAAGGAAGTGATGCTTATTAAAAGATAAGCAGACGAGCTATTAGTACTGGTCAGCTAAAGGACTTTCATCCATTACACACCCAGCCTATCAAACACATAGTCTATATGAGCTCTTAAAAGAAGATTCATCTTGGAGTTGGCTTCCTGCTTAGATGCTTTCAGCAGTTATCACATCCCAACATAGCTACCGAGCGGTGCTCTTGGCAGAACAACTCGTACACCAGTGGTTGGTTCGACCCGGTCCTCTCGTACTAGGGTCAACTCTCCTCAATCTTCTTGCGCCCACGGCAGATAGGGACCGAACTGTCTCACGACGTTCTGAACCCAGCTCGCGTACCGCTTTAAATGGCGAACAGCCATACCCTTGGGACCTGCTCCAGCCCCAGGATGCGATGAGCCGACATCGAGGTGCCAAACCTCCCCGTCGATGTGAGCTCTTGGGGGAGATCAGCCTGTTATCCCCGGGGTACCTTTTATCCTTTGAGCGATGGCCCTTCCACACAGAACCACCGGATCACTAAGACCGACTTTCGTCTCTGCTTGACGTGTATGTCTCGCAGTTAAGCTGGCTTATGCCTTTATACTCTACGAACGATTTCCAACCGTTCTGAGCCAACCTTTGTAAGCCTCCGTTACATTTTGGGAGGCGACCGCCCCAGTCAAACTACCCACCAGACATTGTCCTACTTGAGGATAACTCAAGCTAGTTAGCTATCAGAATAAAAAAGAGTGGTATCTCAACAATGGCTCACCATAAACTGGCGTCTATGGATCAAAGCCTCCCACCTATCCTGCACATTTTTATCCCAATAGCAGTGTCAAGCTGTAGTAAAGGTCCACGGGGTCTTTCCGTCTTGCCGCGGGTAGGAGGAATTTTCACCTCCACTACAATTTCACTGGATCCCTCTTCGAGACAGCTCCCATCTCGTTACGCCATTCATGCAGGTCGATATTTAATCGACAAGGAATTTCGCTACCTTAGGACCGTTATAGTTACGGCCGCCGTTTACTCGGGCTTCGATCAAACGCTTCGCAGAGCTAACGTCATCAATTAACCTTCGAGCACCGGGCAGGCGTCACACCCTATACATCCTCTTACGAGTTAGCAGAGTGCTGTGTTTTTGGTAAACAGTCGGGAGGGACTCTTTGTTGTAACCTTCAATGCTTACGGAGTAAATCCTTCACAAAGTTAGGCACACCTTATACCGAAGATACGGTGCTATTTTGCAGAGTTCCTTGAAGAGAGTTCTTCCACGCGCCTTAGAATACTCATCCCACCCACCTGTGTCGGTTTACGGTACGGGCAACTATAACTAAACTTAGAAACTTTTCTTGGCTCGACAGTATCGGCAATTCGCTATCCATTCCGAAGAACTTCAAACGCCTATGGGGTCTCGGCTTAAAAAGATCCGGATTTGCCTGGATCTTAACCTACACCTTTCGACTAGCACTACCATCCGCTAGCTTGCTTAACTCTAAGCGTCCTTCCATCGCACATTATAGTTGGCATTGGAATATTAACCAATTTTCCATCGCATACCCCTTTCGGACTTTGCTTAGGACCCGGCTAACCCTACGATGACGAGCATCGCGTAGGAAACCTTGGGTTTACGGCGTTGGGGATTCTCACCCCAATTATCGCTACTCATGCCTGCATGCTCACTTGTATTCGCTCCAGCACTCCTTACCGGTATACCTTCAACGCAAATACAACGCTCTCCTACCACTTAGTAAAACTAAGTCTAAAGCTTCGGTACTCATTTTAGCCCCGTTATATTTTCCGCGCAGAATCACTAGACCAGTGAGCTATTACGCTTTCTTTAAAGGATGGCTGCTTCTAAGCCAACCTCCTGGTTGTTTAAGTAACTCCACATCGTTTTCCACTTAAATGAGATTTAGGGACCTTAGCTGTTAGTCTGGGTTGTTCCCCTCTCGACGACGGATTTTATCACTCGCCGCCTGACTGCCATGATTACACACTAGGTATTCGGAGTTTGATAGGGTTTGGTACATTGGTGTATGCCCTAGCCCATTCAGTGCTCTACCCCCTAGTGTTACTACATGACGCTATACCTAAATATATTTCGGAGAGAACCAGCTATCACGATGTTTGATTGGCCTTTCACCCCTATCCACAAGTCATCCCATAGCTTTTCAACGCTAGCGGGTTCGGTCCTCCACCGGCTCTTACACCGGTTTCAACCTGCTCATGGATAGATCACATCGTTTCGGGTCTGCAACGTCTGACTAAACGCCCTATTAAGACTTGCTTTCGCTACGGCTCCGGGTTTCCTTAACCTTGCCAGACATCACAACTCGCAGGCTCATTATGCAAAAGGCAGTCCATCACCCTGATAAATCATAGGGCTCTGAATGATTGTAAGCAAATGGTTTCAGGTTCTATTTCACTCTGATCACCTCAGTTCTTTTCACCTTTCCCTCACGGTACTTGTGCACTATCGGTCTAGTAGTAGTATTTAGGGTTGGATAGTGGTCTACCCAGCTTCAGACAGAATATCACGTGTTCCGCCCTACTCAGGATACTGCTAAGTAAAACAAAGCTTTCATATACGGGAGTATCACCCTCTATGCTTAATCTTTCCAGATTATTCTATTAGCTAAGTTTAGTCTATATTGCAGTCCTACAACCCCGTTAGTAAACTAACGGTTTGCCCTCTTACGCGTTCGCTCGCCGCTACTAGCGTAATCTCTTTTGATTTCTTTTCCTGAGGGTACTAAGATGTTTCAATTCCCCTCGTTCGCTCCATATTAGGTAGTTAAACTCGCGCTTAACTGGGTTGCCCCATTCAGAAATTCCCGGATCAAAGCCCCTTGACGGCTCCCCGAGACTTATCGCAGCCTGGCACGTCTTTCATCGCCTCTACTAGCCAAGGCATCCACCACTTGCTCTTTGTAGCTTACCTTTTCTATATTAGATTATTCTAATTCGCATCACTTCCTTGTTAAAGATAACTTTATGTTACTATATTTAAATTCTAGCTCTCAAGACGGAAAGCATTGACTACTATTTAGATAAGTTTTAAATCCTAAATAGATTGTGATGTCAAACTTTTGCATTAAATGCAAAGAGAATAGAAATTTAAATCTTTAACAAGTCCTGTAAAATTGTTTTTAAAACTTGCTTGTGACTATTAACAATATTAATTAAAAGAACATTTAGACAAAAGTCTAATTAGAAAGTTTAAATTTTTAAGCTCTCTAATTAGACTTAATATAGTTAAACTATTTTATGGTGGAGAATAGCGGGATCGAACCGCTGACCTCCTGCGTGCAAAGCAGGCGCTCTCCCAGCTGAGCTAATTCCCCAATTAAATTCTCTGGTGGGCCTAACAAGACTTGAACTTGTGACCTCACCCTTATCAGGGGTGCACTCTAACCAGCTGAGCTATAGGCCCCTATAGGTCTATCAATCTTTCAAAACTAAACAAGGATGATTGAGAATATCTTTCTTATAGATATCTTGTGAGAGAATATCTATATGTACTCTAGAAAGGAGGTGATCCAACCGCAGGTTCTCCTACGGTTACCTTGTTACGACTTCACCCCAGTCGCTGATTCCACTGTGGACGGTAACTAATTTAGTATTCCGGCTTCGAGTGAAATCAACTCCCATGGTGTGACGGGCGGTGAGTACAAGACCCGGGAACGTATTCACCGTAGCATGGCTGATCTACGATTACTAGCGATTCCGGCTTCATGGAGTCGAGTTGCAGACTCCAATCCGAACTGGGACATATTTTATAGATTTGCTCCATCTCGCGATATTGCTTCTCATTGTATATGCCATTGTAGCACGTGTGTCGCCCCGGACATAAGGGCCATGATGACTTGACGTCGTCCACACCTTCCTCCTCCTTACGAAGGCAGTCTCATTAGAGTGCTCAGCCGAACTGTTAGCAACTAATGACGTGGGTTGCGCTCGTTGCGGGACTTAACCCAACATCTCACGACACGAGCTGACGACAGCCGTGCAGCACCTGTCTTAACATTTCTGCAAGCAGACACTCTTCTATCTCTAGATGATTTGTTAGATATCAAGTCCGGGTAAGGTTCTTCGCGTATCTTCGAATTAAACCACATGCTCCACCGCTTGTGCGGGTCCCCGTCTATTCCTTTGAGTTTTAATCTTGCGACCGTACTCCCCAGGCGGTATACTTAATCCGTTAGGTGCATTACTGCCAAGACTAGCTTAGCAACAACTAGTATACATCGTTTAGGGCGTGGACTACCAGGGTATCTAATCCTGTTTGCTCCCCACGCTTTCACGCATTAGCGTCAGTTGAGTTCCAGCAGATCGCCTTCGCAATGGGTATTCCTGGTGATCTCTACGGATTTTACCCCTACACCACCAATTCCATCTGCCTCTCCCTCACTCTAGATTACCAGTTTCCCAAGCAGTTCTATGGTTAAGCCATAGGATTTCACAAGAGACTTGATAATCCGCCTACGCGTCCTTTACGCCCAGTGATTCCGAGTAACGCTTGCACCCTCCGTATTACCGCGGCTGCTGGCACGGAGTTAGCCGGTGCTTATTCGTTAGGTACCGTCATTGTTCTTCCCTAACAAAAGGAGTTTACGCTCCGAAAAGTGTCATCCTCCACGCGGCGTTGCTGCTTCAGGGTTTCCCCCATTGAGCAATATTCCCTACTGCTGCCTCCCGTAGGAGTCTGGACCGTGTCTCAGTTCCAGTGTGACTGATCATCCTCTCAGACCAGTTATGCGTCATAGCCTTGGTGAGCCATTACCTCACCAACTAGCTGATACAATATAGCCTCATCCTACACCGAAAAACTTTCCCTATCCAACTTATGTAAGACAGGAGTATAGAGTATTAGCAGCCGTTTCCAACTGTTGTCCTCTAGTGTAGGGCAGATTAGCTATACATTACTCACCCGTGCGCCACTAACTCATAAGAGCAAGCTCTTACTTGTCCGTTCGACTTGCATGTATTAGGCACGCCGCCAGCGTTCACTCTGAGCCAGGATCAAACTCTCCATATTAATTACCTAGCAAAATTTATTTGATAGGATTTTATTATGAAGTTTTTAATCAAAAAAACTTTTAGTTTTATTTATTAGTTTGTCTAATCTATTATAAATTATAAAATAATAGACTGGCTCAATCGATCACTTGTTTAGATTTCAAAGATTGACTAATAGTTTAACAATTGTAAGTTAAAAGAACTTTCTGCTCTGCGTTTTGCAAAACAGAAAGTGAAGTATATAGAAGTGATGCTTAAATACAGATAAAAATCAGGCTAATTTTTAAAAACCCATAAAGAAATTTTGAAGTCCAACTTTTCCATTAAATATAATATCTTTTTTGTTTGGATCATATTTAAATTCACTTATTACTTTTTTGTCTTCTTCTTTAAAATATCCAGCAGATATCAAAGTAGGCTCAACAAAAGCTACTTCTGGTACTAATGTATCAAAAAAATTCGTCAGACTTTCATCGACACTTATTTTTCCACCAAGAGATAATTTATCAAAAATTTCTGACTGATTTGTTCCCTTTTTAAAGCCATTTACTGCTGCATCCAAATTTAGCTTTAAAGCCTTATCTCCTTTTTTAAAGCTTAATGTATCTATTTTTATACTTGGATTCTTTTCTAAGATTTGATCTATTATCTCATCAAAATTTAATCCAGCTAAAACATTATAATTTTCTTCATTATTTAAATTATTAAGCTTGTCTAATACATTATTTAATGCAGGCACATTGATATTTGCGATTTTGCTATCAAAGACAAAATCTGTATATTTTACTTTATCAACTGCTACTATACCTATTTTTATAACATCGTCTGATCTTCCAAGATCATTTGAGATTTCAAATTTTGAGTCATACTTAAAGTCATCTATCAAAATATTACTTACATCATTAGATGCGAAAGACACCCTTTTAAATTTAACTTTTGCTAGATAAGGTACAAGCTGACTCTCTAAAATTTTTGAAATCTTAACTGGCTCTTTATAACTTGAGTCAACATAAAATCCTTCGATATTTAGATCAATTTTGTTGTATTCACTAACATCTTTCAAAGCGATCTTGTCCGCTTCAACCTTTAAGCTGTTTATACTATCTTTTGAATCAAGCGTCATACCAATCTTTATATCTTTTGTGTTAACGGCAGTTTTTTGCTTATCGTTAAATTCAATATTGCTAAATTTGATATCTACATCTTTATCGCCAGTTAAACTAACTTTTGTTTTAGTTGTTGCAATAACATTTGAACCCATGAATGTTGCGATAATGTTTTTAATCATATCGTTTTGAATAGAAATTTTTGAGTCTATTTCAAAGCCATCTATAAAAGCAAGCGCTGTATGAGAAATTTCATTTTCTACTTTAAAAACCAAATCCTCATTTACATTTTTACCAAATATATTTTCCAAAAGATCTTTTGAAACACTAAAATCAAATGATCCTTTTGAGCCAAAAAAACCTTTTTTGTAATTGTTATTAGAAATTTTAAAGCCCTTAATATTGTTTAGATCATTCACTATCCTTTGATAGTTTTTCTCCACCTCATTTGAAGCAAAATAAACCGCTCCAATGGCCACCATGATAACTACGATTAAAGCAGATATAACCTTTTTCATGCTTTTCTCCTTTTTGTAATATGTTGTAAAAAGAACCAAATTCCAAGCAACAAACAAACCATAGCAAGAGGCATAATATATCCATGCTCACCAAGATAGTCACTTGCACCTACAAAATAATCACCCGCTTTAAAGCTGGCAAATCCGATAATGACCGCCCAAAGTACTGACGAGATCAAATTTATAATGCTAAATTTATAAAATGAATACTTCGTAAGTCCAAGCGCGATAGGGACCAAAGTTTTAACTCCGTAGATAAATTTTTTGATAAATATTATCTTATCGCCATGTTTTTTGGCCAAAATTCCTGTATAAGCAAGCTTTCTTTTATGATTTTTGATATAAGGCATAAGTGAATTTTTATTAAATCTTGCGACATAAAAAATTAGCGTGTCGCCGATTGTATTTGCCACAGCAGCGACAATTATACTAAGAGTGATATCCATCTTGCCAGCAAAACTTAAAATTCCAGCGGCAATTAATGCAACCATACCGCCACCCAAACTATAAAAAAACAATACAATATAGCCATATGTTGATACTGAGTTTATGATATCTTGCATTAATCTCCTAAAAGTTTAGATGCAGAGGCTATTAGCTGTTCATAGGCATAGCCACTTTGCTTTAAAATTTCTTCTCTTGCACTAATGACTGCTCCGCCAAAGCTAGCTCCCGCAAAAAAACCATCATTTGCAGCGTAAGCATAAATATCACTTGAAAATTTAAAATCGCTTACTTTACTGTAATTGCGTCCAATATCGCCAAAAGCTACTGATAGCTTTGTATCAAGCGTAATCTTGGCATCTTTAATATCGTGGATAATGCTATCTTTAAATATAAAAAGCACAAGCGAGCTATCCTCATAACCAAGCTGTATACCGATGCTGCCGCCACTTATGCTAACTGGCAAAATTTCACTTGGCGAGTTAATATTACCGACAACCATGATGCCATCTCCGCCCATGCCACCAACGACAAAACCGACCTTTTTAACACTTGGAAAGATGATCGTTGCTTTTGACTGCTCGATTAGCTCTTTTATAGGAGCGTTTCTAGCGCCTCTCATAGTTGTTATAAACGAGTTTGCCGAGTCTAGCACGAGCTCCTCACTGGCAAAGCCAAGTGATAAAAATAATAAAATTGGAAAAAGAAATTTCATATTTTGCCGTTATTTTGCAAAATCAACAGCACGAGTCTCTCTGATGACGCTTACTTTTATCTCACCAGGATACTGCACCTTGCTCTCGATCTCTTGAGCTATCTCTTTTGCTACAAGCACTGCCTCGTCGTCGTTTATGAGTTTAGCATTTGCGATGACACGAATTTCACGGCCTGCATTTATCGCATAAGCTTGTTTGATGCCATCTTTACTTTTTGCGATATTTTCGATCTCTTCGACACGCTTTAGGAAGCTCTCAAGCACCTCACGCCTTGCACCTGGACGAGCCGCACTTAGTGCGTCAGCTGCGCAAACAGCCGCACTTTCTATACTTGTTGCCTCTTCGTGGCCGTGGTGAGCGTAGATAGCGTTGATAACTACTGGATGCTCTTTGTAGCGTTTGCAAATTTCAGCTCCAAGATCAACGTGGCTACCCTCATACTCGTGAGTTAGCGCCTTACCGATATCGTGAAGTATGCCAGCTCTTTTTGCAAGTTTCTCATCTCCGCCACACTCAGCTGCGATGATACCAGCAAGGTGAGCCACTTCAAGGCTGTGCGCAAGGGCATTTTGTCCGTAGCTTGCTCTAAATTTAAGCTTACCTATCAGTTTTACAATCTCTGGATGAATTTTATTTAAACCAAGATCCATGACGATGTTTTCGCCCTCTTCTTGTATACTTTGCTCAAATTCTTCAGTCACTTTTTTGTGAAGGTCTTCTATCCTTGCTGGCTGAATTCTTCCATCCTCTACCAAAAGCTCAATCACTCTTGTTGCGATCGCACGTCTGTAAAGATTGAAGCTACTTAGTATGATTGCATGTGGTGTGTCATCGATGATAATATCAACGCCAAGCACCATTTCAAGGGTCTTGATGTTACGTCCTTCTTTACCAATGATCCTACCTTTTAGCTCATCGTTTTTAATATTTACGACATTTATCAGACGCTCAGCCGCAAATTCTCCAGCAAATCTTGACGTAGCCTGCGCCAAGATGTAATTAACCCTCTTTTTAGCCTCTCTTTTTGCTTCTTCTTCGTATTTTCTAACGATATGAGCGATATCCGCACGAGACTTCTCCTCGACCTTTTTAAGCACAACCTCTTTTGCTTCTTCTTCTGTTAAGCCAGCAGCGTGCTCAAGCACTCTTATTGCTTCTTCTACTTTATTTTGGTAAGTCGCTTTTAAATTTAAACCCTCTTCGTAAGTTATCTTTGCATCTTGCTTATCTTTTTCAAAAAGCTCTTTACTTTCGTTTAAAAGCTCTTGTTCATTTAGCAAAATTTTCTCTTTTTTGGCTAGTTCATCAAATTTACTTGCATACTCTTTTTGAAGCTTTGTAGTCTTATCGTCGTATCTTTTTTTAGCCTCAAATTCAGCCTCTTGTACTGAAATTTTAGAATTTTTGAGTGTTAGTTCAGCTTCGTATTCTATTGCTTTTGCCTTTGCTTTTGCTTGTTCTAAGAAGATGTTGTAGTTTGCATCATTTATCTTTTTGGCGTATAGATACCCTGCTCCAACGCCTGCCACACCGGCTCCTAAGCCTATTAAAACCTCTATCATTTATTCCTCTTTTTATATAATTTTTATTTGGGGTTATATAAAAGTCTGCTACCGCGTCTTGTGCATTTGAAAGCACATCTTTGGTGTAAAAGTCTTTTATCTCGAGAAAAACTATCCGTTTTGGCTTAATAGGCAAAGAGTCAAAAAATCTATCATAAAATCCTTTTCCATGCCCTATCCTAGCCATAGCTCCATCAACCCCAATCGCTGGAACTACTGCCATATCAAGTCTAACATTATCCATTTTTTTGCCAGATGGCTGTCTGACGTTAAATTTATAAGTTATAAATGGCAGTCGCAATCTTACCACCTTTAAGCTAAGACCTACCATAAAAGGGGCAAAAATTTCACATTTATGTGATAAATTTCGCCTTATTTTAAGCACATCGACTTCATAGTTAAGTGGCAAATAAAACAGTACTTTCTTAGAATTTGTAAAATTTATCAAATTTAAAAGCGTTTTCGTAGCTTTATAGTGCGAGCATTTGGCCTTAAATTTAGTAAGTTTTATCAAATTTGCTCTTGCATTTTTTCTAAATTCATTTTTTTCTAAATTAACGCTCATTTTATGCTCTTTCTTGTATAATCCTGAAATCTTATTCAAAAGGAAATTTATGACATTAAAACGAGCAATTATAACATCACTTTGCATTTTTGCATTTTTTGGATGCGGCGACGAGAACAAGCAAAAAAACGAGCAAAATACAAGCGAACAAACGCAGGGCAAAATTTTAGATAAAAATGCCAGCAAAGATGAAAATTTAAGCAAAGACTCACTCACTCCAAAAATGAGTGAAAGTGCCCAAGAAAACGAGATAAAAGAGATAAATCTAAAGCTACTAAATGGCACAACTATGCAGATTACAAAAAGAAGTAATGGCTTTGATGTAAAAGATGGTAAAAAAGCAACTCTTTACGTATTTTTCGCCACTTGGTGCCCTCCGTGCAAGGCTGAGATCCCACACTTAAACAACCTAAGCGAGAAATTTAAAAACGAACTAGATATCGTTGGTGTGCTACTTGAAGACAAAAGTGAAGATGAAGTAAAAGATTTTGCTCAAAAATATAAAATAAAATACGAAGTAGCGGTTGGCGAGGGGAATTTTTTATTTGAAAAAGCGATGGGCGGCATAAAAGGTTTGCCTGCGTCAGCACTTTTTAAAGCAAATGGTGACTACGTTCAAGGCTACATCGGTCTTGTACCTGAAGAGATGCTTGAAAATGACATAAATAGGGCAACAAAATAATGCTTGATTTTCTAAAAAAAGGCTTTGAGAAGACTTTTGGAGCGATAAGCTCAGCGAAGAAGTCAAAAAAGATAGACAAAGAGAGCTTAGAAGAAATTTTACTTGAAGCTGACGTATCCTATGAGATCGTGGAAGAAATTTTATACTACTTACCGCCACAAGATGAAGTAAGTAGAGCCGATCTAAGGCGCGTTATGAGCAGCTATTTTATCTACGAAAACGAACGTGTGATCGAGCCTGATAAGCCATTTGTCGATCTCATCCTTGGCGTAAATGGCGCTGGCAAGACGACAACCATTGCAAAGCTTGCAAATTTATATAAAAACAACGGCAAAAGCGTTATTTTAGGCGCTTGCGATACATTTAGAGCTGGAGCGATCGAGCAGCTCCACCAGTGGTCAATTAGACTAAATATGCCAATAGTCGCAACACAGCAAGGGCATGATCCTTCGGCTGTTGCTTACGATACGATTAGCTCAGCCCTTGCAAAAGATATCGACCGAGTCATCCTTGACACAGCCGGCAGACTTCAAAACCAGACAAATTTAGCAAACGAGCTAGAAAAGATTGTTCGTATTAGCAAAAAAGCTTATGAAAAAGCGCCACACCGTAAAATTTTGATTCTTGATGGTACGCAAGGTAACGCCGGAGTTGCGCAAGCAAAGGCATTTAACGATATCGTCTCGCTTGATGGTGTCATCATAACAAAGCTTGATGGCACCGCAAAGGGTGGAGCACTATTTGGCGTGGCAAGAGAGCTTGAACTACCTATATTTTATATAGGCGTTGGCGAGAGCATGGATGATATCATCAAATTTAACCCAGACGAATTTTTAGACGAGCTGATGGACGCTATTTTTGAGTAGAGTAAAAATTCTAAGCCGTTTTTGTTTTTTTTTCGCTCTTTTGGCGATCGATTTTCTTGCATTTGCTCCAAAATCTCTTACTATCATCGAAAATTTGTGGGACAAAGCAAACCATTTTTTAGCTTTTTGCGTCCTATACATCCTGCTCTATCTTGGCTATGAGTTTAAAATTTTTAAAAATTTAGCCCTACTTTTAGCCTTCGGAGTGCAAATAGAGCTCGTTCAAGCATTTTTACCAAATAGGAGCTTTAGCTTGCTTGAAGTCGTGGCTGACATGATCGGAGCGGCTTTTGGAGTGATAGTAGTTGAAATTTTAAAAAGGATATATTATGGCAAAAGCAAAGCCAGTTTTTGAGTGTCAAGCCTGCGGTAATCAACAGGCAAAGTGGCTGGGCAAATGCCCACAATGTGGGGCTTGGGATAGCTTTGTCGAGCTTAGCCAGCAAGAGATAAAGATAAGTAAAGAGATAGCAAAAAGCGCTAGCGCACCTAGCAAAGCCATAAGCATAGACGAAGTTAAAATTCAAAATTTCACGAGATTTAGCACCAAAGATAGCGAGCTAGATCTTGTTCTTGGTGGCGGCGTTGTCGAAGGCTCACTCGTTTTAATAGGTGGCAGCCCGGGAATTGGCAAATCAACCCTGCTTCTAAAAATCGGCTCAAATTTAGCAAAAGACGGCAAAAAAACGCTCTATGTAAGCGGCGAAGAGAGCCAAAGCCAGATAAAAATGAGAGCTGATAGGCTAAATGCGGTGGATAAAAATTTATACCTGCTAACTGAAATTTGCCTAGAAGATATCCTGCTAGAGGTGCAAAAGAGCGACTATAAAGTGCTAGTAATCGACTCTATTCAAACGCTTTATAGCCAAAATATAACCTCCGCCCCAGGCTCGATCACGCAGGTTCGTGAGATCACATTTGAGCTAATGAGACTTGCAAAAAACCAAAATATCTGCGTCTTCATTATCGGACACATCACCAAAGAGGGCTCGATCGCAGGGCCAAGAGTGCTTGAACACATGGTCGATGTGGTGCTTTATTTTGAGGGTGACGCGAGCAGAGAGCTGAGAATTTTGCGTGGGTTTAAAAACCGCTTTGGCTCGACGAGTGAGGTTGGTATATTTGAGATGAGCCAGCACGGACTGGTGAGTGCAAATGAGGTATCGAGTAAATTTTTCACACGTGGCGGAGCGATGAGTGGCAGTGCGATCACCATCATAATGGAGGGCTCAAGGGCGCTTAGCATCGAAATTCAGGCACTTGTTTGCGAAAGCGCCTATCCAAAGCGAAGCTCGACTGGCTTTGAGAGAAACCGCCTAGATATGCTGCTAGCACTTCTTGAGCGAAAGCTAGAAATTCCACTTGGGCACTACGACGTCTTTATAAATGTTTCAGGTGGCGTTAAGATAAACGAAACTGCGGCCGATCTAGCCGTCATCGCAGCGATAATCAGCAGCTTCAAAAATCGCCCTATCAGCAAGGATAGTGTTTTTATAGGTGAGCTAAGCTTAAACGGCGAGATAAGAGAAATTTTCAACCTCGATCAACGCTTAAAAGAGGCAAAAACGCAGAAATTTAAAAATGCGATCATCCCAAACAAACCACTTGACACGCAAGGGCTAAAATGCTTTTACGCAAAAGATATCACACAAGTGCTTGAGTGGATGTAAATTTATCTTGCCAGCAACTTAATATCAATACTTTGCTGGCTAAGCCATGTTTTTTGAAATTTATCTTTTACACAAATCTGTGAGCATCTATGCTTTTTCTTTGAAATTTAAATTATAAAAATTCCATTCTTTGCTTATAAAATACCTATGCCTTCTTATCCACTTTAAGCTTTGCCACTTTTTCTAAAATTTCAAACATGCTCTTGCCACTATCAAATTCACTCTTTATAAATTTATAAAGCTCTTTAAATCTCTCATCGGCTTCAAGCTTATAGGTGTGAGATTTTTTAGTAACTTGTATAGGTGTAAATTTCTTCTCTTTGGCGTTGTCTTCTTTTTCAAGATTATCTATATTCTGAACACCTTTTTCGTTTAGCTCTTTTAATATATTAACAGCATTTTTAGCATCTTCGCCAGATAGAGTTAGATCAAATCGCTCTTTTAATACATATTTAGCCCACTCCTCTTTAAACTCATCGATGCTCATATCGCTATCAAGCAGATCAATAGTCCTTGAGTTTTGCACAAATAGCAAATCGCTATTGCCGCGATATTCATTTAAAAATTCATTTACAGTGTATGGGGTATCTCTTAAAATTTTTGGCTTATCATTGTCTGGTTTTGCTTGCTGACCTTGTATATACTCTACAAACAAGCCCTTGCTTTCATTTATGAAATTTTTAAGATCTGATAGCTGCTCGCTTGTAAAGTTAGGATCATAACCTCTAAGCTTTCCTATGATAGTGACTTTTGCTTCATCGCCTTTTGTAAAGCCAGATAGTGGATATATGTGTCTATCGTAAGCCGCAGCTTGAGATTTTCTATCAAGCCCTGCGTATTTAGGAAAGCTCATACCATATCCCATATCGTTATTAAGTATCTCGTTTATATCGTTAAATTTAAAGCCCATCTCTCTTGCTATGTTCTCTCTTGAGAGGTAGTTAGTAGTTGGGAGGTTATTAGAAATTTGCATTTTACTATCCTTAGTTTCTTTAGCTCCATTAAATCTTGATTAAAGATATCGTCTTTTCTTTAAAAAATTTTATAAAAATACGTTTTTTAAATTTATCAGAAGTAGTTAAAAGATATTAAAAAGCTTTGTAAAAATGCATAAATTTTAGACAATCATCACTGCAGCTACGGCAAATCCGCCGTCGTGAGTTATGCTAATGCTTGCTTCTTTGATATTAAAATTTGTATAAATTCTTGGACTAAATTTTATATTTGGTGCGTTTCTTGCGTCTTTGCTGAGCATAATGTCTAAAAAGCCACACTCTTTGCTGATACCCACACCAAGAGCTTTGCTGGCTGCTTCTTTGGCCGCCCAAAATCCAGCCAAAGTCGCATCATTTTTTGCCAGCGTGATCTCGTCATCACTAAGAAATTTTTTTAAAAAAAGCTCGCCATAACGAGCTTTAAGTCTAGAAATTCTATCTATCTTAACGATATCAATGCCTATCATTGCACCACAAAATCAGTAAAAAATATGTTTTTGATGTAGCCATCATTTAGCACTTCATTTAGCTTGCCTACGATCTCGTCTTTTAGCCTATCTTTGCCCTTTGTGGTGCTTACTTCTTCGTAAGTTTTTGACGAAAGTGTCCTGATGATAATGTCTCTTAAAAGTGCTTTTTTCTTATCGAGCTCAGGAGTTAGCAACTCATCGCTTTGTTCCATATCGATCTTGGTTTTAAGAAATCTTGAGCCATTTTCGCTAAGTAAATTTACAATGAACTGATCAAGCGGATATATCGGTCCCATATTTGAATAGTCGTTGCTACTGTGCTTTGCTTTATTTTGAGCTGGCATGGACTGCGTTTGAGTCTGAGCTGGTGCTTGCATCATGTTTGCCTCTTTTGGCTCGTCAGAACTAAGCATCAAAAACGCGACTAGCCCTCCAATAACTAGCAGCAAAACAAATATCGCAATGATAATTATCATTAATGCACCATTGCCACCTTTTTTTGCCTTTTTCTCTTCAACTTCTTCAGCCATCTTTCCTCCTTTAAGTTTTGGCTATAATTATACAAAAAATTCGCAAAAATGAGAAAAAATGATACATAAGACAAATGCTGCCAGAGCTTTAGATAAGCTAAAAATTAATTATGAAATTTTAGAGTATGAAGTTGATTTAAACGATCTTTCAGCCCTCCACGTAGCAGCTAGCACCAAGCAAGATATAAAGCAAATTTATAAAACTATCGTTTGTGAGTGTGAGCCTAAAAATTTCGTTGTTGCTTGCGTACAAGGAGATCTAGAGCTTGACCTAAAGGCGCTTGCTCACGCATGCGGAGCAAAACGCTGCGAGCTTATAAATTTAAAGGATCTAGAAAAAATAACTGGCTATATTAGAGGTGGCTGCTCGCCACTTGCTATGAAAAAGCATTTTGACACATTTATCGACGAGCGAGCAAAAGAGCAAGAGTACGTGCTAGTAAGCGCTGGAGTAAGAGGCAAGCAGATAAAGATAGCTCCAAACGACCTTTTAAAGGCTTGCGAAGCGGGTTACGCTGATATCGCCAGGCTAGCTCTTTAAAAACTCTATAAATTTAAACTTCTCACCTAAAAACTCGGGCGAGAGTAGAAATTTCGCCTGTTTAGCTGCATTTTCATAGGCTTGCTTGCTACCTTTTTCAAGCACTAAAGATAAAATTTCATCCACACCAAGATCGCAAACTAAAGCTTCGTTTTGTTTTTTAAATTTAAGCATCTTAAAGCCAGCCTCACTAAAAACCTCTTTTACTTGCTTAAAGCAAAGGCTATATGTTAGATCCGATCTTTTAAAATATGGCTCAAGGTCTGAAATTTCAAATAAAGAAAAAACTTGATGATCTTTAAAAACTCTTAGGCTAAACTCATTTTTTGGCTCAAATTCACCATAGTCAAAGCTTAAAAATCTAACCTTTTTTGCTGCACTTGCAAGTTGGAGCGCAAATTTAGCGTAGCTAGTTGATATCTCGCCCTTTTTTATGTCAAATTTCTTTGCAAGAGCTATCAAATTTTGATCTGCCTTTTGCCAGTGAAATTTTAGTTCATCATCCACAAAAAGCATATTTTGTCCGTCTATTACTTCACAGCTAAATGCGTCAAGTAGCTCATTTGATATGACAAAAATTTCATCAAACGAGCACTCGCCTAAATTTTCATAGTGTTTTATTTTGATATCATTACCAAAGCGTTTTGCAAAAGTCTCAAGCTGTTTTTTACGCAAAATTTCATGAGGTTCGATAATTATAAACTCTAAATTTGGCAAAATTTCTGGGTTAAGCGTAAAAATCCCTTGCGCAAAATCAGCCAGCATATCGCCAGAGTTTGCGCCAATCTCCACGACCTTACAAGAGCTAGAAATTTCGCCATTTTTAAGCAGCTTTATAAAGTAGTTTGCAAGGCAAGCACCAAAAAGATAGCCAACGCTTACATTTGTATAAAAATCGCCCTTTTTGCCGATATCTACGCCAAATTTATAGTAGTTTTCATTGACCCAGATATCAAAAAACTCGCTAAATTTCATAGATCAGGTAGCTTCCAGCCTCTATAAAATGCAAACATCCTAACTGTAATGCCAGCAGCAAGCAAGAGCATAGTAAAAAATATATTGGTAAGACCTAGATGATATAGCACAAAGTAAGCAAGCCCCACGCCAAGGCTTATCGTGCCGTAAAGTCCGGTGCGTAAAAACCATGGAATTTCATTTAGCAAGATATCTCTTAAGATACCGCCGCCAACTCCGTTAAAAAAGGCGATCATCATGACGCCAAAGATATTGTAGTTGTACTCAATGGCAACCATCGCACCAACAATAGAAAAGCAGATAACATCGATCGCATCGGCGAAGATGAATACAAATTTTCGCTCCAATCCTTCTCTTTTTATGTGTAAATTTGCCACTCTTGAAACAATCAAAATAAAAATGACAACGCTTACTGGCATGTAGTGAGTGAATGAATAAACTGCCCTACCAACAAGCATATCACGCATGATACCGCCACCAAGTGCAGTCAAAAATGCAGACAAAAAGACTCCAAGCCAGTCGCACTCCTTTTTTACTGCAAATAAAAACCCGCTAAGTGCAGCTGATGCGATACCGACGTATTCGACAAAAATTATTAAACTCATATTTTTCCCTTAAAAGGTCGCATTTTATAATGAACTCTCATAAAAAATCATTAATAATATTTTTACCATTAGTTTATTTTAGGCTATAATAACGAAAAATTTAAGGAAGGAATTTTAATGAAAAGACTATTGATCATATTTCTTGCTGGTTTATTTTTCACGCCATACTTAAATGCTGATGTGATCCAAAATCAAAAGCTAAAAAATGCAATAAATATTTTAAACACTTTTGGTGCAAGAAATTTAAAGCCAAACACTAAATTTGAAGGCATAAAAGCGATCGCCATAATCCCTGATGTAACAAAAGCAGGCGCTATCGTTACTGGCTCAACAGGTAAAGGCGTATTTATCGCTAAAAACGATGATGGTGAATGGTCAAGTCCATTTTTTGTAAATTACACATCTGGAAGCATAGGCTTACAGCTTGGTTACAGCTCAGCTGATATGATCATTTTATTTAAAAATTCAGAAGCTTATGCAAATTTATTTAATGCAAAAGATACGATCAGCCTAAAAGCAGAAGCAACTGGTGGCGTTGGTAATGAGGTAGCGATCACAAGTGATTTACCTGAAATTTCAGCATTTGCTGAGGAGCGCGGCAAAACAAGTGGTGCTTTTGTAGGCGTTAGTCTAGATGTGGCAAGGCTAAAAATAAATAGACAAGACACAAATGATTACTATGAGCGAATGTATGATTTTGAAAATATCTACAACAATAGCCCAAAAGCTAGTAAGTACACTCTGAAATTTAAAGAAATAATCTCAAAATACTTCTTATAGCTCAAATTTCTTGGCTCATTAAGTGGGTCAAGAGCTCTTTTTATTTTTACTTTTTTGATTAATTTTATAGAAGTTATGGCTTAGCTTTTTGCTAAACCATAAATAGTGAAACAAAGCGTTTTTTAGGGATTGGAGAAAATTGAGTCATATACTCAAACGCTTCTTCGTAATCGCCATCTGTATATTGTGCAACTTGTTCGATAAGCTCGTAAAGCTCCTCATCGTCCATAGAATCAAAACTGCCTCTATTTTCTAAAACCTCTAACAAAACGGCGTCTAATTCAAGCTCGTCGTAAGTCATTTTATTCCTTAATTTTGATTTAAAAAATGCGACACTATACCAAAACAATCTTATAAAATACTTTACTTGAAATTCGTAAGAAATTTTATGCTTTTTTTATAAGTAAAGTTGTAAAATCCTTATATTCATTATCATTTTAGTTAGGTTTTTGTGGATAATTTTGAACTATTTTATAAGCATTTTAAAGAGTTTTTAGAAGCCTTTGGGCAAAAAAGCTCAGAGCTAAAAGAACAAATTTTGCATGTACTTTTTATTAGCAACTCTCATCTAAGCGCTCAAGAAATTTCTTCAGAAATTTACAAAATACACAAGAATGAAATTTCAATGACATCAATTTATTCTTTTTTAAATTTTCTCGAAATGCATCATCTTGCAAACTGCTTTGAAGAAAATGGAGTAAAGAAATTTGAGCTAAATTTAAAATCCTCGCACGATCATTTGATATGTGAAATTTGTGAAAAGATAGTTGATTTTGAAGATGAGATGATAGAGCAAAGGCAAGAGCAAATTTGCAAAGAAAAAAATTTTAGCGAGCAGTCGCATACGATGATACTTTATGGCATTTGCAGTGATTGCCAAGAGAAAAATGGAAATTAAATTTTATCATTTCATTTTACTTTTTGATAATGAAAAACAAAAAAATTTCAGATTTATTTAAGCTGTGAAATAGATAATACACAATTAAAAAAAGGATGAAAATGGATATAAAAACACAAACTTTAGCACAAGTTGCAAGCTATTTTTCAATGATAGCTCATACAAACGGTAGACTAAGAGTAAGAGTTAGTCCAAAGATAAAAGAGCTAAGTAGTAGCGTAAATTTAGCTAGCCTAGATGATGTGATAGCTCAGATAAATGGTATAAAAAATGTAAAATTTAACAAGCTAATCGGCTCTGTAACGATCGAATACGATCATGAAATTTTTCCAAAAAATCTTTGGGAGGATCTTTTAAAAGGGCAAAATTTGGAAGAGATTTCAACTAGAGTAAATGAAGTTGCAAAAGAAGTGAAATATGCTTAATGAACTTTTAAATGCATCATATACCAGCGAAAAAAACGCACTTAGCTTATATGAAAATTTAGCTTCATTTGGTGATGTCTTTAACGAGATCGCAAATATCAGAAAAAATGCGATCATCTTGATAGAAAAATTTGCGAGCACACATGATTATGAGCTTGCTTGCGAAAATGAAGCTATATTTTTGCCGGCAAAAAATAAAGAAGATGCGCTGATACAAGCTTTAAACTATGAGTTAGAGCTAAATAAAATGTATGAAAAATTTTGTGAAAGCTCAGATGACGAGGAGCTAAAAGATCTATTTTTTAGACTTTGGGCTACTTCAAATAACGAATATATCGCCTCTTTAAAGCAACGCTTAAAAGAAATTTATAGTGGCTGTGAAATAAAAAATGAGCTAAATTTAAATGAAATTTCACAAAATTTTGAGCAAAATGGCATAACAAATATTTTAGAAAACTATCAAAATGACTTTAATGAGATAACTAAAAGCTTGCAAAATATCGCAAGTGGCAAGGCTGATAAAAGCGAGTTAGCAAAGATAACCAACAATCCAAATTTCTCATTTTTTAGCGGACTTGCGCTTGGGGCATTAGGCATTTCAGTAGTTAGTAAAAATTTTAATAAGGATGAAGAAAATGAATAATTTACAAAATCAAACAAAGAAAGGATTTAAAATGGCATTACCATTTTTAGCAGGTTTAGCAGTAGGCGGTTTAGCAATAGCTGCTTGGAATAAAAGAGATAAGATCAAAGAGTACGCCCAAGATGGCTTTGATAAAGGCAAAGAGGCCGCAAAAGATCTTTACAAAAAAGGTAAAAGTGTTGCAAAAGATGCAAAAGACTTTATAGTAAAAGAAGAGAAAAAAGCAAAACGTGGTGCTAAAAAAGTAGAAAAAGAGGCTGAAAAAGTGGTAAAGAAAACAAGAAAACCACGCGCTAAAAAGCCAGCCGCTCCAAAAGCTATCACACCAAACGATATAGCATAAGGATAGAGAATGCAAGAAAATAGTCTTTTTACACTTTCAAGCACAAGGCTTCCATTTGATCACTTCATCAGCGGAGCTTTAATCGCTGGCATGGGTGCAGCTGCACTTGGCTTTAGTGACTATCTAAATAATAGAGCAACTAAAAAAGATGTCGCTAAAAAGATAGCGAAATACGCTGTAACAGGTGGTTTTGTAGGTGCTGTTGGCATTCATGCTTCAAATTTAATAGCACAAAAAAAATATCTAAATGCAGCAGCTTTTACAGCAGCTGGTATCGGCGGTCTTTTGATAGCAGAAAAACTAATAAAATTGGAGAGTAAATAATGAATAACCCTTACATCAACGAAGAAAACGTAGCAAGTGAAACTGCAGCTAACAATGTAGCAGCTACTCAGCCAAGCGCAATCGATAATGCAATAAACAATGCAGCTCAAAATTTACCATTTGTACCTGAAAATTTTAATGCTGCTGGCTTTGTAAAAGGTCTAGTTTTAGGCGGTATCGCAGCTTATGTACTGACTAATCCAAAAGCGCAAGAGTGCGTATTTAAAGCGATTATCAAAGGTGGCGAGCTTATAAATGCTGGCATAGAAGAACTAAAAGAGCGTTTTGAAGATGTCAAAGCAGAACTTGACTCACAAAAATAAGATCACTCTAGCTCACAAGAGTAAAAATAGAGCGAGGTTTATTTGCGAGAGCCTAAACGCTAGAAGCGACGTCAGCGCTATCGAGGCTGCAATCTCAGAGCGAACTGATGCACTAAGTGTTCGTGTAAATAAATACGCAAAAAGCATTATCGTTGAATACGATAAAAACTACGATAAAATTTTAAACTTTATCAAGAGCTATGAATTTCCAACAAAGGCAAAAGATCCAAATTTGCCAAGCAAGGCAAATATCTATAAGGCTGCTGCTGCACTTGGCATAACGCCATTTATGAGTAACAAAACTCTAAAATCAGCCGTGACTCTTTACGCCACAGCTCCAAATCTAATAGAAGGTGCAAAAGAGCTAAGGCATGAGGGTATCACTTCAAAAGTGCTTGAGGCAACTGCCATTGGTACTAGCCTAGCAATGGGCGATCATTTAGCAGCAAATAGCACAAATTTGATGATAAATATCGGCGAATATATGGAAGAAAGTGCTAGCCACAGAAGTGATGATCTCATCAAAGAGCTAGCAAAACCAAATATTGAAGAAGTCTGGGTCGAGAGAAATTTAAATGGTGAAAAGACGCTTGAAAAGGTAAAAACCGAAAATTTAAAAAAGGGCGATATCGTAGTAGTCGGAGCTGGTGAGACGATAGGCGTTGACGGTTATATCGTTGAAGGTAACGCCGATGTAAATCAAGTCTCAATGACCGGAGAGGCTGAACCTATACCAAAAGCTAGAGGCGACCGTGTTATAAGCGGCACTGTTGTCGATGAAGGTAGGATAAAAATTTGGGCTGAAAATGTAGGTAGCGACACAGCGACAGCTAGGATCAAAGAGTACATACAAACTTCGCTCAATGAAAAATCAGCCATTGGTGTAAAAGCGTTAAAACTAGCTGATAAACTTGTGCCTGTTACGCTCTCGCTTGCTGGACTTTCATACATTATAAATAAAAATATGAATAGTGTTGCTAGCGTACTTCAAGCGGACTACTCTTGCGCATTAAAGCTTGCTACACCAGTTGCTTTTAAATCAAGCATCTCAAAAGCAGGCAGAAATGGCATTCTTGTAAAAGGCGCAAAGGCGATTGAGGCTTTAAGCTCAGTTGATACTTTTGTATTTGACAAGACCGGCACTCTGACACACGGACGCCTAAGCGTAGTTGAAATTTACTCATTTAAAGAAGGCTTTTCTCAAAATGATATATTAAATTTAACTGCAAGTGCCGAGGAGCACTACTTTCATCCAGTGGCCGAAGCAATAGTTGAAGCTGCAAACAAGCGTGGTTTTCACCATATTCATCACGATGAAGTTGAATTTATCGTAGCTCACGGCGTAAAAACTGCGATGCACGGCAAAGAGGTGGTTATAGGCAGTAGACACTTTTTAGAAGATGACGAGATGATAAGCTTTAAGGCTCATGAAGCTTTAATAAGCAAAGCATTAAATAGCGGCTTAACCTTACTCTACGTAGGATATGATAAAGAGCTAGTCGGCGTCATCGCTATGAAAGATGATATGAGAGAAAACGCAAAAGATATGGTTAAAAAGCTAAGAAGCCTTGGCGTAAAAGAGGTCGTCATGCTAAGCGGCGACATCAAAAGCAAGGCTGAAGAAGTAGCACGCGAGCTTGGACTTGATAGAGTCTATGCAGAGTGCTTACCAACAGATAAAGCAGCTATCATCGAAGAGCTAAAGAGTGAGGGCAAAAAAGTAGCCTTTGTGGGAGATGGCATAAATGATGCTCCAAGCCTAACTAAGGCAAATGTGGGTATAAGTATGCACAAAGGTGCTGATATAGCTAAAGCGACGGCTGATATAAGTCTTTTAAAAGACGACATCATGAGCGTAGCTCTTGTAAAAGAGCTAGCAAATAAAACAATGGATTTAATTAGCTCAAATTTCCGCTCAACCGTTGGTGTAAACACAGCTATACTCAGTGCTGCAACACTTGGTATGTTAAATCCAATAGCAACTGCCATGCTTCATAATGGCACAACGATTTGGCTTTTATTAAATTCAATGAAGGGCGTAAAATTCAAATCAAAATAAATTTGAAAGGGTAGATGGTGCTTGATAGTTTCTTAAATTTTTTAAACGGCAAAATGGACGTAGCCAACGACTTTTTATATGGATATTTTTTAGTCATTATTCTTGTGGCTACGGGAATTTATTTTAGTTATTTGACTCGTTTTGTGCAGTTTAGGATGTTTTTTGAGGCTTGCAGAGTCTTAGTAGAAAAAAAGGACAAGTATAATAAGCACCATTTAACGCCATTTCAAGCACTTATGATCTCGACTGCTTCGCGCGTTGGTATAGGCAATATCGCTGGAATTTCAGCTGCCATCGTCGCGGGCGGTCCGGGTGCTCTTTTTTGGATGTGTTTGATGGCTTTTTTAGGATCAGCTTCAGCTTTTATAGAGAGTACGTTAGCGCAAATTTATAAGACAAAAGACGTTTTTGGATTTAAAGGCGGTCCAGCTTATTACATCAAAAATGGCCTTGGCATAAAGTGGCTAGCTTCACTTTTTGCGGTGATTCTCATCATCACCTACGCGTACGGCTTTAACGGCCTTCAAAGCTACACCATGACATCGGCCTTTGAAATTTACTACGACAAAGCTGGTAGCAACGTTAGCTTTGCACAAAGCGGCCTACCTGTTGGCATCGGCCTTATTCTTACGGCATTTGCGGCGGTAATGTTTTTTAGCAAAAGCCACATCATCGGCAAAGTAAGCTCATACATCGTGCCTTTCATGGCACTTGCCTACATCTCGCTAGCACTTATCGCTATTGTTTTAAATTTCAAAGAAATTCCTGATGTTGTTAAGATGATTTTAGAAAATGCCTTTGATTTTAAAGCGATATTTGGCGGATTTGCCGGCAGCGTGATCGTAATAGGCATCAAAAGAGGCCTTTTCTCAAACGAAGCTGGCATGGGCTCAGCTCCAAACGCAGCAGCCGCAGCACATACTAGCCACCCAGTAAAACAAGGCCTAGTTCAAGCAATGGCAGTCTTTATAGACATGACTATATGTATCGCTTCTGGTATGATCGTGCTATTTTCACAGGCATATCTTACGAAGCAAACTGGCTCAAGTGGCGAGGTGCTAACAGCACTTCCTCTCGTTCAAGCTGCAATGAAAGAGTATTTTGGTGAATTTGGAGTTCATTTTACCACTCTTGCAGTCGTACTTTTTGCCATCACTTCGCTTATTGGCAACTACTACTACGCTCAGGCAAATATGAAATTTTTAACCAAAAACCACAAGCTTACGTTGCTATTTAAGATAACGGCTGTCGTTATGATATTTATTGGTGCTCAAATGAATTTAAAGCTCGCTTGGAATATCGCTGATATCACAATGGCTGCGATGGCAACTATTAACATCATCGCTATATTCTTACTTTCAAAAGTAGTGATAATAGCAGTCAAAGACTACGAAGCTCAAAGAAAAGCTGGGATAAATCCAGAATTTGACCCAGAAAGTCTTGGCATCAAAAATACAAGTTGCTGGAATAAAAACTAAATGGAGAAGAATTTGAAAAACGATACAAAAATAAGTGGCAAACTACTTGACATAAATACTCACAGAAAGGTAGCAAAGGTCGGTATGGGCGTTACTTTAGCGACAGTTTGCTTAACGGCACTTTGCATGAATGGCAGAGGTATGAAAAAATTACACACAGTTTCAGGCATTGCATTTACTTGCTTTGCTCTTTATCATGCTGGGCTTTATGACAATGGAATCTTTAAAAAAATGATAATAAAAGCAAAAAATGAGGCAAAAAAGGCATAAAATGATACTTAGCGACGCAGAAATTCTAAGCTATATAAACGAAGATATACCTTACTTTGATCTTACTACGTCGCTTCAAAATATCGATAAAAAAGCCTCACTTGAAATTTATTCACGCGATGAAATTTGTGTTAGCTGCGTTGATGTGGCCGCAAGTGTTGCAAGGCTACTTGGGTGTGAGAGTGAAATTTTTCTGCAAAATTCTCAAATTTGCAAGGCTGGCGATGTGATCATAAAAATTTATGGCAGCTACGAAGATGTGCATAAAGCTTGGAAGCTAGCTCAAGTCGCACTAGAATATGCTAGCGCCATCGCAACTTATACAAACAAAATGGTAAATGCCACAAAGTGCGTCAATAAAAAATGTGAAATTTTAGCAACCAGAAAGAGCTTTCCATTTGCTAAGAAATTTTGCGTAAAAGCAGTACTTGAAGGTGGCGGTGGCATCCATAGGCTTGGGCTTAGCGATAGTATTTTATTTTTTAAAAACCACATGAAAGCCTACGGTAGCTTTGATAAATTTTTATCGCATTTGCCAGAGTTTAAAGCAAAAATGGCTGAGCGAAAAGTATGCGTTGAAGCTGAAAATTTAGACGAAGTAAGCAAGCTTTTAAAAGCAAAGTGCGACGTTGTGCAATGCGATAAATTTAGTCCAGAGCTCATCGAAAATGTACTCTCTTTAAGAGATGAGATTTCACCAAATACCATTATCCTAGCAGCTGGTGGTATAAATTTATCAAATGCAAAAGATTACGCAAATGCTGATGCGATAGTAACGTCAGCGATGTATTCAAAAGGCGTTGCTGATATCAGCACCAGACTTGAGATTTTGTAAATTTTTACAACGACGATACAGCAAAACATCTATCAAAGTTTAAATTTTATAGAAAATGCATTTTGGCTCTGGAATTTGAACGATACGCAATAAAAAATAGCATTTTTTTATTTCAAATTTATCTCATAGCTACAAGCAAAAATACAAACTAATAAAGTTAAATTTTCTAATTTGTTTTCTCTAAAAAATAAGGACACTTATGTCTTGCTTCACACCACGTGTATAAAACTCAATTAAATTTTAAAATTTATAAGCAAATCACGATTTTAAATTCAGTAACAAACGATAACGAGTGAGTAAAATTTAGAATTTGCCTAGAAATTTTCAAATTCCAGGCAAATTTCAGTCAAGTCTACCTTCTAACGACATGCAAGAACTGCATATGTTTGCGGTATTGCTCGATGACGTCGTTTATCAGCGTGGCCTCGCTCCAGCCAAGCACGTCGTAGTCTTGACCGCCCTCTTTTAGATATACCTCGGCTCTGTAATAAAGATCGTCGCCCTCAAGCTCTCTAGTGTAGTCCGGGCTCTGGCTTTTGGTGAGATATATGCCGTATCTAAAGTCCATCTCGTCGCCAAGCCCGACATTTAAATTTACAAAATTTTCAGCTTTTGTTACATTTGCCTCAAGGCCGTTTTTGGCAAATTCATCTTTTAGCTCGTTAAAAGCTTTTAGCACGACTTCGTTTAAAAATTTCTTGCCATCTTTCTTGCCTGGAAGCGTGATGATCGCACTTAGGCGCTCTTGCCATGGCTTTGAAAGATCGCTAAGAGGCATGTTGCTAAAGTTATTTGTCTCTTTTTTGGTTAGATCCACACGTAGCGCCTTAAATAGCCCGTAAATAGCGCCAAGTAGCACGATCGCAAATGGCAGTGCTGTGGTGATAGTAAGCGCTTGAAGCGAGGCAAGTCCGCCAGCTAGCATCAAAAATGCCGCTACGATGCCCACTGCAACGCCCCAAAAGACCTTTTGCCAAACTGGCGTATCGTCTTTGCCGTTTGAACAAAGCATGTTCATAACGATCGCTGCAGAGTCAGCAGAAGTTACGAAAAATATGACGATCATAAAGACTGCGATCACGCTTAGCACGCCTGAGAAGCTAAATTTCTCTAAAAACATAAATAGCGCTGAGGCTGAGTCAGAATTTACCGTGGTTGCTAGCTGGCTAAAGCCATTTTGCACGAGCGAGATCGCTGAGTTACCAAAGAAGCTCATCCAAGCAAAAGTAAAGCCAGTTGGCACTAAAAGCACGCCTATGACAAATTCTCTTATCGTTCTGCCTTTTGAAATTTTAGCGATAAAAAGCCCCACAAACGGCGACCAAGAGAGCCACCAAGACCAGTATAGCAGCGTCCAGCCGCCAAGCCAGCTATCATTTTGCTTCTCGTAGGCGTAGAGGTTAAATGTGTTTGAAATGAGCGTAGAGACGTAGTCGCCGCTGTTTTGCACAAATGACTTTAAAAGCTGCGTCGTATCGCCCAAAAATAGTATCAAAAACATAAAACATATAGCTAGCGCGATGTTTGCGTTTGATAAGATTTTGATGCCCTTATCCACGCCACTTGCCGCTGAGATGGTTGCAGCTAGGCAAAGCACTATTAAAAGCGTGATGTGCATGGTGGGCAGCCCAAAAACGTGCGTAAGACCCGCATTTACCTGAAGTACGCCATATCCCAGCGAGGTCGCCACGCCAAAAAGCGTCGCCACAACGGCAAATGTATCGATAGCATTGCCGATCTTGCCGTAAATTTTATCGCCGATGATCGGATAAAACGCCGATCTAAGCGTGAGTGGCAAGCCGTGTCTATACGAGAAAAAAGCAAGTATTAGCGCCACGATAGCATAGACCGACCATGCGCCCATGCCCCAGTGAAAGAATGTGATATTCATCGCAAGCTTTGCTGCAGCGACGCTTTGCGGGTCACCAACTGGTGGGTTTAGATAGTGCATAAGCGGCTCAGCCACACCAAAAAATACTAGACCTATGCCCATGCCAGCGGCAAAAAGCATAGAAAACCACGAGATATTTTTGTGCTCTGGCTTTACGTGATCGGCTCCTAGCTTGATCTCGCCAAGCTTGCTAAAGCCAAGGATGATGACGCTAAGAAGTATGACGGCTACGGCTAGGATGTAAAACCAGCCAAATTTTGCCGAGATATAATCTTGCATACCCTTAAAAAATTCATTTGAGAAATTTGGAAATATCGCTGCAAATGCTGTTATTAAAACTATAACAACAAGCGATGGGATAAATACTGAATTGTTAAATTTTGATCTTTGAAATTTGATCATTTTTCCTCCTTTTTGTAATGTCAGCTTCTTTTCAAACTAACAAAAAAGAGTAAATAGGTCAAATTTTATCTTTAAATTTTTTATGAAATTTTAAGCTTCAGCCACCAAAAATAGCCACTTTGAAATTTATCTCAAGTCTCTTTCATCTCTCTTTGGTTTTGCAAGAGTTGTTAGCACTATGACGAAAAAAGCGATGCCAAATGTGATATACAAGATAATCTTTGGCGAGTCAAACTCTATCCTCGACCTTGCGACCTCTTCGCCGCTTGCCTCCACTAGCTCGCCGCGTTTTATCATATCGCTGATATCTTTTGCGCTAAGCTCTTTAGACAGCCTTGTTAAAATTTCTATGACGCTAAGATCTGCCACCTCATAAACGCTATGTCTAATGCCATAAAATGGCTTTATACTGCTAAAAAAATAGACCTTATCGCCGTTTGCATAGACCGCGCCATACTCTCCATCTTTTACCAGTCCTATCTCACGCCAAGATGAGCTTGGGGCAAATTTATATAAAGAGACGGTTTGCGCCACCAAGTGTCTGCCGTGCTTTGAGCGCTGCCACTCTTCGCCTTGTTGTAAAAAATATGCTGAGCTATCATCTACAAAAACGTCAGCATATAGCCTTTTTAGCTCGCCTTTTAGCTGGTAGTCTGAAATTTTAGCCTGCTCATTTTTACTGCCATCCCAAAAGTAAATTCCATCTTTGCTGGCAAAAAGAGGCCAAAACGAATGCACATTATCCACGCTATAAATGGCGCTATAAGGCATATTTTGAGCGCTAAATTTATGCTCATTTGCAAACACCGCCCCACTTTTTGGCTCAAAAAGATATTCTATGTCGTGTTTTGGGTCATAGCATATCCGGCGCGTCTCATCTGAGTAGCTTGCATCAAGCCTATAAAAGCCCATAAACAAGCTTTTGCTATCTGTGTAATATCCGCTAGCAGCACCATTTTCTGTCGTGATGTATCTTAGCTCGCTAGGATCTGCGTCAAGCTTTTCGCCCTTGTAGTAAAGCGTAGCTCCGTCTCTTGCAAAGCCAGCGTCAAAGATAGGCTCTAAATTTGTGCTTTCAACTCGCTTTGTCCTGTAAAAATAAGAGCTTTCATCGTAGCTTTTTATAAAGGCGTGAGCGACACTTTTCATAATGGCACTAAATTCGCTAAATCCTGGCTCTTTCTCGCTTCTAGTAGCGCAATAATAGCTTATCTTGCCATCACTTATATAGCCATTACCAAGCACTTTGGCACTTTTTGGATCAAGTCCTGGCAAAATTTCTCTAGCGCAATAGACATGATTTTTATCAGCCGCCACGTTTGAGTAGTCGTATGCGTGTTTTAGCTTTAAGACCCTAAAACTAGCCTCATCGACGCCTTTTAGTTCGTACTTGCCACTGCCTGAAATTTGAACGTAAATTTTACCATCTGGCGAGCGGTAAAACTCGCTATTATCAATGTTTGCAAAGCTTCTTTGATACTCGCCCTCATGCCATAGATAAAGCATCGCCAAAACAAAAAATAGCGTCAAGATGACTAAAAAATAAACAAACCTAATAGTAATTTTTCTCATTATCTATAATCATCCGCCCTTTTTTTAAGCCCACTTTTTTGCTTTTTGTTTTTAAAAATAGCGCCAACCACCGAGACTATAAATGCAATGGCTAAAAATATCCAGTAAGCATATTTTTGCGAGTAATCATCAAAGTCGCTTATCGCATCGATCACCACCTCGCCCTCAGCTGGCACCATAGCGCCTTGATCTACCATTTTTACTATCTCATCTAGTTTTAAATTCTCAACATTTGGGCCATAAGGACGAGTGAGAATTTCAACCACGCCAAGGTCGTTTATATCATAAACGCTGCTGTTAAAATGCCAGCCGTAGCCGACGTTATCAAAATAATAGGTCTTATCGCCGTTTGCATAGACCGCTCCGTAGCCATCATTTCTTACAAGGCCTATCTTTCGCCACTGCTCTTTTGTATCAAGCCTTACGATGCAAGTGTGGCGTGAGCTTAGGCTGTGGTCATTTTTTGTGTTGTGCCAAATTTCATAGGTTTTTAAAAAATATGTCTTGCCATCACTTATCATCACGTCGCCATATAGCGGCGTTATCTCGCCTTTAAACGGATCATCGCCGTCCCTTACAAACTCGCCATCGTCTATGCTGTTATACCACTGCCACTTTCGCTCCCAGTGATAGATACCGCCTTTACCGCGAAAAAGAGCGTGATAGGCGTGCTCATCTTTTAGGTCAAAAAGCGGCTCGTATGGGGCAAATTTGGGGTCAAATTCATGGTTGTTTGCATAGACCATGCCAGAATTTGGCTCATAAAGATAGTGAATGCGCCATATCTCGCCGATATCACGCATTTGCGGGCTAAATTTGATCCCTAGTTTTGTGCTGTCATAATAGACATTTTCCCCATCAGTCGTAAAATGCACGCTCTTTCTGCCAGATACCTGCTCGATATAACGCATTTTGCTGGCATTTGCGCCATCTAGCTCTTTGCCCTCATGATAGACCTTTACTCCGTCACTTGCGTAGCCAAAGCCCAAGATCGCTGCTAAATTTACGTTATCAACCTCTCTAAATTTATAGATATGAGTTTGCACTTTTGGGGTTTTAAACATTTTATGTGAGAGGATGTCCCAAAACTCTTTAAGTGCGGATATTTCGAAGTTTGTCTCGCTTACGCTATCGCAAAAATATGTTACATTGCCATCGCCAAAGTAGCCATTACCAAGCACTCTAACGCCATTTGAATCAAGCCCGCTCATCACGAGGTTACCGCAATATACCGCCTCATCGCTAGCGCCAACGTTTCTGTTGTCGTATTTGCCAGTGTCGATGTATCTAAATTTGCTGGCCCTCACGCCTATTAGCTCAAATTTACCGCCGCTTGGTACCATGGCATAGACCTTGTCATCTTTGACGTAAAAAAAGCTATTATTTAACTCTTTACTATCGCCAATGTCGTCATCTAAAACAGAAACTAACCCAAAGATAAAAAAGTAGGTAGCAAAAAATATCACAACAATGGCGATCACTACAGAGATTAGCGGATGTTTTTTTAACATTTTAGCTCCGTTTCAAACAAATTTAGCGACCTCATCATGCCGCAAACCTTTCATGTATTTAAATTTCAAAACACCTATCCAAATATAAAATATCTAAAAATCAAAAACTGATAATATACTACTCTAACTACTGTATTTAATAGCCAAACAACATATAATGCCAAAATAGCTCCAATAATACTAAATTTCTTCAAAACCCCATAATAAATCACCATCAACAAAAAAAGAGAAAAGCAAAAAAACATAATCATATAAAATAAATTTTTCAACCTTTCATATAAGTCCGAATTTTCTCTATTTGTCGCGATTAGCCTAATGCTATCTATCTTATTTAAAAACCCAACTCTTTTATATTTTATCTGGACTAGATCGCCTACTTCATATTTTTCTATCTCTGGTGAAAACACCCCACTAAATCTCTCTTTACCTATCAAAAGGCTCATGCTTGTGGCTAAATTTTGTCTAACAACTCTCGTATTTAGCGCGCTTATCCTACCGATCTTTTTCAAGCTACTCTAGCTCCTCAGCGATCTCTAAAACTTCAAAATACTCATTTTCTAGGCTTTCAAGCTGGGCTTTTGCCTTTTCAAGCTCTTCATAAAGCTTAGTAAGGCCTACTTCTTGATAAATTTTTGGATCGCTTAAACCTTCATTTAGCTCAGAAATTTTTGCTTCAAGGGCCGAAATTTTATCTGGATATGTATTTAAAATTTGCGTTTGTTTGTAGCTTAGCTTTATGCCGGTTTTGCTCTTTTGTTTAGCTTCGTTTTGTTTATTTGCAAGCTCTTTTTCAAATTTATCAAGCTCTTTTAGCTCATCTTCAAGCTCCAAATAGACGCTATACTCTTCATGCAAGACATTTATCTTTGTGCCCTCAAATGCCCAAAGCTTGTTTGCCATCTTATCGACAAAATATCTATCGTGACTTACTAGTAAGATCGCACCCTCAAAGCTTTGCAAGTAGTCTTCTAAGATATTGATAGTTGCGATATCAAGGTCATTTGTCGGCTCGTCAAGTACCAGCACATCGTAAGTTTTAGTAAAAAGTAGTGCAAGTGCGACGCGGTTTTTCTCGCCGCCACTTAAAACGCCTATCTTTTTATCTAAAAATTCCTTTGGGAAGAGAAAATTTTTAAGATAACCATATACGTGCATATTTCGACCACGAACTAACACGTGATCACCGCCATTTGGGCAAAATGTCTCTATTAGACTCTTATCATCATCAAGGACATTTCTAGCTTGATCAAAGTAGCCAATACTTACCTCGCCTCTTTTTATCTCACCACTACTTGGCTTTTCAAGTCCTAGCAAAATTTTAAGTAGCGTGCTTTTGCCGCTACCATTTCGCCCCACTATGGCAATCCTCTCGCCCTGCAAGACCCTTGCGTCAAATTTTTCAAAAAGCACCTTGCCGTCTATACTTTTGCTTAAATTTTTAAACTCAAAGAGCATTTTTTTGCGGTTTTGGCTCTGCGTTTGGTTGAAATTTTTACTCGCACGCTCTAGCTCAAGTCTCACACGCCTTATCACACCTGGATTTTTCTTAGCCTCTTCACGCATAGCGAGCACCCGCTCTTTTCTGCCCTCGTTTCGCTTTAGCCTAGCTTTTACGCCTCTTCTTAGCCACTCCTCTTCAGCCTTTAGCTGTTTTAGCAGCGTCTCATGCGACTTTGCAAGGCTTGCTAAAATTTCCTCTTTTTTGGTTAGATAGTTTGCATATCCGCCTTCGAAATTTTTTAAGCCCGCATCCTCGACCTCAACGCAACTGGTTGCCAGCGCATCGATAAAATATCTATCGTGGCTTATGAAAACTATACTTTGATTTGAGCTCTTTAGCATATCTTCAAGAAATTTGACCATGTAAACATCAAGGTGGTTTGTCGGCTCATCAAGTAGCAGCACATCTGGCTTTTTAAGGATGAGCGCACCCAGTGCCACGCGTCTGATCTCGCCGCCACTTAGCGAGCAAATGGGTCTATTTTCATACTCTTTTAGCTTAAATTCTTGCAAAATTCGCTCGATCTTATGCTCGATATTCCAGCCATCTTTTGCCTCTATAAACTTTAAAAGTCTCTCTTGCTCTTTTAAAATTTCTTTGTTTTCAGGATCATTTGCTAACAAAATGCCACTTTTTTCGTACTCGCTTATCGCGTCAAATATCTCTTTTAGCTCGTTATTTAGTGCCTGCCTTACGGTAAAAGTTGCGTTAAAATTTGGAGTTTGTGCCAGCATATCGACGCTTATTAAACTCTGCACTATGCGTCTGCCACTATCAGCTGCCATCTCGCCAGAGATGATCTTCATAAGCGTGCTTTTACCGCTGCCATTTTTACCGATGATCGCTATTTTTTCATTTTCATTTACACTAAAATTTACAGCGTTTAAAATCTCATTTGCGCCAAATTTTTTACTTACGTCTATCAGGTCGATTAATGCCATTTTTCTCTCAAATTTTAAATTTCTCGCGATTATATCAAAAGGGAGCTAAAACCTAATTTTGGCTATAATCGCCAAAATTTTAAAATAATTAAGGAAAATTTAATGAACTTATCTATGAGAAAACTCGTAGTTCCGATATTTTTGGATATGTTTTTACACTTCATTACGCTCATCATCAACACCTACATGGTGACAAAAGTGAGTGTGCATCTAGTTGGTGCCATGGGTGCTGGCAATCAAGTGATGGATCTTTTTATGACCATTTTTAACTTTCTAAGCATTGGCTGTTCAGTCGTCGTCGCCCAAGCACTGGGAGCTAAAAAGAACGATCTTGCATCAAACGTCATACACGCAAGTATCACGTCAAATACACTCTTTGGTATCTTCTCAGCTATCATTATCTACGTCTTTGGCTACAACATCTTAAATTTACTAAACGTGCCAAAAGAGCTTATAAATGATAGCTTCTCATATCTTCACATCCTTGGCTTTGCCCTACTTTTTGACGGCATCGGTATGGTACTAGCTGCAGTACTTCGTGTTTATAACCTAGCAACTGCTGTAATGCTAACCTCGGTTTTAATGAACGTAATTACGATTTTAGGCAATGCTATCTCCCTTTTTGGCTGGTTTAATCTGCCAAATTTAGGCTTACAAGGAGTCGCTCTCTCGACACTTGTTGGCAGACTGGTAGGCATTTTTGTGCTAGCTTATATGCTAAGTCAAAAGGCGAAAGTTAAAATTTACTTTAAAAAGCTACTTGTCGTGCCATTTGAAATTTTAAAGAAAATCCTCTCAATCGGCCTTCCAAGCGCAGGCGAAAATTTACTCTGGATGGCGCAATACATGGTCGCTTTTGGCTTTGTGGCAAGCATGGGCGAGGCTAGTCTTAGCGTGCAGACCATTTACTTTCAGATCACGCTTCTTATTTTGCTTTGTGGAGCGAGTATCAGCGTGGCAAACGAGGTCATTGTAGGACATTTAGTTGGAGCAAGCGAGTTTAACGAGGCTTATACAAGGACATTTAGGGCGCTAAGACTTGGAGTTTTTATAACGCTTGTAGTCGTGCTTATAGCTTATGCGCTAAAGCATCAAATCATGGACGCACTAAATTTAAACGAAAATTTACGTGCGATCATGCTGCCACTTTTTACACTTTCGATATTTCTTGAAGCTGGCAGAACCTTTAATATCGTCATCGTAAATGCCCTTCGTGCAAGCGGTGATGCAAAATTTCCTCTTGCGACTGGCCTTATCTTCATGTGGGGGCTTTCACTGCCACTTGGATATTTTTTAGGCATCTATCTTGGCTGGGGAATTGTCGGCGTTTGGATAGGATTTTGTGCTGATGAGTGGCTAAGAGGCCTTGCAAATACGTGGCGTTGGAGAAGCAAAAAATGGCAAGAAAAACGCCTAGTTTAAAGCAAAAGAGCATAAATTTAGACTTTTATGGGCTAAGCGTTTTAATAAATTTTAAAACAAATGTAAAATCCATGCGTCTAAGAGTTGGCAAGGATGCTAAGATCACGCTATCTATGCCATTTTACAGCACACAAAAGATGGCTCTTAGCTTTCTTGAGATGCACAGAATTTGGCTTGAAAATACATACAAAAAAGCTCTTTTGAATTTACCAAAAGATGATGAGATGAAATTTCTTGGACAAATTTATAAGATAAAATTTGATGAAAATTTTAAAGAGCCATTTTTTGATGGCGAGATTGTCTTTACTCCAAATTTAAAAAGCCTTGAGTGTTTTAAAAAAACAAGAGCAAAAGAGCTATTTTTAGAGCTTGTGAGCCATTTTCAGCCTTTTATAAACAAACCAATCAAGCGCATCGTCATACGAAATAGCAAAACTCGCTGGGGCAGCTGCAATCACAAAAAAGGCTACATAAACTTAAGCCTAAGACTCATAGAAAAGCCACTCTCAGCCGTGCGCTACGTCGTTCTTCACGAGCTAACACACCTACTCTATCCGCATCATCAAAAAAGCTTTTACGATTTTATAGAAAAAATCATACCTGATTATAGAAAGCAAGAGCAAATTTTAAAAGCGTAATTATTTTTCATCAAGTAAGTGTAAATTTAATATGATAAAATTGCGAGAAATTTTACAAAAGGAAATTTAAATGAAAAAAATGATTCTTGTTTCGCTTTTAGCTGCTTGTGCTTTCGCAGGCAATTTTGAAGATGGCTTAAAAGCGTATGCTGGTTCAAATTTTAAAGAAGCTTTGGCTAAATTTGAAGCAGGATGTTTGGCAAATGACGTAAAATCTTGCGTAAAAGTTGGAGCGATTTACCAACTAGGAAAAACAGCCCTACCTAATCCAAGCAAGGCCTTGGAGTACTATAACAAAGCTTGCGAAGCTGGTGAGGTTGAAGGTTGCTCGGCAGCTGGTGGACTTTATCTAAATACTGAGCCACAAAAAGCAAGAGAGCTTTTTAATAAAGCTTGTGAGAAGAATGATGGATATTCTTGCGAGATGGTAGGTTCTATCTTGATAGAAGCTAAAGAATTTAAAAAAGCTTATGAATTTTTAGTAAAAGGCTGCGAATTAGGCGATAAGATGTCTTGCGAATTTGCAGGCGATCTAAGACGCTCAAAACAACTATAATTTTTAGGCTTACGAGCCTAAAAATTTCTTAATTTAATTTATTACACCAATATCCTTAAACAAAAAAATCCTAAAAAAACACTTATTTTAAATAGAAATTACTCAAAGTATAAAGGTAGTCTAAAAAATTTATATTAGAAATTTAGGCAAGAGCATTCTTGCCTAAGATTAGATTATTTTTATTTGATCAAGTGGTTTGTCTTTAATGCCCCATTGAGTCATAAAAACAAATCCATAAAGTACAGCAGCTACGATATAAGCAGTGTATTCGTTTGGTATAAGATTAAATTTCACACATATATTTGGCACAAGAGCTAGTGGCACAACTGGAATCAAAAGAATACGTTCCCAAATTCTAAGCTTTGTGACATAGTAACCTTGAAGTAAGCTTGAAAATGCAAACATTCCCACGATCGCCATACCAAAGACAAGTAAAATTTCAAGTGGATTGCTCATCCAGACTATTCCTTTTGAATCAAGCGGGTCGCCCTCATTTACGCTTTCTATTAGCATAAGTTTATTGTTAAAGAAAAAGGCAAATGGCAAGATCGCCGTTCTTAGATCATAAAAGAATCCTTGAACACCAACTGTTATAGGATTTGCTTTGGCGATACCAGCTGCTGCATAAGCTGCGATACCAACTGGTGGCGTATCATCAGCTAAAATTCCAAAGTAAAAGACAAAAAGATGCACAGCAATGGCTGGGATCAAAAAGCCATTTTTGTGCGCTAAAAATAAAATAACAGGTGCCACAAGGCTTGAAACTACGATGTAGTTTGCCGTCGTTGGAAGGCCCATTCCTAGTATAAGTGACATCATCGCAGTAAGAAGCAATATCATAACTATATTATCACCAGCAAGTAACTCAACTAAATCTGAAAGTACTTGGCCAAGGCCAGTTAAAGAGATAGAGCCCACGATAATACCTGCAAGTGCGGTTGCTATAGCGATCGTTGTCATACTTTTTGCGGCTGCAACCATCGCCCAAAATATATCTTCAAAGCCTATTAACACATCATTTATTCCAACTTTTTCGCCACTTGCTAGTTTTTTAACTGGCTCTTGAAAGATCATTATTAAAAATAAAAATCCAATCGCATTAAATGCTGCAGCAATGGCTGACTCTTTTGCGATTAATAGTGTATAAAGCAAAATCAAAATCGGAGTTATATAGTGAAGTCCGCTCACAAAAATTTTAAATCTTGAGTGAAATTCGCTTTGATTTATACCTTTTAAGCCAAGCTTCACACTCTCTAAATGAACGATAAAAAATAGTGACAAATAGCAAGCAAAAGCCGGAATTACCGCCGCCATCATGACATTTGTATATGTCATGCCTAAAAACTCAGCGATGATAAAGGCAGCTGCGCCCATGATCGGAGGCATAAGCTGACCATTTACACCAGCTGCAACCTCGATGGCTCCAGCTTTTGTGCGTGAAAGACCGGCTTTTTTCATAAGTGGTATGGTAAATGTGCCAACTGTTACAACATTTGCTGTGGAGCTGCCTGAAACCATGCCTGTTAGGCCACTTGCGATGACTGAAGCCTTAGCTGGACCGCCTCTATATTTGCCAAGAAGAGAGAAAGCTAAATTTATGAAATATTGCCCAGCTCCTGCCCTCTCAAGCAACGAGCCAAAAAGTACAAAGAGATAGATAAAACTAACGCTAACTCCGATAGGCACACCAAAGATGCCCTCAGTTGTCAAAAACATATGACCTGCGATCTTTTCAAAGCTGGCACCTTGATGAGCAATGATGTCTGGCATATAAGGGCCAAAGTGATCATATATCAAAAATAATATACAAATAATTGGAAGTGCTGGCCCCATTACGCGCCTGCCAGCCTCAAGCAAGACAATGATCGCTAAAAACGATATGACGATATCTTGCGTGATGTAGTCCCCTGTCCTATCAGCTAGTTCATAAAAATAAACCGCCGGATAAAGCACAGCAACAACGCCTACCACACAAAAGACTAGATCGTAAAAAGGCAAACTAGAATGTGCTTTTTTATGAAAAGTGACTGGATAAAGCAAAAATACAAGACCAACCGCAAAGGCTAAGTGTATCGAGCGCGAAATGTTGGTATTTAGTGGAAAATAAGCTATATAAAGCTGAAAAACTGACCAAGAAAAGCATACGATCGCAATGAAATAGTTGTAAAAATTGCTATTTATCTCCCTTGTTTTTACTTCGACAAATTGTTCTTCGTTGTCTTTGACTTCGTTCATCTCTCTCCTTTAAAATTTAAATATATAAATTTACAAGAATTTGTATATTTAAATTTTATCCAGAGGCAAAAGCCCCTGGAAATGGATTATTTTAAGATACCAGCCTCTTTAAATGCAGCCTCTGCAGCTGGGTGAAGCGGAGCTGAAAGACCTTGAACAAGATCTTCTTTGTTTACTGATTTTAGCGCTGGGTGAAGAGTTTTGTACTCATCAAAGTTGTCTAAAATAGCTTTTATCACAGCTTTTACAGCCTCATCTTTTGTATCTTTATTAGTTACCAAAACAGCTTTTACACCGATAGTATTTACATCGTGATCAACGCCGTCATATGAGCCTTTTGGGATCACACCTTTTGCAAAGTATGGCTTCTCTTTAAGAAGATTATCAATCTCGCTACCTTCGATATTTAGGATATCGATCGGCAAAGATGTCGCAGCATCAGTAATATTTGCAGTTGGGTGACCGACGACAAAGCTATATCCGTCTATCTTTTTATCTTTTAGTGCGTGTGGGCATTCACCAACTGTTAAAACGCCACGGTAGCCTAGTTTTGAAACGTCAAAGCCTTTTGCTTTAAAGACTTCAAGCGTGCTCACTTCGTTGCCACTGCCTGGGTTTCCGACGTTATATTTTTTACCTGCAAATGAAGCAAGATCACTTGTAAGACCGCTATCTTTTGCTACAACAAATGCAAGAAGTTCTGGATAGATAGCAACTACTGAGCGTAAATTTTCATCTTTTGCTCCGTCAAATTTGCCAGTGCCGTTAAATTTATCATAGACAACGTCACTTTGAACGAAGCCAAATGTAAGCTCTTTTTTGAGGACGTTATTCACGTTATAGACTGAGCCGCCAGTTGATTGGACTGAGCATTTTACATTAGTATTTTTGTTTGCTAAACGGCAAATCGCTCCACCTATCGGATAATAAGTACCTGTCATGCCGCCAGTACCGATACTGATAAATTCTTTTGCCGAAAGAGTTGTTGCTAAAAGCAAGCCAGCAAGTGCCAAAGAAGTAGTTTTCATCTAAGATCCTTTCAAGAAATTTAAGGCTATTTTATTCTATAAATTTAGCTTTTTGCCTTATTTAATATGATATTTTCATGCCGTTTTAGTAAAGTTGCAACCATTCTACACAATCAAGACTTAAAAAAATATTTTCTTAAGATTAAATTTATATTTCTTTATCAGCCAAAATAAATTTGATAAACCGGCTATTTAAATATCATTTTTTATTGTATAATCCACCGCAGTTCTAAGTTTTAGAAAAACTGTTGCAAATTTACAACTAATCAATAGCTTTTATAAATGTTAATAACAATCAAAAATTTATTTATGGAGGAATTCATGAAAAAATCACTTATGTTGGCCGCTTCAATGCTGCTTTTATCTCTAAATTTCGCTTCTGGTGCGGACGAAAAAACGCAAGTTAGCTTTAGTGGCTCATCTACTCTGGCCCCAGTCATTGCTAAAATTTCAACCGACTTTATTGAAAAATACGAGACTTGGGACAAAGTTGATAGCTCTTTGCCAAACAAAAATATCACCATCTTTGTCTCAGCTGGTGGCTCTGGCGCTGGTGTAAAAGCCGTGCTTGATCATGTCGCTGACTTTGGCATGCTAGCTCGCGACATAAAAGATAGTGAAAAAGCAAAGATCAAAGATATGAAAGCCTATACACTTGGCATAGACGCACTTTGTGTGGCTGTAAACCCAGAAAATGAGGTGATAAAGCTAAAAGGCGGAAATTTAAACAAAGATGAGATCATCAAAATTTTCTCAGGCGAGTACAAAAAGTGGAGCGACCTTGACAAGTCCCTACCAAATGACGAAATAGTCGTAGTTACAAGAGATCTTGGTGGCGGTGCTCACGAGGTATTTCAAAAAAAGATCATGAAAGATGTCAAAGTTAGTAAAAACGTCATCCAATCACCTTCCATGGGCGCACTTGTCTCAAAAATCATCGAAAATAAAAATGCTATTGGCTACGCATCTTTTGGTATCACAAACCAAAACAAAGGCAAGCTAATACCGCTAAACGTTGACGGTGTGGAGCCAACCGTTAAAAACATAGTTGATGGCAAATACTACATCTCTCGTCCGCTCATCATCGTAAAAAGTGGCGATCTAAGCAAGAGCGAGCAAATTTTTGTTGACGTGCTAAATTCAGCCGAAGGTCAAAAGACTATCGAAAAAATGGGATTTATACCAGTAAAATAGTCTAATGACAGGGCAAATTTTTAAAGGCGCGATATATCTTTTTACACTTTTATCCGCCATGCTTTTGCTTTTACTCGTGGGATTTTTACTGCTAAATTCCACGAGTTTTTTTGCAAAAGTAAGCATTTTTGACTTCTTACTAAATGGCGACTGGGACGTTAGCGCAGAGCCTTTTAGCTTTGGACTATTTAATATCCTAGTCGCAAATTTTGCAGTTGCGTTTTTAGCTTGCATATTTTCATTTTTTATCTCACTTGGCGTTACTATTTTTATCTGCTTTTTTGCGAGCGCATGGCTTAGGCATGTGCTAGACTGGATGATACGGATACTAGCTGGCATACCCTCTATCATATATGGATTTTTCGCACTTTACACAGTTGTAAAAATTTTAGAGTCAGGGCTAAAAATGTCCGCTGGCGAGTCAGTTTTGGCGGCTAGCCTCATACTTAGCGTCATGATACTGCCCCTTTTTACTTCGCACTTGCTCCAAAGTGTTGATCTGCTAAAGCAAAATTTCAAAACAAACTCAGACGCGCTTGGCGTAAGCACTGGATATTTTATAAGAAAAATAATTTTAAGAAAATCTATAAAAGCTAGTATTTCAGGCTTTATACTCGCATTTTCAAGGGCTGCTGGAGAGACGATGGCTGTGATGATGGTCATAGGCAACACACCGCTTTTTCCGCACCTACTCTCAAAAGCTCAGACCATACCATCTCTAATAGCCCTTGAAATGGGCATGAGTGAAGCTGGCAGTCTGCACTATCACGCTCTTATTGCAAGTGGATTTATCCTGCTTGTTTTTATCTTTATGCTAAATATTTTTATATTTAAATTTGAGAAAAACAATGAACGCTTTTAAAGATCATCTAGTCAAATTTTACGCTTATCTTTGCGTTTTTATCGTTATTGCAGTGATATTTTGGATATTTTATTTTATATTTGCAAATGGCATCTCTCAGATAAATTTAGACTTTCTAACTAAAAACCCGCAAGGTTTAAATTTAGGTGAGAGTGGTGGCATAAGAGACGCTATCATAGGCTCATTTTTGCTAATGATACTCTCGATGATATTTTCAGCGCTTCTTGGCGTTAGCTGCGCCATTTATAGGCAAATTTACTGCACTTCTAGCACAATCAAACTTGGGCTTAAATTTATCATCCAAACGATGGCCTCCATACCCTCTATATTGCTTGGGATGTTTGTTTATGGGCTTTTTATCGTTAGTCTTGATATCCCTAAAAGCCTGCTAACAGCTAGCATTACGCTTGCTTTGATGGTCTTTCCATTTGTTGAAGTAAGCGTTGAAAAGGTGATCTCGCAGATCGATGAAAAGATATTAAGAGATAGCTTCGCGCTTGGTGTTGATAAAAATTTCATGGCTAGAAAGCTAGTTTTGCCAACTATTAGGAAAAATATAATATCTATTTTAATACTTGCTGGTAGCTACGCCATAGGAGCCACCGCGCCGCTACTTTTAACTGGAGTCGTTTTCATGGCAAAGGCAGAAGGCCTGCTCTCGCCAGTTATGGCACTGCCTTTTCACCTGCACATGCTACTAAGCCAGTCAGTCGCAACACAAAATGCCTACGCCACGGCACTTGTGCTCATTTTTATACTGATCATTTTGCACCTGCTTTCAGCCGTAGTTTTATTTGATATAGGAGAGAAAATTGCCAGATATTTTAAACATAAAAGATCTTAGTATCTTTTACCAAGAGAATGAAATTTTAAAAGATCTAAATTTAAGCGTCGCCGAAAACGAGATCATCTGCCTAATGGGTAGCTCAGGATGTGGTAAATCGACATTTCTTTCAGCGCTAAATGGCTTTTTAGAGCAAAAAGGCGGCAGATATAGCGGAGAGATCCTATTTAAAGGCGAAAATATCAAAGATAAGGGCGAAATTTGGCTAAGACGAAAGCTAGCCATACTCTTTCAAGACTCCACCCTCTTTCCTTTTAGTGTAGAAAGAAATTTGACCTATGCAATGGAATTTTATGAAGGCAGCATAAAAGACAAACAAAAAAGAGTAGAGGAGCTGCTTAAAAGCGTAAATTTGCTAGATGAGATAAGTAACCTAGATATGCCAGCTAGCAAACTTTCCGGAGGTCAAAAGCAAAGACTTTGCATCGCAAGGATGCTAACTACAAAGCCTGAAGTGCTCATGCTTGATGAGCCTTGCTCGTCGCTTGATATGAAAAATGTCTTGATTATAGAGGAGCTTTTAAAAAGCTTGTCGCAAAGATATACGATCATCATCACCACACACAACGAAGAGCAGGCAAAAAGGCTTGGCGGCAGGATAGTCCGCATAGTGGATAAGAAATTTACATTTTAAAAGAGCTAGAAATTCTAGCTCTAAATTTAGTCGATAAATCTCTTTGTGATATTTGCGTAGGCATCTATCCTGCGGTCTCTTAAAAATGGCCAAATTCTACGTACTTCTTCGCTTCTTTTCATGTCTATCTCAACGATCTTGCACTGCTCACTATGGCTATCTGCGCGGAAAAGCTGCTCGCCTTGTGGCCCAAAAACAAAACTATTTCCCCAAAACTTAATCCCATCCATCACGCCACTATCATCTTTTTCAAAACCCACGCGATTTACTGCGACCACTGGCAGGCCATTTGCCACGCTGTGGCCTCTTTGCACTGCCACCCACGCTTCAAGCTGTCTTGATTTTTCATCCTCGATATCGCCCTCAAACCAGCCAATGGCCGTTGGATAGATGAGAATTTTTGCCCCTTTTAGCGCCATTAGCCTTGCTGCCTCTGGATACCACTGATCCCAGCAGACCAAAACGCCAAGCTTACCAAGGCTAGTTTCAATAGGCTCAAAGCCGATATCGCCAGGCGTGAAGTAAAATTTCTCGTAAAATCCAGGGTCATCAGGGATGTGCATTTTTCGGTATTTGCCAGCGACACTTCCATCACGCTCAAAGACAAAAGCGGTGTTGTGATAAAGTCCGTCAGCCCTCTTTTCAAAGAGAGAAGTGACTAAAACTACGCCATTTTCTTTTGCTACCTTGCCCCAAAAAGCAACATCTTCTTGCCACTCATTTGCATGATCAAAGAAATTTGTATCCTCGCTTTGGCAAAAGTACTGCGTCTGGTGCAGCTCTTGGCAGACGACTAGATCAGCGCCTCCCTTTTTTGCCTCAGCGATTAGCTCAAGAGTCTTTGCGATGGTTGCCTCTTTTGTGCCTTTAAATTCTTGTTGAAGTAGTGCTACTTTCATCTCTTTTTCCTTCTTTGTCGTTGTATGGGTCTAAATGCGTGGTTATCTGCCACGAAAATTCCCTAAATTTCTCCCTTATCTCGGCTTCAAGTGAGTCGGCCACCTCGTGCGCATCGTAAAGTGAGATATCTTTGTCAAAAACTAAATGCAGCGTTAAAAATATGGTATTTGCGCTCTGTCTTGTGTTTAGATAGTGAAAGTCTGAAATTCTCTGCTTTGCCTTTATCATCTTGATGATCTCATCTGTGACCTCAGGGCTTGCTGCGTGATCTAGCAAGATACCAAAGGCGTCTTTACCTAAATTTATCGCACTTTGAGCGATGTAGCCGCTTATAACGATACCAAAGATCGCATCTATCATAACAAATCCGCTAAATTTAATGATAAGTAGTGAGATGATGACTGCAAGGTTACTAAAAAGATCAATCTTATAGTGTAGCGCGTCTGCTTTTATGATAAGATTGCCACTTTTTTTAGAAATTTGGTTTAAAAATAACACCAAGCATAGCGTCACAACTACCGAAAATACCATCACACCAAGGCTCAAGCCAAGGTCTATCTCTAAATTTGGCTCGCTAAATTTCTTAACGCTCTCATAAAATATATATCCAGCAGCCACGACGATGATGACGCACTCAAATAGCGCTGCTAACGCCTCTAGCTTTGTATAGCCAAAGTTAAATCTCTCATCAGCTTGCTTTCTTGACTTTCTAAGCGCAAATAAATTTAAAAGCGAGACAATAAAATCAAGCATCGAGTCAATCGCCGAGCCAAGCACAGCGACCGAACCACTAAAAAGCCCCGCTGTAAATTTCACAAGTGCGAGTAAAAAAGCGCAAGCTCCAGCTGCGATAACAGCCTTATTTTCGCCCTGCGTGCACTCCTGCTTATTTATACGGTTAAACTCATAATCAAACGGACTTGACAAGACTAAGACCTTTTGTATCTATTTTGGCTTGAGCAGTGAAGCGAGCCATTTTGACGGACAGAAACTAACGAATTTACACCGATGATCTTTCTATCTGGAAGCGCACGGGCTAGTAAATTTAGCACCTTTTCATCGTTTTCGTCGTTATATGTTGGCACGATTAGCGCACCATTTATAAAGATAAAGTTTGCATAGGTGCAGCCAAGCCTTTTGCCATCATAAAATTTAGGCTTAGGAAGCGGCAGAGCAAGCAGCTTAAAGCCAGTTTTTTTAAGCTCATCCTCCATCCTTTTTAGCTCATCAAAGTGTTCATCACTCTTGTCATCGCAAGCTGCGTAAGCGATAGTATCAGGCGTGATAAAGCGCGCTAAAGTGTCGATGTGACTATCTGTGTCATCGCCTCTTATAAAGCCATTTTCAAGCCAGATGATACGTTTTAAGCCAAATAAATTTTTTAGTTTTTCTTCGATCTGCTCTTTGCTAAGTGCTTTGTTTCTATTTTCATTTAGCAAGCATTTTGAGGTGGTTAAAAGCACGCCATCTCCATTAAACTCGACACTTCCACCCTCTAGTATCATATCAACTGGCTCAAGCTTGGTCTTGTAAATTTTAGCTAGCTCCAAATTTATTGCATCATCTTTTGAGCTCTTAAATTTACCACCCCAAGCGTTAAATTTAAAGTCATAGCTCTTTACGCCAGAGCCATCGCAAACGTCGATCATGCCGTAGTCTCTGATCCAAGTATCGTCAGTATCAAGCTTAACAAACTCTACATTTTTAAATTTCTTAAATCTATCAAAATTTGCCTCATCAGGGCAAATGAGCACCACCTTTTCAAAGGGCGTAATAGCAGCCACTAGCTCCTCATAGCTCGCCAAAATCTCCTCTAAATAAGGTTCCCAGTCGCTCTTACTATGTGGCAGCGATAAAAACAAAAGCTCCTGCTCTTCCCACTCTGCGTAAGCTCTCACGCTCTCTCCTTATAAATTTTATAAATTCCATAAATCGTAATGAATATCCAAAAAACCTCTATCAAAAATGAGCCAAGGTTAAAGTGCACAAAAAGCGAGATGATAAGTAGCACCGCACCTACTAAATTTATTATCTGATAGGCTAGATCGCGGCTATTTAGGCGGCCGATCTGAAGTAAAAAGTAGCCCATCACGATGCAAATCATCCCTAAAAAGCCGATGATCTGAAAAAGATCGATCAAATTTTATCCTTTTTGCAAGCTTAAATTTAAAGCAAGATCATATCTAATTAGTTTTAAATTTATGATTATAAGATAAAATAACTCCATTTTTCAGATTGGATTAAAGTTTTATGGATTTTGAGTTTATTGAGAAATTTTATCCGCTTTATGTTAAGGCCGGAGTGCTTACCTGTGAGATTGCCTTTTTAGGGATCATTTTTTCTATTTTGATCGGTATTTTTTGTATGGCTATGAAATTTTACAAGCTAAAATTTCTATCAAAAGTGATTGACTGCTACGTCGAGCTCTCAAGAAATACGCCGCTTCTTATACAGCTTTTCTTTTTATATTATGGCTTGCCAAAGCTTGGAGTGTCGATGAGCGGCTTTGCCTGTGCGGTCGCTGGTCTTAGCTTTCTTGGCGGTAGTTACATGAGTGAGAGTTTTAGACTTGGTTTTGAGGCGGTTAGAAAGTCGCAAATAGAAGCAGGTCTTAGCATCGCACTTAGTAAAAATCAGCTGTTAAGATATGTTATCTTGCCTCAAGCATTTAGCGTAGCGGTGCCAAGCATTAGTGCAAATATTATCTTTTTACTAAAAGAAACAAGCATCGTTAGTATCGTAGCTCTTGCTGATCTAGTTTACGTCGCAAAGGATCTCATTGGGCTTTATTACAAAACAGACGAAGCGCTTTTTATGCTGGTTATTAGCTATCTCATCATCATTTTGCCAGTCTCGCTGGTGCTTAGCTATGTCGAAAAAAGGGTGAGAAATGCAAGGAGTTAGTATTTTATTTGACACGCAAAATTTACTAAGGCTCTTTGAAGGTCTAGTCGTTAGCACAGAAATTTCATTTATCTCTATTTTTATCTCTATAATCGGTGGTTTAGTGTTTGGCGTACTTATGAGCATGAAAAATAAATTTATCTATTTTATTTTAAAAATTTGCCTAGAAATCGTCCGTATAATGCCTCAGATCGTTTGGCTATTTTTATTTTATTTTGGTGTCAGCAAGGCGTTTGATATTCACATTTCAGCATTTACAGCCTCACTCATCGTCTTTAGCTTGTGGGGAATTTTTGAGATGATGGACATCGTGCGTGGCGCAATAACATCAATACCAAAACATCAATTTGAATCAGCCGCCTCACTTGGGCTTAGTAAATTTCAAATTTACTCTCACGTCATCATCCCACTAGCCACGAGAAGGCTAGTGCCTGGGGCTGTAAATTTACTAAGCCGTATGATAAAAACGACCTCTATAGTCGTGCTAATTGGCGTTGTAGAGGTAGTCAAGGTCGGTCAGCAGATCATCGAGCGAAATGTATTTACAAATCCTATGGCGCCATTTTGGATATACACGCTCATATTCTTTTTATATTTTGTGATCTGTTATCCAGTCTCAAAACTATCAAAAAAACTAGAAGAAAAATGGAGTTAAAATGAGCGAAAACATCTTGGAACTTAAAAAAATAAATAAATTTTATGGAGAGCTTCACGCCTTAAAGGATATAAATTTAGAGGTAAAAAGCGGTGAAGTGGTCGTGCTTCTTGGCCCATCAGGCTGTGGCAAAAGCACAACTCTTAGGTGCATAAACGGCCTTGAGAGTATCGCAAGCGGTGAGATAATAATCGATGGCGAAGTAATTGATGCTAAATTTAATGATTGGCAAAGGATCCGCCAAAAAGTCGGCATGGTCTTTCAAAGTTATGAGCTATTTGATCATATGAACGTCATAGACAACGTCCTTCTTGGACCTTTGAAGGTGCAAAAAAGAGATAGGGTCGAGGCTGAAAAAACCGCTGATATGTGGTTAAACAAAGTTGGACTACTTGATAAGAAATTTGCCTACCCAAAGGAGTTAAGTGGCGGTCAAAAGCAGCGTATAGCAATAGTAAGAAGCCTTTGTTTAAACCCTGAAATTATGCTATTTGACGAGGTTACGGCTGCGCTTGATCCAGAGATCGTTAGAGAAGTGCTTGATGTGATACTAAATTTAGCCAAAGATGGCATGACGATGCTAATAGTCACCCATGAAATGAGCTTTGCAAGAGCGGTTGCAAACAAGATCGTATTTATGGACGCTGGAGCGATCGTGGAGATCAGCGAACCAGAGGAATTTTTTACCAACCCAAAGAGCGATCGCGCGAAGAAATTTCTAAATTTATTCTCGTTTTAGAAAAAATAAGAGATAATTTGCCGTTTTTTCAAAATGCGTTTAGAGCGAAATTTTAACGCTCTTATTTATTTAACTTTTTTACAAGGAGAAAGAGTGAGAAAATTTAAATTTTTCTTATTAGCATTAATCGCTACCGTCTTTCTAACGGGTTGTGGTAATGACAAAGGTGCCGACACGGCAAAAGCTGCTTCAAACGAAGCTGATGCGATCGCAAAGATCAAAGAGCGCGGATTTGTAAGAATTGGCGTTTTCAGCGACAAACCACCATTTGGCTATGTCGATAAAGACGGCAAAAACCAAGGCTATGATATTTACTTTGCAAAACGTATCGCAAAAGACCTACTAGGCGATGAGAGCAAGGTAAAATTTGAGCTAGTCGAGGCTGCTGGCAGAGTTGAAGTTTTAGTAGCTGATAAAGTAGATATCACGCTTGCAAATTTTACAAAAACACCTGAGCGTGCACAAGTTGTTGATTTTGCGCTTCCATACATGAAGGTTTCGCTTGGCATCGTAAGCCCTGAAGCTGCGGTGATAAAGAGCATTGATGAGCTAAAAGACAAAACCCTAATCGTAAATAAGGGCACAACCGCAGACGCGTTTTTTACAAAAAATTATCCTGACATTAAGCTTGCAAAATACGACCAAAATACTGAAACATTTGCGGCTTTGGTTGATAAAAGAGGTGCTGCACTAGCACATGATAACGCACTACTTTTTGCCTGGGCGAAAGAGACTCCTGGCTTTGTTGTAGGCGTTGAGGCACTTGGTGATGTGGATGTGATAGCACCAGCTGTTAAAAAAGGCAACAAAGTTTTACTTGACTGGCTAAACAATGAGATCATTGAGTTAGGCAAAGAAAATTTCTTCCACAAAGACTATAATGCTACACTAAAACCAATCTATGGTGATAGCGTCAATCCAGAGTCACTTGTCGTTGAAGGCGGCAAACTATAAAAATTTGGAGGGTACTTAACCCTCCCGTTTATCTTTATTAATTCTATTTTTTATTGAATCGTAAACCAAAACCCCGAATACGGACAGCATCAAACTAGACAAAAATGCGATCGCAATTATGATCGCCTTTTTAGGTTTAACGGGCTTATTTGAGATAACTATATCGGAAACTATCTGCGTATTTTGGTAATTATATGGCTTTAATGCAAGCTCTACGAGAGATCTTTGATCTAAAAGCTTATTTAATTCCTCGGTTTGTAAATTTACTAATTCTCTTTGCAAAGACGGCAATTTATCATTAACTAAGGTATCCTTTTCCGCTTGCATATTTTCTAGCTCAACATTCGTTAGTCTATCAAGTCTATCTTGAGAATCCGGCTTGGTTTTTGTTACCAATACTTCTTTTTGCTGTTCAAGAGATATTATGCTCTGCTCCAAATTCGAAATTTGATTATAAAGACCTTGTTCCATCATTTGGCGAAGTATAATATTTTCAGACGCACCCATATTTTTGTTGGTGCGAAGTTTTTCTAGCTCTGCTTCATATTTTTTTAATCTTTGCGTATTTAACTCTATATTCTTTCGCACCGACGGAATACTTATATCGTCTATTGCCGATATTTCGCGCCGTGCAACAGGTATGGTAGCGTCTTTCATATATGCTATTTGTCTATCCATACGAGGTATCTGCGTTGATTTTATATATTCTATCTGCTGTTGCTTTTCCACTATGACGTTGTTTTTTAAGAAATTTATCTGACGTTCTATGTTTGCAAGCTGAACCTTTTTAAATTCGATATATGCGTTTATAGCATTTTGATGCTCGCTAGCCAAATCTTCTACCATTTTATTTATCTGTTTTACGGCCGTATCGTTACTCTTTGCGACGACCTCTATGTCAAAAAACTTTTTATTATTTTTTACCTCCGATATATTTTCTACTTTATAGTCAAGTCCTTCGACGCCTTTTAGTAGGTCGATATACTTTATTGTTAACTTTTGTACATTATCGGCGGTATTTGCTATTAATATTTCTTCGCCGTTATCATTCTTGTAGTAACCAGTCTCAACTAAAGCCGTAGCCTTATATAGCGGCATAGCTACGAAAGCGTACAATCCGGCCGCCAACGAAGCCGCACCGGTAGTTAAAAAGATATATTTTTTATACCCCCACGCTTTTTTGCCTAGTTCAAATAGATCTATCTCATCATCTTGACAAATTATTTGATTATTCCGTTCTGACATTTTTTTCCTTTTTAATGAAATTAGCTTGCGCCTTTACGCATTAAAACAACCTTAAAGGTCTTTATGATTATCACGATATCGTTCCAGATGCACCAGTTTTTCATATACCACGCATCCATCTGTGTCCTTGTGGCAAAATCCACATCGCTGCGTCCGCTTACTTGCCATATACCGGTGATACCAGGCTTAACAGCCAAAACAAGATCTATTTGATCTTTAAAATCAACTGCCTCATAAGGAAGATAAGGTCTTGGTCCTACTATACTCATTTCTCCCCTTAAAACATTCAAAATCTGCGGCAACTCATCAAGTGAAGTTTTTCTTAAAATTCTACCTATTTGCGTTATTCTAGGATCATTTTTATACTTTTTAAATATCCTATAATATTTCTCTTCGTCAGGATTATTCTTTAACCATTCCACCATAAAGTCCTGATTTACACACATTGAACGAAATTTATAACACCTAAATTCATTGCCGTTAAGCCCAAGTCTAGATTGCGAAAAGAATATACTGCCTCTTGGCTCATCTATTTTCATAATAAGCATAATTATACCAAATACAACAATCAAAAAAGGAGAAGCGAGAAGTATCAGCGATATATCTAACGCCCTTTTTAGCATTACATTAAATTTATTTTGAAGCGAGTTTTGTATGGCAAATAAATTTGTACGAGAGTTAAACATGTTATATATATGAGCTTGCGTAAAATCGTAACCTCTAAGAACGGGCGTGAATAAAATCTCTTTATTTTCCTTGATATTTTGCTCTATGAGTTCGTTTAAGTTTTTAACGCTTAGCCTGCTACCGCCTATAAAAAGCGTATCGTAATCTTTTCCTTTTGCGCGAACGTATCCCAAATATCTATTATTAAGTATCTCTAATTCAAATTCGTCGGTTTCGCCTAAAATTTTAGCCTTTTTATTCCAAATCCCAAATTTAAATAATATTTTTTTTATAAAGAATTTTAAGACCGGTAACAGAAACATTAAAAAAATAAATGCCAAAACAATACTTACTTGCAAGAAATCATGATTTGTTTTTATAAGCACCAATATAGACAAATTAAGTAAAAGCCCGAAAAAGCAGCTTTTTACTATTATAGCGGTCTCATGCCAAAAATCATACCTCCTAGTATAAATCCCGTGATAAAAAAATAAAAAAATCATTATAACGCAAGAAGGCATAAAATTTTGATACTTAAATACTTCTAGCGATATTAAATCACCACAAAAAAATGCCGCCATACCGAAAGAAAACCATATTGCCAAAATATCAACGGTTAAAAGAATTACGGTGCAAATCTGTTTTTTCATCCTAACTCCTATTAAAATCATCTTCCAGGCGCACGATATCATCCTCGCCGGTATAACTGCCGACTTGAGCTTCGATTAGCACGACGGGGATTTTACCTTCATTTGCGAGGCGATGAACTTCGCCCATCCTAATGAACGTAGATTCATTCTCGCGCAGCAAGAAATTTCGCTCGCCCACAGTCACGGTTGCAGTGCCGCTAACGACGATCCAATGCTCGTTGCGATGGTAGTGCTTCTGCAGCGATAGCCGCTTGCCGGGCTTAACGACGATACGCTTGATCTTATAGCCGCGCTCATCTTCGAGCACCGTGTAGCTGCCCCATGGGCGGTGCGTCGTTACATGCACGCGCGCCAGATCGCTATCTTTCAGCCGCTCCACCACCTGCTTTACCTTTTGGGTAGAGCCTTTTTTGCATACGAGCAGGGCATCTTTGGTATCGACGATAGCGAGATCCTCGACGTCTATGGCGGCTATAGTGCGGTCCGAGCCGATGATGAGATTGTTTTTGGAATTTAGAGCGATATTTTGCTCGCTTGCGGTGTTGCCATTCGCGTCTTTGGGCAGCTCAGCATCTAAGCTATCAAAGCTTCCCAGATCGCTCCAGCCGATGTCTGCGGGTACGACCTTAGCAAGGCTCGTGCTCTCCATAACCGCGTAATCGATGCTATCTGCGGGGATCTCTTGCATATCGTCTAGTTTAATTCTAATCGGATTTTCCGCATTAGAATTTTTGTGCGCACAAACGCAGGCTTCGTAAATTTCAGGACTTTGCGCTTTTAGCTCGCCTAAAAATACGCCCGCCTTAAACATAAACATGCCGCTGTTCCAGTAAAAATTCCCCGCCGCTATGTAGCTTTGCGCTGCCGCAAGCTCAGGCTTTTCGTGAAATTTTAACACATCCTCGCCGTTTGCTTCGATATAGCCGTAGCCCGTATTTGCATCCGCAGGCTTGATACCAAACGTCACTAAAAACCCCTGCTTCGCAAGCTCGTGCGCATGCAAGACGCTGTTTTTATACGCCGCCTCATCTCTAATTAGATGATCGCTCGGCGTTACGAAAACGATCTCCTCTGCCTTTAGGTTCAAACAAGCAAGCGCGATCGCAGGAGCCGTATTCCTGCCGATGGGCTCGAGCAAAAATTTTACGCCGCGCGCGCCTAAAACCTCAAGCTGATCGAGCGCCAAAAAATACTGCTGCTCATTCGAGACGACGAGCGTGCGCTCGCATAGCGGGGAGTTTCGCTCGTAGCTCATCATGAAAAGCGAGCGATCGTCAAAGAGGCGCACGAACTGCTTTGGCATAAGCGTGCGGCTGATGGGCCACAGCCTCGTGCCGCTGCCGCCGCTTAGTATTATATTAGTCATTTAGGCCGTCCTTAAATTCCTCATATTTTTTCTCGACGTAGCTTTTAATCTCGGCTTCAAAGCGCGCGCGCGAAAATTTTAAAGAATTTTCTCTAATTTTTATAGGCTCAAATTTATCATAATTTTGCTCAAATTTAGCTACGGCGGCGAGCAGCTCCTTTATGTTTTGCTCCATAAAATACAGTCCGCTCTCGCCATCAAGCACTGTCTCGCGAGCGCCGCCGCGCCCAAAGCAGATCACCGGCGTGCCGCATGCCTGCGCTTCTACCGGCGTGATGCCGAAGTCCTCCTCGGCGGCAAAAACGAACGCCTTAGCCAGCCCCATGAGATCCGCCATCGTCTCATCGCTCGCAAAGCCCAAAAGCTCGACATTTTTGCCCGCTTTTGACTTAATCTTAGCCATGTCAGGTCCATCACCAATAACTACTAATTTTTTATTAGTTTTGGAAAATGCTTCAACTATCAAATCTATTTTTTTATATGGCACCATGCGCGAGGCAGTGAGGTAAAACTCCTCTTTGGCTTCGCGCAGCGTAAATTTATCGACATCCACGGGCGGATAGATCACGTCGCTGGGCTTGCCGTATGTTTTTTTGATACGGCGCGCGATGTAGCGGCTATTTGCGACGTAGTGATCCACGCGGTTTGCGGTGCTTGCATCCCAAATGCGAATTTTATGTAAAAAATACTTCGCCAGCATGCCCTTTAGGCCGCCATCTAGCCCGCTTTCGCGCAAGTACTGATGGTACAGATCCCACGCGTAGCGGATCGGCGTATGTACATAAGCGATGTGAAGCTGATTTGAGTGCGTCAGCGCACCCTTTGCGACGGCATGCGAACTGGATAGCACGACGTCGTAGCCGCTTAGATCAAACTGCTCGATCGCAAGCGGAAATAGCGGCAGGTAGTTGCGGTATTTGTCCTTTACAAAGGGCAGCTTCTGGATAAAGCTCGTGTGGGCGCGCTTACCTTTTAAAATTTTACCTCGGTCGGCATCGCTTAAAAAGTCGATGAGGCTGTAAATTTCAACATCATCCCAAATATCGGTAAAACTCTCTACGCATTTCTCCGCGCCCGCATAGGTGATAAACCAGTCGTGAATAAGGGCTTTTTTCATTACAAATTCTCCATTATTTCGATAATCTGCTTAGCCGAGCGCTCCCAGCTAAATCTTTTTATATTTTCAAAACCTTTAGCGCGAAGCTCGTTTCGTAAATTTTCATCGCTTAAAACGATTTGAATTTTATTTCTCATATCTTCTACGTCATGCGGATCAAAATAAATAACGCTATCGCCGCACACTTCAGGCAAACTCGCAGCATTTGAGCAAACGACCGGACAACCGCACGCTTGCGCCTCAAGCGGAGGAATACCGAAACCCTCGTATAAAGACGGAAAGACGAACAATTTTGCTAGATTATAGATAGCGGCGATATCCGTATCTTTAACATAACCAGTAAAAAATATGCGATTGCTGAGATTTTTTGTCTGAATAATCTCAGAAATAACGCTATCGCCCGTTATGAAGCCGTCCTTTTTGCCCACTATAACTAAATTTAGATTCGTCTTTTCTAATGCAAATAATAAATTCTTTAAATTCTTATGCGGTTTGACGTTTCCCACAAATAGAACGAAGTCTTTCGGGAGACTGTAATCTCTCGCCACCGCTTCTAAGGTATTTGAATCGCAATACTGATTAAAGCGCCTCTCGTCTATCGCGTTTGGCACGACGAAAATATTTTTATCGGTTTTAGTATATTTTAATATCTCGCTCCGCGAAAAATTTGAAACGCTAAGAACTATATCGCTTCTGCTTAGTGCTTGATTTAAAATAGTTTTTGCATATATTTTCTGCATAAAATTTAGCGTATCATAGAAAGCCAAATGAAATGCATCATGGATAGTAACTACTCTAAATTTAGCCCTTATTGGTAGAATTGGAATATTGTAATGCGGAGACCAAAAGATATCGCATTTAGGAATTTTTAAAGGCAGCTCAAGCTGCTCCTTTATAGAATAAATTTTGGATTTACATTCTAAAATTTTAACGCTTTTACTCCACGCATAGTCCTGTATCTCGGCTCTACTACCAAGCAGAATAACATCAAATTTCTCCACCAAATAAGGCAGTAGCGATTTGATATATATACCTATGCCAGATGCTTTATGCATACGAAAATCAATTATTAATTTTTTCATTCAATCGCCCATACTTAAAGTTATATATCAATCCAGCAATCATCCAAAAAAACAGCTTCTCGGCATTTCCAAAAAAATGATCATTAAAAAAGCCAATAAAAACAAAAGCAAAAATATATGCTATAAAATATAAAAATATATTATCTTTCATTTTTATATATAACGACCAAGTCATCTTTATTATATGATATAAAAATACATAAAACAAACAAAAGCCAAGTATTCCAAATTCTATAAGTGTCTTTAGGTATTCAGAATGAGGTGTAATAATTTTTGAATCACCAAATACATATGAAGCCGATCCAAGACCATATCCAAAAGGATTAGCAGATAAAAGAGATATGGCGTTATCCCAAATCTCATATCTATCTATAACACTAGGCGTACCAAATGGAGTGTAGTGAAGCCAAGAGCCATATAAAGACCACACGCCTGAAAGATATGTAATTTTTGCAAAATAATATAATATACAAATATTTACAAGAAAATATATATGAAATAGCATAGGATTAAATTTAATTTTTAATAAAAATAACATAAAAATAAAAATAGCTACAAATACTAATGGATTTTTAGGAATATAGAAGCAAGATAGAGTTACAAGAGCCAACAAAAAAATATATTTATATTTATTTCTAAAAATAAAAGATAGCACGAGAATAGAAATGCCATATATGTATAAAGTCTGTTCCCCCACAAAAAATGATCTTGTTCTAATTTTTCCATCCGATTCGAATAAGTTACCCATCAAATTAAAAGCCTCCTTTTCGAAGTCAGCATAGCCAAATATCTCATTAAATATAGCATAAAAAACCGATAATATAAAAAAAGAACCCAGTCCAGAAATAATAAAATTAATTTGAGTTTTTGATCTAACACAATTTGAAAAGAAAAAGAAGGTTGCAATAACTGGTAAAAAATATGTTATAAAGGCAACAGCTCCGATTTTAATATCAAAAAACATATAAATAAATAATATGCAAATGAGAATATTCATATATATGGAAGTCCTTTTTCTAAAAGAAAAAACAGCTATAAATAACCATATTAAATAAATTAAAGCTTTATATATATACGCATACGAGCCAAAATAAAATAGGCTAAATCTATCAACAAAATTATTTAAGCAATACAAAGTAAAAGCTATTATATATAGAAAAGTAAATTCAATATTTTTTGTATTTTTGCGTTCCAATCATTATCCTTTGCAAATTTTACGATTTCGCCCACGCCTATTTGCCTTAGAGCTACGGCTTTTTTTAGACACGTCACAAAATCCTCTTTCGAACCAGCTAATAAAGCAGGGCTATTTAGCTGCTCTAACTCTCGCCATTTAGTCGCTACCGTATGGAGTCCAGCCGCAGAATACTCATATAGTTTTAGTGGACTTATAGAATGAACTAAATCCATATCTAACCTAAACGGGATTATGCCGACGTCTGAAAATTGCAAAAAAGAGGCAATCAAATCATTATTGACCTTGCCGTAAAACGTAATATTTTCTCTAGATTGTATTTGATCAAAATTATCGGGTTTAAATTTTACAGCTCCAATTATTAAAAAATGTACATCTTTTAGCTCGTCGGCGACATAATCTAGTAGGTCGAAGTCAAACCAGCTTTCTATAGCGCCTACATAAACGGCAACTGGTTTTGCAATCGTGCAAAAAAAATCCGGCTTATCGTATTTTTTTTGAAATTTATTAAAATCAACTCCATTTGGTACATAGAAGCAACTTTTATTAAATTTTTCTATGTAATTTTTAAGATTCGATGATGTATATATCACTTTATCTGCTTTTTTTATTAGATACTCCTCTGCCTTGATAGCTGCTGCCCCTACGCCAAAACCTTCAAGCCTATCGGTAACCCTAACAACCAACTTCTTATATTTTATAATGTTTATTAAAGGTATAAATACGAAATTATCTATCACCAAAGTATCTACGTTTAAGAAATCATAATTTTTAAGCATATTTTTAAAATTTGGCAAGGTAAAAATATGCCATATTTTTATAATCCAATAAAATTGGGACGGTAGCTTTTTAAATGGCGGAATAAGCGTAAATGGAGTATATATAAAATAATTCTCAAAAATTTTATGCACACCTTTCTTTGATTGAGCGAGTCTCGTCGCTTCGTTGATCTTATTATGAAATGGGGAAACGGGTGGTGCAATAAATAAAACCTTATTTCCCTCCTTAGCCAGTAATTCACTATAATAATTACAACCTACCTTGAATGGAGATCCATAATAAGAATTTCCGCACCATAGTATTTTTTTAGACATTTTTCATCCTACTACGATATAAGCTTTTACTTTTTAAGCTTAAACACTGTTTCTCTACAAAAAACCAGCTGATTATAGCGCAACATATAGACAAAATAGCAACATATACTACATAAATGCTGTCCCCTACCTATTTGGACAAAAATATTTACAAAAAACATATGGTATATGTAAATACCATATGTAAAATCATTTCCTCGCAAAAATTTATCGAGACCTTCGAAACTGAAAGCAAAAGAAAAAACCAGAAATGAGAATATAAAATAACTTACAAATATATCTAAAAAAATATTATTAAAATAATGGAAGCAAATTCTACCGATAACATAAGCAGCAAAATATATAAAGAATTTATTCTTTATATATTTATGAAATAAATCAAAATATATATAAAAATAAAAGCCAATTAAAAATACAAATAAATATGGGGCCAGAGATACATTAATAAGTTTATTGATAAATAAATTTCTATCGCTATTAGAATTATATATAAAAAATAGTATTGAGATCAGAAAAACGCAAAGTAATATTTTCTTAGTCTTTTTATTTATAAAAAAACGATGGGTAAAACAGCATAAAATACTAGCTCAATCGAGATCGTCCAAAGCGGCGCATTTATCTCGCCCGTACCAAAAGCCCTGCTGGCTTCAAGATTGTAAAATTGCAAAAAACTAATTTGAGTAAGAAGCCATTTAAAAAAATCAAAGTCAAAATTTAAATCTATAAAAACGCATAAGATTGCTACGCCGATAAAAATATTAACATAAAGCCCCGGATAAATTCTTAAAATTCTATTTTTAATATAAGTTTTTAAATCTTGATTTTTTGCATAAGACATACTTATTAGAAAACCACTAATTAGAAAAAATACGATTACACCGCTAAAATTTAATATTTTGGTTACATACCAAGATAAGTCGCTTCTATTTGCCAAATAACCGTTTGCATGAACAAACATAACCTGAAATGCAGCTATCAATCTTAATAAATTAAAATTATTATTTACTATAATGTTATTATTCATTATAACGCACCAATTTTCATCAACTTTCCATACCCATTTGAATAAAACCCAAATTTACTATAATAAAATTCCCTGTTTGCCATATCGGTAATCACCAATTTGTCCTCTTTTATCTCAAATTTCCTCATAATTTTTACGCATTTGTATTCTGCGGCGAGGCTTATAAAATTTTTTCCGAAATCCGCCACTTCGCATCTACACTCTGCAAACATTCCAAATAATCCGATAGCTTCCTCGCCCCAACTATTTTGTTCCAAATCGCCTATAATCGGCGCATTATGAGCCTTGACGCTTCTAAAATCATTTCTCCTATCTGGAAGCGGCGTATAAAGATAGGTGCCGGGATCTTTCGCTATATCCAGCCCGTCTATCCACAGTTCGTAGCCCAGCTTATCGTTGTGCGTATGTCCGCCGTGACCCTTTTGCCCAAGTGGCGTAGCGCAGATGGCGAGGTAAAATTTGCCGGATTTAAAGATAAAAATCCCGCTGTCCGGATAAAATATATTTTTGATCTCTTGCGAATTTGGAATTTTAAATTCCATGCTTTTTCGGTGCGGCAGTTCTCTAAATTTCGCAACTGAAACAATCGGGCGTCTGTATGTTTTATCGCTTGCTTCTAGCGTACATCCTGCGAGCGAGCGAACTAAGCTCCTCTCAAAGCACATATCGTTTTTAAATATCTCATCGTCAAAAATTCCGCCCATGCAGCTAATTAGCGTGGAGTGGTTTAAGATATTTTCGTCCCAAAACGGCTCGTCGCCGCCCTCAAAGCCGCTTAAATTTAGATATTTTCGCACGGCCTGTTCGTTACTCAAGAACTCGCCGTTTGGGCTAAATTTAAAAAACCTACCGCTGTCGTTATCGCCAAATTGCGGCACTTCGCCGTTTGGTTTTGTGATGTCTGCGGTAAATCTACCGACTTTATACAGTCTGTCCACAAACCACTGCGGCAGCACTATTTGTCCGTTTAAAATTTTAAATTCCTGCTCGTCCGGCGGCAAGAGCTTCGGCTTTTTGCGCAAAAGTTTTTCGTCGTAATTTTGCAAAGATGAAATTTTGTCGCTTTTTAGACCCAGTATCAAAGCCGCGGCATACGCCATTAGCTCGCCGCTTAGGCGGTGATAGCTCGTAGAACTCTCAAAATTTCCGCCGTCTTCGTAAAATTCCTTTTTCATTTCGCTAATTACTTCTTGTACGGCAAACGCCAGCCACGCGTCTATCTCGCCGCCGCCATCCAAATATGCGCACGCAAATAGCAAACCCACGATGTCGCTTAGATAGTGATTTGACGTAAGATGCGGCGAATATTCCAGATTATTTACGATATGAAGCGCATGCTCGTAGACGCTATTTGAAAAGGTCTGTTTAAAATCCGCATCTAAAATTCCGCCCTCATCCATCCGGCAAAACATATCGTAAGCTGCCAGCATATTAGCAACCCTGATGCCGACATCCATCGTGCATGTCCAATTTACGCCCATTCTAGGCGGATTGTTACAGATAAAATCTAAAATTTGGTTTTTAAATTCCTTTAAATTTCGCTCTTTTAAATTTGAATCCGCCATCGCAAAAATAGCAAGCTGCGGCAAGTGCTGAAGCCTCGCAAGCTCCCACGGCACCTTTATGTCGCTGCCGGGCTTATGAGCTATACGCTGATCTTTATACCATTTCTTCTCACTCCATCTAAAACCACTTTTAAAATCCTTCTGCCAATCTATCGGCTCATAGTTTTCAAATATATTTTCAGGTGCTTCAACATTCATATCATACTTGTAGCCTTCAAGACCTAATGCCACACTTTCATAACTATTTTTTACCCACCCACTACCGAGCAGATCAAATTTATGATCGATATACATTTTGGATAGATATCTTGCAATATTCGAATCGATATTTGACAGGTTAAGCTCTTTTGTGTTTATTAAGCTAATTTTTATTATGGGATAATTCAAAAGCATATATGTAGTTTGCCTAGATTTTAAAGATATATTTTTTTCTACAATATTTTTAATAATATTAAATATTTTATTTAATATTTTAACTAATATTTCCTTATATGACATGTATTGTATTTTT
>NZ_CABPUR010000001.1:527959-644971 GCF_902460665.1 Campylobacter concisus | reverse complement strand
GCTTGTATTTTACCTTTTAATATATTCATATAAGTATTATGCTTTTATATATCTTTTTAAAATGAAAGTCGTATTTGATTTTTTGGAAACTTACACACATTTAGAAGTAAGTTTCCAAAAATTAGAAGTTTTATAAAATTGTGGATTTTAATCCAAAAGCTCTTTTGCGATCATACTTATGCGTTTTGCTTCAGCACTTGCTCCGATCTCATCTTTTGCTATTTTCATTACAGCGCCTAAATTTTTGCCAGCTCTTTCAATAATATTTTTTATTTTTTCTTTAAGCTCTTCATCGCTTAGTTGTGCTGGCAAATATGCCTTAATAAGCTCAATCTCGCCCTGCTCTTTTTTAGCCAAATCCTCTCTAGCACCTTTTATATAAAGCTCAACCGAGTCAGCCCTCTTTTTGATCTCTTTTTGAAGTAGTGGAAGCACGACCTCGTCAGTCATCTCGATCCTTTGATCTACTTCAACTTGCTTAAGTGCTGCATTTAGCGTTCTTAACGTATCTCTTTTAAACTCATCTTTTGCCTTCATAGCCTCTTTTATATCAGCTAAAATTTGCTCTCTTATACTCATTTCCTCTCCTTTAAATTTTTGAAATATTAACTAAAAATTTGTGATAATTTCTTGAAATTTTACTTGCAGATAAGCCACCCCAACACCCTCTCTAAGCCCATCATCGATAACTAAAAATTTTGCTTCTTGCCCGATTAAAAGCTCCTCCAAAAGCAGCGTTCCAGCGATTAGCGGATATTTTCTATTTCTTCCAACCGCCAAATCAGCGCTCTTATCATCCATCTTTAAAAGCTCATCCACAAACCAAGCAAGATCATCATCTCTAAGCTCAAATCCGTTTACTTTTTTTGGATCATAATTCTCATAGTTAAGTCCAAGTCGTAGCGCTACTATGGTGGTAGGTACGCCAGAAGTCAGCACGATAAATCTATTTTTTAAGCTATTTAAAAATCCTCTTGCATCTTTTGTATAAATTTTTGCATTTTCTTGCATTAAATCAAGTGTTTTAAATTTCTCAAAAAATGTAATAATGCCAAATTTAAAGCTCATAAAATTTCCATCTTCACCGATCTCTGAGCTTGCTCCACCGATGTCAATGACGCTAAAATTTTCATTTATTCCAAGCTTTTTAAAAGCATTTTGAACACCCAAAAATGTAAGCTTTGCTTCTGCTTTACCACTGATGATATGAAAATTTATGCCAAATTTCTCTCTTATCTCGCTAAAAATTTCCTCACTATTTGACGCTACCCTAAAAGCCTCAGTCGCGACTGCTGCGCATTTAAATTTATCAAAATCAAATTTATTTTTAGCCTCCGCTATCGCTTCAAAGAGCCTATTTTTAGACTCATCTGCTATCTTGCCACTTTCATTTAGCCCTCTAGCAGCTCCTACTATCTTTTCATAAATTTGCTCATTACTAAAGCCATTTTGCTCTTTTTTGACAAGTGCTACGCGAAATGTGTTTGAGCCAAGATCGATCGCTATAACCAAAATTTATCCTTAAAAATTTTTGCAGATTCTAACATATGATAATTTAGTATCATTTAAAGTTGAAAAATTCTAAAAACTTTAATATTTTTCAAGATATAATCCCTATCAAAAACCTTATAAGGGGGCTTGATTGCTTCGAGATAACTTATTGGCATTTGTTATTTTTGCAATTTGTAGCGTTGGATTTTTCGTTTGGGGCTATCAGTACATCCCGACAAATAACTACTTTTTATTCTTGATCGCTGGCATGTTTGGTCTTTTCATGGCCTTTAATATCGGTGGAAATGACGTTGCAAACAGCTTTGGCACAAGTGTTGGCGCTAAGACTCTTACGCTTAAACAAGCTCTCATCATCGCAGCCATTTTTGAGCTTAGCGGTGCTATATTTGCAGGATCAGAGGTTACAAATACGATTAGAAACGAGATCGTGAAATTTCCAAGCGATCTAAATCCGATGAAATTTGTCATCATCATGATCTCAGCCCTTCTTAGCTCTGGTCTTTGGCTCTTTTACGCATCTAAAAAAGGTCTACCAGTCTCAACCACCCACTCGATTGTCGGTGGCATCGTTGGTGCAGGACTTGCTATGGGTTTTATGATAAAAGATCCAGAGCCATTTAGCATGGTTTCATGGAGCGAGATCGGCAGAATCGCCGTAAGTTGGGTCATTTCGCCACTGCTTGGCGGCGTGATGTCTTACATAATATTTGGCTACGTAAAAAGTAAGATTATTGAGCCAACACATGAACTTAAAATGAATCTAAAAGCTCTAAAAGCTGAACGAAAAGCTTATAAAGAAAGCTTTGTAAAAGCACTAAAAACAAAGCCGGCTGAGGAGCAAATAGCTACTCTTTCAAAGATCGCAGTTATCGACGAGGACGAGATCGAAACCACTGAATACAGCGAGTACCGCTCAAAAATTCGCATCATGAAAGATGGTGAAAAAGAGATAGACACTTTTAAAGCGATGAAAAAGCACATCCCAATCATCGCTGGATTTGCCGCGATGGTGATCTCGTCGATGATGCTTTTTAAAGGGCTTGAGCATATAAATTTAGCCTTTAGCATCATCCAAACTATCTGGATCATCTTCGTCATCGGTGCTCTAGCGTATCTTGCAAGCCTTGCTATCATAAATGTCATGAGCAAAAACGATAGCGAAAAGAGTATCAATAGAATTTTTTCATGGTTTCAAATTTTTACAGCTTCATCTTTTGCATTTTCACATGGAGCAAACGACATCGCTAACGCAGTTGGACCTTTTGCAGCCGTACTCGACGTACTAAAAACTGGCTCTATAAACGAAAGCTCACCCATACCAAGCATCGCAATGGTAACCTTTGGAATTTCGCTTGTCGTTGGACTTTGGTTTTTAGGCAAAGAGGTGATCACCACCATCGGCTCAAAACTAGCTGAAATTTTACCTACAACTGGCTTTAGCGCGGAGCTTGCCTCAAGTATCGTCATACTTCTAGCTACAAAGCTTGGTATACCAGTTAGCTCTACGCATATCCTAATAGGCGCAGTTTTGGGTATCGGTATCGTAAATAAAAATGCAAACTGGAAAATGGTAAGACCAATCATCCTTGCTTGGCTCATCACGCTTCCAGCAGCTGCTATCTCATCAGCTATATTTTATTTTGCCCTTGCTAAATTTTTAGGCGTTTAGTCATATTTTTAAATAGCTAAACCGCCCTATTTTTTAGATAATTTTTGTATAAAATTTATATGAGAGCTTGGCAAGTTGTTCCAACCTGCCAAGTAAATTTGAAGTTATTTTTTCTTAATGATGATCTTCTCACCATCGCTATCAATGGTGATCTCATCGCCACTTTCAAGCTCATCTTTTAAGATCATATCAGCAATCTTATCTTCAACTAGCTCGTAAAGCGCTCTTCTAAGAGGCCTTGCGCCATAAACTATGTCAAAGCCAGCTTTTGCGATAAATTTCTTAGCCTCTTCGCTTAAAACTGCCTTGATACCGCGGTTGTGAAGAGTTTTTTCAAGCTCTTTAAACATGATCTCAACGATAGATATCAAGCCTTGCTCGTTTAAAGGATTAAAGATGATAGTATCATCTAGTCTATTTAAAAACTCAGGTTTAAAGTAGTTTTTAAGCTCGTTTTTAACAGCTACGTCACGGTCTTCGCCCTTTAGCTCCATTATTAAATTTGAAGCGATGTTTGAAGTTAAAATGATGATCGTGTTTTTAAAATCAACCGTTACGCCTTTGTTATCAGTCGCACGTCCATCATCAAGTATGCCAAGAAGTATGTTAAATACATCCTTATGAGCCTTTTCAACCTCGTCAAAAAGTATGACTGAGTAAGGTCTTCTGCGAACTGCCTCTGTTAGCTGACCGCCCTCATCGTAGCCCACATATCCTGGAGGCGCACCAAGAAGCCTACTCACGCTATGTTTCTCCATATATTCGCTCATATCAAAGCGGATAAGCGCCTTCTCATCATCAAATAAGAACTTAGCCAAAGCCTTAGCAGACTGAGTTTTACCAACGCCTGTTGGTCCAAGGAATAAAAACGAACCAATAGGCCTTTGACCTTCATTTAGCCCTGCTTTGTTTCTCTTAACAGCACGCGCAAGTGCGTGTAATGCGTCATCTTGACCGACAACGCTCTCTCTTAGATGCTCTTCGATATGCAGATACTTTTCTTTTTCGCTTGTTAGCATTTTCTTAACTGAAATTCCAGTCCATTTGCTCAAAATTTCAGCCACAAGCTCTTCATCGACTTGATTTTTAAGAAGCACGCCCTCTTTTTTCATACTCTCCCATTTTTCTTCAAGCTCGTGTTTGTGCTTTTTAGCGTCAGCTATTTTGCCGTATTCTATCTCGGCAGCCTTTTGAAGATCGCCATTTCTTTTTGCTATCTCAGCTTGTGATTTTAGACTATCAATCTCTTTTGTTGCTTTTGAAATTCCGCCGAAAACTGCCTTTTCGTTTTCAAATTTTGTATCAAGTGCTAGCTTTTTCTCATTTAGGTCAGCTATCTCTTTTTCGATCTCGCCAAGTCTTTCTTTATTTTTATCCGCATCCTCCATCTTTAGAGCTTCTTTTTCTACTTGAAGCGTTACGATCTCGCGTTTTATCTTTGAAAGCTCGTATGGCTCGCTCTCTATTTGCATCTTAAGCTCAGCTGCTGCCTCATCTATAAGGTCGATCGCTTTATCTGGCAAGAAGCGGTTTGCAATATAGCGGTCACTTAGTCTTGCAGCGGCAACTAGCGCACTATCTGTTATCGTGATGCCGTGATGAACTTCAAGACGCTCTTTTATACCACGTAAAATTTGCAAAGCTTCATTTACGCTTGGCTCTTTAACATCTATTGGTTGAAAACGCCTTTGAAGCGCCGCATCTTTTTCAAAGTATTTTCTATACTCTTTTAATGTCGTAGCACCAACAGCGTGAAGCTCGCCACGTGCAAGAGCTGGTTTTAGGATATTTGCAGCGTCCATTCCGCCCTCGCTCGCACCAGCTCCAACTATGGTGTGAATTTCATCTATAAAAAGTATGATATTACCAGCTTTTTTGACCTCGTCAATGACAGCTTTTAGTCTATCTTCAAACTCACCTCTATACTTTGCGCCAGCTACAACTGCGCTCATATCAAGCGCGATGACACGCTTGTTTGCAAGGCTTGTTGGCACATCGCGAGCCACTATCTTTTGAGCTAGCCCCTCAACGATGGCTGTTTTACCAACACCTGGCTCACCGAGCAAGATAGGGTTGTTTTTGCTCTTTCTTATTAAAATTTGCATCATCCTAGTGATCTCTTCATCACGGCCGATGACTGGATCAAGCTCTTTATTTAGCGCTTTTTGCGTTAGATCGATACCAAATTTCTCTAAACTATCAAGGGTATCATCGCCAGTTTGGCTATCTATCTTTTTACCACCTCTTATGCTCTCAAGGTTCTTTTTGATCTCTAAGATATCGCAAAATTTGCTTAAAATTTGTTTGATCTCACTAAGCTCAAGAGCCGAGATGATCCATGTATCAACAGCTATGTAGCTATCGCCCATGCTTACCATTAAAGCTTTTGCATTTTCAAGCGAATTTATAAGCTCTCTCGAAACTGAAACGTTATCTTTTGTGACGTTTGAGCTGCTTGGGAGTGATGAGATCTTGCTTTTTATCTCAAGCTCGACTGCGTCTTTGCTTATGTTCATCTTATTAAATACTTGATTTAAAATAGAATTACTATCAGCGAGCAAAGCCCAAAAGACGTGAAGTGGCACAACTTGCGGATTTTTAGAAAATATCGCTAAGCTAACGCCTTTTTCAAGTGTCTCTTGCATCTGCGCTGTTAAATTTTCTGTTATGTCAGCCATTAAAGCTCCTTAAGTTATTTTATAATGGCGGCATTATATAACTTTAGTCTTATATTGTCAAGTATTTTTATAACATTTGTCACTCTTTTTATTTAATTGCTAAAATTTGCTGTTATAAATTTGTGTTAAAAATAGACAAAAGCTAAAAATATAAGGCTAAATTTATGCTTTTTTTAGCCAAATGTTAATAAAATTGAGCCAAAAAATATAGGAGATATTTTGAACAAATTTACTAGATCTTTTGCGCTAAAAATAACAGGCGCCCTACTCATCTCAAGCGTAGCAGTAAATGCGCTTTTTGCTAAAACTGAAGATGAGGCGAGTGCGAAACTTGAAGCACTTTCAAAACTTACAAAAACAATTTCAACCGTTGAAAAATACTATGTTGATGACATTAAATTTAAAGAGATCATCGATAAAGCCATTGCTGGTTTAATGCAAAATTTAGATGCCCACTCAAGCTTTTTAAATGAAAAAGCTTACAAAGATATGCAGGTGCAAACAAGTGGAGAATTTGGTGGCCTTGGCATAACAGTTGGCATGAAAGATAGCGCACTAACCGTTATTTCACCGATAGAAGATACCCCAGCTGATAAAGCAGGTATAAAATCAGGCGACATTATCTTAAGAATAGATGGCAACTCAACTATTGGTACAACGATAGATGAGGCAGTAAATAAAATGCGCGGCAAGCCAAAAACTCCAATAACTATCACAATTTTGCGAAAAGGTGAGCAAAAACCATTTGACGTAAAGATCATAAGAGATCTTATAAAAGTTGAGTCTGTCTATGCAAAAATGATAGAAAATGACAACATTCTTTACGTGCGTGTTACAAATTTTGACAAAAATGTTGTTACAAAGGTAAAAGAAGCAATCAAAGAGTATCCAAAAGCAAGTGGCATCATACTTGATCTTAGAAACAATCCTGGCGGACTTTTAAATCAAGCTGTCGATCTAGTTGATCTTTTTGTAGATAACGGCGTCATCGTCTCTCAAAAAGGCCGCGATGCATCTGAAAATGTAGAGTATAAAGCAAGTGCGAGTAAAACTCTTTCAAAACTACCGCTTGTTGCACTAGTAAATGGCGGAAGTGCTAGTGCTAGCGAGATCGTAAGTGGCTCACTTCAAGATCATAAACGTGCTGTAATAATTGGCGAAAATACCTTTGGCAAAGGAAGTGTTCAAGTAATCCTTCCAATAGACGATACAGAAGCATTAAGGCTAACCATCGCAAGATACTACTTGCCAAGTGGCAGAACTATCCAAGCAGTTGGCGTAACGCCTGATGTAGTCGTGCATCCTGGCAAAGTGCCGCAAAGTGACGATAGTGCATTTAGCATCAAAGAGAGCGAGCTAAAAGCACACCTAAAAAGCGAGCTAAATAAGATAAATCCTACAAGCGAGGGCAATAAAACTGAAGCAAAAGATGATAAAAAGATAATCACGCAAAAAAAAGTTGATGAAGATATTCAATTAAAAACAGCAATTGATACGATCAAAATTTTAAAAATAAAACAATAAATTAGAAGGAGATCTCCATGCAAAAAAGAGAGCTTATTTACGAGGGAAAAGGTAAAAAAATGTATGCCACAGACGATGCAAATCTGCTTGTGGCTGAATTTAAAGACGATCTAACAGCATTTGATGCTCAAAAAAGAGGTAACGAAGCTGGTAAAGGCGCATTAAATAATAAAATTTCAACACAGCTTTTTAAGCTTTTGGAGAGTAAAGGCATCGTGACTGACTTAGTTGAGACTATCAGCGACACTGAGCAAGTAGTCAAAAAATGCGAGATCATACCTCTTGAAGTTGTTGTTAGAAATATCGCAACTGGTTCACTTAGCAAAAGGCTTGGCATAAAAGAAGGCACAGTTCTACCTTTTACACTTGTTGAGTTTTACTACAAAAACGACGATTTACACGATCCATTAGTAACCGATGAGCACTGTATTATTATGGGATTAGTAAAGAGCGAAAAAGATCTTCAAACTCTAAGACACACAGCAAGAGAGATCAACTCTATATTATTTAAATTTTTTGCCGAAAGAGATCTAAAACTAGTTGATTTTAAAATAGAATTTGGTATCGACAAAGACGGCAATATCATTCTAGCTGATGAAATAAGCCCTGATAGTTGTAGATTCTGGGATGCTAAAACCAATGAAAAACTTGACAAAGATAGATTTAGACAAGACCTTGGTAGCGTAAAAGTCGCTTACGAAGAAGTTTTAAGAAGAATTCTTTCTTAAGGACAAAGATGAAAGCTGTTGTAAATATAGCATTAAGAAGTGGGGTCCTTGACCCTGCTGGCAAAGCAGTGGAGCATGCTTTAAATTCTCTTGGATTTAGCGGTGTATCAAATGTCAGAATAGGCAAACAAATTGTTTTAGACATAGACGAGAACGATAAAGCTAAAGCAAACGAGCAGCTAAAAGTGATGTGTGAAGAACTTTTAGCAAATACCGTTATCGAAGACTATGAGATCGTGTTATGAAAGTAGCGATCATACTTTTTCCTGGCACAAACTGCGAAGAAGATACAGCTCACGCATTTAAATTACTTGGATGCCAAACACAAATAATCTGGCACAAAGAAGATAAAATAGAAGCTGATCTAGTAGTACTTCCGGGCGGTTTTAGCTATGGAGATTATCTAAGAACAGCTGCGATAGCTAAATTTAGCCCAGCTATGCAAGCTGTAAAAGAGCATGCAAAAAAAGGCGGCTATATCTTAGGAATTTGCAATGGTTTTCAGATGCTGCTTGAGCTTGGGCTCTTAAAGGGTGCAATGAGAAGAAATGAAAATTTAAATTTCGTCTCAAAATATCATCACTTAAAGGTGATTTCAAATAACAATAAATTCTTAGTAAATTTAGCCAAAAATGAAATAGTAAATATACCTATCGCTCACGGCGAGGGCAACTATTATACTGACGAAACCACTCTAAAAGGCCTTTACGACAACGATCAAGTATTACTAAAATACTGTGATGCTAAAGGTAACGAAATAAATCCAAACGGCTCAGTCGATAGCATAGCAGGAATTTGTGATGAGAACAAAAAGATTTTTGGTCTTATGCCTCATCCTGAGCGCGCTTGTGAGAAAATTTTAGGCACAGATGATGGCATGAAGATGCTAAAAGGTCTAGTTTGGTAAAACATTTTCTTTTTATTTCCCTGCTCGTACTAAATTTATTTGCTGTAAATACCGACGAAGTAAGCGTTTTTGACATGATGGACGAAGCTAGGGAGGATAAATTTGTAAATAGCCCTACTTCAAATCCAAAAACTCAAAAACCACCAAAAGAACAAGATTTTTCAAGAAAATTTGTGTCACCACAGCCAGAGCGTATCACTCCAGAGCAGATGCGAAACATCGTGCCAACAAACGAGCCAGATATTAGCGTCCCAGACAATCAAGTATATGACAAGATCAAAGTAAAAGAGCTTCTTTTAAAAGCCACAAATGTACCAAAAAATGTTGTTATAGGAGAAATTTTTAGTGTTGAGATAGTGGCTGATACACAAAATGACTTTGAGTTTGAGTTTGAGACACAGCTTGATGAAACAAATATCAAATGGCTAAATAAGAAAAATTTTCAATGGGTAAAAAGTGAAGACAACAAATATGTAGGTACTTTTTATCTTGAGGCAACAAGCATTGATGCAAAGACTTTAAAAGTTAGCTTGGATCTAAAAAGAAATGGCGAGAACTATCAAAACTCTAGCATAAATATCTTTTTACCAAAGCTAAAAGAGCTTAGAAGCGATGAGAACTACAACCACATCGTGGCTGATAATCTTGAAGTTAAGAAATTTAAGACAACAAAATTTGATGATATAAATAACATCATGGTTGTAGAAATTTATGGCAACAATGTCGATCTAAGTGCTTTTAATATTGAAAATAAAACGATATTAAAGCAAGGCGTAGATACGATAAATGGCGATTTTAACTCACAAAGTGCATATTATTTTGCAGTATTTAAGCCAAACAAAAAATCGCTTGACTTTAACTACTACAACCTAAAAAAGGCTAAATTTGAAAGCTTTTCTTTGCCAGTGAGTGTCGAAGATGACGATGTCAGCACACAGATCGGACTAAACCCAAAACAAAGCGAGTTTAGCACCTATAAAGATGTCACGATCTACTCTTGTGCAGTAATTTTTATATTATTAGCTATTTGGCGCAGAAGGCTTAGCTACTTTTTCATAGCAGCCATTTTTATAGCACTTGGAATTTATACCTACAACCCTTTTGGCAAGGCCGTTCTAAAACCAGATATTAGCGTTTCTATATTGCCTACAAAAAACTCAACTATCTTTTACACATCCCGTAAAAATGAAAATGTAGAAATTTTAGACACAAAAGGCGACTACTCAAAAATTTTATTTGCTGATGGTAAGATTGGCTGGGTAAAAAAGGATAATCTTGTCAAAAATTAGAGCTTTATTTTTTGCTATTGAGTTTGTTATCAGCGTTATTCTAGTCGTCTTTTTTATGTGGCTATTTAATGATAAAAATAGAGCCATAAGAAAATTTTGGGGAAGGTCGCAAAGGTTTTTTGGTGGATATAAACTTGAAGTGATAGGCGATTTTAGTGATGAAGCAAATATCTTACTCATAAACCACCAAAGCATGCTTGATATCATCGTCATCGAAGAGCTTCACCCAAAAAATGTTTGCTGGATAGCAAAGGCACAAATCGGCAAAATTCCTATAATTGGTAAAATTTTGAGCCTGCCAAAAATGATAGCGGTTGAACGTGAAAATAAACACTCACTTATAAAGCTTTTAAGCGAAGCAAAAGATAGAGTTGAAAATGGTCGCGTCTTAGCTATATTTCCCGAAGGAACTAGATCTCAAACTAATAAGCTTTTACCTTTTAAGGGCGGTGCAAAGATATTAGTTGAAAAACTAAATTTAAAAGTCCAGCCTATAGTTATCGTAGGAAGCGATGCGATGAAAGTAAAAGAATTTAGCTTTAAAAAAGCAGATATCAAGCTCTTTTGCCTTGATTTAGTCGATACTTCAAAAGAAAACTGGCTAGAGGCTACTAGAGAGAGTATGCAAAAAGTCCTAGACGAAAATAGAAAATAAATTTGGCTTTGCAAATTTACAAAGTCCCCCCTGCTCTATATCATTATCTATAAAAATTTGATTTTATATACTAGAAATTTTTATCAATAAATTTAAAAAGGTCTAGTGGAGAGCTAGACCTAAAAATATTAGTTTTGTAGATAAGTTCTTAAGTTCTAAAAACACTAAGTTTTGAATTTAATGCATCTGTCATCTTGTTTAGATGTTCTGCCGCTGAAGCTATCTCTTCGACACTTCTAGCATTTTCAGATGAAATTTGGTTGATATTTGAGATACCTTCCATGATCTCATTTACATTTTTGCCAGTTACGATGTAGTCTTGCATAGTCTTATCAGACATTGCTATAGCGTTATTCATTGTCTCACTCATAACATTTATAGTTTTTTCAACGTCGCTTGCCACGTGAGTTAGCTCTTGGATCTGTTTAGAGTTGATACCCATTTGCTCGCTACTATCATTGATCGCTTGGACAATGACGTTAATAGTAGCATTTATCTCAGTTAAACTCTTTTGAGTCCTCTCAGCTAGCTGTCTAACTTCATCAGCAACAACAGCAAAGCCACGTCCATGCTCACCAGCTCTTGCAGCCTCGATAGCTGCGTTAAGTGCAAGCAAATTTGTTTGATCAGCTATATCATTGATAACAACAAGGACTGATTTTACCTGCTCGGCATCACGGCTAAGCTGATCGATCTTATCAGCCATTTGATTTTCTACATTAGCAGAATCAATAATCTGCGCTGATAGCGATCTTATAGCTTCAGTTGCCGTTTTTATATGTGTGCTAGCCTTTTGAAGGTCATCTTTGCCAGCTTGAGCTACTGCTAAAGATTCTTTCATATTTTCTTGCATTACTTTACATCTTTGATTTGTCTCTTCCACTATTTCGGTTGATTTTTCTACACGTTTGCCTGTCTGAAGAGATGTAGAACTAAGCTCATTTGCAACGGAGCTATTTTCACTTGAAAGGTGCTTTGTATCACTTATTAGTATTCTTATTCTTTCAATAAAATCATTTATATCTTTACTTATTTTAGCTATTTCATCTTTACCATAAATAGGAATTTTAATTGTAAAATCAGATGTTATCGCATTTAAATTTGTTCCTAGTCTATCGATAGGATTTGCAACCATCTTCTTAAGCAAGAACATCGAGTAAGGTAACTATGACGCTTGCTATGATGAAATTTTTACTAACTACTTTTAATGGTGTTAAAAAATCATCAGTCACAGCTGAACCTAAAACCATCCAGTCTAGTTTATCAAATGACTCAAAAGCAACTATGCAGTCAACCCCATCAATTATAATAGGCTCAATACCCTTTCCTTTTTTAACAATATTATCCATAGTAGTTTTTAATTCACTACTTAGCTCTTGATTTGCCTTAGTTGGATGGAAGTCAAATTTTCCAGTTTTAGTATTGTAAAGAGAAAAATATCCATGCTTACCAAGTTTCATCTCAGAAAAAGTCTTTTTCATATTGTTTAATCCCTCGGTAGGATCATAACCAACAAATAAAATTCCTATTACCTCGTTATTTTCAATAATAGGATCATAAATGCTCATATAGTTGCGTCCAAATAAATTTACAACGCCTATATACCTCTCTTTATTCATGATATTTTTATAGGCTTGACCGTTTTTGTCAATCATCGTACCAACAGCTCTACTACCATCAGCCTTCGTCACCGATGTACTAACTCTTAAAAAATTATCACCCGATTTTGCAAAAATCGTTGAAATTCCACCTTTTGTAGCTTTATTAAATTTATCCAGAATATCGTAGTTGTTGTTTAAAATACCATTTTGAGATATTAGATCTATCGCCTCGTATTTGTCAGTCTTGCTCATCTGGTGATTAGTTGAAATTTTTCCAATCATCTCTTTAAAAACACTCATTATTAGCTCTGCACTACTTACATTATCTTTTTCAAATAATTTAACCGTATTCATAGCAAGCTGGACGTTTTGTTCTACTGTTGTAAGCACACCATCTTTTATCTCGCGCTCTAAAATATTTGATGTATATACAACAAAACATGTCATAGATACTGCCAAAACCGTAGCAATCGTTGCTGAAACTTTTACCAAAATGCTTCGTAAATTCATTTTGTCTCCTTTTTCTAAAAATTTTCGCCTTGATTATAGCACTATTTTAAATAAACTTTATACAAGAATGCATAATTAATAACAATTAATAAATTATCATTATTATTTTATTCATAAATTATAACTTTTTTAAAACCATTTTAAAAATTTAATTTAAAAACCTTGATAGTAATACTATCAATGTTAAGTATATTTTTATCACTTTGTGTTATAATCTGCCAAAAATTTTAAAACAAGGAAAAGAAAAATGGCAGATAAATTTGAATTTCAAACCGAGGTCAATGACCTTTTAAATTTGATGATCCACTCTCTTTACTCAAATAAAGAGATATTTTTAAGAGAGCTCATCTCAAACTCAAACGACGCACTTGATAAGCTAAACTACCTATGCTTGACCGATGAAAAGTATAAAAGTCTAAGCTACACTCCAAGGATCGACATCAAAGTAGATGATAAGGCTAAGACTTTAACCATCAGCGACAATGGTATCGGCATGGATAAGGACGAGCTTATCGCAAATTTAGGCACGATAGCAAGAAGCGGCACAAAAGGTTTTATGAAAAATTTAAGTGGTGATGCTAAAAAAGATAGCTCATTGATCGGTCAGTTTGGTGTTGGCTTTTACTCAGCATTTATGGTGGCAAACAAGATCGAGGTCATAAGCAAACGAGCACTTAGCGACAAAGCCTATAAATGGACATCTGATGCAAAAAACTATGAGATCGAAGATGCCCAAAAAGAGAGCTTTGGAACGGACATCATCTTACATTTAAATGACGATGAGTTTGCAAATTCTTGGCGTATCGAAGAGATAGTCAAGAAGTATTCAAATCACATTCCTTATCCTATATTTATGGATAAACAAAGCTATGTCGCTCCAAAAGAAGGCGAAAAAGAGGGCACGTATGAGACCAAGAACGAGCAGATAAACAAAGCAAATGCGCTTTGGAGGCTAAATAAAGCCAGCCTAAAAGAGCAAGACTACAACGACTTTTATAAGCAAATTTCTCACGATAGCAGCGACCCGCTCCTTTACATCCACACAAAAGCTGAGGGTAAGATCGAGTACTCAACTCTATTTTATGTGCCAAGCACCGAGCCGTTTGATCTCTTTAGGGTTGATTATCAAAGTGGCGTAAAGCTTTATGTAAAAAGGGTTTTTATCACAGATGATGCAAAAGAGCTTTTGCCGCCATATTTAAGATTTATCAAAGGCGTAATCGATGTTGAAGACTTGCCGCTAAACGTTAGCCGTGAAATTTTACAAGAAAATGCGATCATGAGAAGTGTCAAAGAGCAAAGCGTAAAGAAAATTTTAAGCGAGCTTGCAAAGTTAAAAGATAACGACCGCGAAAAATACATAAAATTTTACAAACTATTTGGCAAGGTTTTAAAAGAGGGGCTTTATGGATTTAACGCTGAAAAAGAGCAAATTTTAGATCTTTGTCTATTTAAAAGCTCAAAAAGAGATGGGCTTATCAGCCTAAAAGAGTACAAAGAGGCAATGAAAGAGGATCAAAAGTCAATCTACTACATCAGCGGCAACAACGAAAATATGCTAAGAAATTCGCCGCTTCTTGAGAGCTTTAAGAAAAATGATATTGAGGTGCTTATTATGGACGAAGAGATCGACACGATCGTGATGCCAATGGTCAATGAATTTGACAAAACACCTCTAAAATCAGTCTCACACGCTGATATAAATGATGAGATTAAAAGTGGTGAGAAGATCGATGAGAGCAAGGTTGCAAACACGCTTGTTAAAATGAAAGAAATTTTAAAAGACGAGGTAAAGGATGTAAGACTAAGCTCAAGACTCTCAAGCTCGGCCGCTGTGTTAATATATGATAAAAACGATCCCGATTATGCTATGCAAGAGATGCTAAAACAAATGGGACAAGGCGCAAACGCTCCAAAAGTTAAACCGATCTTGGAGATCAATGCAGATCATGAAATTTTTGCAAAACTTGAGAAAAATGAGGCGATGGTTTATGACATAGCGCCTTTACTTCTTGATATGGCAAGGCTAAATGAGGGCATGAGCCTAGAAAATCCAGCTAAATTTTCAGAGCTACTAACGAAAGTGATGATAAAAGCTATCTAATTTCATAAAGCCCAAGAGAAATTTTGGGCTTTAACCTACTTCTATAAATTTAATTTCCTATATTTATTATCTTTATTACGGTAAAAATTTAATTGTGTAAGCTAAATTTCCCACGCCAAAAGACGTGGGATAAATTTACGCTATCTTGGTAGCATCGATGATGTTTAGATCAAGTCCAAGATCTTCAACAGATAGTCCAAGTGCAAGACCTACAAGCTGAGATAGGTGAATGATTGGCTTTCTCACGTTTGAATGGTTTTCATCTTGATATCTCTCTTGGTAGATGTCAAGTTGCATTTGACAAAGTGGGCATGGTGTGACAACTACGTCAGCGCCGTTTTCATCGGCGTTATTTACGATCTGACTTGACATTTTTCTTACTGACTTTCCAGCTGGATAGCTAGCGTGGAAGCCGCAGCAGTCAAGTCTTTTCTCAAATGGCACGATAGTAGCACCAAGTGCGCTTACAACAGTTTCAAAGCTCTTTGGATTGACTGAGCTTTCTCTGTTGTGTAGATCTTTTTCAGGTCTTAGGCTATGGCAGCCGTAAAATAGCGCTACTTTTAGCCCACTAAGTGGTTTAACAACCTTTGCTTTTAGCGTTTCTACGTTTTGATAAAGCACCCAAAGAAGGCTTGTGATCTCAGTTGAGCCATTATATTTCATATTGCCCTCAGCCAAGAAAGTATTTATACGATCCTTTGCACCCTTATCAAGCGTAGTTTTAGCTCTTGTTAGAGTTAGCATACAAGTTGAGCATGTCGTAAGCATAGGCATATTCATCTGCTCTGCAAGCGCTATGTTTCTAGCATTTGCCACAAGTGTAGCGATAGGATCGACGTCTTGTGCTTGTTGAGCCCCACAGCAGCTCCAGCCCTTTATCTCGTGAAGCTTCCAGCCAAGTATCGGAGCGATAGCCTCAAGCGACATCTTAGCCTCTTTAGCTGCTTGAGAGAGTACGCATCCTGGGAAAAAAGCGAATTCGTTTTGCATAATTACTCCTTACTAGCAGCTTTGCGAGCCGCATTTATCATTTTTACTAGATCATCATGTCCTTCAATGTCCTCTTCGCCGAAAATATGAAGCGGATTCATCTTACCTGCAAGCATTAAATTTGCAGCGATATCCATTTTGCCCATATTTCTAAACACTCCCTCAGAGCGAAGTGCAAGCTTGATCTCATTTAGTCTGCCTGAGCCATCAACTAGATCGGTTAAAAACGCCTCAGCATGATCTGGTCCCATACCATCATCAAAGCCTTTTTGTATAGCCATAATGCGAAGATCAGTTATATCTTTGCATGCGCTTATGCCTTTTGGACAGCGATCAGCGCACTCTTGGCATTTTACACACATCCAAAGCCCATTATCTATAGCTGGTTTTAGGTGCGGCATAGGATCTTTACTACGTGAATCAAAGGCCGCTCTATAAGCATGCACAAATACAAATGGCTGCATATAATCGCTCGCATCAGCTTCAAACTTATTACACTCACTAGCGCACGCTCCACAAAGTATGCAGTCCCATTCAAGCGCTACTTTTTCATACTCTTTTTGACTTTGCTTACAGCCTTTTTCTGCGCTAAATTCTGACTTAGCAGTGATGCTAGGCCTAATCTTGCGTAAATTTTCGATACTTGGCTCCCAGTCCACCATAAGATCAGAGATGACCCTGAAATTTCCAAGTGGAGAAATTCTTATACTTTCTGGGTTGTCATACTCAGCTAAAAGCTCGTTCATCTTTGTATCACAGGCTAGATATGAGTGACCATTTACTCTAACAGCACACGCTCCACATATCGCTGAGCGGCAAGATGCTGTGAAATTTAACGTCGCATCTTTTTTTTGTTTGATATCAAGAAGCACTGTTAAAAGAGTTTTGCCTTTGATCTCTTCATTTGTTAGCTCATAAGTTGATTCATATTTTTTAGTTCCATCAAAGCGGTCGATAATAATTTTCATCCTAGCTCCTTACTCTGGCTTCTTGCCGTCAAGTGAAAATATGCCTGTCACAACGTCTTTGTAGCTAAGTTCAAGCTTGCCATCTTTTAGTGTGACTATGCTGTGTTTTAAGAAATTTACATCATCTCTTTTTGGATAGTCCTCTCTTGTGTGAGCACCACGGCTCTCAAGACGATTTTGAGCTGCAAGGCATGCTGCACGAGAAAGAAGTATAAGGTTGCCAAGCTCGACATAGTCAGTAAATGCTGTGTTCATGACTGTGTTTTGATTTGGCACTTTAAGGGTGTCATATTTTGCTTGGATAGCTTCTAAATTTTTAGAGAGCTGATCTAGTTTTGCACCAGTTCTAAAAATACCCATTAGATCCCAGTTGTTTTTACCAAGCTCTTCACGAAGAGCATACATATCATTTACGCCGCCCTCGCCTGTTGCGATAGATTTAAATTTATCTTGCCACATTTTTGCTAGCTCAGAAGTTTTCTTGCCGCTTGCAAATTTTGCATTTTGCGCATATGCTCCAGCACCCTTGCCAGCTAGATCGCCAGTCACAACTGCGTCAGTTAGGCTGTTTCCACCAAGGCGGTTTGCACCGTGGATAGACACACATGAAGCCTCGCCACCTACATAAATTCCAGGAATTTTTGTGCTCATATCATCAAATTTTGCTACCTCTATGCCACCCATTGAGTAGTGAGCTGTTGGGCGGATAGGAACTGGCTGCTCGATAAGGTCGATGTCTTGGAAAAGCATCGCTGTGTGGCGAATTTTTGGAAGCTTTTTCATAATGGTATCTTTGCCAAGGTGGCGAACGTCACAAAGCACATAAGCGCTCATACCCTCACCAAAGCCTCTACCCTCACGAATTTCTGTCTCGATCGCACGAGCGACGACGTCACGAGGAGCTAGCTCCATCTTTTCGTGATAGTTTTTCATAAAGCGCTCGCCCTTGTTGTTTAACAAGTATCCGCCCTCGCCGCGAGCAGCTTCTGTGATTAGTGTGCCACCATTTTGAACGCCAGTTGGGTGAAACTGAAGCATCTCAGGGTCTTCAAAACCAAGACCTGCTTTAAGCGCAGCAGCGATGCCATCACCAGTTGCTATAAATGGAACTGATGTGCGGTTATAAAAAATTCTAGTGTATCCGCCAGTTGCGATAACAAGAGATTTGCAAAGAACTGGGTAAATTTGACCATCTTGGATGTTGCGAAGAACGACGCCTTCGACCTTGCCATCCTCAAGACCGATCTCAAGTAGCTCATGGTCCATTAGAAATTTAACACCAGCTGTGATAGCGTCGTCAAGACAGGCGTGCATCAAAACGTGACCAGTTTTATCAGCTGCGTAGTTACAGCGCTTTTTGCTAGCGCCACCCATGAAGCGAAACGCAACATCACCATTATCTTTACGGGACACGTCGCCATTGTCTATACGAGAAAAGAGCATGCCGTTGTGGTCTAGCTCATGGATGACTGCGCCTGCTGCCTCGCAAAATTTCACGACTGCATCTTGATCAGCAAGATAAGCCGCACCTTTAACTGTGTCATAAGCGTGAAGCTTGAAGCTATCGCCATTACTAAAGTCAGTAACGCCGTTTATTCCGCCCTCCGCCATACAGGTCGCATTGCGAGATGGCATCATCTTTGTAGCAACAACAACGGTTGAGTTTGGATATTGCTTGCGAACGGCTGTTGCTGCACGAAGTCCAGCACCACCAGAGCCGATTATTAGCACATCAACAGATGGTAAGCCATTTTCATTACCTTTTGGCAACTCACCAGCAAAAACATTGGTCGCACCAGCTGTTGTAGCTAGCGCACCTACGCTAATACAGGCACTTTGTAGAAATTCTCTTCTGGTAAATTTTTCACTCATTGATAACTTCCTATCTTAGTAAATTTTTAGCGCTTAAAACGCACCGCCAGTTTATTTTCTTAATATTTTTTAAAATAACTATATTAATTAAATAATTAATAATGAAAGATTACATTAAATTTACTTAAAAGAAACATAAAGATTTATTTTAGATTAAGAAATGAGAGCTGATATTAAAATCAAAAAGGACAATATGGGCTTTTTTGAGATGGTTTATATAAATTTAGCGGTAGAAATTTTATAAGATACATAAAAATTTCTACCGATTTGAAGTTTATTTTTATTTTTGAGTTTTTAAGCTTTAGAAGCTCTTTTTCAGGATATTAGAAAGATGAATTTACTTTTATACTTAAATAAATATATTAAATATAATAAATAACCTTATTTTTGTCCTATTATCAAAATTCACCCTTTGGGTGCAAAATTTCTTTTAGCTCGCCATCACTTAGCTTGTAGTTATAAAATCTCTCGTAAAACTCTCTTGTTTTTTGCTCTAAATTTAGATCGCTAAATTGCTCTGGGTAAAATGTCTTAGCCAGCCAAAGCGAATAAAGCGCACCTTCAGCACTTCTTACGCTCCAAAGATAAACGCCACTTGGCACTACAAAAATTTCTCCATTTTGCACAGCTTTTAGCTTAGCAAATGATGCGTTTTTGGCGATAGCATCGGCACTTTTTTGTGAATTTGTGATGATGATGTCTGGGTTAAAGATGATGACTTGCTCTTCGTTTATTGCTTTTGAAATTTTAAAATCCCCTTCGCTTAGCCCTGAGCTTAAATTTATACCACCAGCCACGCTAATATACTCTGCGCCGATATCTTTTGAGCTAATGGTGCTAAAGTTTCCTGAGTTGTAGTTAAGCACCAAAACTCTCTTTTTTGGCGTTAAATTTGCTGCTTTTTGGCTTACAAATTTTATGTTCTCGTTAAAATAGTCATTAAACTCACGCGCCCTTTTTACGCTCTTTTCGCCCCAAATTTCAGCGATCTTGCTAAAGCTATCTTGTATCTCTTTGATAGTTTGAAATTTATCTATCTTCACAACTGCGATGCCAGCGCTCTCTAACTGAGCCTTGCTATTTTCATCAAACATCATACCAATTGGCCCAAAAACAACTTGCGTTTTTGACGCTATGATCGTCTCGACACTACTGCTTAGCATGCCACTTTTGTTGTCGTTGCTCTTTATCTTTGGAAAAATTTTAGACATGAGCGCAGGCAGTTTTGGCGCACCGCTAATTATATGATCTTCGTTGCCAAGCATCGCAGAGACCTGCACAAAAGCCCCTATCAAAGGCGTCGCACGCTCGATCACATCAGGCACTTCTACCTTTTTATCGTCGCTATCAAGCACCACTCTTGCTTGCAAACTAACAAGTAAAAAAGCCAAAAGTAAAATTTTCTTAAACATATCTTCTCCTTTCAATCCACCATCACGCAAGAGTAATGCTCGCGCTCATCGATGATATTTTTCACAACTCGTATATCTACGCCGTAAATTTTCTTTAAATTTTCGCCATTCATCACCTCACTAGCCTCGCCGTAGATGTAGTTTTTATCACGCCCAAGCATCGCAACCTTTGCGTTTAGATAAAAGACCTGCTCTGGTTGATGAGAGGTGAGGATGATGATGTAGCCTTGCTTTGCGAGCTTTTTTATCTCTTTTAAAACTCGCATTTGGTTGCCAAAGTCTAAATTTGCCGTTGGCTCGTCAAGTAGCATCACCTTTGAGCGTTGCGCCAAAGCCCTAGCTATCAGCACCATTTGCCGCTCGCCGCCACTTAGATCGGTGTAAATTTTATCTTTAAAACTCTCTAAATTTAGCGTCTTTAGCGCATCTAGCGCTATCTTTTCATCCTCTTTGCTAGGCCGCTCAAATATACCAAGTCTTGCATTTGCACTCATCATCACCACGTCAAAAACGCTAAAGGCAAATGGCGGTGTGTGAGCTTGCGGGACGTAGCTTATAAAGCTTGCTCGCTCTTTCTCGCTCATTTTTAGCGCATCTTTGCCGTCTATTAAAATTTCGCCTCCAAGTGGCTTTAAAAAGCCAAGTATCGTCTTAAACGTCGTCGTTTTGCCAACGCCATTGCTACCAAGCAGGCAAAAGATGTCGCCATCTTGTAAATTTGCATTGAAATTTTCTATAACGACCTTTTTATCGTAGCCGCAGCTTAAATTTTTTATCTCAAATTTCACGCAAAACCCTTTTTGCTCTTATAGAGCAGATAGACAAAAACAGGCGCACCAACTAGCGAAGTGATGACGCCAAGCGGGATCTCGCTTGCCATTAGACTGCGTGAAGTGGTATCGACTATAAGCAAAAATAGCCCTCCGCCAAGCAGCGAAGCTGGAAATAGCGTGATGAAATTTGCCCCCACGACAAAGCGCATGATGTGAGGGATGACAAGCCCCACCCAGCCCACGATACCGCAAAATGAGACGCAAGTAGCGGTTAGAAGTGTTGAAGCGATGATGATTATGATGTTATAAAATTTCACATTTAGCCCCATCGCCCTAGCCTCTTCTTCGCCAAAACTAAGCGTATTTAGCTTGTAGCGAAGCATAAAAAGTGGCACAAGGCAGATCATAACTACGCAAAAAAGCAGAGCTAAATTTTTATATCCGCCACTTCTTGCAAGGCTTCCCATCAGCCAAAAAGTGACTTCTGGTAGCTTATCTTCGCTATCGGCTAGAAATTTTATAAGCGAGCTAAGTGCTCCAAAAAGAGATGAGATGACGATGCCAGTTAGCACCATCACGAGTAAATTTAGTCTGCCCTTTGCGATGACGCTGCTTATAAAAACGACAGCAAAAACCGCAAAAAGACCGCAAGCAAATGCACTAAGCTGCACGCCTATGTAGTTGAAATTTAAGATGATAGCCACGCTCGCTCCCACGGCTGCGCCACTTGAGACGCCAAGGATATCAGGCGAGACTAGAGGGTTTTTAAAAAGACCTTGATAGACAGCTCCAGAGCTAGCAAGCGCTGCACCGACAAGGACGGCAAAAAGCACCCTTGGCAAGCGAATGAGCGTAAAGACCGTATAGCCTTGCTCGTCGCTTGGCTGCTCGTTTAAAATGGCTGATCTTATAAACTCAAAAATTTGAGCGTAGCTTATCTCGTAGCGTCCGATGCCTAGCGAAAAAAAGAGTACCAGCAAAAGAAGCGCAAATAATGCGAAAATGATCTTTTGGCTACTCAAATTTCATCCCCGCACGTCCCACCAGATGAGATAGCTCTTCGTCTCTCTTTCAAATTTAAAACCGCTTTTGGTCTTTGTGAGGTAGCTTTTTACATTTTCTTTGTAAATTTCTTCTTTTTCAGGCGTGATCTCACCAACAAATCTAAAATAAGAAAACGCCTCTTCAAGGCTAGCAAAATCCCTCTCAAAAATGGTGTCGATTATCTTTAAATTTGGATTTGCTCCCATGTCGTAGGCGATGTTAAAGATAAAGTTGTAGCCAAATCTCCTATCGCTAAAACCTGCCTCTTTTTCATCTTTTATCCCTTTTAAGAAGTCTTGCCAGATATCTTTTAGGCTTGGATGATCTGGCAAAAACGAGGTCATCACGACATATTTTTTAGCAAATTTGCAAAGCTTTTTTATATCAAAAAGCCCAACTGAGCGTGATGCTAGCACGATGTCGTGTTTTGGTAAGTCCTTTAAACTCTGCTCATCGCTCCAGTCTTTTTGGATGAAATTTATATTTTTCGCTCCAGCTTCTTTTGCATTTTTCTTGGCAAATTCAAGCATTTTTACAAACGGATCTAGCGCGCTTACGCTCTTTGCTAGCTTTGCAAGTGGCACGCTAAGCCTTGCTGGACCACATCCCACGTCAAGCACGCTATCATCTTTTGTGATAGGTAAATTTGAGAGTAAATTTAGCGTAGAAGCTGCCTCCATGCGTGTCATCTCGTTATACATATCTGCGTAATCATCCCAGTTTACGCCGCCATCTTTGCCTTTTACCTTTTGCAAAATAGGCAAAAACACTCGCTCCAAAATCGCTTGATAATCAACCAGCCCTTGCATCTTTCTCCCTTTGGTTATTTAAATTTACCCTACGAAAAGGGCAAATTTAAAGAGCCTAAAGCCAAAATAAATTTGGCTTTAGTTTTGGTTTTAGAATTTAACTTGAGCTGAAAGCATGAAGGTTCTGCTTTGTCCTAAGAAAAGCGAAGTTGTAGGTCTTCCCTCGCCTCCACCATCTACGTCAGATGGGAACATACCAGCCCAGTATTTTTTATCAAAGAGATTATTTATGTTAAATCTTATAGTTGTCTCTTTGCCTAGCCAAGCTTTTGTAGTGTATCTAGCTCCAACATCTGTTGTGAAGTAGCCATTTACGCTATGAGCGTTGGCATTGTCTATGTAGCGCTTGCCTGTGTAGTGGAAATTTGTTGTAAATGCAAGTTTGTTTGTGCTAGGAACTGCATAGTCAAACAAGACATTTGCTTGAAATTTTGGCTCACCGATAACTGTTTTACCCTCAGACACGCCATCTTTAGCATTTTTTATCTTAGCATCAAGAAGTGTAAAACCACCATACATACTTAATGTATCAACAAGCTTTCCGCCAGTAGTTAGCTCAAATCCGCGGTTTCTTTGCGTGCCTTGAATTTTAAAATCCTCACTTGCTCCGCTACCGACTAGATATGCTATCGGGCGTTTGATCTCAAAGATCGCAGCTGATAGATCAAGCTCACCTAGTCTAGCTTTTGCACCGATCTCATATTGTTTGCTTCTAAATGGTTTTACTGTTAAAGTTTCACCCGCTCTAGAGCTAGTATCGTCAAATGTATAAGTAGTTCCTTCATTTGAGATACTATCTGCATAAGTAGTATAAAGGCTTACGTTTTCAACTGGCTTATAGACAAGGCTTACACCGTAGTTAAAACCACTTTCATCATAGTTGGTTTTTTTGGACGGATCTAGTGAATAATTTGCAAACCAACTTTTTGAGACAGATAAGATCGTGCTAAAGTAGTCATTAAATTTAATATCATCAACAACAGATATATTTTTCATATCACTACTACTACTTTTATATCTGCCACTTCCTTTTGCCACATGTGGATCGTTAAAGATTCTTGGATTATACAAATTTGACGTGCCAAGTTTTTTTCTACCACCTTTATTTCTAGCACTATAAATAGTCCAGCGATATCCATTTGTAGCTACGGCAAAATTATGCGATAAAGAACCTGTTTCAAAATTTGTCAAACCTTTTAAGAACCAGCTATCTACATCAAATCTACCAGATGCGCCACTGCCTCCACTTTTAACAACTTCATAGTCTCCATTTTGATTAGAAAATGTACCACTTGTGCCATACATATCACGGATAGCCTTTTGCCACTGATAGCCACCTTCAAAGTACCAGTTGTCTGTTGGAGCATATTTTAGTTTTACACTAGCTGTCGTTGTTTTTAGGTGATTGCCACCAAATGTTTGCTCGAGCCCTCTTTTAGTATCTTTTGCAGGGCTTGGCACATCAAATTTTGCCACTCCGTTTTTTATTGGCATACTAAAACTACCTGGCATACCTGAGTTTTTATGCTCATAGTGGCTAAAGTTTGTTTCAAGTGTCAAATTCTCTGTAAGGTAAAAATCAAGCCCAAGTGAGGCTAAACGACGAGAAAATTTACTATCTTTGGCATTCTTTTCTCCGCCTGAGTAGTAAAAGACGCCTCTATATCCGACTTTTTCAAATTTATTTGATGTATCAAGACCTACGCCCAAATTTGACCTTGAGCTGTAATCAGTCCAGATGATATTTTGAAGTGGAACTGGCCGCTTGCGAGAGTAAAGGAAATATCCAGAAGGTGTAGCACCACCATAAAGTGAGCCAGCAAGTCCATTTTGGATTTGCAAGCTCTCAAACATAGCCATAGGTATAGCTGTGGTTGATGTAGAGTAAAAACCATCCCAAAGAACGTTACCTACGACTGAGCCTTGAAAACCGCGAGTTTGAGGACGACCAACATCACCACCGCCACGATATTGAATTTGTGCTGAAGGGAAGTATCTAACTGCATCTTCAAAACCTTGAACACCTTGGTTATCAAGAACCTCTTTTGAGATCGTATTTACTTGATAAGGCATATCTATAACTTTTTTATCAGCCAAAGGACCAGCGGCTACTCTTTTGTTTAAAATTCCCTCATCGATGCCACTTTCACTGATGTTGTCACCGACTGAATTTACTTCAACGCCCTCAAGCTTTGTCGTTTGCACAGCAAAAACTTGACTTAAAAAACCACTGCACATCAGAAGTGCAGCACATGTTGCAACTGAGATTTTGTAACTCAACTTTTACTCCTTTTACAAAAATTTTACATCTGAAATGTTACTAAAACAAATCTTAAATATAATTTATTAATTTATTAAATATATAAATTTATATTTAAATTTACAAAAGTAAAATAGGGAATTTAAGTAATAATATGAGATAAATTTATCGTTTTATTTTGTGTGATTTTTAGTTATTTTTTTATAATGAAGCGTTTTTTATAAGGCTAATTTTTAGTTAAAAAGTAATAAATCTCGCCGTAGTGTCTAACCGAGACAATAAAGCTTAAATTTATATCAAATATCTCAATATCATCAAGTGATGGATACCAGATATCGCTAAAAATTTAGAGAGATCATCGAAGCGCAAAATATCAATGCTCTCAAATTTATTAAAATTTATGCAAATTTCATTTGGTTTGGCGATGCCAAGCTTGCTAAAAGCGGTCTTGAGATCAAAATTTGCTTCGTCCGCATTAAAGCCATCAAGCCTGCTAAATTTATCTATCTTAAAAAACTCATCTATATTATTTAAGCTAAATTTATGAAGTAAATTTTCTCTTATCTTTAAACACTCATCAAGCGACAAGCTCCTAACGATCGGCATCTCAAAGCCATATTCTTTGCGGAAATTTTCTAGTTTTATCTGATCCATTTTGGGAGGTTTTGGCTAAATTAAATTTAGCCAAAAATTTATTTCAAAAGCTCTTTTGCGTATTTTAGACCTAGCTCGTAAGCTTTAGCATTTGCCTCTTTGACCTTAGCTGGCACGCTTGCTAGCATCTCTTCACGCACTAAATTTTCATCCATGCACCCACTCATCGCCACAGCCACACCAAGAGCCACGACGCTTTGAGTGATAACGTTACCGACCTCGTCTTTTGCGATAGAGATGATAGGAATTTCATAAATTTTCCAGCGCTTTTTGTCCTCGTCGCTTACTTTTACCAAATTTGGCTCGACAACGATCGCTCCGCCCTCTTTCACGCCACTTTTAAAGGCATTGTAGCTTATCTGCGCAGTGGCAAGCATAAAGTCTATCTCGCCCTCGTTTGCATAAGGATATAAAATTTCTTTCTCATCAAGTATGATATCGACCTTCGTTGGACCGCCACGCACCTGAGATGTGTAGGTAGAGGCCTTCACGCCGTATCCGCCTGCTTTTATCTTGGCAGCTGAGAGGATCTCGCCTGCTAGTATGACGCCCTGTCCGCCAACGCCGACAAATCTTAGTTGTGACTTCATGCTAGCTCCTCAAAATTTATCGCTTCATTGCTCATAGCAGCCCTTCTTACCTTGTCGTAAGCCTTGGTGTATTCGATCTTTTCTTCATCTTTGTGAAGCACACCAAGTGGGAAAATGCCCTTTTTCTCCTCGTCGTTTAACATGTCAAATTTGACCTTGCTCGTCGTGCGGCCCTTTATCCACTCTAAATTTTTCACCGCCTCGCCCATTTTGTTCTTGCGGCCTAAATTTATATGGCAGTTTGAAAATACATCAAAAAAGCTGTATCCATCGTGGCTAAAGCCCTCTACAAAGAGCTTTGTAAGCTTCTCTGGCTCGATGACGCTTCCACGCGCGACAAAGCTAGCACCTGCGGCAGTTGCGAGCTTACAGGCGTCAAAACTAGGATCGATGTTGCCATACTGCGCTGTGACCGTCCACATGCCCTTTGGCGTGGTTGGGCTGGTTTGCGAGTTTGTTAGCGCGTAGATGAAGTTGTTGATTAAGATGTGATTTAGCCCGATATTTCGGCGGCATCCGTGTATCGTGTGGTTGCCTCCGATAGCTAGTCCGTCGCCGTCGCCAGTTACCACGATGACGTGCTTGTCTGGGTTTGCCATCTTTACGCCAGTCGCGTAAGCTACGGCTCTGCCGTGAGTTGTGTGGATGGTGTTGCAGTCAAGATATCCGCTAAAGCGGCCAGAGCAGCCTATGCCTGAGACCACGCAAACGTCGTTCATGTCCCAGCCCATGGTGTCGATAGCACGGATGAGCGCTTTTAGTATGACGCCGTCGCCGCAGCCCCAGCACCAAAGAGTAGGCATTTTATCTGTTCGTAAATATTTATCATAATTAAAAGCCATAAATTTCTCCTATCTTCGCCTCGATCTCGCTTGGGCTTATCGGTCTGCCGTTTGCTTTTAGCAGTTTTGCAAAGTCATCTCTTAAGATGATCTTTGAAATTTCGCCACTATACTGGCCTAAATTTAGCTCGCAGACCAAAATTTTCTTAAATTTATCTGATATCTCTTTTAGCTTTTTAGCTGGAGCTGGGAAAAGTGTGAGTGGCTTAAATAGCCCTACTTTTAGCCCTTTTTCACGTAAATTTAAGATCGCTTGCTTAGCCGAAAGTGCCACGCTACCAAAGGCGATGATGCAAATTTCAGCGTCATCAAGCATAAACTCTTCAAATTTCTCGCACTCATCAGTGTGTAAATTTATCTTATCAAACAGCCTATTCATAGAGTATTCAACGATCTTGCCATCTTCTGTTGGAAAGCCAGTAGCGCCGTGATGAAGCCCAGTTATATGGTAGTGATAGCCCTTAAAAAAAGGATTTAGCGTGGCTGGCTCATCTGGTGCGGCCTCGTAAGGTTTATACTCTTTTGGCTCGCCGCTAAATTCTCTTCTTTTATAAATTTCAAGCTCGCTAATCTCTGGTAGGCGCACCCTTGCTTGCATGTGACCTATCGTCTCATCAAGTAGCAGCATAACTGGCGTCATAAACCTAGCTGCGAGGTTAAATGCGCGAACTGTCTGCGTATAGCACTCCTCTAAGCTGCTAGGTGCTAGCACTATCATATTTACATCGCCGTGAGTTGGGTTTTTAGCCTGCAAAACATCACCTTGTGCGACGCGGGTTGGTAGGCCAGTTGAAGGGCCACCGCGCATGACATTTACGATGACAAGCGGTATCTCAGCGATAAAGCCAAGGCCTATTTGCTCAGCCTTTAGGGAAATTCCAGGTCCAGAGCTAGCAGTCATCGCCTTAGCTCCACTCGCACTTGCACCAAGAGAAACTGAAATTCCAGCTATCTCATCTTCCATTTGTATAAATGTACCGCCATGTTTTGGCAAAAGCACGCTTAGCTCGTGGGCGATCTCGCTACTTGGAGTGATAGGGTATCCGCCAAAGAAGTTACAGCCGCACTCGACCGCAGCCCTTGCCACTAAGGCATTTCCAGTTGATACTAGCTCTCTCATGCGCTCTCTCCAAGCTTTGCAAATTTATTTGCCTTTACGGCAGCAGCTCGCTCTTTGCTCTCAGGCGTTAGCTTTGCAAATTTAAAGCCTTTTTCAGCCACATAAATGGCAAAATCAGGGCAGTGAAGCTCGCAGTCGCGACAGCCTATACATGAGTCAGCATAGACGACCTCTATCATCTTACCAAGCACCGCCTTTGGCTCAAGCCTCATACCTAGCACGCCTGCTGGGCAGTAGCTCACGCAGACATCACAGGCCTTACACCTGCTCTCATCGACCCAAACTGGGACATTTTCTTTTATTATCATCTATATTCCTAATCCAAATTTTCTTTTAAAAATTTAATGTTTTTTCTAATATCAGCTTCGCTTTTACTTAGCTGCTCTTGCTCACTTTCATTTATATTTAGCTCTAAAATTTCTTTTAAGCCCTCGCGTCCAAGCCTTACTAGCCTGCCGCAACTTAGTTCATCATCAAGAAGCACGCTAGCACTTAAAATTTCATCACTCTTGCCCATGATCGCTTCACACATTTTCACAACTGCAGCCGCTGGTGCGTAGTAAGCTGAAGTGCCAAGAAGCTTAACGATCTTTGCGCCACCTGTGCTTGTCTCTTTTTTAAGAATTGCTAGCTCATTTTCGTTTAAATTTTCGCTGATATTACTAGCAGATACGATCATCTCGTCGTTGTGAGCGCCAATTATCTTTGTCTTTAGCTCTTTTGCATCTTTATCTTTTAGAAGCGCTAGCTCATATCTGCATCTTGCCCCATCTAGTTCACCAGCCATGCCGATCACTTTATTTTTGCTAAAACCACTAAATTTATGAGCCGTCCAGACCATCACATCAAGCGGATTTGTCACGACGATTATCACCGCATTTGGTGCAAATTTTGCGATATTTTGAGCTGTTTGTTTTACGACTACGGCATTTTTAAGGAGCAAGTCCTCTCTTGTTTGACCCTCTTTTCTTGGACTTCCAGCAGTTACCACTACGATATCACTGCCCTCTATTAGCATAAAATCATCGCCACCACAAACGATAGTTTTTGCGTTAAAAACGCAACTTGACTGCGCTAGATCGATAGCCTTTGCGCGTGCCACGTCACCAAATATATCCACAAGCGCGATCTCATCGCAAACTTCCCTCATGCAAAGCGCATAAGCTATGCTTGCACCGACGTTTCCAGCTCCAACTATACTTATTTTCATTTTCTCATCCTATTATTTGATTTAAAATTTTACTTGGTCTCATGACCTCATTTGCCCTCACTTCATCTGGCAAATAATATCCGCCAAATTCCACGCTAGCACCATCATTTTGTCTTATCTCTTTTAAAATTTTGCTCTCATTTTTCTCTAGCTCGTCTACTAAATTTTCAAAAATTTTGCTTAAAATCCCGCCACTTTTTGCCATTTCTCTTGCCCAAAATAGTGCCAGATAAAAGTGTGACTCCCTGGTGTCAAGAGTGGCATTTGGCGTTTTGTTTTCATCTAGATAGCTAGCAACCGCTCTATTTAGCGCATCACCTAGCTCTTTTGCCTCTTTTTTTTGCTTAGCAAACGCTAGATGTTCAAGCGAAGCACTAAGCGCTAAAAACTCGCCGAGACTATCCCAAAGTAGATGGTTTTTCTCTTTTAGCTCTTTTGCAAGCGTTGGAGCAGTTCCGCCAGCGCCCGTCTCAAACATCGCTCCACCAGCAAGTAGCGGCACAACTGAGAGCATTTTTGAGCTGCCACCTAGCTCAAATATCGGGAAAAGATCGGTTAAATAATCTCTTAAAACGTTACCAGTTACGCTTATAACGTTTTTGCCAGCTCTTATTGCCCCAAGCGTTTTTGTAGTTGCTTGCTCGTAGTTTAAAATTTCAAATTTTACACCAGCCCTAGCAAATTTCTCTTTAAATCTTTCAAATTTAGCTATCAAATTTCTATCGTGAGCACGGCTACTATCTAGCCAAAATATAAGCTCATCTTTTGAAATTTCGCCTCTTTTTAAAGCAAGCTCAAACCACGCATTTATCGCATCATCTTTTGTCTGCGTCATCCTAAAAATGTCGCCCTTTTTGACGCTAAATTTAAAGACACTCTCTCCCGCCTCGTTACAAACAACAAATTCTCCGTCCTCTTTTGCTATAAAAGTCTTATCGTGGCTGCCGTACTCCTCGGCCTTTTTAGCCATGAGCCCCACATTTGCTACACTGCCTATGCTGCTCACATCAAGCGCGCTATGCTCTTTAAAGTCCGCTACGCAAGCCTCATAAACCCTAGCGTAGGTCCTATCTGGGATCATGCAAAGCGAGAAATTTAGCTCGCCGCTTCTATCTTTTACCTTGCCAGAGTTTCTAATGAGTGCTGGTACGGAGGCGTCTATTATGACGTCATTTGGTATGTCAAAATTACTGGCATTTTCATTTAACACCCAAATTTTTGCCTTTTTGCTCAAAATTTCATCAAATTTAGCCAAAATTTCATCTTTGTTTTTAAGAGTTGAAATTTTAGAAAACATATCTTTTAAACCGTTTTTAGCCTCCACGCCGTGAGCTTTAAACTCCTCACCAAATAGTTCAAAAACCTCTTTAAAATAGCTTTTTATCGCGTGAGCAAAGATGACTGGATCGCTAACTTTCATCATCGTGCATTTTAGGTGCAGACTCAAGGTCAAATTCTCTTTTTTTGCCTCATCAAAGCAGCTTTCATAAAATTTATCTAGCTCGTTTACGCTTAAATATGTAGCATCAACTATTTCGCCACTTTGTACGGCAAGCTCTTTTAAAAGCTCTTTTTTGCCATCCGCACTTATGAAATTTACATAAAATTTCTCATCTTTATTAGCGATAATTGAGCGCTCATTCTCATAAAAATCGCCCTTTTGCATGTAGCAAATTTTTGTCTTATTTGCCTTATCCCAGTCACCGTTGCTATGAGGATATTTTTTGGCAAATTCTTTAACCGGTGGCAAGGCTCTTCTATCTGAGTTTCCTTGTCTAAGCACTGGATTTACCGCGCTTCCTAGCACTTTTTGGTATTTTTTAGCGATCTCTTCGTCGTAGTCTGTGATGATCTCATCTGGGTAAAACGGCACGTTTATGCCCTTGCTTCTAAGCTCCTCAATGGCTGCTTTTAGCTGAACGAGCGTGGCTGAGATGTTTGGCAGTTTTATGATATTTGCCTCTTTGTGCGCAGTCAGTTCGCCCAAAAGCTCTAGCTCGTCAGCCTTGTTTAGCCCAAGCTCTTTGCTAAAAAGAGATAAAATTCTCCCAGCCAAGCTAATATCAGCCCTAGTTATGCTAATGCCGGCACGTGATAAAAAGCTCTTTACGATAGGAAAGAGAGAGTAGCTTGCAAAAAGCGGTGCTTCGTCAGTTTTTGTCCAGATAATGTCACTCATTTTAGCCCTTTTAGTTTTTTAAAATTTATCACTTTCTTTATTAAATCTCGTTGTATTTTAGGCATTTGCCGCAAATTCTAGCTCTATTTTCCTATATTTTGGTTGTGTTCGCTTAAGGTTTTTGAAAAAATGTGTTTTTTTGCCTTTTTGTCAAGCACAAAGTATAAATAATCGCTCTTTGCAGGGTTTATCGCCGCCTTGATCGCACTTATCGAGACCGAGCAGACTGGACTTGGCGGAATGCCGTCGTTTAGATAGGTATTAAACTCGCTCATATCACTTCTTATGCGCTCAGCCGTGATCACATCGTGTGAATAAATTCCATAGTTTAATGTGCCGTCCATTTGCAGCCTCATGCCTTTATTTAGGCGGTTATAAATGACTGAAGCAACTAGTGGCATCTCAGCATCATTCGCCGCTTCTTTTTGAATGATCGAGGCGATCGTTAAAATTTTAAACCATTTTTTCTCGTTGTATTCGCCAAAAATTTTATTGCTAATATCACTTTGAGCCTTTCTTGATGAATTTACAAGATAAAAAGCAAGGTGCCTTTCGCTGATACCTATTGGAATTTTATATGTATTTGGCATCAAAAAGCCATCACTCACTGGAGCAAGGGCGTTATATTCGCTATTTAGCTTAACTGGATCAAGTCCTAGCTGGGCGGCGATCTGGTTTAAAAAAACGATAGTCGTCTCGCCTGGTATTAGCGTTATCTCGGTTAAAGCTGCTTTTGATTTTGCAAGTTTTTTTAAAAAATCAACCCTTGAAATTTTGTCTTGACCGATCTCTATCCAGCCAGATTGCGGAGAGCCGATAAAAAGTATGGCGTATTTGTCTATCACGCTTAAGTTAAAGTTGCGATTAGCTAAATAAGATATAATCTCGCCCACACTTCCCTTTGGTATAAAAACGACCTTGCTTGTGTTTATAGGGCGTGCCAAATAGACAAAAACACTTAGGAAAATGATGGCTACGATATCAAAAAAAATGTCTAAATATGGCTTTTTCATAAAATTTTTTATCATCTTGATTCTTTCATTTATCTTACTTTTAAAATACGGCATAAAAATTAACGATTTCGAGTTTTACGGCGTAAAATTGGAGCAATTATATATAAAATTAGATAAAAAAATAATTGCAAGAGCAAAGCAGATAAGGCTTCCAAATTTTAAGAAAGAGAGCAAGCAAAAAAGCAGCGATGAGCGCCTTTTAAACCTTAGTAAAAGCGTAGATTTTATAGATACGATTTTTCAAGAAATTTCACTTGAAAATGTGCAAATAGGAGATGATTTTAAACTAAAAATTCTATTTTTAGATGATATATTTTTTGTTGATAGTCCTTATTTAAATGTAGATATCAAATTCCAAAACGAACAGCAAGACGGAATAGATCTTTTTAGCGTTAGAAATTTAAGCTTTAAGGATTTTAACGTCAGCATTAGTGGCGAAGGGAGTGCAGATTTTGATAAAAATGACTATAAATTTGAAGGAAATTTCACCTCTCATGAGCTGCACGGTAAGCTAAATTTTGCCCTAAAAGATACATTTTTAACTTACAAGGCTTATGATGTCGAGGCTGGAAGCATTAAAAACTTCATTGATGAGCTTGATAGACGCATAGAGCTAAATGGTGAAGTTAAAAACTGGATATATGGATACATCGTTGCTGATGATTACGAGCTAAAAGAGATAAATGGCAAGGCTGATCTAGCTAAAAATGACTTTTATCTAAATGATCTAAATGCCACCGCAAATACTAAAAATTTGCTTATTAAATTTGAAAAAGACTTGCCGGCCGTAAATGTAGGCGAGGCAAATATCACGCTTAAAAACTCAAAGCTTAAATTTGATCTTTTCTCGCCTATTTACAAGGGCAAAAAACTTGATGGCTCAAGCGTTGTGATAAATAATATCTTTGATGAAAAAAGTGCAAATTTAGAGCTTTTTATAAAGACAAAATCGATCTATGATGAAACTATAAATGAGATATTAAAAGCCTATAAGATCATCGTGCCAGTAAGGCAGCTTAGCGGAAAAATGGATGCTAGCTTAAAAATTTTAATAAAACTAGACGAGAAAAACTTAGAAAATTTTGACGAAAAAAGCGTCATTGCAAATGGAGAATTTAAGCTAAGTGATACAGTTTTAGAGATTGCTGGAAGTAAATTTAATACTAAAAATGCTCTCGTAAAGCTTATAAATACGATAAATTTAAGCATCGATGCTACTGGCTTTGGGCTTGAGTTTTTTAAAGCAAATGCCAAGGCTGATATAAATTTACAAAAAAGTACTGGCGAGATAAAAGGCACAATAGAAAGCTTTGATCTAAAAGAGAAAAATGATGAAATTTTAACCTTTAAAAATGAGCCATTTAGCGCATTTTTAGACTTTAGTAAGGCTGGTGAAACTTTGCTTAAGATAGAGCCATTTGGGCTTGATATGAGCTTTGGCAGCGAAAGTAAAATATCAACAAAAAATAGTAAGTTTTTCATAGAGAACTCGCCTGTTTTAAAGCAAAACGGCGTGCGTAGTTTTGATGAGCTTAGCATAAAAAGCAAGGATTTTACTGATCTTGAAATTTTTGCCAAAGGAACAAACTTTGATTTGCCGTTTTTAGATAAAAATGGCTCAAAATATGAAAACGATGATCTTAAAATTTTGGTCTCAAAAGCTGGTGTGAAGGTAGATAGTGCAAGTAAAAAGCTAAGCCTAGACATAAAAGAAAAAGCCATAAACGTAAAAACTAAAGATCTAAATTTGCTAGTACTTGACGATAACAAAACCAGCGAGCAAAGCACGCCGCTTGAGCTTTTGGCAAAGAATGGCGATATCATTTTAAGGGATCTAAACAAAACTTTGCCATTTACCAGCTTTAGTGCCGAAAAAAAGGGCAAAAGCACCTCGCTAAATGGGCTGGCGCAGCAAGGAAGAGTTGGCTATTTTAATGATGAAAAAAGTATAAATTTAGACGCAACCGACATAAGCGGAGAATTTATCAACGACCTTTTTGGCATAAAGAGCTTTGAGGGCGGTAAATTTCGCCTAAAAATGCTTGGGGAGAGCTCTAAAAATTTCAAGGCTGAGGTGAGATTTTTTGGCACGTATCTAAAAGACTACATCTTTTATCAAAGGCTCTTAAGCTTTTTAAACTCGGTACCATCGCTTCTTAGCTTTAAAACGCCTGACTTTAACGACAAAGGCTTTACTGTTAAAAACGGCAAAATTTTACTTACCAGAAAGGGCGACGTGATCGAGTTTTTAGCGATTGAAATGATAGGCACAAGCGCTGATATCGGTGGACGTGGTACGATCGATCTAAAGAGCAAAAAGATAAATATCGACCTTGAGCTAAAGCTACTAAAAGACGCTAGCAGTATCATTGATAAAATTCCACTGGTAAATCAAATAATCCTTGGCAAGGACCGCTCGCTCTCAACTGTCATCGCCATACGAGGCACTACCGATAAGCCTGAGTACTCGACGCAGATCCTGCAAGACGCCCTGCTCTCGCCACTAAAGATAATAAGAAACGTGATTCAGGCTCCGTTTTTGATATTTGAGTAGTTTAAATCTGCAACACACAGAAATTATAGAAAAATTATTGGCTGCTTCTAAAGCCAAGAGTGGCGCTCATTTTTGATTATTTTTATTATCCTCAGCTCGCAAGCGCACAATGCTTAAATTTAACTAGTCAAAAGATATCAAAAGCTAAAGATCAAGGCTTTGATAGCTATTTTTTGATACTAGTGTTATTAAAATATTTTGACAAAAAACATAAAATTTTACATATAAAAATATGTAAAATTTACTTCATCTCAAGGCGCATCAGATACATATCCTCGCCGTCAGTTACCTTTAAATTTTGGCTTTTGCACTTTGGACAGGTGAAGTCATTTTCATTAAGCTCTCCGCCAAATCCGCAATCCAAACACTCTACAACAATACCTTGTAAATTTATGACAAGCTCGGCGTTTTCGCAGATCGTACCAGCCTTATAAACATCAAAAGCGCTCTGCAAATAATGAGGCTCCACCCCGCTTAAACGGCCGACCTTTATCTCAATCTTGCTTATCTCTTTGGCATTTTCTTTGGCGGCATTTTTCTCGCAAAGGCTAACTAAATTTTGAACGATACTAAGCTCGTGCATTAGCAGATCCTTGGTAGTAGCTCGCCCTTTGGCGGCTCGAGAAATCTTCTTGATTTATAGGCATTTTCGATGATGACACGCTCATTTTTAGCTTCCATTACTTCGCCTATTATCATCGCATTTTTATCAAATTCTCTTAAAATTTTAAGCGCGTCCTCGGCCTGGCTCTCATCAACCGCCATCACAAAAGTACCCTCATTTGCGAGCTCATAAGGTTCAAACCCAAATAGCTCACAAACACCCATCACTTCGTCTGCGACCTTGATATTTTCTTCAAAAACTAAGATGTCAAATTTACTAAATTTAGCCCACTCGTTTAGCACCGCACTTAGTCCGCCCCTTGTCGCATCGCGCATAGTTTGCGGCTTTATGCCAGCGCTAAATAGCCTTAAAGCAACCTCTTTTAGGCTCTTGCAGTCACTTTTTAGATCAAGCCCAAGCTCAAATTCCTCTCTTGCTGCTAGCACCACTCCACCGTGTCTGCCAACATCTCCAGAGATTAAGATTTTTGCCCCTGCTTCTAAATTTTTAAGCTCCACACCTTCGCAAACTATCTCGCCGATGCCTGCTGTGTTTATGAAAATTTTATCGCATTTGCCCTTTGGCACGACCTTTGTATCGCCGCAAACCACGCTCACGCCGCTCTCTTTGCAAGTTTTTGCAAGCGAGCCAAGCACGCGCTCAAGCTCCTCTATACTTAGCCCCTCTTCAATGATGAGCGAGCAGCTTAAGTATTTAGCGCTTGCTCCAACCATCGCTAGGTCGTTTATCGTGCCGCAAGCCGCGATCTTGCCGATGTCGCCACCGTTAAAAAAAATGGGAGTTACCACAAAGCTATCAGAGCTAAATGCGATCTTGCCGTTTAAATTTAATATCGCCGAGTCATTGCTCTGCCTTAAAATTTCGTTATCAAAAATTTTAAATATCGTCTCGTTTATGAGCGAGTTCATCTCCTCGCCGCCGCCGCCGTGGCTTAGCATTATCTTTTTCATTAAATTCCTTAACCAACTCTTGCATATTTAAAATATGCCGCACAAGCGCCCTCGCTTGAGACCATGCACGATCCTATCGGATTTTGCGGGTTGCAAACCTTGCCAAAGACTTTGCACTCTGTTGGCTTTGCTAGCCCTCTTAAAATTTGCCCACAAATGCAAGCCTTGCTCTCTCCAGCGCTCTCTACACTGCAGTCAAACTGCACTCTAGCGTCAAGATAGGCAAACTCATCTTTTAGCTTCATGCCGCTTCGCGCTATCTCGCCAAGGCCTCTCCAAACAAAGTCGCACGGCTCAAAGTACTTAGCTATGAGCTCTTTTGCCTTGACGTTGCCCTCTTCTTTGACAGCCCTTGCGTACTCGTTATAAACCTCATATGTTCCTTCATTTTGCTGACGGACTAAATTTAGCACACTTGCCATGATGTCAAGCGGCTCAAAACCACTAATGGCGATCGGTCTTTTAAATTCGCTCGCTAGCTCTTTGTAAATTTTACTTCCAGTGATGACACTCACATGGCTTGGGCCTAAAAATGCATCTATCCTCACGTTTTCATCGCTCATTATGGCTCTAACTGGTGCTGGGACGGTTACGTGATTTATATGAAAGTATAAATTTTTAATGCCCCCTTGCACCACTTTTTCAACCAAATTTGCGCTCATTGGCGTCGTTGTCTCAAAGCCAATGGCAAAAAATATAACCTTTTTGTCTGGATTTTGCTTAGCTATATTTAGCGCATCAAGTGGCGTGTAAAGTGCTCTTATGTCGTGCCCTTCTCCGCGAAGCTTTTGCAAGCTTGTCTTTGAGCCAGGCACTCTTAGCATGTCAGCTAGCGTGCAAAAGATCACATTATCCATACTAGCAAGCTTACAGGCCTCATCTATGCGGCTCTTTGGCATCACGCAGACTGGACAGCCTGGGCCATGGACGAAATTTATATGCTCTCCAACCAAGCTTGGCAGTGCAAATTTCATAATGCTATGCGTGTGGCCGCCGCAAATTTCCATGATATTTAGTGGTTTTACGCTCTCTTTTTGTATCAGTTTTGAAAGGGCTAGGATTAAATTTTTATCGCGAAAGTCATTGATAAGATCCATTAAATTTTCCCCGCGTTCATATCATCAGCGATCTTTTGATAGACCTCTAAACTCTCAAGCGCAAACTGCGTATCGATCTTTTGCATAGCGTAACCAACGTGGATCAGCACATATTCGCCAACTTTTACCTCTTCAGAGATGAGATCTAGGCTTACCTTTCTAGTAACACCCAGAGTCTCAACGGTAGCAACGTTGTTTTCATCTATTTCTATTACTTTTGAAGGGATCGAGAGGCACATTATCTTAGCTCTTTTTTAAATTCCAAATAACTTATCCACTTATCAATGCCCTCACCAGTTTTGCTATCTATCACAAAGATGTCAACCTTTGGATTTAGCTTTCTAGCGTCGCTTTTCACTCGCTCGATGTCAAAGTCAAAGTGCGGCACAAGCGAAGCTTTTGTGATGAGAAGCACGTCAGCAGCCCTAAACATCACTGGGTACTTACTCACCTTATCATCACCCTCTGGCACCGAAAGAAGCACAGCGTTAAAATGCGAGCCAACGTCGTAGCTTGCAGGGCAAACTAAATTTCCAACATTTTCTATAAAGACTAGATCAAGCTCGTTTAGCGGCAAATGATGAAGCCCTTCATGCACCATAAATGCGTCCAAGTGACAGGTCTGACCTGTGCTTATCTGATGAGCCTTTGCACCAGCTTTTACTATGCGATCAGCATCTTGATTTGTCTCCAAATCGCCCTCAACAACGCCTATTTTAAATTTACCAGCCTTTATCGTAGCCTCTAAAAGCGTAGTCTTGCCAGCGCCTGGGCTACTCATTAAATTTACACAAAGTATCTTTTTCTCATCAAGATGAGCTCTGTTGTGAGCAGCCTCTTTGTCGTTTTCGGAGAGAATTTTCTCTATCACGTCTATGGTTTTACTCTCGTTTAGCACAGGGTGTGCGTGAGCCTCGTGGCTATGTTCGTGCGCGTCATGAGCGTGATCTGTATGCCCATCATGAGTGTGTGAGTGCGAGTGAGTAGTACCATCAGCGTGAGTGTGAACGTGGGCGTGATTACCCATTGAACAACCGCAATCTTTACACATTTTTTCATCCTTTTTTATTAATTTATGGAGATTTTAACTCTTAAATTTAAAAATAAAATTAAAATTTAGGAGTTTTTTGCAAATAGATCAAAATTAATTAATTTATTTAAATTTTTATTTAAATTTAAAAATATAAATGAAATTTTCAAGCATTTTTACTAAATTTGCTTTACTCTTTTTGTCTAATCTCATCCAACTTATCAAAATTTTCATCACCGAGTAGTTTTTTACTATTTTTTTGGGCATTCTTTTGGATTATTAGATCCTTTAGTCTAGCTTTGCCATTATCCATCACCATCAAAACAGCATACGCTTCAACATCCTCTTCTCTCATTTCATCTTCGGTACTAGCTGCACTATCAGGTGACATATAAAAGTGCTCTATGCCGTATTTTACGAGTGAGTAGCCATCATATCTACCAGCTAAAAATACTCCATTTTCTGGCTTGCTTGCACTAAATTTTGCAAAGCCGTAAGTGCCATTAACATCTGGTTTTAAAACAGCATAAACTCTAGCCCCATCTCTTACTCTCTCATCATATTGGTCGATATAGCGGTCATCTTTATCATTTTCGTCAAAATTTCTTGAATGAAAATTTGAAAATTCATAGTTTAAATCAACATAGTTTCCGCGAAAAAGATCTCTTGGATCGTAAAGATTTACCCTTACTCTTACCTCTTGTCCAAAATAAAGTGGCATAAGTGCGTAGCCAAGCATAATGCCAATAAGCAAAATTTGAAAAACTACAGCTACTATTAATACTTTTATCTTCATTTTTTACGTCCTTTTCTAGCGATAACTAGCACTATGAAAGCAAACACAATAAATAGCGCCGTAGCACCGATATAATCACCTATGAGTTGGAAATACCTCACGGCTGCAACCAAAAATATCATACAAAGACCAAGTTTTAACTCACCCTTTTTGATAAGGACCGCAGCTGTTATGATATTTGCGAGCGAAAAAAATATATTTGCGTAGCCAGGACCGTAGCTAAAGACAAATGGCAACGACACGAGCAGTGCCCCAAGCAGCAAACCGCTCTTGTTTTTTTCTTTAAAAAACAGTGCAAAATAAGCAACGCTAAATAAAATAAAGACAAAGCCAAAATTGCTTTTAAAAAATGACTTCACAAACCAAAGCTCTTCATCGTAAAGCTCAAATAAATTTCTTTCTTCAAATAAAAATAGACAAAATAACAACACAAAAACGCCAAAATTTTTACCAAATTCTTTTGTAAATGCGCCAAGCCCTACTCTAAATTTATCTAGTAGCGGCGAAATGCTAATAAGTAAAAGTGCATAAGATAGCGATACGATCGCAACCATCGGAAGTCCAAACAAAAATCCATAATCAAATATCGCTCTAAAACCACTAATGTAGCCGCAAAATGAAATGATGTATATAAAAATATCTATAAAAAGCACAAAAGCAAGCCATTTTGAATCGTCTTTGTAAAGCGTATATGCGCCAAGTGCTATAAAAATGATAAAGCCAAAGCCAAAGTCGCCCTGATAAGCTATCATAAAAAACCAAACTGTCGCAAAGATAAGGCTTTGGGCTACCAACACACCTTTTTTGCTAGCAAAAGAAACCGCAAACGCCCCGATACTCCAAAGTAAAATACCACCGCTTGGCTCATCGCTAATGTTATAAATTTGGGCAATAAGCGCAATCGCCGCACCAAAGCAGAAATTTCCAAGAAAAAACATCGCTGTTGATAGATTTTCCTTTCCCTTTGTGAGATAGTAAATTCCACCAAAATTTACAAGCCCAAGTACAAATAACACAAGTGCTAAACGTCCTAGTCTTGGTATCTCTTCCCAGTTTGCACCAACGAGCGTAAAAAAGGCTAGCGCAAAAAAAAGATATGCTACGAGCTTTAGGACAAAACTTATCTTGTCACTATGAGCGTCAGGGTCGATGTCATATAAATTTGCTATTTTTATAGCGGTCTCTTTATCGACTATTCCGTCACTTTGCCACCGATCCAGCTCTTTTGTTAGAAAAATTCTATTTAAAAAGTTCATTATTCACACTCTCTTTTATAAGATATACAAAACACCAAATTTCTAACCAGTGTCTTAAATGCCGTATTTATGTCCATTGACACTGCCTTAGTCTTTCAACAAAAAATATAATTGTGATTTAAAATATAAAAAAATACAGAAGCTAAAATGCTACCGATGATAAAAATTTTTAGCAAGGTAGCTTGGGCCAGACTCCTAAGCTCTGCTTTAAAAATTTCTCGCTTAAGTCTAAACCCAAGTAAAAAGAAAAAAACGGCCATCAAACTATCATTTACCAAAAGGATAAGGGGCTTTTGTATCGGCGATTTACCAAAATTTAGCCTTGTATCGATTTGTAAAAATGAGTTATAAAAACTGCTTAAAAAAATATTTTCAAAGATAAATGCCACTAAAGCAGCAGCGATAAGAAAGATACCACCGCTAGCTTCACCTATAAAAAAATCCCAAAAATTCCTAAAACCCATAAAGACCCTTAAAAAACTAAAACCTAGGAATAGCTGCCCTTGTGAGTTTAGAAAATTTTACACCCTTTAAGCCGGCGATCCTTTCAGCAAAGCGTTCAATTTTGCCAGCCTCGCCTCTTATTGAAATCGTTTCTAAGCAGTTATGGTGATCGACATGAACATGGTTTGTGCAGATGATTTTCACATCAGAGCTATGCTCTATATCCATCTTTTTATTCACCAAATCGTTGTGATGATGCATATAAATGAGCGTCAAAACCCCGATCAACTCCTCACTAGCGTCCTTCCAGCTATCACTTACGATCTTTTCGCGTATCAAATCCCTCGTAAATTCGCTCCTAGAAGCGTAGCCTTGTTCGCTAACCTTTTTATCTAGTTCGTCAAGTAACTGACTAGGTAAAGAAACACTAAAACGTATAACACTATCCATTTTCTGCTCCTTTCTCGTTTGATTACCGTTTATAATCATTATACATCACTTATTAGAAAATGTGGATAAATAATAATAAATTTGCCCTAAATTTACGTTAGAATCGTTGCTACAGAATTTTTTATTGATATAAAATTTCAAATTTGCTTTAGTAAATTTTTTGTAAATAAGTTCGAGTAGAGTCTTATTTTGAAAAACTCCGCCGCTTAGTAAAATTTCCATTTTTTCTTTTTTTGAAATTTCAAAAATAATATCAGCCAAGCCATTTATAAATGCCGTTGCAGCCACTCTTGGCTCATCTTTTAAAGCACTTTTAAAAGCTTCTTTAAAGCCGATCACTCCATCATCTAGGCTAAATTTATAACACGCATCTAAATTTTTATCATAAAGGGCTTCAAGCCTCATACCACTCTCACCTTCAAAACTTGAGTGAAAAAGTCTACAAATAATCGCTCCAAATGCGTCAAATATCCTACCAACTGAGCTAGTCTTTATTAAGTTTAATCCTTTTTGCTCCATTTTTTTAAAATTTGCAAGCATTTTTTCATCAAAATTTACTAAAAATTTACTAGCTTCGTCCTCAAGAGAGTATTTTAAAATAATAGAATATGCGATTAGATAAATATTTTTGATGCTGTTTTCGCCCCCAAATAGGCTAAATTTATCAAAATGATAAACTCGCTCGTAACTCTTTTTATCTAGCCTAAAGACCTCGCCACCCCAAATTTTGCCATCCTCCCCGTATCCAGTGCCATCAAAGCAAAAGCCAAGGTACTTTTTATCTGCTAGATCATTTTCAAAGATCACACTTAGCAAATGCGCATAGTGGTGCTGCAAATGAACTAGCTCAAAGCACTGATCCTTTGCCCATTTTGTATTTAAAAAATTTGGATGAAGATCGGCTATGACCTTGTCGATTTTTAGGTTGTAGGTCTTTTCAAAAAGGGTAAAAATATCTTTAAATCTATCAAAAGTCGCCACGTTTTTTAGGTCGCCGATATATGGGCTAATCATCAAAAGTCCGCCTTTGTAGATACAAAATGAGCTTTTTAGCTCCGCACCAAGAGCTAAAAATGTCCCTTTTTGCTTGAAATTTGTATGGATAAAATTTGGATTTAGCCCACGGCTCGTTCTTGTAAAAACCACTTCATCGCCAACGCAAAATGCGATGCTATCGTCACTTGGCGAGTAAATTTCTCGGTCGTGATCAAGGTAAAAGTCTATGACGTCACCTAGCTTTTCTCTTAGCTCGCTCTCGTCTTTTATCACAACCTCGCCTGAGATGTTTGCGCTAGTTGCGATGATGTCGTGCTCAAGATAGTCAAAAAGCAAAAGATGTATGCCACTAAATGCGAGCATGACGCCAAGCTTGTTTAAATTTGGAGCGACACTTTTTGCGATATTTGAGCCATTTTTTGCTTCAAGCAAGACGATCGGCTTTAAATTTGAACTAAGTAGCTTCGCCTCCGCCTCTGAAATTTGTGCTATCTCTCTAGCATTCTCTAAATTTTTACTCATCAGAGCAAAGGGCTTGCTTGGGCGGTGCTTTCTAGCTCTTAGCTCGTAAACTGCGGCTTCATTTGTCGCGTCACAAACCAAATGAAAGCCGCCAAGCCCTTTAATGGCTAAAATTTTGCCCTCATTTATGAGCGTAGCCGCCTCTTTGGCCGCTTCGTTCCCACTAGCCAAGACTTTACCAAATTTATCTTTCAAATATAGCTTTGGCCCGCAGTTTGGGCAAGAGATAGGCTCTGCGTGGTAGCGGCGATTAAGCGGGTCTTTATACTCGCCACCGCAAAATTCACACATTTTAAACTCGTTCATCGTCGTATTTATCCTGTCGTAGGGCAATGCTTTGATGATAGAAAATCTCGGCCCGCAGTTGGTGCAGTTTATAAAAGGGTATTTGTAGCGTGGATTTGTGGGGTCATAAAACTCACGCAAGCAGTCATCGCAAAGTGCGTAATCAGGCAAGATAGGCGCTTGTTTGGTTGCCGACTTTGAAGCGATGATCTCAAGCTTTTCATAAATTTTATCTATCTTAAATTTCTTTAGCTCATCGATCCTAGCAAGGGCTGGCAACTTCTCATAAAGCTCTTTTTCAAAAGCCAAAAAGCTAGCCTCTTCGCCGCTAAAATTTAGCTTCACACCCTCATCGTCGTTGTAAATTTCACCAACAAGGGCAAATTTATGCGCCAAAGTATAGACAAAAGGTCTAAAACCAACGCCTTGAACTAAACCTTTGATCTCATATCTAAAGCTTGATCTCAACGCCAAATCCGGGGTCAAAATTTGTTTTTATATTTGGGTTTAGGTGTTTTTTTATCAAGTTGCTAACTACCTTATTATAAAATAAATCCCCGCTTAAAATAATATTTTTGATATTAAATTTATCTCGTTTTTCATAGCTAAAATCGCTCAAAAAGTGTGCCAAAGACTCGGTGCAACCAAAGCTGATATTCTTCTCTCCAGCGCCAGCAAGGATGAATGAAATGATACTTTTTACAAACTTAACCCCGTCTAAACCAAAGTCATCTTTCATCTTGTAATCGATCCTAACGCCCTTTTGACCACTAAAATCAGCTGCCATAAGAAGCAAATTCTCCCCTGCTTTTTTAAAGTCATCGCCTAAGCCAAGTATACGCCCAGCTATGCAAAATAGCGAGAAAAAGCTAGCATTTGAGCTAAATTTACCACTTGGTAAAGTATGCTCTTTACTGAAGTTTTCAAGTAGCCTTTTGCCGCCCTCATCGGCTCTTATAAGCTCATAAATTTCTTCAAAGCTGCTAAATTTTGGTAAAAATAGAAGCTGCGTTTTGCTTGATTTTGAAAGCAGGCAAATTTCATCATCGCTAAATTTGCTAAATTTTAGCCCCAAAGCTATATCGCTAAAATTACTAAGCTCAAATTCCTCGTTTTTTGCATAGAAAAATGGGCTTAAAACTGCGCTACTTTCAAGCAAAGTAAGCCTTGAAAGAGCATTTTTTTGCTCCTTTACTTTAATGCTTAAAAAGCTATAATTTTCTTTATTTAGCTGCTCGCAAAGGGCGTAAAGAAAAAGGTCATTTGGTGCCATCACGTCAAAAAATAGCGGTGCGTCCTCGTGATTTTGCCTATAAATGGCTGTCGTCTTTAGAGCCAAAAGTGGCTTTTCAAAGCTAGCTAAAAATGTCAAAGCTCTATCATCGGCGATAAAAATTTTTGGTAGCTGCTTTAAATTTACAGGCATTAAGAAATTTGAATCAAATTTTACCCCAAGAGAAATTTCATATAAATTTTTATCTTGTTCTACGCAAACGCCCTTGCCGTTTTTTAATAAATTTAGGCAAGCTTTGAGCTTTTCATTAAAATTATCAAGCGTTATCTCACCATCAAATTTACTCTCACATAGCACGCCACTTTCATTTAAGATAGCCTTTTCGCTAGCCAAAAAAGCGCTCGCTTGAGTCGGAGTTAGGCCGCCAAATTTTATCTCATTTATCTTGCTATCTTCATCAAGCTCACTTACAGCCAAGACCTCACTGTGCTTTATAAAAAGACTAAAAGGCAAGAGCGTACTTGCTTTATTTGCCACGCTCTCAAGCTCACTGGCGTCTCCACTTACCTTTAGACAAATTTCATCATCTTTGCACTTTAGACTATGAGCTAGATCGCCAGCAAGCAAGCGTAAAAATGGCGCTAGAAACGAAGCGTCCTTGTAGCAAGTAAATTTAAAAGCAAGTATCATTTTAAACCTTTTTTAGCATATTCATCAACGATATCATTTAGTGTAAAATTTGCCACCTTTTCACACTTAAAATCAAGCTCTTTTAAGCGATCAAGCAGCGTTTTTTCTAAAATTGTAGAAGCGTTTATAACCTCATCTGAGAGGCTAAAATTCGATGATTCTATGCGACTAGGCACGATGCCTAAAATTTTAGTCGTAGGCCTATCGCCTGCAAGCTCCATTAGATGAAGGGTCTGAAGCATCTCTATCTCGTGAGCCGAGCCGTCCCAGCTGATAAAATTTGGTACGTTTAGAAAGTCGAAAAAATAAACATCGCCTACGCTTGCACCATTTGCGCTAATGCAATCAACGACGATAAGATAGTCAAATTCGCTTATGATGTGAGTTAGAGCGAGGGCTAAAGTGCCCCCGTCCATTAGAGTAAGCTCATTTTTAGAACTTGTAAATTTATAGTTTTTAGCCATCAAATTTACAAAATGAACACCTATGCCCTCATCGGCAAACATCACGTTGCCGATACCAAGAACCAGCACTCTCATCAGTGTTCTTTTACAAATTTATAGCCACTAACGATAGCGTCCATCGCTCCATTTTTGCCTTTAACAGCGTTAAATACCGCCATATAAACATGAATAGGCACAAAAATCATAATGACCCACATGCAAATTCTATGTATCGTTCTGACATTTGCTAGTCCGCCTATAAGCTCTTCAAAAAATCTCGCTGGCTCATAAAGCGCTCCGCCAAGTCCCTCATGATAAACATGAACATAAAGCACAAGACCGCTTAGGCAAATAAGAGTCAAAATAAGATAAAAGAAAAAGTATGAGGCAAACTGCAAAGGATTATAAACGCCCCTTAAATGCGGATGTGGCCCCATAAAAAGATAATACTTAATCTGTGCGATCCAAATTTTTGGATTTAGAAAATCAACCACACTCATCCACTCTTTTTTACTATGTTTATCAAAGACAAATAGATAAAATTTAAAGATAAACGCCGCTATTAGCACAAAGCCAGCGATCTGGTGAGCCATACGCCACTTTGCTTGCATAAAATTTGTAGGCTCGCTCGTGATCTCTGGACTCACAAAAACGTATGAGATGTAGTAGCCGCTCACAACCAAAAGTGTGATCGCTGCAAATCTAATCCAGTGTGTCAGCCTAACGCCGATGGAGAATTCGTATTCGCTGATCCTGTCAGCATTTTTATGTGACATATTCTCTCCTTACAAATTTGGATTTATCTTATAAGTACTCAAATCATTTCCCTTTGTATCCATAACATGCACAGCGCATGCGATACAAGGATCATAAGAGTGAATTTTTCGTATTATCTCAAGTGGCTTTGAAAGATCAGCGATCTTTAAACCAACTAAGCACGCTTCGTAGCTTCCCATTTGATTTTGTGCGTCTTTTGGAGAGGCGTTCCATGTGCTTGGCACGACTGCTTGCCAGTTTGTGATAACACCATCTTTTATGCGGCACCAGTGGCTAAGCGCACCTCTTGGAGCATTGCCTTGAAAATTTCCTTTGTACTCTTTTTTGTTATCGATTACATATTTTGCGCAAGTCTCTTGATCTGATTTTAAATTTTCTACCAAGGCATTAAATGCGTCCATTGTGTGCTCTGCGACTACTTTTGCCTCAAGCATACGAGTAGCGGTTCTGCCTAGAGTTGAGAAAACTGCGCTTAGTGGCAAGCCACTCTTTGCTAAAAACTCATCAACCACCTTTTTAACTCTCTCGTTGCCTTTAGCGTAGTTTATGACGATGCTAGCAATCGGTCCTACTTGCATAGGCAAGCCATCATATCTTGGTGCTTTGATCCAGCTATATTTGCCTTTTGTATCAAAAAGCTTACTGTGAGCTAGTTTACCCTCGGCATCTATGCTCTCACCGTCAATAAGACCTGTGTAGTTTGCCTCAGTCTCACCGTCGTATGGATGAAGCGCTTTGTCGTTTTTATACCAAGACCTAGTAGCTTCTTCGGTGATTTTATTTTCATCGATATCATAAACCTTATTAAGATCGCCATTTAAGATATAGCCACCTTTAAATAGATGATCATTTTTGCCTATTAAAAACTCATCGTAGCAAAGTAAATTTGCCACACCAACATCGTTTAGAACGCTTGGCTCATTACCATAAGCTTTAGCTGCCATCAAGATATCTGGATAGTAAGCTCTATCTACAAATTCTTTAATCTCGGCAAATTTGCTCATATATTCGCCCATTCTAGCTGGATCCATAAGGTCCATCACGCAGGTCACACCACCTACTGTTAGGCTTTGTGGATGTGGGTTTTTCGCACCAAAGATAGCCATCATCTGAGCCGCTGTTCTTTGAATCCTTAAGCACTCTAAGTAGTGAGAGAGGACGATTAAATTTTGCTCTGGCGTAAATTTATATGTGCTATGTCCCCAGTATGCGTTAGCAAATGGTCCAAGGTTGCCCTTTTTAACAAAGGCTTCAACCCTCTCTTTTACCTCTTTTAGCTTGTCAGCTCCCGTGGCAAACGGAAGATCAGTATATTTAAACGCCTCTTCGCTAGCTTTATGCACATCTGCGCTTAGTGCAGAGACCACATCTGCCCAGTCCATGCCGTGAAGTTGATAAAAGTGCACAATGTGATCATGAAGATATAAAGCTGCGTTCATAAGCGTTCTAGTTAGCTCTGCATTTAGCGGAGGCTTGATGCCAAGAGCATTTTCAACCGCGATGATGCCTGCTCGGTAGTGTGAGTATGTACAAACGCCACAAATTCTTTGCATGAAAAAGCCAGCATCTCTTGGGTCTCTGCCTTTTACGATCTGCTCTAAGCCACGCCAAAGAGTTGAGCCAGAGTAAGCCTCTTTTACGACATTATTTTCATCTACGACAACTTCTATTCTTAAGTGTCCCTCGATACGTGTTATAGGGTCTATTACTATTCTTTTTTCACTCATTTTTTCGCCTTATTCTTTATCTTTACTCATAGAAGCTATAACAGCGTGAGCTGCTATGCCAATGCCTGTAAGAGCTAAAATTCCAATGCCAACTTTATCGCTGACATTATCAGCTCCAAGACCTAAAACAGTATCAAAGAGTCTATCTGCCATAGGCTCTTCAAATGGTCCCATCGTATCCCAGAAGTCTGGCTCTGAGCAGCCTATACAGCCGTGACCTGCTTGAACTGGCCATGATGTGTGTTGGTTAAATCTCTCGCGTGAGCAGTTATTAAATGTATATGGACCTTTGCAACCTACTTTGTATAAGCAGTAGCCATTTTTTGCGCCTTCATCGCCGAAGTTTTGGACAAACTCGCCAGCGTCAAAGTGACCACGTCTTTCGCAAAGATCGTGAATTCTTAAGCCATAAGCCCATTTTGGTCTATTATAAACATCAAGTGCTGGAAGTGTGCCAAAAAGCAAGAAGTGAAGCACGTTGCCAACGATATTTTTCTCACTTGGTGGACAGCCCGCAACATTAATAACTGGTTTATCAGTTACCTTTGAAAGTCCCACTGAATTTGATGGGTTTGGCCTTGCAGCTTGAATGCCACCAAAGCTAGAACAGGTGCCGATCGCAAAGATAGCAGCTGCATCTTTTGAAGCATTTATAGCATGAGTTTTACCTGTTGTGCCATGAGGTCCAACAGTTAAGAAATTTTCAGTCGCACCAGTTGGGATACCGCCCTCAACTAGCAGGATGTATCTACCTTTGTATTTTTCGATCGCGCTTTCTAAATTTTCTTCAGCCTGCCAACCAGAAGCTGCCATGATAGTTTCGTGGTATTCAAGGCTTATGTAGTCAAATATAAGACTATCTATGCTTGGAGCATCGGTTCTTAGTAAGCTTTCGCTACAGCCTGTGCATTCTGCCATATGAAGCCATATCACAGGAAGCCTATCGCTAAGCTCAGCAGCACGAGCAACCATCGGTGTCATCGCACTTGGTAGAGCCATAAAAGCTGTCATCGCACCAGCCCACTTCATAAAATCACGCCTCGTAAAGCCCTTCTCTTTTAAAAGCTGCGCAATACTTGAGTTGCTTTTCATCTTAGGTAACGCACTAAGCTCACTTAAGCGTCTATCTATCTTTTGACGCAAGTCATTATTCATATAAGCTCCTTTGCTTGAAAATTTTACTTTTGTTAATAATATCTTTGTTTAAATAAGTAAAAAATTATTTTATAAAATTAATATTTATAATTAAATAAATTTTAACTAAAAAATTTAAAATCCCTTTTTTGCGATATATTTTCAAAATATAAAAAATAATATTTTGAAAAATTTTATTTTGTTTTGATGAATTTTCAATATTTTAAGCATATTATTCTGAAAGTAAATATCAACTATAATTTTTAATGATTTTTAAAAAATTAGCATATTTAAGGCGAGATAAATTTTTGAGATATAAATTTTTAAAAGCCCAAATTGATTAAATTTTAGGCTTTTAAAGTTGCATTAAAATGGCCAGATAGCCTCCATAAGTCTTGTACCCCAAGGTTTTTTGGTAGATTTGTCTAGCTCGCCCTCGGTTTTATACAAAATTTTGGCATCAGCTATGTATTTTGAGTCGATTTCGTTGTTTTGTGAGATGTCGTAAGGTCTGATGACACCACTTACTTGCATGATCTGCTTTTCACCATTTATAAGTAGCTCGCGGCTACCCTCGATAAAGTAATTGCCGTTATTTAGTATTTTTATGATCCTGGCTGAAATGGTTGCGGTAAATTTCTCGCTTCTATTGCTCGTGCCACTTCCTGTAAATTTATTGCCACCACCTGCTTTAAAGCCGATGTCACCGTATTTGTTTAGATTATCAGCCACAGTTGAAAGCGGTGCAGCCCCAGCTGTGAAAACACCGCCACCAAGCGAGATAGTGCTATCTTTATTTGTACTTTTACTTCCAGTTGAAGTTTGACTTGCATTTTCTGAGATAACGATAGTCACGATGTCATTTACATTCATCGCTTTTCTATCTGAAAATAGCGGATTTTCGCCCTTTCCAAAGAGGCTGCCAGCATTGCTTTGTCCGGTTCCACTATCTTTTGAAGGGAGTTGCTCGACATAAACCGGGGGTTTCATATTGATATGAGGATCAGCACTTGGTGTGCAGCCAGTGCAAATAATGCCCGCAGATAAGACGAGCCAAATCGTTTTATGATTCATAAAAAATGCCTTAAAATAAGTATCTTTGTGCTAAAATTAAGCAATTTAAGTTCCTAAAAAGGTCGCAAATGAAAAGTTGTTACGTTTTTACAGACAAAAATTTAGCACATCTGCAAGAAATTATAGCTACAAAATTCAAAAAAGTTGAGATTTTTAAGATAATCCCAGATGAAAACGATAAAAATAACTTAATAAATTCAAACGAAAAAGAGTTTTTTCTAAAATTTATAGATAAATTTGAAGAGTTAAAAGCCAAAAGCGACTTTGTCATAGTTCTTGGCTGTGAGAGCTTTAGTGTCTTTGGCAAAAGCGAGCTAAATTTAAAGCTAGCTAGAAATTTAAACGCTCCAGTCTTTGACGAAAACGCAAGCGAGCTAAAAGCACTAAATCTAAACTCAAAGCTTCTAATCACCGATAAATTTGATGAAATTTTGAGCTACAAAGCTGACATCATCACACCATTTAAATTTCAAAGCTTGCTTCTAAAAAGAGCTAAAGCGGCAAACAAGACCGTCGTTTTACCAGAGAGCGACGATGAGAGAATTTTAAAAGCGGCTCACATCGTACTAGAAAAAGACGCGGCAAATATCATATTGCTAGGACTTGAAGATGAAATTTCAAAAAAAGCGGCCACTTTGGGGCTAAATTTAAGCAAAGCCAAAGTGGTCGACCCAGCACAAAACGAGCTGACAGATAAATTTGCAAAGAAAATTTATGAACTTAGAAAGCATAAAGGCGTGGACGAAGCCAAGGCAAATGCGCTTGCAAAAGATAAAATTTACTTTGCTACGATGCTAATTCATGAAGGCTTAGCCGATGCCTTGGTAAGTGGCGCTACGATGAGTACGGCTGATACGATCCGCCCAGCTTTGCAGATCATAAAAACAAAGCCAAATGTAAGTGTGGTAAGTGGGGCATTTTTTATGGCGCTTGAAGAGGAAATTTTACTCTTTGCCGACTGCGCCGTCACGCCAAATCCAAGCGCAGATGAGCTAGCTAGTATTACTCTAAGCAGTGCTCAAACGGCAAGTGCCTTTGGTATTAGTCCAAAGATCGCTATGCTAAGCTACTCTACGGCTGATAGTGGTAGCGGGGCTGATGTGAATTTTGTAAAAGAAGCTGCCAAAAAGGCGAGCGAGCTTGATGCAAATTTAAAGATCGCAGCACCCATTCAGTTTGATGCAGCAGTTGATCTAAGCGTGGCTAGTAAAAAGATGCCAAACTCAGAGGTAGCTGGGCATGCAAATGTCTTTATCTTTCCAAATTTAAACTGCGGAAACATCTGCTACAAGGCAGTTCAGCGAAGCGCAAACGCTCTAGCTGTGGGTCCGATACTTCAAGGGTTAAAAAAGCCGGTTAATGACCTAAGCCGCGGTTGCCTCGTTGAAGACGTGGTAAATACTATCTTAATAAGTGCCATACAAGCAGGAGAATAATATGAGAATTTTGGTTTTAAACTCGGGTAGTAGCTCAATAAAATTTCAACTTTTTGCAATGGATACCAAAACCAGTCTAGCAAGCGGTCTAGTCGAGCAAATCGGTAGCTCTAGCTCAAGAGCGGTACTAAAAGCAAATAGCGAAACCTATGAGATAAAACGCTTCATAAAAGACCACCATGACGGACTTGAGGCGATGAATGAGCTTTTTGTCACTTCACACACATTGCACGATCTAAGCGAGCTTGATGGTATCGGACATAGGATAGTTCACGGTGGCGAGAGCTTTTTTAGCTCAATGATCGTTGATGAAAGCGTCATCAAAAAGATCGAGGAGATAAGCCCTCTTGCCCCACTTCACAATCCAGGGCATCTTGCTGGCATTAAAAACGCGATGAAAGAGAGCAAAAATGTACCTCACGTGGTCGTTTTTGACACGGTATTTCATCAAAGTATGCCAGAGTACGCCTACCGCTACGCTCTACCTTATGACGTTTGCAAGACTCATCACATCAGAAAATACGGCTTTCATGGCACATCACACAGATATGTTTGCAAGCAAGCAGCCAAAATGCTTGGCATAGAATTTGATAAATTTAACGCTATCTCACTTCATCTAGGTAACGGCGCCTCAGCCTGTGCGGTACAAAATGGCAAAAGTATCGATACCTCAATGGGTCTTAGCCCGCTTGAAGGACTCATAATGGGTACAAGAAGCGGCGATATGGACCCAGCTGTGGTCATTTACTTGCTAAATATCGGCGTTTTAAAGTGGAACGAGATCGATAACTTTTTAAATAAAAAAAGCGGACTTTTTGGGATTTGTGGCTCAAGCGACATGAGAGAGGTTGTGGCTAAAATGCAAAACGATGAGCGAGCAAAGCTTGCTTTTGAGATGTTTTGCTACCGAGTAAAAAAATATATCGGCTCATACTACGCCATTTTAGGACGCGTTGATGCGCTCATATTTACCGGCGGTATTGGCGAAAACGCACCAAATACAAGGCAAAAAATTTGTGATGAATTAAAACATCTTGGCATTCACATAAATCACGATCTAAATTTCCAAGACATGCGAGGCGAAAGATGCATAGACGGGGATGACGCTAAGATAAAAACACTTATCATCCCAACAAATGAAGAGCTAGAAATCGCGATAGAAACGGCTAGAGTAATAAAAGAGAACAAAGCCAAATAAATAGAAATTTAAAATAAAATAGCTAATTTGTATTTTGCCAAACTTAACATATAAATTTTAAACCTAACTCGTTTTAAAATAGAATTAGCATTTTTAGGCTACGAGATAAAAAGCTTTTGCGATTTTAAGCTCGCAAAAGCTTACAATCAATTTTTCTTAAAAAATCTCAAAATTTTTGCTTGGAGTTTAAACTGATCTGAAAGCTCCATTATCGGATAAGCTCCAGCGTATTTTTTGCCACCAGGCAGATCTTTGCTAACGCCTCCACGTGCAGCGATCTGCGCGAAGTCACCCACTTTTACATGACCAGCTGAGCCGCTTTGTCCGCCCATTACGACGTTTCTGCCTAGCACTGTTGAGCCAGCAAGTCCAGTTTGTGAGACTATTAGGCAGCCATTTCCAAGCTCGCAGTTATGGCCTATTTGAACGAGATTGTCTATCTTTGTGTAGCTTGCGATCATTGTGCTTTCAAAAACACCACGATCTATCGTCGTACAAGCACCGATCTCGACAAAATCACCTAAAACAACATTGCCATTGTGATAAATTTTTACATGCTCGCCAGTTTTTGTATGTGCATAGCCAAAGCCATCGCTGCCTATAACGCAGTTTGCCAGCAGATGGCACTCATTGCCGATGACGCAGTCGTTGTAGATGACGACATTTGGATGGATGATGCAGTTTTTACCGATAGTTACGTTATCGCCCAAAAATGCTCCAGCCATGACTATCGTATTTTCACCAATGCTCACATTTGAGCCTATGTAGACATTTGGCATTATCTTTGCACTCTTGGCGATATTTGATGGCTTTGGCTCACAAAAAAGTGGCTTAGCATAATCTTTACTAAGCAAGGCAAATGCAAGGTGCGGATTATCGCAGACAAGTGCGACCATGCCAAGTGGCACCAAGTCTAAAAGCGATTTTGTCACCAATATGGCTCCAGCATTTGAGTTGCTTATAAATTTTGCATTTTTCTCGCCGTCACAATATGTTAGCTCGGCTTTATTTGCATTTTTTAAAGAATTTAGAGCAAAAATTTCTATATCTTCTCCACTAAAAGTAGCATCTACTTTTGAGGCTATTTCACTTAGTTTCATCATATATCCATTATCACAGATCCGCCGCGTACGACGTCAACTGGGTTAAATTTCTTTATCGATTTTAAAAAGCTCTCGATCCTACTCGCATCGTCAGCCACCATGACAACGATGTAGTTTTCGTTTGTATTTGTGACGATACCGTTGTACGACTTTAGTATCGCCTCAAGACCAGCAAAATTTTCACCAAGCGGAATTTTCACAAGAGCCATCTCTTTTTCGACAAATTCGCCACTTTCTATGACTTTATACGTTGGTATGAGCTTATGAAGCTGTTTTACGATCTGCTCTAAAACTCTCTCGTCACCGCTTGTTACGATACTTAGCCTTGAGAAGTTGCTCTCAGGTATTGGAGCAACGGTTAGCGTGTCGATGTTGTAGCCTCTGCCCGCAAAAAGCCCAGAAATTCTAGCCAAAACACCATGTTCATTTAAAACTATAACTGATATCGTTCTTCTTATACTGCTCATTTTTCTTCCTTGCTCTTTAATATCATATTATAAATCGCAGCTCCAGCTGGAACCATAGGAAGTACGTCCTCAAAGCGGTCGATCCTAACATCGATCATCGCTGATTTTTTGCTATCGATCGCTTCTTTTAAAGCCTTTCTAAACTCATCCTTACTCTTGCAAACAAAGCCAACTCCGCCAAATCCTTCAGCGATCTTTACAAAATCAGGCTGCAAGCTAAGATCAGTCGATGAGTAGCGTTTTTCATAGAAAAATGTCTGCCACTGACGAACCATGCCTAAGAAGTTGTTGTTTAAAATGATGTTTATAACAGGCATATTTATCTCATGAGCCGTCATTAACTCTTGGATATTCATAAGTATCGAGCCATCACCTGTAAAATTTATAACAAGATTTTCTGGTTTTGCACATTTTGCGCCGATCGCTGCAGGGAGGCCAAATCCCATTGTGCCAAGTCCGCCACTTGTAACAAGCTGTCTTGCTCGGTTAAACGGATAAAACTGCGCCACCCACATTTGGTGCTGACCGACGTCTGTTGAGATTATCGCATCAGCTCCTGCTATCTTTGCGGTCTCTTTGATGACCCATTGTGGTTTTAAGACCTTGTCGCTATCTGTGTAGCCAAGTGGATTTAGTTTAGAATATCTATCTAAAATTTCTCTCCAAGGTGCGTAGTTTTCAGGCTTTGCATTGACTTCGTCATAAAGCTCGGTTAGCACGTTTGTAAGATCACCAACGATTGGATAGTGAGCATTTATGATCTTTGATATAGAGCTTGGATCGATATCGATGTGGATAATCTTTGCATGTTTGGCAAACTCGTCTGTCCTGCCAGTGATCCTGTCACAAAATCTAGCTCCAAGCGAGATGAGAAGGTCGCACTCGCTAAGTGCCATATTCGAAGCGTAGCTACCATGCATGCCTGCCATGCCTAAATTTAGCTCATCTTTTGCGTCAAGCACGCCAAGAGCCATCAGCGTCTCAACCGCTGGAATACCAGTTTTTTTCATAAATTTACGGATGATCTCGCTTGCATTTGATGCTATCGCACCACCACCGATGTATAGAAGCGGCCTTTTAGCTTCATTTATCGCAACTGCTGCTTTTTTTATCTGTTTTGAGTTGCCCTTATAGGTCGGTTTGTAACTTGGAATAGAAATTTCTTTTGGATATACAAAATCTCCAAGTCTTGATGTGATATTTTTTGGGATATCGATATGAACTGGTCCTGGGCGGCCTGATCTTGCGATATAAAACGCCTCTTTTATGATGCGAGGTAGCTCTTCAACGCTATTAACTAAAAAGTTATGCTTAACACAGGGGCGTGAAATGCCGACCGCATCGATCTCTTGAAAAGCATCTGTGCCGATCATAAATGTTGGTACTTGACCGCTTATAAGCACAACTGGGATGCTGTCGCTATAAGCTGTGGCAAGACCAGTGACCGCGTTTGTAAAGCCAGGGCCGCTTGTCACAAAAGCAACGCCAACTTTACCACTAACTCTAGCGTATCCATCGGCCGCGTGAACGGCTGCTTGCTCGTGGCGAACCAAAACGTGTTTAAAATAAGTCTGCTTGTATGTTTCGTCGTAGATATTTAAAGCTGCACCGCCAGGATAGCCAAAAACTATCTCAACGCCCTCTTCGTGCAAGGCCTCGCTTATCATCTGTGAACCAGAAATCTGTTTTATCATCACTTTAGCCTTTTGATAAATTTATCGCAGATTATATCCCAAAGCATTTTAAATCCATTTTAACTTTCTAGCGAATTTTAGGTATTGCTTTGATTTTATTGAAAAATTTTTAACTATTTTAGGAAAATAATACAAAATATTTTACATAAAATTAAACACACTATTTTTAGTAAAATTAATAAATTTAAATGAGCAAAGGCTATAAAATTTTAAGAGCTAAAACTCATTTGTATAAATTTTAGGCTTAATTTTTTAATTAAAATAAGCCTAAAATTTTGCTTCATTTTTTATATCATTTAGCTTTTTAACGGCTTCGTCAAAGTTATCAGAATTTATGAAAACATTAATATTTTCATTTTTCTTATAGACTTTATCGTAGTATTTTGTGAGTAAAATTTCAGCTACTTTAGCAATGTCATTTTCATTAAATTTAGCCACAGCTTCATCTCTAACTTTTTTATCGATAAATGGTGAAATTTTCTTCATACACTCGTCAAAAAAGGCTTTATCCACACTTTTATAGTCATCTACTATACAAGAAATTCTTTTTTCTAAACTTGCACTTACTTCGACATTTATGCCACTACGCATCGCCTCATAAAGACTTTTTGGCAAGCTTAATGAGCCTATCCTTCTACTCTCACCCTCAATAAAGCAAATTTTATCTTTTAGCGTGATGAGCTTTTCAAATAACGCATCTTCAAAGCTTTTTTGGCTTGGCTGCGCGCCGTTTATCGCTCCAAAGACAGAGCCTAGGTGATTTGCCATAGCTTCAAGGTCTATTGATGGACTTAAAGCCCTTATGAGCTTACTTTTGTAGCAGCCAGTATTTCCAAAAAGAGTGATAAATTTTGTGCTCAAAGGTCGATTTAGAAATTCTAAAACGTGATTTCTATAAGCTTTATAGCCACCACTAAGTCTAAAAACTCTATATCCTATCATGCTAAGCACATAGCCAACAGAATTTGATCTAAGCCCACCTTTAGCGCAGTAGATGCCAATAGCTGAACCAACCTTGGCTCTTTTATAAACCTCATCAATGATATTTTGTAAATTTTTGCAGATATACTTTGCACCAAGACTCTTTGCTAGGGATCTATCGCTTTTATAGATCGTGCCTACCTCTTTATGTTCCGCGTCATTTAAAGCATATAAATTTATGGCATCTTTTATGTGTGAATATAAAAATTCATGTGGCGATCTTGCGTCTATTAAAATTTCAAAAGAGCTTCTTTTCTCTAGCCACTGCTCTACATCAAGCTCAAATAACGGCACTAAATGCCTTTTTTAGTTTCTCAAAAAGTGGATGAAATGGCGTGCCATTTACTCTCACATCAGAGATGGTGGTTATAAAATTTGTATCCCCGCTCCACCTTGGCACAAGGTGATAATGCACGTGCTCAGCTATGCCAGCTCCTGCAGCCTTGCCTAAATTCATACCTATATTTACGCCATTAGCATAAAGCTCTTTTTTTAAAATTTCAACTCCAAGCCTTACAAATTTACTCATCTCAAACCAAGTCTGCTCATCAAGCTCTTCGATCTTGTCGGTATGCTGATTTGGTATTATCATAAAATGACCTGGAGAGTACGGATATAAATTCATAATCCCAAAACAATGTTTAGCTCGAAAAAGCACACCATTTTTATCATCATCATCTGAGTTTATAACATCACAAAAAACACAGCTATCTTTTTTAGCGCTAAAGTATTCGCTTCTCCAAGGGGCACAAAGGTGCTGCATCACTCGCCCTCCTTTATCTTTTTGACGGCATTTTTTATATTATCTTGTCTCATAAAATGCTCTCCTATCAAGAAAGCATCTACGCCTATTTTGCTTAGCTCTCTAAGCTGTTCATGCTCGTAAAGACCACTTTCAGCGACTATTATCTTGCCATTTGGCAAAAGTGGTATGAGCTTCTCACAAAGGCTCATATCCATCGTAAAATCATCTAAATTTCTGTGATTTATGCCTATTATATTTGCTCCTGCAAAGATAGCCTTTTTCACATCACTCGCGTCGTGAGTTTCAACCAAAACTTCAAGCCCTAAATGATGAGCGTAGTCTAAAAGCTCTTTTAGCTCGTTTTGAGTTAATGCTTTTGCGATGAGCAAGATAAAATCCGCCCCATAAACAAGAGCTTCTAGAATTTGATACTTGTCAACGATAAAATCTTTTCTAAGGATCGGCCTTGATGCGTAGCGACGAACCTGCGTGATGTACTCGATGTCGCCTTTAAACCAATGTGGCTCAGTCAAGATACTAAAAGCATTTGCGTATGGCTCGTATTCCTGAGCGATTTTTATAGGCTCAAAATCCTCTCTTATCACGCCCTTACTAGGGCTTGCTTTTTTGATCTCGGCTATGATTTTTATAGGCTCATTTTGACTTGCTCTAAGAGCATTTAAAACATCTCTTGGCACGTATGGATTGTACGCGAGCGAGCGGCCAAGCCACTCCTCAGGGAAGTCTGCTTTTCTTTTTTCAAGATCATCTTTAGTTTTTTTTATTATCTCATCAAGTATCATTTTTTAAGCCTTTTATTTAGATTTATTATACAGCGCTCTATTAGGTGCAAATGCTCTTTTGCCTCTTTTGAAGTCCTAAAATCAACATCTTTCATTGCGTGCTGCATAATGCTTTTTGCCTTTTTGCACTCACCAAGCTTAAAATATCCCCACGCTAGCGAATCCTCATAATAAGGCGACTCAGGAGAGATAGCAAGTGCCTTTTGCACAAGCTCTATACCCTTTCTAGGATCAATATCATGATCTATCAGCAAGTAGCCATAATAGTTAAAAAACATATCATTTTCTAGCTTTGGCACGCTAGCTTCAAATTTATCTAAAATTTCAGCCATTTTTTGTTCGTTCAAGTTGTCTTTATTCATCTCGTATTCGTAAATCGCGGCTTTTGCTAAAAAATTTAAATCCCTGCTATCATTATAAATTTTAACAGCAAGTATGTATGCGTCACCAAAATTACTAGTCGCCGCATAAAGATCCATAAGCGCTATATCGTTGTAGCTATATTTTTTTAAAATTTCAATTGCTGCTTTGTAATTTTTATCATAGATAAAAAACTGCACGATCTTATCAATATACGAAGTATCGTGATTTAGCTCATAAAGCTCTTCAAAGAGTTCGATCACCTTTGGGAAATTTCTTTGCTGGGAGTAAATTTCAGCCAAAAGCTCGCAAGTCTTTAGCGTGCAGCCTTGTTCATCTCTAAATTTCTCAAGATATTTTGTAGCGTCTTTTATCTTATCCATGCGATTTATCAAAATATCAACGATACGGAGCAAATTTTCTTCTTCTTGCTTTAGCGAGTATGCCTCTTCAAAGTATTTTAGCGCAGTCGTTGTTTCATTTTGCATCATACAAATAGTGCCAAGCATGAGTAAATTTTGAGCATTTGGCTCTTTTGTAGCAAGCTCTTGCATTAAACTTTTAGCCTCATTTAGCTTTGAAAGATTTACTAAATTTGCCACCTTTATACGGATAAAATCGCTATCGTCTTTTAAGCTTTTTTCGCCTTCACTTATCAAAGCGTCTAAATTTTCATTTTTTGTAGCAAAGGCGAGTTTGATCGCCTCTTTTAAATAAGCTTTTTGATTTGTATCTTTAAAAATGTTTGAGTAAGCTTGAATGCTAGCATTCACATCTCCGCTATCTTGAAACAATAAAGCCTGCATTAGACGTAAATTTATACTTTTATTATCGTCAGCCAAAAGTAGCTGCGAGTTAAAAAATACGCTCATAAAAAATACTAAAATTTTACGCCAATACATTCTGCTTTTAGCTCCTTTAAATTTTTTTTAAAATAATTCCAAAACGGAAAAGTCCTACATTGCTGTGGCCTTAGCTCATAAACTGAGCAGTTTTTATTTTTTTCATCAAAAAATACACAAGCAAAGCCATCTTCATAAGGCTTCTCTTTTATGCTACACCTTAGCCCAACTCTTATTAAAAACTGCTTTTCAAACTCATCTTTACTCATATGAAATGTGGTGCAAAATTTTGAAATTTCTTCTTCATTTATCCAGATGTAGCCGCTCTCGCCCGTGCAACACTTACCACCACAGCTCTCGCAAAAGCTCGCATCAAACTCATAGTTAAAGCCTTGCACCCTCACGCTAGCCCCTGATAATCAACGCTATTTGTGTCAGCTTTTTTAAAAATTTCAATCGCCTCTTTTGTATGCGAGCCATTTTCGCTCATTACCAAATGTGGCAAAATTTTTAGCTTTGAGTTTGAATTATTTCTTACCTCAAACAAGGCCAAATTTGCTGGCTTATCAGCCTTTGTATGAATAAATTTTAGGCTTACTAAATTTAGCTTAACCTCTTTTAGACACGCTACAATCTGACTAAGATCATCAGGTGCATAGCAAAAAAATGCCCTTTTGTGAGGCTTTAAATTTACACTTATACCTTTTATAAAGTCTTTTAAACTTAAAGATCTTGTGTATCTACTAGCCTTTATATGCTCATCTTCGCTTTGTTTCGTACCCTCGTGATAAAATGGCGGATTTGAGACGATGAGGTCAAATTTCTCACTATCTTTAAAATTTGCAAAATTAGCATTTATAATTTCTGCCTCCAAGCCATTCTTACTGGCATTAAATTTAGAAATTTCACCATTTATTTGCAAGATATCAAGCAAGCTTAGGCTGGAATTTTTAAAGTCACGTTTAAGTAAAAGCCCAAGTATCCCACATCCTGCGCCAACGTCTAAAATCCTGCCTGAAAAATTTTTCAAACTTGAGCTTATAAAATCATAAAGTACCAGCGTATCGCTGTTGTAGCGATAGCCACTTTTTAGCTGAGCCAAGATCATCTATAAACCTTGATGATAAAGCCACGAGTGACATCTTTTACGATCACTTCGGAGCTAAAGCTGATCCTTGCAAAATCGCCAAATTCTTCTTTTATAAGCTCGGCTGCTGCCTTTGCGCGCTCTTTACCAACGCCATAATTTACATAGTTATTTAGCCTGCCAAGATCGTCTTTTTTGATGCTTTGAGCCACATTTGACGGGATGACAAAATTTTTCTTATCTACGATCGGAATTATCTCATAAAGGTAGTTTGAGTTAAATCTTTGTAAAAATTCGCTCACTCTATTCTTGCACATCACGCTAACCTTATCTTTTGCATCCATGTCATCACACTCAAGGCTAGAGATCAAAACTAGCTTTGTTGGCGTCTCTGGCTTAGTTGTCGCCTGCAAGATATTTTTTAAATTTACATTTTCATTTTCGAGTTCATCTTGCCTATTTAAATTTTGCTCGATATCTTTTTGAAGTTCGATGATTTTGGCATTTACTGGACTTCCTTTTACGCTAGATGAGCTAAGTTCATTTATTTTAGAATTTAACCTTTCAATCGTCTTATTGCTCTCGTTTAACTTATGTTTTGCACTCTCTAACTCATTTTGTAAGCTTAGTAAATTTTTACCACCACTTTTATTACTATCAGCAAAAAGAGCTGATGTATCAGCTATCTTTTTTTGCAAAATATTTATTTGCTGACGTAAAATTTCATAATTTTGCATATCGATCTTTAGCGTTCTTTTTTGAGCTTCTAGCTCACTTTGCTTTGCTGCTAGCATTTGACTTGTTTGCGTGAGATTATTTTCCAGCTCTTTTATCTTTTCATCTTTTAAATTTATCTTTGCACTTAAATTTTTCAACTCGCTGTCATTTAAACCAAGCTTTTGGGTCTGCAAAGAGATAGTTTGATTTTGCTCAAACAAAGTTTTTAAAAATTTATTCGTCTTTGTATCAAGCGTCTTTAGCTCATCTTTTGCATTTTTAAGGCTCTCTTCACTTAAATTTAGCTTCTTATTTAGCTCATTTAAACTTGCATTTGCATCTAAATTTTGTTTCTCTAGCTTTTTGTTTATCAAATTTACTCGCTCAAGCTCTTTTTTAAGCAAGCTTATATTTTCATTTGCGAGTTTATTTTCCTGCTCACTTTTAAGATTTTTTTCTTTTAGATCATTAAAGCTTTTATGAAGTGCCGCAAGAGAGGCATTTAGTTCTAAATTTTTACCATTATAGTTTTCAACTGCCAAATCTTTTGAGTTTAAATTTTTCTTTATCTCATCAAGCTCATAAATTCTGTCTTTTAAGGCGGTCTTGCTTGACTCAAGAGCCTCCTCAAGATCAATTATCTTATTTGCCTTTTTTGAAAGCTCATCCTCCATAACGCTTTTTTGCGTTTCAAAGCCATCAGTTAGTGCATTTATCTCTTTTTCATAACTAAATTTTTGTGTCTTAGCGTCACTTTTTGCTCGCTCAATCTCCTCTTTTAAAAGCAAAATTTCTTTTTTTTCGTTTTTATCTTTTTCATTTTGAGTATTTTCATACTCTTTTATTAGTGCGTCTTTTTGAGTCAGTGTCGTATTTAGCTCTATATTTTGCTCTTTTAAAGCTGTGTAATTTGCCTCAGCTGTTTCTTTAAATTTAGCAAAATTTGCTTCGATATCTTTTACCTTACTTTCATCGCCATTTTTTGCCTCATTTATCGCATTTTCAAGGTCTATTATCTTTTTTTCATAGGCTTTTGAGCTCTCTATCATATCAGCTTGAGCTTCATTTAGTCGTTTTGTGAGAGTTTGTATATTTTCAAAGTGTTGCGCTTCAAGCTCGCCTAGCGTCTTTTGATTTTTCTCAACTATCTCATTTTTTTCATTTTCGATATTTTTTTTCATCTCTGAAATTTTGCTTATAAAGTCTAAATTCTTCTCGCTGATATCGACATTATCAGTAGCTAAAATTTTATTTTTTTTGCTTAGTTCACGAACTTGTTCTTGAAGTTCATTTACATCATTTGATAAATTTTGATCGTTCGTTTCAGTAAAATTTTGGATATAGCTTTTTGGAGTTATATATCCGCCATATTCGTAAAGATCGTCTTTACTGATGTATTTTTGTCTCTCTTCTTCTGGTAAATTGTCAAAATTTATAGAATAAATCGTTTGATTAGTATCTTTTGGTGTCTCATCTTCTTTTGGAGATTTAAAAAACGATAGGCAAAAGCCAGCTATCAAACAAAAAATAGCTAGTAAAATTTTATTTATCAAGCTTATGCCTTGCCTTTTAAAATGTCTTTTATGACGTGATGAGCGTGATTTAGAGCAACGACTATTGAGCCGCCATTTTTTAGCACGATGTCACCGCCCACATAAAGTCCTGGCACGCTACTTTGGTAGTTACTATCAACTATTGGAGTGCCTTTTTCATCGATTTTTATCTGACATTTTTGTAAAAAATCAACCGGACTTGAGCCACCTATTGCATAGACAACTCTGTCATAAACGCGAATTTTGCCATTTTCATAATGCACTCTAACTTTGCCTGATTCGTTATCTATCTCTTTTATATCGTGATTTAGCCTAACTTTTATCTTGCCGTGCTTTTCTAGCTCCCAAAGCGCGCTTAAATTTGTCTCATTTACGCGGCTAAAATTATCTTTTCTATAAGCGATTGTGGTTTTATTGTATTGGCAAAGCTCGATTGCATACTCAACTGCTGAGTTTCCGCCACCTACGACAAGCACCTTTTCGCCGTTTGTACAGCTATCAAGATTAAAATTTACAACTGCATTTAGTGAAGGCGGAATTTTATAATCAGGCTTATTTGGTCGTCCCATTTTGCCAATTGATATCATCACATTTTTAGCTTCATAGACGGCTTTTGAGGTAGTTACTTTAAAAATTTCTCCATCTTTTTTCACGCTCTCTACTTCAGAGTTAAAAAAAGCTTCAATCTTTTCAGTATCAAGCAGCTTGTCAAAATAATCAAGCGTGCTCTCTTTCGTGCCATCCTCAAATGAAACTACGCCATGTATCGTGCTATCTTGCCCTTTATACTCTTTATCTACGCGTTTATTATCTTTATAAAATTTTCTTATCGTTTGGCTGTGATTATCACCTTTTTCAAGAAGCAAAACGTTGTTTAAGCCATTTCTTTTTGCCTCAACTACGCTAGCAATTCCACAGGGTCCGCCACCAACAACAATTAGATCATAAACATTTACCATCTTTTTCTCCAAATTTTATAAATTCTAAGCTTTTTTAACTAGATCAGCCATCAAAAATGCAAGCTCAAGTGCCTGATCAGCATTTAGCCTTGGGTCACATTGTGTTTCATATCTTTGCTCAAGCGAACTTTCAGTGATATTTAATGCCCCACCCGTGCACTCTGTCACGTCTTGACCTGTCATCTCAAGATGCACGCCACCAGCTCTTGTACCCTCAGCTTTGTGAATTTCAAAAAAGCTTCTAACTTCGCTTATTATCTTGTCAAATTCTCTGGTTTTGTAGTTATTTGAGGTTTTTACAGTGTTGCCATGCATCGGATCGATACTATAAACGATATTTAGTCCTTCTCGCTTTAGCTCTCTTAAAATTTTTGGTAAATTTTCGCCAATTTTATCTGCACCCATTCTGATTATCACATTTAGTCTGCCAGCTTCATTTTCTGGATTTAGTTTATTTGCAAGAGCGACGACATCTTCAGCCTTTGCACTTGGTCCGATCTTTACACCGATAGGATTTTTCACACCACTTAAAAAATGTACGTGAGCGTCATTTATACCACGCGTTCTTTCGCCTATCCAAAGCATATGAGCCGAGCAGTCGTACCACTCACCACTAAGGCTATCAACCCTAGTCAATGCCTCTTCATAAGGTAGTAAAAGTGCCTCGTGAGATGTATAAACCGCGGTTTGATTTATGACTGGCGTATTTGCTGAAGTGATGCCACAAGCTGCCATAAATGAAAGCGTCTTTGTTAATTCATCAGCTAGTTTTGCGTATTTCTCGCCGATCTCTGGCTTTTTGACAAAGCCTAAATTCCACTTATGCACTTGATGAAGGTCGGCCAAACCGCCTCTTGAAAAAGCCCTAAGTAAGTTCATCGTAGATGCACTTTGATAATACGCCTCGATCATGCGTTTTGGATCAGGTACTCTTGCTTTTTCGTCAAATTCAAAGCCATTTATGATGTCGCCTCTATAGCTTGGAAGCTTAATGCCATTTGCCTCTTCAAAATCGCTACTTCTAGGCTTTGCAAACTGCCCTGCCACACGGCCCACTTTGACCACTGGATAGCCACCAGCAAAGGTTAAGACTATCGCCATTTGAAGTAAAACCTTAAACATATCTCTGATGTTATTTGCATTAAAATTTGTAAAGCTCTCAGCGCAGTCGCCACCTTGAAGCAAAAATGCCTCGCCATTGCAAACTTTTGCAAGTTCTTCTTTTAAACTTCTAGCCTCGCCAGCAAAGACCAAAGGAGGAAGTGATTTTAATTTTTCTTCGACCTCTTTAAGCTCTTTTAAATCTGGGTAATTTGGTTGTTGCAAGATATTAAATTCTCTCCAGCTATCGCGGTTCCAAGTCATTTATTTTCCTATCTTTTTTGCCTTAAATTAGACGCTGATTATATCACGGCAAACTTAAAAAATAAAAGCCATTAATGGGCTATTAAAGATATTTTGCCTACAATCGCTACTTTAAATTTACCCAAAAAGGAGCAGAATTTTTTCATGATAAAAGGCATATTTTATTCGCTTTTGGCATCTGTTTTATTTAACTGCATCTACTACATGTCAGTGCTCATGAACCCCATCAGCACGCAAGCTCTTATTGGATACCGCATGATCTTTGCCATGCCTTTTGTCATTGCCGCCATTTTTTTGTTAAAACAGCAGCGAAATTTCAAATTTTTACTTCTAAAAATAAAGCTAAAACCTAAAATTTTACTAGTTTTGCTTGCTACCTCGCTCATCGTCTCATTTCAGATGTGGCTCTATCTCTGGGCTCCAAGTAACGGCGCAGCGCTAAAAGTCTCGATAGGCTACCTCATCATGCCAATAGTCATGGTCCTTTTTGGACGGATATTTTTCAAAGAGCACCTCTCAAAAACAAAGTTAGCATCGATATTTTTCGCTGCCATTGGCGTCTTTAGCACAGCGGTCATAAGCGGTGGCATCTCGTGGGAGAGCGCTGTAGTTTTTTGCCTTTATCCAGTCTATTTTACCATTAGAAAGTACTACAACCTTGCAAATTTCTCAAGCTTTGTTATCGAGATAATTTTTATGTTTTTATTCTCATTTTATTTTGCGCTCACAGCCGATATGGACTACGTAATGAGCCAAAATCCAAACATCTACTATCTGCTCATCTTGCTTGGTGCTATCAGCGGCATAGCCCTCATCGCCCAGATCCTCTCAAGCACGCTCGTGCCGATAAATGTACTAGGTTTGCTTACATATTTTGAGCCTATAATGATGCTTTTTGTCTCATTTGCCATCGGCGAGAGACTGGAGAAAAGCTCATACTTTTTGATGATCTGCCTAGCCATCTCTGTCACACTTTTGATGATAGATAGTATAAATTCTATAAAAGGCGACAAAAATACCAAGACTAAATGAGAGCCAAAAAGGCGTTATTCTCGCGCTTAGCGCCTTTTTTATGTGGGGGTTTTTGGCGGTTTATTTCAACCTATTTAGCAAAGATGTCGATGCTTATGAAATTTTAGCCCACAGGATCATCTGGTCATTTTTCTTGATGGCGGCAGTGCTTTGCATTAATGGCAAAATGGGCGAAATTTTTGCGCTTCTTAAAGATATCCGCTCGCTAAAGGCTCTATTTTTAAGTGGTATTTTTATCACCATAAACTGGGGCATTTATGTCTATGCGGTGGGTAGCGGCAAAATTTTAGACACGAGTTTGGGATATTTTATAAATCCCTTGATAAGCATGCTCCTTGGCGTCATCATCTTTAAAGAGCGCCTGAGCAAAGCTAGCGCCATAGCCGTTTGCATCGTCATCGCAGCAGTCTGCGTACAAATTTATGCCAAAGGCGGCCTGCCACTTGTCTCTATCATCTTGCCACTTTCATTTGGATTTTATGCGATGGTTAGAAAGGCAGCGAAGATCAGTGCATTTAATGGGCTTTTTATCGAAACATTTTTTATGTTCCCATTTGCGCTTGGCTACGTTTTTTACATAGCATTTTTAGGCAAAAGCCACTTTGGGCTAAACGAAGACTCGTTACTAATGATCGCTTCAAGTATCGTTACCATCGTGCCACTTGTCGCTTTTAACGCAGCTGCTACAAGGATAAATTTAACAACGATTGGCTACTTGCAATACATCTCGCCAACCATAGCGATCCTTTGTGCGGTCTTCATTTACGGCGAAATTTTAGACGGCTACAAGGTCATCTCATTTTGTATGATCTGGCTGGCGCTTGCGATAATTAGCGTAGATAAATTTAGAAAAAGGAGTAAAAATGAATAGCGTTACGATTTATTTGCTGCTTGCATTTTTTGCGGCGCTTATTTTATATTTTCAGATACAAAAACTCACAAAAAAACTTGACGATGAAGGAGCAGTGCCAGCTTATCAAAAAGCTGCGCAAGAGGTTTTGCAAAATTTAAACAACGCTGAGAAATACCCTAAATTTTGCAATGTCATACAAAAAAAGATAAACGCTTTAAGACAAGACATACTCTTTGAAGATGCGCTAAATGAGGCTAGCGACAAGGACAAAGCACTAGATCAGCTTGAGCAGACAAGAGACAAGCTAGAAGCACTTTTGAAACAAGAAAACGCAAATTGGGAGAGCGAACTTATTGAAATTTTAGACGAGATCGATGGCTTTGTAAAGGCAAATTTCAAAAACGGCGAAGATAGAGCTGAAGAGCTAAGAGAGGAGCTAAAAAAAGAATTTGATGGGTTATGATGATTTTTTATATAAATAGAATTTGTTTTTAAAAAGATTTAAGACACTAAGATAAAAAATCAATTGTGCCATAATGCAGAAAATTTAAGAGAATAGAACATGAAAGCAAATATCAAAAATCTCTCTGAAATATTTAGTAAAAATTTAAAAATACCAAGTTATCAACGTCCGTATACATGGAGTACTAAATCGACTCTTGAGCTTTTTAATGATATTTTTAAAGAATACGAAAATAACAAAAACGAGTACCGTATAGGCTCTGTTATATTGCATCAAGAAGCTGAAAATTATAATATTGTCGATGGGCAACAAAGACTTACTACGCTTACAATACTACTAAAATTGTTAGGAGAAGAAAATTTGCCGTTATTGAAGCAAACTTTTATTCCTCTCTCCTATAACAGTATCACAAACAATCATAAAATTTTAAAGCAAAGAGTGGGGCTATTAAGAGATGACGCAAAAGTAAATTTTAAAAATTTTATCTTAGAAAAATGTACCATGGTTGAAATCGTTGTAGATAATCAACCAGATGCATTTAACTACTTTGACTCACAAAATACCAGAGGTAAAGCACTAGAAGTGCACGATCTACTAAAAGCATACCATCTAAGGCATATGACAGATGACAATGAAGCCAAAAAAGTTCAGATAATATCAAATTGGGAGGATAAAAACAGCGATGAAATAAAAGAAATTTTTAGCGATTTTTTGTTCCCTATTATCAGATGGCAGCGAGGTGAGTGTGGACTGGACTACTCTAAAGACCACATAGGCACTTTTAAGGGCGTAGATTGTGCATCGTCTTATAATGTAACGAGATACAACAAAGCAGCGATAAAGTTTTTAGAAAAAAAGCGATAATTTTGCCTATTTTTTAAATTTGCAAAAAAGTAGCAAATTTTTACTCACACAAGATTTGTTAAGTGGAAAACACTTTTTTTACTTTACAGCTCACTATCTAAACCTTTGCCATAAAATAAAGAAATTTGTAGAAGCAAAATATGATGACAACGCCATGCCTAGGAAAAAGAGAGGTGATAAATATATAGTAAGACTTTTTGAATGCCTTATAATGGCATTTGTTGATAGATTTGGCTTTGATGAGCTTAGCGAAAATATTTGCGCATTTTTTTATAGATACGTTTATACCTTGCGTTTGGCAAAACAGGCCGTATATCTAGAGAGCATAAACAAATATGCACTTGGATATCAAGATGAAAATAACGGATTAAATTTATTTGAAAAAATATCTCACATGAGATCGCCAGATGAAATTTACAGCGTTGAGCTATGTGATATTGAGTCCATTGTTGGTGGATATGATGATATAAAAAATAGATTGGAGGTTAAAAATGAGCAAAACGGACGATCTAAAATTTAGTGTAGAAAAAATTTTTGAAAGCAAGTATCTGATACCCATATATCAGCGTAACTACGCTTGGAAAAGTTATGAGATAGGGATGCTTTTAGATGATATTAAAAGTAATGATGATGGGTATTTTATAGGGAGTTTGGTTATTAAGCAAAAAGACGGTGTTTTTGAAGTTAAAGATGGGCAACAAAGACTCACAACTCTATTTTTGATACTAAGATATCTTAAGCACGACATAAAAGGTGAACTTAAATTTGAAGCTAGACAAAAGTCAAACGAAACGCTAAAAAAAATTTGCGATGATGATAAATGTGCTGATTTGCCGTCTAGTGAAATAGTAGATGGGTTTAAAATTATAGAAAAATATTTTTCGGAAAATAAAAAAGACGAGAGTTTTAAAAGTAAAATTTTAAATGCCAAACTTCTACGCGTACCAGTCCCAAATGATGGCGATCTAAATCATTTTTTTGAGATAATGAACACAAGAGGCGAGCAATTAGAACTCCATCAGATAGCAAAGGCAAATATTTTAAATGCGCTACAAAATGATAGCGATAAAAAGATCGCGGCTTTGGTTTGGGATGCTTGTGCAGACATGGATAGATACGTGCAGATGAGCTTCGAAAAGAATCTAAGAGAACAAATTTTTGGCAATGACTGGAATAAAATTTGTAATGAAAGCGAACTTTTTGAAATTTCTATCGAAAATAATAATAATACCAAAGAAGAGCCATTGAACAAAATTTTAGAAAATAAAAATTTAACTTCTGAAAAAACAACACAAAATGAAAACGAAAATGAAAGGTTTTCATCTATTATAAATTTTCCAAATTTCCTTTTACAGGTAAATGCAGCTATGAGCAATAATATAAGCAGTAGCAGTACAAATGAGCTGCTTTATGATAAAAAATTGATTGATAATTTAAAAAAACACTTCAATAATAGTGAAAATGCCAAAAATTTTATCTATAACCTTTTAAAATTTAGATTTTTGTTTGATAAATTTATTATAAAAACCGATGAAAATGACGACGAAAAATGGTCGCTAAAAATGCTCAAAAAATACTCCAACAACAAAGTTACATTTAGTTATGTGGATACGCTCGATGACAACAGGCTAGTTGTCGCTTTGCAGTCTTGTTTGCACATAACATACACCTCACCGCGCGCTATGGAGTGGATATTTACGCTTCTTAAGAGACTTAACAAAAATACAACAGCCAATATGCAAGAAATTTTAGAAACCTATGCAAATGAGAAGGTAAAAAATGCGCTAGAAAAAAGCAACTCCTATCCTATGTGTGAGAGAATAATCCTTACATATCTTGATTATATTTTATATAGAGAGTGTATAGTTAGCACTCAAGATAATAAAATCAAGGAAAAATTACAAAATGCTTTTAAAGCGGTTGGCAATGTAAATTTAAAAAATTTAAAAGAGTGGGAATTTAAATTTAGAGACTCTATCGAGCATTTTTACCCACAAAATCCTTCTGGAGATAGTATAGAGCGCATAAATGATGACAAAATTTTGAACTCTTTTGGTAACTTAGCGCTTGTTACAACTTCTGGTAACTCTAAATTTTCTAATCTCACCCCATCCGCAAAGCAAACTACATATCCAAATATAATAATACAAAGCCTAAAACTGATATTGATGTCAGCATGTATAAATGGCAACAATATAGATGAATATAAACAAGCGATTAGCGAACATGAAAAAGAAATGCTAACTTTATTAAGAGTGCAAAAGCGGAATAATATTATATGAACACTTTTCTCTTAAAGTATTTTAGGAGATCAAAAATATCTGGTCTTATGCTACACAAAAAATCAGATATGTTTACAGCTTCGCTTTTAGAGCCATTATCCTCTTATATGAAGCGTCGATTCGCTCTTTGCTGATCTTTCTCTCATTTACAGCATCGATTATGATCTGAGTGATAAGATCAGCCGTTCTTTGGTTGTTTATCTTAAACTCGCTAAAAAGTAAGATATCGCCACCAGCGTTTATAAATTTCACCACTTTTTGCGCCAAAACTTCGTCGCCAACGCCTTTCATCAGCATATCATCGCTGATAACCACACCATTAAATTTAAGCTCATTTCGCAAGAGATCGGTTATTATTTTTTTAGAAAGTGTGGCTGGATTGTCCTCGTCGATACCCTTTACAAAAAGGTGTCCGACCATGATGATCTGCGCTCTACCTGTGCTTATCGCGTCTTTGTATGGCAGTAGCGCATCTTTGCTTAGCGTGACTTCGCTCTTATTTTTATGTGAGTCCTCTTTTGAGCTGCCATGTCCTGGGAAGTGCTTAAGTGTCGTTAGGATGCCCTGCTCTTTAAATGCATCCATAAAGGCATCAGCGTAGATCACCACCTTGCTCGCATACTCGCTAAAAGCCCTTTGCTTAGTAGCGATGATCGGCGAGTTTTCATCGTGTAGATCGACCACTGGAGCGAAATTTAAATTTATGCCGCACTCTTTTAAATTTATAGCCATTTTTGAGTAGAGATCGTATGCGCTTTTGATATCAAGCGTGCTCGCGACCTCGTATGCACTAGGATATGGGCCATCAAAGCTCTTATCCTTCATGCGGCCAACATTGCCGCCCTCTTCGTCGATAGCGATAAAAATTTTAGGACTTTTTTCTTTGATTGCTTTTATGCTAGATTTTAGCTGGGCTTTGTTGGTGACATTTCTACCAAGTAGCATCACACCGCCAAATCTCTCATACCCAGCGTCGCTTAACATCGCGCGAAATGCAGCATCCTTTGTGCTAGCTCCGTTAAAGCCAACCATTATCATCTGCGAAACCTTGGCTCTTAGGCTCACTTCTGCACCGTTTAGCCCCAGAGCAAAAATAGCCACAAAAAGTATAAATTTAAAAGCTTTCATCTTCTTCCCAAAAGCGATTTTACACTCTCAAAAACGTCTTTGCCATTTAGCATATTTTCAACCTCACTAGCGATAGGCACATATATGCCCTTTTCTTTGGCGATCTTGCTAATAGCCCTTGCAGTATCGACGCCCTCTGCCACTTCGCCAAGCTCATTTAAAATTTTCTCTAGTCTCTCGTGCCTTGCGATGCCAAGACCTACACGGTAGTTGCGTGAAAGTATCGATGAAGCGGTTAAGAAAAGATCCCCTGCACCGCTTAGCCCCATAAATGTCTCATCTTTTGCGCCAAAAAATTTGCCAAATCTAGCCATCTCGACAAGCCCACGTGAAATGAGACTTGCCCTTGCGTTGTTGCCAAGACCAAGGCCGTCACAGATGCCACCAGCTATGGCGATCACGTTTTTATACGCCCCGCACACCTCTGCTCCGATCACATCATCAGAGGTGTATGCTTTCATGTAGCTTGGGAAAAATGAGGCAAATTTTGAAGCTAAATTTTCATTTTTAGAATTTACCACCAAGGCGCAAGGCAGCTTTTGCATGATCTCTTTTGCAAAGGTCGGCCCAGAAAGAAAGGCCAAATTTTCTCTATCCACAAAGTCTTCATAAATTTCATTTAAAAATTTAAGATTTGCCGTATCTATGCCCTTGCTGGCGACTAAGATCTTTTGACCTTTGTTTTTGTAGTTTTGTTTTAGCCATAAATTTGTAGCTTGCGTTGGGATCGTACAGACTAGATATTCGCACTCCAAAGCTTCATCTAAGCTTACAAAATTTGGCATCTCTCTTGGCGTTCTTGAGCTGATGACGCACTCATTATTTTCACTAAATGCGTGAAATAGCGCACTGCCCCACTTGCCAGCTCCGATGACTGCTATGCTCATTTTAGCCCTTTTTTAGCCTATTTTGGCCTTTAAAAGCTCATTAACCTTGCCTGGGTTAAAGGCACCCTTGCCCTCTTTCATCACCTGACCCACAAAGAAGCCAAACATCTTATCTTTGCCGTTTTTATACTCTTCGACTTTGTCAGCGTTTGTAGCTAAAATTTGATCTATGATCGCGATGATCGCTGAGTCGTCGCTCACTTGCTTTAAGCCAAGCTTTTCGATGACGCTATCTACGTCCACGTCATTTTCCATTAGATAGTCTAGCACCTCTTTTGCAGCCTTGCCGCTTATCGTGCCATCTTCTATACGTTTTAGTAAATTTATCATTTTGGCACTATTAACTGGGCTAGTCTCGATCGTTACGCCGTTATTTAAGCGGCCAAGAAGCTCGACTATGAGCCAAGTAGTAGCTAGTTTTGGCTGAATTCCAGCGGCGATCAACTCTTCAAAATATCTAGCCATCTCAACACTTTGAGTTAAATTTAGAGCATCGCTCTCTTTTACGCCTAGCTCGCTAACATATCTTGCGACCTTTTGCTCGGCAAGCTCTGGAATTTTTATCGCTTCGTTATACATCTGCTCTGACACTTCAACTGGTAGCAAGTCAGGGTCAGGGAAATACCTATACTCCGCGCTATCCTCTTTGCCACGCATTGATCTTGTCACTAAATTTGTCGTGTCAAACAGCCTTGTCTCTTGATAGACTTCTTGGTCGTATTTGCCATCTTCCCAAGCTGCACTTTGGCGCTCCACCTCGTAATCAATCGCCTTTTGGATAAATTTAAATGAGTTTAGATTTTTTATCTCAACCCTTGTATAAAGCTTGGTGTCGCCTTTTGGACGGATAGAGACGTTTGCGTCGCAACGAAAGCTACCCTCTTGCATATTCGCATCACTTATATTTAAAAAGCGAAGGATTGAGTGTAGTTTTTTAAGATAAGCCACCGCCTCATCACTGCTTCTAAGATCTGGCTCGCTAACTATCTCAAGAAGCGGTGTGCCGGCTCTATTTAGATCAACTAAGCTCTCGTTTTCTTCGTGGATGTTCTTGCCAGCATCCTCTTCAAGGTGCGCTCTAGTTACACCGATGCGTTTTTTAGTACCATTTACGTCAATTATTAGCTCGCCACCTTCTACGATAGGAATCTCAAACTGAGAAATTTGATATGCCTTTGGAAGGTCTGGATAGAAGTAGTTTTTTCTATTAAAGACTGATTTTTTATTGATCTTAGCGTTTATCGCCGTGCCAAAACTGATCGCCTTTTTTACAGCCTCTTTGTTTAGCACAGGTAGCGCTCCAGGAAGTGCTAGGCAGGTCGGGCAAACGTGAGTGTTTGCCTCGTCGCCAAAGCTAGTCGAACAAGAGCAGAAAATTTTAGTTTTTGTATTAAGCTGAGTGTGAACTTCTAAACCAATAACGACTTCAAACATATTTTTACCTTTAAATTTATGCAAATTTTTAAGGCGTATTTTAGCGATACTTTCTTTTAAAATATCTAAAAATGAGCGTTTTGACTGGAAAATAAAAAAGGTGATTTAAAAATTTAAGTAGTTTTAAAAAGGAAAAAGCCATATAAAAATATGGCTTTAAATTTTAATGCTCGTGCTCACTAATAGCAACGGCACCAGCTAGATAAACGTAAGTTAGCATCATAAAGATAAATGTTTGCAAAACAGCCATAAGCGTTAGAAGCGCAAAAGCTGGAAGTGGAGCAAACCAAGGTGCAAGTGTAAGCATCGCTAGCAAGAATAGATCATCTCCCTTGATATTACCAAAAAGACGAAATGATAGCGAAACTACACGTGAAAGATGCGAGATGACTTCAACTGGAAACATAATAGGAGCAAGAAATTTATTCGGTCCCATAAAGTGTCCAAAGTATTTAAAAAATCCATTTTCTCTAATGCCCTCAAAGTTGTAATAAACAAATACAACTAAAGCCAAAACTAGAGTTAAATTTAGACTTGATGTTGGTGACTCAAATCCAGGAATAATACCTACAACATTTGAAAAAAATACGATAAAACCGATAGTTGCAACAAGTGGAAGATATTTCCTAGCTAGTTTTTCACTGCCTAAAGTATCTCTTCCCATCGATATAACGCCCTCCAAATAAGCTTCAACTATATTTTGAAGACCTCTTGGCACAAGCTGCATTTTGCTCCTTGCTATATAAGCAACTATGATAACAATCAAAGCTACAAGCAGAAAGTGAAACGCATAGATAAAGGCGTGGGAGCTATTTAGGAAATTTGAAAATAGAAACAAATCTTTCATTAATTTACCTTGGATTTAGAATTTTGCGTGATTGTAACAAAATTATTGTTAAAACATTTTTAATTTTAAACTCTGAAATAATCGAAAATCAATTTACAAATGGTCACTGCTACTACCACTAGAAACATTGTTCTAATAAATTTTACCTCTTTTTTAATGACAAGATTTGATCCAAAATATGCGCCTAAAATTTGACCAACTGCCATCAAAAGTCCAACAGCCCAAAGCATCTGTCCACCGGCTATAAAAATGCCAAGAGCAACGATATTGCTAGTAAAATTTAAGAGTTTCGTATGAGCGACAGCTTTTTTTAAATTTAGCCCAATTAATGCCACTATCGCAAATGTCCAAAAAGAGCCTGTTCCTGGACCAAAAAAACCATCATAAAAGCCAAGCATTAGTCCGAAAACTACATAAAATAGCTTTTCATTCATCTTTGCGGCTCTATCATTTTCACCGACTTTTGGCATAAAAAGTGTATAGATAAAAATAGCGATCAGCAAAAATGGGATAATTATCTTTAAAAAATTTGTATTTAAAAATAGAATAACCACTGCTCCAATGATAGCTCCAATGAAAGTAAAAACGATACCTACAAAGCACTCTTTATAATTAATTAATCCCCGTTTTGTGAAATTTAGGGTCGCTGTAAAGCTACCAAAGACACCTTGAAGCTTATTTGTGCCAAGTGCAAGATGTGGTGGCACACCCATCGCCATAATAGCTGGAAGCGTTATAAGGCCGCCTCCACCAGCGATAGAATCGATAAAACCACCTAAAAACGCAGCTACAAAAAAAACGACATAGCTAAGTAGATCAAATTCCATTTTTTGCTCTTTTGATAATTGAAATAAAAGCAGATTGTAATTTATTTGTACTTATCTTTTTGTAAAATTTTTATATTTGAAATGAGAGATTTTTGAAATTTATAAATTTAAACGAGCCTTTGGATCTAGCTCAAAGACTCGTTTGTTAAAGTGATTACTTAATAACGCCACAAAGCATTCTAGCGCCACCGCCGCCAAGCGCTTTTGGGTTGTCGCTGTGATTATCACCACCAACATGAACCATTAATGAGTGACCTTTTAGCTCGTCAAGACTTTTTATCTTTGGGGCTAGTACTGGGTAGTTCGCATTACCCTCAGCATCTACGTAAAGTGCTGGCAAATCACCTTTGTGACCTTTGTCATCCCAAGCAAAAGAGTGCATCTTTGTGCCAGCTGGATCCCAGTGTCCGCCTGCTTTCATACCAAGACCTTTTTCAGTCGCACCACAGTCAGCATTTTCATGGATGTGAAAGCCGTGTAGTCCTGCAGTAAGTCCTTTTAAATTTGGAAAAAACGCAACGCCGTAGTTTGTCTTAACAGCTACTACTTCGCCGACACTCTTGTCGCCCTTCTCACTTAGCTCATTAACAGGTATAACTAGATGCTCTCCAGCTTTTGGATCAAAGTGATGGCCTTCGTGAGCAAAAAGCAAAGTTCCCAAAACTGCACTTAGTAAAACGATTTTTTTCATACAAGCTCCTTGTGGATAAAATTGTACGGCAAGTCTACCCTAAATTTAAAAATTTAGCAATAATTTTTATTGATTAAGATTTTTTACGATAGTTTCTAGCTCTTTACTCTGCCCTATTCTATAAAGCGCGAAGTCGTATTTTATCGGGTCTAGCTCATCAAATTCTCTAAGTTTTTTTGTAAGATCCATGACTGCTTTGAAATCGTAGCTCTTTCTGTTTATAAGTCCTAAATTTAAAGAAACTCTATGTGTATGCACATCAAGCGGTATCAAAAGTCTATCTTTTGGTAAATTCTTAAATAATCCAAGGTCAATGTCGCTATCTCGCACCATCCAGCGAAGATACATGTTATAGCGTTTATATGGGCTTTGTGGCTCTTTGCTAAAGCTCTTGCCAAAGAAAAACTCATATCCGTCTGAGCGGTAAGAATTTAGCTTATATATAAATTTGATAAGCTCATTTACACCATCTATCATCTCGCCATTTTTTGCAAGACCTTGGCGTAAAATTTCTTCTATCTCGCCCTCTTTTTTAAGGCGTGAGAGAGTGATAAAAATTTCTTTTACATCATTTTCATTTTGAAAGCGGTATTTAAAATTTGATAAATTTTTCTTGATATTTTGCTCGCTCTCATCAAGCAAACCAAAATCAAGCGAATTTAGAAATTTCACTATCATTTTTGCGTTGCCATAAGCAAATAACGCACAAATGAGCGCTATGTTTGGCTCTTTAAATTTAGTGGCTACCTGAAGTGGATCTGGGGCTTCAAACAGCCCCAAATTTGTATTTTTGCTAAGTACGTGCGAGTCTAAAAGGCTCTTTAGTTCGATCATTGTTTTAGTGAAAGAAGCGTGTCAAGCATTTGATCAACGGTTGTGATGATCTTTGCTGCTGCGCCATAACTTGCTTGAAAGCGGATCAAATTTGTAAGCTCTTCGTTCGTATCTACGCCACTTGTTGATTGAAATTCCTCTTCAGCTGTCTTTTGCAAAGACGTATTTGTGTCGTGGATAGTATTATTTGCCTCTGTATCACTCGCCATGTCAGTCGTAAGATAGCGGTAATATCCCTCGATTGTCTCATCCCTATCAAGTGCTATGCCACTTGAGTAAAAGGTCTGCTTTTGATACTGAAGCTGGATCATTTTATTTGCAACCTCATTATTTCCGATAACTGGCTTTGAGTAGGCACGAAGCTTTGTGTGATCTTGGGTAAAATTTTGATTTATACCGATACTATTTGAGTCAGTACCTGAAAAAAATCTATTTATGCCAACAGCACCTGGGAAATTTGTGCCGTGATCGACTATCGATATGCTATAAAGCCCTTGAGCTTGTTTTGGAATGAGAGAAAATGTGCCTTTTTTAGTATTTTTATCATAAAAATATGACGCCTCAAAAAAGTCATCAACGTCATTTAGCATATTATTGTCTTTATTGTCATCTGAGTTTGAGTTAAAGTCTTTGACAATAGAGTTGCCATATCTTGTATCATTCATTGTCGTCGTGCCATTTACATTTATAGTTTTTCTGGCCACGACATTGCCTTTGTTATCATAAACAATAGCTTCAAAACTTCCGTTTCTTATACTATTATCATGATTCATCAATGTCTTATCGCCTTCTAAATAACTTATCGGATCTGAGTTAGAAATTTCAACTGCAGATTCGGCGTAGATATTATTTGTGCTTGTTATCAAGGTTTTACTAAATGTATTTAAATTATCAATGTATTTTTGGATCGTTCCGTCGCTAAATTTATCATTATCTGGCTCGTAGTTTCGACCCCTAAGATCAAGCGCAGCTCCGATTTTACCACCCGTGATCTTTTCTTCCATTGGGATTCTTCTGCCATCTTCTCTTTCATAATAAATTTTTGTATATCGTCCACTTTCAGTTGAACTCATAGAAATTTCATGAAAATTTACACCATCAACGATACTTACACCGCCAATGTTTAGATTGTAGTATTTTCCTTGATCTGTTATTCCTGTATCTACCCTAGAATTGCTCTTTAGATCGCTTTTATAAACCGCTGTATTTACCAGCTTTGACATAGCAAGCTCAAGCTCATCACGTTTATCACGAAGATCATTTGCATTTATTTTTATACCAGCGTCCGCGCCTGATTCTATTCTTTGGATTTGCTTATTGATATTTGCTATTTGCCTGCCTAGAGAATTTATCTCATTTATATTTATTTTTATCGTTTCATCAATCTTTTCATGCATATCATAAAGCATCTTTGATGAGCGGTTGATACTTGCAGTTAATACACTTGCTTTATTTATCAAATTTACTTTCTGAGCACCTGCATTGGGATTTGAAGCAAAGTTATTCCACGCGGAAAAATACTCCTGAATGTCCTTCACCATTCCATTATCTTTTAGGTCAGGAAAATATTTTGTAGCTTCTTGCAAAATTCTTTGTTTATAGGCCGTGTTTTCTAAATTTGACGATGAGTATTTTAGTCTTGAGTAGGCAAACTCATCATGAAGTCTTGTTATAGTATCTACTTGTGTGCCTGTACCAACTCCGCCAGGGACTGTATTCATCGCTGGAGATGCAGATTGGACAACACGCTGCCTTGTATAGTAGTTGCTATCGGCGTTTGCGATATTATTTCCGGTTGTACTTATTTGAAGCTGGGCCGCATTTAGTCCTGAAACACCCGTGCCTAATGACATAAAAATATTAGCCATTTTTTAAACCCTTGATTTATAAAAATTATTATCTATGCTATTTCCATCTTGGCCGTATTCACTTGCTTTAGTGCCAAAAATTTTTTCATTAAGTGAGTCAAAAAATTCTTTAACAGCAACGACATGCCTTGCATATTCTTTATTAACTTTATGTAAATTTTCAAGCTTTGAACGCATAAGAACAAGCTTTGACTTCACTTCATCGTCTAAAACACTAGCAAGTGTAGTCGTACCGCTCTCTTTTGATACCTTTAAAAGCTCTTTATCTAGTGCTCTTTTTGTATCTTCAAATGCACGAACTAAGGCATTTTTTTTCTTTACACTCTCATCAACGCTTGAGTGTTTAGCCTCTTTTATATTTGCGATATCTTGTATGGTTAAATTTATAAGCTCATCAAGCTCGCCTATAGCCTCGTCCAAAAGCTTTTTTATCATTTAAATTCCTTAATTACAGCAACGCATCAGCCACAGCCCTAGCCGTTTTTGAGATGTCAACTTGATAAGTACCATTTGCTATGGCATCAGCTATCTCTTTTAGCTTTGCGTTTTCGTTTGTTCTTACTTCTTTACTCTGAGTTTCGACCTTGGCATCGCTATTTTTATTTAGCGTATTTGCCTGAAAATTTGGTCTTTGATTTAAAGGCCTTATCATATTCATACCTCTTAAAATAAAATATTTATATCACTACATCGGCAGAATATAAATTTACTTAAGAGTCTCTCTTTAAAAAATCGTACAAAAGTTCTGAAAAACCAAGATTTCCACTCAATGCTTTGCTCATTGCATCGTTATACATTGACCTATAAATATCACTACCAGCAGCCTTTGGATATAGCGAGTTATGTTCGTCTTCTTTTAAAGCAATATCAAGCACAGCCTTTACCATATATGCCTCAAACGCATCGGTTTGTTCTTTTAAAAGTGCATCTTGTTTAGCATTTGCGTTTTTTATCTTATTTGTAGAAATTTCATTGTATGAATTTAGTGCTAAGGTATTATCTATTTGCATTATATTATCTCCAGATCGACTTGTATCGCACCAACTCGCTTTAAATTTTCAAGTATCGATATGATATCGCTTGGTGTCGCTCCAAGCTTATTTAAAGCTCTTGTTACATTTGCAACGGTTGTTTTTTCGCCTGAAATTTTAAGTAAATTTTGGCTAGGTGCGACCGACGTATCGCTTCCTATATTTACATCATTTTGTGCTGCTTCATCGTAGCTATTTGGCTCTATTTTTATTGTGATTGCACCATGCGTTAAGACAACTGGGCTAACTACGGCATTTATGCCACTTACTATCGTGCCAGTTCTCTCATCAACTACTATCTTCTCATCTGGCTTATACTCTACATCAAGATCAAGCACAGCGCTTGCAAGCTCGATAATGCTAACATCATCTGGCTTTTTAACGATAACCGTTCTTGGATCGATCGCCTTTGCGGCATCATCAGAGATATTTGCATTTATAGCATTTTGGATATCAAGAGCGGTTTTAAAATTTGTATCTTTTAGGCTTAGTCTTATGCTATCTTGATTGTAAATATCATAAGTCACTTCTCGCTCAACTAAAGCACCATTTAGGATAGAGCCAACGGTTGGGTGGTTGCCACCTGATCTACCCATACTTTTACCACCGATACTTAAAGCACCTTGAGCCAAAGCGTAAATATCACCATCAACGCCTTTTAGTGGCGTCATGAGAAGCGTACCACCTTGCAAGCTTTTTGCATCGCCAATAGATGAGATCACGACATCAAGCTTATCGCCATGTCTTGCAAATGCAGGAAGCTTAGCTGTCACCATAACAGCAGCTGCGTTTTTGGACTTGATATCATCTGGATTTATCTTGACATTTACGCCTTGAAGCATGTTTGATAGAGACTGTATTGTAAATTTTGACGTTGAGCCATCACCTGTGCCGTTTAGTCCGACAACTAAACCGTAGCCTATTAGCTGATTATCTCTTACGCCAACTATGATTGCAAGCTCTTTTATCTGCGTAGCAAAAGCTGAAGTAGCTATCACTGAAGCTGCTACAAAAGATAAAAATTTTTTCATATTTTTTCCTAAAATTTAGCTATTTTAGATTTTTAAAGCAAAAGATGTTCCAAATTTTTATAAATTATTGGAAGTAAGAGAGTGAAGTAGCTCCAAATTTTTTAAATTTTACAAGTTTATATGTAGAAATTTCATCGCTAAATTTAAAGTCACTGTTGTGCTCAAAAACTATCATATAAATTTTCTCTTTTTTTAGCTGTGAGATTAAATTTACAAGTTTTTCGTAGATATCATCAAAGCCAGCTCTTATGTCAAACGGTGGATCAAGGTAGAGCAAGACCTTACCACTTTGAGAATTTATAATATCGGGCAAGACAGAAAAGGTATCGCCATTTATCGCTTTTAAATTCAAGCACTCTAGGCTTGCAAGGTTGCTTTGCGTGATCTTAAAAGCGGCTCTATCTTTTTCGATAGCGATAGCCTCACGTGCTCCATTACTAACGGCCTCGCTTGCCATCACGCCACTTCCACCAAAACCCTCTATAAATGTAAGTGAGTAAATTTCATCTCTAATGACATTAAAAAAAGACTCTTTTACGATGCTTTTTGTGCTTCTAGTCGTGCTTAGGCTTGGCAGCTCAAGCCTTTTGCCTTTAAATTTACCACTTGAAATTTTGGTGTATAGTTTCACTGGTTTGCCCTTAGAATTTCAAGAAGATCGGCTTTAAATTTATCTATCAAAAGTGAAATTTTCTCCTCTAAGCCCTTTTCATTTTTAGCTTCATTTAGCTCATTTGCTTTTGAAATTTGCATAGCTGAGTAAAATTCTTCAAGCGTATCAAGAAGTGTTGTCTTGGTAAAAGGATGAGAAAGATGAGCATTTTTACCTATTATAAATAGCGGTTTTTTTGTCGCAATCTCGCGGTCACTCACTACAAAATCACAATCCTTATGATGAGCAGCCAAATTTCCACAAAAAAGCAGCAGTGTCTTTTGAAGTAAAATACACTCGCACTCAAATGAAATTTTCATATCTCTTCCTATAAATTTTTGCTCGATTTTAGCCTAAATAATCAAAAATTTATATAAACACTAAAGGATTTTAAAATTTTACCGATGTAGAAGCTAACGTAAGTTTTAAGGAGTAAAACTATGGAAATCTTTAAGGTAGCAGCAAATCAGGTACTAGATACGAGCATGAGCACATCCGCTCAACGTCAAATAGACAGCAGACCTATCGAGCATTCTGATGTTAAATTAAGTGCTGATAAAAACAATGAAACAAAAGACATTAACGAGCTAGACGGACTTAGCAACGAAGAGCTTGCCAAAAGAACAAGAGAGGTCACTGACAGACTAAACTATCAAATGCAGCAGCTCGATACTAATGTAAGGTTTGCTTACAATGAGAAGCTAAATTTAATGGTTGTGCAAGTAAAAGATGCTAAAACTGGCGAAGAGATAACACAACTTCCAAGCAAAGAAGCTATAAGAATAAGCGAGTATTTCAAAGAAAGTATCGGAATACTTTTTGACAAGGAGAGTTAAAAATGGCAGTAGGTAACGTAACAAATTTAGGCTTAGGTACAAAAAATAGTGGTCTAAATGACGATCTTATCAAGAAATTAAAAGAAGCAGATGAAGCAGGACAGATCAAGCCTTTAACAAAAAGGCTAGAAAGAAATGACCTAAAGCAAAAAGACCTTGCAGCGCTAAAAACTCTAGTTAGCAACGTAAACGTAAGTGGCAAAACACTTGGCGGAGAGGCACTTTATCTAAAAAGAACTACAAATAACGCTGGCAAAAGCGTAACAGCCTCAGCGGCAAATGGCGTTAGCGTGCAAAATTTTAGTATCGATGTGCAAAAACTTGCTCAAAAAGATACATTTCAAAGCTCAAATTTCAAAAACGCTTCAAGCTTAGTAGGTGCGACAAATAACGGCTCTTTTGACGTTGAGATCGATGGACAAAAATTTTCTATTAGTGTAACTAGATCAACCACATATCAAGATATTGTAGACAAGATAAATGATATCAGTGGCGGTAAATTACAAGCTAGAATTTTAAACGTTGGCGGAGATAAACCAAATCAAATCATGCTTCAATCAGGCAACACTGGTGCTACGCAGACTATTAAATTTTCAAATGATACGGCTGGTGTTTTAGATAAGCTTGGCTGGGATAGTACGCAGTTTCAAGATAAAGATGCAAATGGCACTCTACTAACAAATCCTGATGGCACACCAAAGATGACATCAAATTTTGAAAAAAATAGAATTTTAAAGGCACAAGACGCGGAATTTACATATAACGGAGTAAATGTAAAAAGAAGCAAAAATACCTTCAACGACTTAAGGCCGGGAATTTCTATTACATTAAATGAAACTGGTAAAACAAACGTAAGCGTCTCTCAAGATACAAAAGAAGTAATAAAAGCGGTTGAAGAATTTATCAAAGACTACAACCTAATGACCATGAACCTTGGTATAGCCACAAAATATGACGAGGAAAAAGGAGCTGGCACTTTCCAAGGTGTTAGCGAAATTTCAAGCTTAAGATCAAATATTGGTCGTCTTGTAAATGGACAAGATAGTGAAGGCAAAGCATTAAGCAAATATGGCATAGTGCCTGATAAAGACGGACAGCTTCAGCTTGATCTAAATAAGCTAAATGCAGCTCTTAGCAAAGATCCTGAAGAGATTCAGAAATTTTTCATGGGATCAAATAAGATCGAGCCAATAAGCTACATGGGAGCATCGACTGTTAGCGCTGGAGCACTAGACATAAAAGCTGGTGATCTTACGATAAACGGCAAGTCAGTTATATTCTCAACTACTGCTACTGCCACAGCCGAAGAGAACGCACTAAAACTTCAACAAGCTATAAATGACGCTGGCATAACTGGGGTTACAGCTAGTCTTGATAAAAGTGGCAAAAGAATCGTCTTAAAAAGAAGCGATGGCGAAAATATCGAGGTAAAAGGTAAAAATTCAGCCTTAACAGCTCTAGGCATGAATGAAGCTACTATAAATCCAGTAACCAAAAAGACAGATGGGCTATTTACAAAGCTAGCTAAAATGCTTGATGGTGTCGTTGGCAAAAGTGGTACGATGGTTGCTATGCAAAATCAGTTAAAAGACGAAAATGAGTCGATCACAAAAAATAAAGAGAGCACACAAAAGCTTTTAGATGAAAAATATACAACAATGCAAGAGCGTTTTATCAAGTATAACGCTATCATCGCAAGCTTAGAAAATCAGTTCTCAACACTAAAATCAATGATCGATGCAGAGATAAATAGCAGAAAATAAGAGAGAAAGATGAATCAAAGTGCATATAGTGCATACGCACAGTCTAGTTTTGGGGGCATTGAGTCCCCAACTAAATTAATAGAAATGCTTTATGACGGAATTTTAAAATTTATATTTCGTACAAAAAAGGCGATAGAAGCTGGAGATATAGAGAAAAAAGTTTATTATATAAATAGGACAAACGCTATTTTTGTTGAGCTTTTAAATTCGCTTGATTATTCTCAAGGCGACGTAGCCCACTATCTTAGCGGCCTTTATACAAGACAGATGCAGCTTCTTGCTATGGCAAATATACAAAACGATGTCGCAGCTTTAAATGAAGTAACCAATGTCGTAAAGCAACTATCAGAAGCATGGAGAGAGGTAACTTCAGGTGAATAGTTGGATTAATGAGTTTAAATTAGCATTGATAAATGAAGACATAGGCAAGATAGCTGCTTTATCACAAAATTTTAGTGAAGATATGTTTACTAGCCTAGCTCTAGCGCAAGAAGCACAAGCACTAATTGGCGGTGCAATAGAGCTTTTAAAAAGCAAGTCTTCACACATCCAAAATGAGCTTATAAAGCTACAAAAAGCTCAAAAATACGTAACAAACTAATCAATTTTTATAAATTTAAAGGCACGGCGTTAAGCCGAGTTCTGTCTTGAGCGATCATTTATCTACGCTTGCTTTTACAAACAAGCTCTAGCGAAGGGTTTTAATATAAGACCAAAACCATCCCTTCTTGCTGCAGGTTGGGTTTATATGGCCACGCAAGTTACCAAGCGTGCCGGTGGGCTCTTACTCCGCCGTTTCACCTTTACCGCCGAAGCGGAAGTCTACTTTCTGTTACACTATCCCTTAGGTTTCCCTAGCCATCCGTTAGATGGAACCTTGTCTTATCGCAGCTCGGACTTTCCTCTTTTGCAAAAATCAAAAGCGATCGCTTACCGTGCCAGAGTGAAATTATAGCGGCTTTGGCTTAAATTTCTAGTTTTTAAAACTTTAAACTTTATGTTCTTTTATTTAAAAGGCAGATTTGCAAACAGATAGAGTACTTTGAGTAAATATTTAGCGTATGCTTTTATAAAAGAACGTATAAAATTTTATCTCAAAGCGCGATAAATTCAGCATTATTTATAGGTCGTAAATCGTACAAGTTCCCAAATTTCTCCATTATCTCGTGCGTGGCCTGCGTAAAAGGCTCACAGCCAAAGTGCGGCACGACGCAAAAATCAACCAAATTTAACCCTGTAAAATCGCTCGTTTTCGCGCTATTTTCATCCATTAGCGTAGCATATCTCGTATCTGGTGCAGCCACGATCGCTCCCGCCGACTCGCCGACGTAAATTTTACCTGCTTTGACCGCGTCTTTTATGGCTTGCCAGGCGCGCGATTTTCGCAGCTCGTTAAGCAGATAAAACGTATTTCCACCACTAATGTAAATGATGTCGCACTGACTAATGGCAGATAAAATTTTATCTTCACAAGATGGCTCATCTTGGCTAGATACTAGCGCTGCCGAATCCTTGGCGCAAGAGACATCAAGGTGTCTTAGCTTCGCACCAAAATTTTCTAAAATCTCCGCCGCTTCGCCGACGTAGAAATTTACCTCTTCAAATTTTGCTGCCGTATCGATAAAAGCAACATGCTTACCTTGAAAATCTACCACTTCATTGATCTTACTCGCAACCTCCGCAAAATAAGAGCAAAGAAAAATATTTGCCATTTTTAATCCTTTTAAAATATAAATTTGCAAACCCATTATATCCAAACGAGCCTAGAAACGATTGTATTTCGCGCCGTCAGCGCCTTGCTCCACAGATAAATTTTAGCGATTTAAGATATGGATCTTGGTATAAAAATTTGATAAATTTTTCCTCAAATTTGAGCTTAAAACGATAAGGTAAAGTTTTTGCACCGCTTGGCTCACAGCTTTTAAAGAGCATTAGGCGAGGCGGATTTTGATTTACAAAATTTAAGAAAGTTAAGGCAAAGTCTTGCGAGATGGTTTTAAGTGTTTTCTGTGTCACTATGCTCGTAGCCAAACAAAAGAAGTAAAATTCGTCCCAAGATAAGGCATATAGCCTATCACGGAGCGAAATTTACGTTTTGCTTGTAGTTGCGAATGCAACGAAGTAAAGCGCTCGCAAGACAAGCCGCCGCCCTACTCAAAGATGTTTTTATGCAAGATTTCTTCTAACACCACCGTCGCATAGCTTCCTTTTTGCAGCGTAAAATTTATCGTAAAGTGCGCTTTTTCCTCGTTGTATTTGTAGCTTGTATCCTCCAAGTAGCACCACGCAAAGCGCCTAGATCCCGTCATTTTAGCCTTGTATTCATTTGCCTGCGCGAAAATTTGATCCTCTACTGCCCTCGCCGCACCCTGCGCCTCATACGCCTTTGCGCCCGCGATCAGCCCGCAGCTAGTGATATCTCTAGCGTCAAAGCGCGCGCCCTCTGTGTCCAAATCCTCGCACAAAAAGCACTTTCCGTGCGGGTAGTGACCCAAAACTTCGCCCTCTATCAGCTTAAAAAATCTCTTTTGCGATTTTAAATTTTTCAAAATCGCGCCGTCAAGATACGGGTAAATTTGAGCTAGCTCAGAAAGGCTAAAGTCCTGCGCAAACCTCGAAATCTCCACGCGTTTGCTAAGCCAGCGGTTAAAAAGATCGCTTTGATATGCTGAGATCAAAAAGTCGTTTAGCTTTACATTTTTACTCTTTTTGCCGTTTATCGTCCCATTTTTAAGAAGCTCAAGCCCAGTTTCGGCATTGTCGCCAAATTTACCAAAACGCTGATAGCCAAAGTAGTTTGCATAGCCCATTTTATCAATGCTAACAAATGCTTGCTCTAGCTTTTTGGCATTACTTGGTAGTACTTTTTTTAAGCGGATAAAAAAGCTATTTCCCTTTAGATGTCCGATACGAAGCTTATTTTTATGCACATTTAGGCTTAAAATTTTCATCTTTTCGTGGCTAAAGTTTGCTAGATTGCTCTCAAATTTACGTGGCATCGAGATAAACTGCGTCGTCATGCCCTGCTTATCCTTTAGCCCAGCGTAGCCAAAGTCGCGCATCTTAGCCCCTGTAACCTCGCTTAAGACATGCAAAGCCTCCTGCGTCGTCATATCTTTTTTAGAAATTTCAACGATCATGTGCTCGCCATCGCCACTAAATTCATAAAGCGGTATCTCGCGTACGACAAAATCATCTGAATTTTTAGAAAAATATGCCTCGATAGGTGCATGAGTGAGTGCATAAAGTAGCTTAAAAGTGGTGGTTTCTTGCATTTTGTTTTAACCTTTTGTTTGAAATTTTTGCAAAGACGCTAATCTTTGTCCGTGTTTTTGTGGCGATCCTTTTGATGGCGTTTAAATTTTTAGGACTAAAAGTAAATAAAATTTCATACTCTTCGCCGCTACTAAGCTCAAATTTACTTAGCTCTTTTGTAAATTTAGCACCCTTTTTGCTAGCCTTTAAAAGCTTGGCAAGATCAGCATTTAGCCCATCTGAGATATCCATAGCGGAGTTTATAAGATGAGCTGCCTTGTAGAAAAATTTATCTCTTAAAATAGGCTTTTTAAATCGTGAGTTTTTTGAAATTTTAGCTAGCCTCAGAAGCGAATTTAGCCCCTTTTTGCTACCTCCAAGCTCACCAGTAAAAGCCACCAGATCTCCGTATTTTGCATTTTTTCTAAGCACAGCTTTGCCATTTAGCTCGCCAATTACACTAACGCTTATATTTAAAATTTTACTACTTATCGTGTCGCCACCGATTATCTTTACACCAAACTCCTCGCAAGCTCTGTTTATGCCACTACTTAGCTCTTTGATTTGCTGCGGCGAAAAATTCTTTGGCAAGCTAAGTCCAAGAAGCGCAAATTTTGGCCTAGCATTCATCACGATCGTATCTGAAAAATTTACGATCATCGCCTTGTAGCCGATCTCTTCAAGGCTTAGCCAGCCATGCTTAAAGTGCGAGTTTTCAGCAAAAATATCCTTGCTAAAGACCTGCTTGCCAAGCACAGCCGCATCATCGCCAATATAAGCGTTACCAAAGCATTCAATCGTAAAATTTTCTTTATCCATCGGGCCATTATAATGAAACTCCTTTTAATTTTAGGATAAAATAAGCCAAAAAAGGAGCCAAATGCAAAAAATAGAAATTTTTAGATTTAATGCAAAAAAGGATATTTTGTCGTATTTTAAACCATATTTTTTAGAAATTTTAGATTACGCAAACCTTGACGAGCTATTTTTGCATGTTAAAAAAATTGATCCCTATTTTCAGCCAACAACTGGCTTTGTGAAAGTAAATGATGTCGTAGTAAGCACTACTGAACCATTAGTAAATTTATATGAGAAATTTGCAGGCGAGCTTGTGATTTCGCCACTTGATGAAAAACGAGCGGTTTTAGATCTTGAGATAAATGATGACGACTTTTGGGAGAAATTTAAGCCATTTGATAAATTTTGCAATCAAGCAGACAAAGAATTTTATGCAAGCTTAAAGCCATATTTTTATGCTGATTTTGTGAGAGAATACGAGCCAAATTTTATAGGTGCAGCGGCCATCATACTAGCTCATCATCTTTATAAAAAAGAAAAAAATGATGAGATCATGAGGCTTATCAACAATGAAAATGGTATTTTGATAGCTTGTAAGATTGATGATTTTATCTTTGGTGGAAGCGAAATTTATACCGAAGCGATTAGGTTTTTTAAAGAAATTTTAGGGATAAAAGAGGATGAAACCACAAAAAATGAGCTTGAAAAAATAAAGAGCTTGGATAAATTTAAAGGATTTAAAATAGCCGTAAGCGATAAAATCCCTGTAAATTTAGATAAATTTAGAGCAAATTTTATAAATCTAAACAATAAATTTCCTTATGGATTTGAGCTTTTAAAAGTAAACGAAAAGCTTGCATTTGCACTTGCAAGTAAGACCATCTTTAATGCGTTTGATAGCGGGGCTGATTTTTTACTAGCTAGCAATGATGCTGAGTTTTATATGTTTGACACGCTTTCAAAAAAGCTTGAAAAATTTACAAACAGAAGTTTGCAGGATTTTTATATTTTAAGAGTTAGCGAACTGATCGAGCTTGAAAATGGCAAAATTCCAGGAAGCCTAAAAGAGCATACGCTAAAAGTAAATCTAGTCTAAAACTAGAGAATTTATTTTTGCAAAGTCGCATTTTGCTCGCTTAAGGCTTCTTCTTTTTCGTCTTCTTGCCTTATCTCATCGTACCTTGCTTTGGCGTTTTCATAAACACCAGCTGGAAGGCTTATGTTTAAATCGTCCCTTAAGCTCATCACATCATCACAAGCATTTTGGTAGCCAAGGTCGCAACTTTTCATATAATAACTCACGCCAAGCTCGATATTTGAGTGTTTTTTTAGATCACTATCCATTTGCTCATTTATCTCTTCATTTACAAACATATCGCCCAAAGCCTCGCACGAAAGCACATCTTTTTGCTCACAGCCATCATAGAAAATTTCATACGCAGCTACATAATCTCCAGCATTTAGTGTCTCAATGCCCCTGTCATAATCATCGATGTCAAAGCCAAATGTTAAATTTAAAGCTAGGATTAAAAAAACTATCTTTTTCATATAAAGCTCGGTGCATCATTTGAAAATAGTATGAGATCGCCAGCACGCGTATTTTGAGCTAGAATTTCTTGCATTTTATTTTTATCCTTTAAGATGATGATCTTTGGCTTTACGATGTGCTTTAGTAAAACTTCAGCATTTAATGAGCTTGTGATGATGACAAGATCGAAAATTTCATTTATCACCTTGGCTAAATTTGCATTTTGCTCCGAATCGCTCTCGACGATACCAGGTGTTAGCAGTACTTTTCTGCCAGCATAGGTGCTTACTAGCTCGTAGCTTGCACTCATGCCTGAAAAATTTCCATTAAAACTATCATCAATTATCAGCTTGCCACCAGCCTCGATCTTGCTTAGGCGGTGCTCTACATTTTTCATCTTAGATAGCGCTCTGTCTACCGCCTCATCGCTCATTTTTAGGTATTTTGCCACCTTGATGCAAACGGCTAAATTTGTAGCGTTAAATTTGCCAAGTAGCGGCGAAGCGTAGTTTTTGCCATCAAGCATAAACGAAATTCCATCTAAATTTGCATTGATATCTTTTAGACTTTCATCGTAAATTTCTAAATTTTGGCTTGGCTCTTTTTTTGTCGAGCTATGTAAAAATGCCATTTGTAAACGAGCGCTTTGAAGTGCTTCAAGCTTGGTAGAACGGATATTATCAAGTGTTTTAAAATACTCAATGTGTTGCGCGCCGATCTCGCCTACGATGACAATTTGCGGGTTTAGAAATTTTGTGATCTCTAGGATGTCGCCCTTTAGCCTAGCGCCTGCTTCTGCGATGTAAATTTGCGTTTGCTCGCTTAAATTTTCGTTGATATCTTTAATGATGCCTGCCATTGTATTTACGCTGCGAGGTGTTTTGTAGCAGTCAAAGCTATCTTTTAAAATTTCAAATAAGAAATTTTTGATGCTAGTTTTGCCGTAGCTTGCTGTGATCAAGATGATTTTTAGATCTTTATTTGCACCCAGTTTTTTAAGTGCTTTATTTTTAAATCCTTGAAATTTTATCTTTTCTAAAATTTCACTAAAAAATAGGCTCACAACCAAGACAAAAAGTGGCATCGGAGCCAAAAACGCCTTGTGAATGATAAAATTTAAAGCGTAGTTTAAGATGGTAGCGCAAGCAAGGATCACAAAAAAGTGCTTGATCCTGCCAGTAATTACTAGCTTTTTATCAAGTTTTTTGTGCCAAAGATAAAGCGCTGGCAAAAGCGCAAAGTAAAAATAGATAAAAAACCACTTACCAGTCGTGTAAAAAAGCACCAACGGCACGATAAAGAAAAAGACGTGCCAAGCAGGCTTTGTGAAGTGAAAGAGCACGCGCTCAGGCCTATATGAAAACCACTGAAAGCAAGTAATCACATAAAAAGCGAGCGCAAAGATAAATAAAACTGTGCTTATGCTTAAAAATATATTCATCTTATCTCCTCGATACCGCTCTCATCGTCAAGCACAACATTTTTTGCTTCATTTGGCTCAAAATTTATCCCTTTTTCTATCTCTTCGCTTATAAATTTAGCGTGAAGTAAAAAGAAAAAGTGATCGCCGCTAAGCGGGAAAAATGAGCTATTTTTGATAAGTCTGTCTATACTCTCTCCGCTTGTTATAGGTGTTGCCTTGTCATTTTCTCCCCAAAATATTAAAGCCTTGCCACTAAAGTCAGCAAAATGCTTCGTAAAATCCTCATCAACGACGTTTTTTAGGGTCTCATACATCACTCTGCTCATACCGCTCACATCTTTTGTGGCAAAGAGTTTGTAAAATTTACCAAAGCCAAAAAGCTTAAAAATTTTAAAAATTGCTATCTTTGCTCGCACGATAAATGGCTTTTTGACAACTATGCCAGCTGAGCTTAAAAGCACAAGATGTGGCGGTTTTAGAAGCGTTGCGACCTTACCACCAAAGCTATGACCTACGATGATATCTGGCTTTATGCCAAGCTCAGCGCAAAAATTTTCAACGATTTTTGCATAATCACTTGTTTTTAACGGATCAGTAATTGAGCTTTTACCAAAGCCTGGCATGTCGATATAGACATGGCAAAACTCGTTTAGATAGTGCCCAAATGCTTTTTTCATTATCTCTTTGTTTGCGCCCCAGCCGTGCAAGAAAAGCACTATTTTTTTGCATTTTGGATTTACTACTTCGTAGCTGATCTCATACTCATTTGAGCCGTACTTTACCGCCCTACTCGCCATCGTTCTCTCTTTTTTTTGCAGTATAAATGCTCTCAAGCACGCTCACTGCTTCGCAAAGGCGCTCATACTCTTCCATATTTAAAAGCACTGCTTCAAATTTATTATTTTTAACAATGACCGCTCTTTTTAATTCATTAGCTCCCACGCGAGAGAGCACTGAACTAAAATTTCTAACCACTTCAGTTGCTGTATAAATTTCATCTTTTGTAAAAGTTACCATTGTCGCTCTTTGTGTAAAATTTTACGTAAAATATCACAAACTACTTTATAATCTACTAAATGGTCTAAATTTCCCCGCGACCTTTTACTGAAGTGATCGAGTTTATAAAGCTATAATTGATCTTTATATTACGCTCTCTTGGAAGTGAGTTTGCAAGAGCATTTAAAGTGCTCTCAAAATCCTCAAATAGATAGTTCGCAAGGCTTCCTGGATTTGGATTTATCTCATTTAGATAGACCTCATCATCTATCACAAAGAAGTCGCATCTAATTATCGCTCCATCAAATCCACAATCATAAATTTTTGAAAAGTTAAATTTAAGCTTTTGTTTTAGCTCCTCAGAAATTTCAGCTTCTTTTACCTTGTTTTCATTTGAAAAGCTAAGATATTTTTGCTCGTAGTCAAGAAATTCTTTCTTTTTTGGCTCTTCGATGATAGAAAATTTTATCTTTCCATCTATCTTACAGCCTGCAAGGTTATACTCTTTTACTCCCTTTATAAAAGGCTCGACGAGCACATCTTTATCAAACTCAAATGCTACGTCTTTTGCATAAGCTAGCTCACTGGCGTCATGCACTATATTTACGCCGATACTACTTCCAAGTCTTGCTGGCTTTAAGATAATAGGATAGTGAAATTTTGGCTCACTTTGACGAGTTAGCATCTCATAGTCAAGCGCCTTTACGCCAGCTTTTTGCGCTAGAAATTTAGTAAGCTCTTTGTTGTAGCTAAGCGCACTTACTTCAAGCCTTGGACCTATATATTTTATACCGTAAAAGTCAAAAAGCGCTGCTATCTTGCCATCTTCGCCGTCCATGCCATGGATCAAATTTATAATGACGTCGCACTCTACTTTTTTATCGCCAAAGAGAGAGTGTATGAAAAATCCGCCCTTAGACAAAATGAGCTTTTTTGAATTTTTGTATTTACCAGAGCTAAAGAAATTTGCTCTCATATCTTTTTGCTCAATAAGATAAAAATCTCTATTTGCGTCGCAAAATATAAATTTTAGCTCTTGTTTTAGGACATTTTTTAAAACTATCGCACTAACTATACTTATCTCATGCTCATAGCTCTTTGCTCCAAATACCACACCTAAATTCATCTTTTTAATCCTTATCCTAATTTCTTTAATGCTTCTTTTATAAGATCACTCGTATTTTCGCTCTTGCACTCAGGCAAAATTTTCACTATCTTCTCACGTTTAAAGCCAAGTGCCTCAAGTGCCAAAAGTGCCTCATTTTGATAGCTTGGCACACTCTCATCACTTATTAGTTTTGCGTCACTTAGCTCAGCTATGATGCGTCTAGCAGTCTTTGGTCCGATGCCTGGCACACTTTTAAAGGTATCTGCATCGCCGCTTATTATGGCATTTGTAAATGCTTGCGAGCTCAGACTTGAGCAAACTGCCATAGCCGTGCTAGCTCCGATGCCATTTAGCTTTATTAGCATCTCAAACATCTTTTGCTCGTTTATATCCAAAAAGCCGTAAAGTAAATTTGCGTCCTCTCTTATGATCTGCGTTATGGCAAGCTCGACTTTTTCGCCCTTACTAAGCTTGGCCGAGCAAAAAAGTGAGATAAAAATTCCATAGCTTATGCCGCTATTTGTTTTAAGTATCACAAATGCGGGATCTTTTTTGCTGACGACACCTTCGATCGCTTTTATCATCATTTAACCTTTTATTCTTAAAAATTTGTATCTGTGTAGTCTTCTAATTTATTTGACTTTTTGATCTTATACTCAGCCTCATCGCCATCGCCGATCTTCTCCAAAGTAATAGCATGAGCGGTTTCATTTTGCTTTGAGATATAAGTGACATTTTGTGGAGGATCAACGATAACAAATCTAATCTCATTTAATTCAACCCAGTTGCCTCTATTTATCACCTTTGCAGAAAATATTCCATTTTGCATGATCTCAAGCTCATCTTTTAGAGTAGATAGCAACTCTTTTTTATCTTTAAAAATTTTTAACAAAGTGTTGTATTCATTGACTAGACCTTGATACTCTTTTAGCTTTTTCATAAAGGTAACTGGCGGTATCACTTTAGCTTTTGAGAGCTCTTCTACCTTTGCTTTTATGGTATAAATCGAGTCTTTATTTTCATTTATGACATTTTTCTTTGTTTCAATATTTTTTAGAAGTGAGGCAAGCTCTGCTTTTGTATATTCGATCTTATTTAATTGCTCTTGCGTAGCCTCAGCACTCTCAGGCATTTTGCTAGTATCGATTATAAATTTATTGTCAGTGCCTCTTAAATATCTTACGTCTATTAAGTGTGAAGCTGTGATAGTGCAGTTTGAGCCAAGTGTATTTATTTGGATATTTTGAGCGGTTATAGAGCCACCAACGACGCTATTTATCTTAACTCTTTTTGCTACGACATTTCCACCTTCTAGCCTATCTATCTCGACATTTTCAGCTTCAACCTTACCGATGTGGATAGAAATTTTTGCATTCTTTGCATAGATTTTAGCCTTTTGGTGTGTTTGACCGCCGATTATTACTTCATTTGCTTTAACCATCGCATTTGCACCGACATTTCCTTTAACCTCGATCTCGTCAGCCTCCACGATGATGCCAGTGCCGATGGCGTCTTTTATAGTATCAGTTTCCCTAACCACCAAAGTCACATTTGTATCAGTGCCTGCTTGAATAGAGCCAGTTGTTTTAAAATTTGCCTCATTTATCTCTATGCGCTCTTCAATATCAAATGAGCCATTTTTCTCAACCACATATCCTGATTTTTTAGCGATATATATTATGCTATCGTCATTTTCTACTCTCTCTATATTTTCGCTTATACTTATCTCTTTGCCAGTATCTTCTTTTGGCTTTTCTACTGCTAATAATTTACCTCTCGCATCACGGCCATTTTGCCCTTCGTGAGACTTTTTCTCCTCCATTATCACTTCATCTTGTGCTACACCAAAAACAAAACCTCTATCAGCGTAATCAACCTTATCTTCCTCTTTTATCGCATCAAGTTTATCTTTGTAGTAGTAAAGTATCTTTGCATCGGTAGCTTTTTTTGGATTTATACCTTGTGTTATGTTTAGTATGTAATCTTTATCAAGTTCGCCCTTTACATGCACAACTGAGGCGATTTGTTTTAACTCATCTTTTAGTTTGCCGATCCTTATACCTATTAAAATTTGAGCTTTCATAAGCTGTTTGGCGATATATTCAAAAAGTTTATCTTCGTAATGCTGTTCGTATTCACAATCTTTTGTAGCTTTTACCTTTGCGACTACTTTTGTAACTGTTGAATTTACACCGATTTCTATCTTTGGAAGCTTTGGCACAGCATTTAGCCTAACATCAAAAAATTCCACGTCATAGACTTGCTCGATCTCTAGTGTCTCGTCAAGATAAAATGCATTATCATCAAAAAAGTCTAAATTTTCTTCAGGGACAAAAACTGGCTCTTCATTATCTTTATTTTTATAATAAGTCAAAATATCTAAAATTTTAAAATCTATAAATTCTACCGGTACGCTGTGTTGTTTGCTTAGTTCTTTAAGCGATATATAAGGCGTTGAAGTTTGAATTTGCGTTGGCGGTAAAAATCTCTCGTTTTCTTGCACGTTCTCGCTCAAAATTGATCCATTTCACATAAAATTTGGCTCTTATTATCGCCAAAATTTTATTAAATTTGGGTTATGTAAGCTTTAAAGCATCTTTTGTTACTATTGCGTTTTCAAATTTAATTTAGGTGAGCGATGTTTATAAAAGGTTTTTTTTCAAACTCAGTTGGCATTATGGTTTCAAGAATTCTTGGACTTATAAGAGACCTTTTAACAGCTTCTATCCTTGGAGCTGGTATATTTAGCGATCTTTTTTTTATCGCTTTTAAAATCCCAAATTTATTTCGCCGTATCTTTGGAGAAGGTGCCTTTACACAGGCATTTTTGCCAAATTTTACAAATAGCAAGAAAAAAGCGATCTTTCAAGCTGAAATTTTCATCAAATTTCTACTTTTTATAGGCATTTTGACGCTTCTTGTAAATTTATTTACGCCCTACTTTATAAAGATCATCGCAAGCGGTTTAAGCGAGCAAAATATCACAGACGCAGTGCCACTTGTGCGCATAAATTTCTACTATCTAGCACTTGTTTATATCGTCACTTTTATGGGTGCGCTGCTTCAGTATAAAGGGCACTTTGCCACAACTGCGTTTTCTACTGTGCTACTAAATTTAGCCATGATCGCATCGCTACTTTTGGCTCGTGGCAAGAGCGAAAGCGTGGTCGCACTTTATCTTAGCCTTGGCGTCGTTACAGGCGGCATCTTGCAGGTTTTGGTGCATCTAATCGCTATGAAATTTAACGCCTTAAATAAAATTTTTTGGGGCGGTCTAAGCGGATATTTTAAAGGCAAAAAAGCTAGTAGCAAAGGTTTTTTTATAAATTTTTATCACGGCCTACTTGGCTCAAGTGCTATGCAGATAAGCGCATTTATGGACACTTGGCTAGCTAGCTTTTTAGTAAGTGGCTCGATAAGCTATCTCTTTTATGCAAATAGAATTTTCCAGCTCCCGCTTGCCATCTTTGCGATCGCACTCTCTCAGGCGCTATTTCCAAAGATTACCAGACTTTTAAAGCAAAAAGATGAAATAAACGCCCTAGTTTGGACGAAAAAGAGCTTTTATCTGCTACTTAGTGCTCTGCTAGCAGCCACGATCACAGGCGTAGTGATGAGTGAGTTTATCATCTGGCTCTTATTTGAGAGAGGAAATTTCGTAAGGGCAAACACGCTTGAGTGCGCCAAGGTGCTAAGTGCCTATTTGGTGGGGCTTACGCCATTTGGTCTGGCTAAAATTTTCTCACTTTGGCTTTACGCAAATATGAAGCAAAAAGAGGCAGCCAAAATTTCCATCATCTGCCTTGTGATAAATTTGATCCTAGCTGTCATTTTAATGCAGAAATTTGGAGCAGCTGGTCTTGCATTTGCAAGCTCGCTTGGGGGATTTTTACAGCTTATTTTATACGTTAGAGCCTTTGGAGCTAAGCGATTTTTAGCTATAATCGAGCCTAAATTTATAGCCGCCATCGCTGTTTTGGCGGTTTTGCTCTATTTTGGTTTAACATTTTTAAAGGATATATTTAATGCGAATTTTTGATACTTCTAAAAGAGAAAAGGTTGAGTTTAGCCCGATAAGAGAAGGTGAAGTTAGCATCTATCTGTGCGGTCCAACGGTCTATGACGACGCGCATTTGGGGCATGCAAAGTCAGCCGTTAGCTTTGATCTTTTAAGAAGGGTCTTAAAAGCGCTTGGCTACAAGGTCAAATTTGCAAGAAACTACACCGATATCGACGATAAAATTTTAAATAAAATGGCGCAAACTGGCCAAAGCCTAGAGGAGATCACAAACAAGTATATAGCGCATTATGAGAGCGACATGAACGCTTTAAACGTGCTTGATCCAGACTTTAAGCCAAAGGCTACGCAGTGTTTGGAGGCGATCATTAGCTACATCAAGGTACTTATGGATAGAGGCTTCGCGTATAAAACGAGCGATGGAATTTACTTTGATACGAGCAAGGATAGTGGATATTTTAGCATTAGCGGCAAGGATAACAACACCGATCTAATCGCGCGTGTGGCAAGTTTTGGCGAGAAAAGAGACGAAAAAGACTTTGTGCTTTGGAAATTTGATGAGAAATGGTACGAGAGCCCATTTGGCAAGGGTCGCCCTGGCTGGCACACCGAGTGCGTAGCGATGATAAGAGAATTTTTAAGTGACAAAGAAAATGATAAATTTGAGATCGACATCCACGCTGGTGGCATTGACTTACTCTTCCCACACCATGAAAATGAAGCAAGTCAGTGCAGATGCGCCTATCATAAAAATTTGAGCAAATACTGGATGCATAACGGCTTCATAAAAGTAAATAACGAAAAGATGAGCAAGAGTCTAAATAACAGCTTTTTCGTAAAGGACGCCATAAAAAATGTTCATGGCGAAGTGCTTAGATTTTATCTTCTTACAAGCCACTACAGGGCTCATTTTAACTATTCAGATGAAGACTTAGTGGCTTCAAAAAAGAGGCTTGATAAAATTTACCGCCTTAAAAAAAGAGTTGATGGCGTGCAAGCAGGTGCAATAAATGAGAGCTTTAAAAATGAGCTACTTGAGGCACTAAGTGATGATCTAAACGCTTCAAAAGCACTTGCAAGTGTTGATGAGTTTGTAAAAACAGCAAACGAAAGGCTTGATAATAGCCCAAAAGATAAAGCCTGCAAGGCCGAAGTAGTGGCAAATTTGGAGTTTATAAGTGAAATTTTGGGCATTGCTAGCACAAATTATGTTGAGTATTTTCAGTTTGGCGTAAGTGACGAGCAAAAAGAGCATATCCAAAAACTTCTTGATGAGCGCGCGGTAGCTAAAAAAGAGAGAAATTTTGCAAGAGCTGATGAGATAAGAGATGAGCTTTCCAGCCTAAATATCTCTATCATGGATACACCAAATGGCGTAGTTTGGGAGAAAAACAATGAATAACTTTGGCTTAAAAGATGTACTAAAACGATTTGGCCCCTATTTTAAAGACTACATCCCACACTTCATCCTAGCCTTCATCGGCATGGGGCTTGCAAGTGGTGGAACAGCAGTCAGTGCGTATCTGGTGGAGCCAGTATTAAATAAAATTTTCGTTGAAAAAAACGAAACACTGCTTTATTTGTTACCATGTGCGATCATCGCTATTTATCTGTTAAAAAATGTTGGAACTTTTATGCAGGCTTATTTTACGGCATATATCGGCCAAGATACGATTAGAAGATTTCGTGAAAAGATGGTCGAAAATTTACTAAATTTGGACATGAAATTTTTTAATGATTTTAGAACAGGCGAGCTAATAAGCAGAACCACGAACGACATAGAGCGCATAAGATCTATTGTTTCAAGCATCATACCTGAGCTTATTAGGGAGCTTGTAACTATCATAGGTCTGCTTTGTGTAGTCATCTATCAAAGTCCTAAATTAGCTTTTTTTGCACTTGTTGTTATGCCAATAGCGATTTATCCGATCTCGCGCCTTGCTAAAAAGATGAAAAAAATTTCAAAAAAATCACAAGAAAAGACATCTGATATCACTTCAGCCTTGAGTGAAATTTTTACAAATATAGAGATCATCAAGGCAAATAATGCCCAAAAATACGAGCACTCACGTTTTATTGATGAAAATAATAAATTTTTCAAGCTAAATCTTAAAACCGTAAAAATTGAGCAATTAGTAAGTCCACTAATGGAAACAATTGGCTCAATAGGCGTGGCAGCTGTCATCATAATAGGCGGCAAAGACGTCATTGACGGAAATATAAACATGGGTGCTTTCTTTTCATTTTTAACTGCGCTTTTCATGCTCTACACTCCTCTAAAACGTATCGTAAATATATACAATAAAATGCAAGATGCGATCGCTGCGAGCGAGAGGACATTTTTCTTGATGGATAAAGTAAGCGAGATAAAAGATGGCGAAAAAGTGTTAAGCGAAGAGATAAATTTGATTAAATTTAATGATGTCAGCCTAAACTACGGCGATAAAGAGGTTTTAAAAGGTATAAATTTGGAGGCTCGCAAGTCAGAATTTATAGCCCTTGTTGGCTCAAGTGGTGGCGGAAAAACCTCGCTCATGAATCTGCTCATGAGATTTTACGACGTAAATAGCGGAGAAATTTTAATAAATAATACAAATTTAAAAGATATCAAAATCCACTCACTTCGCCAAAATATCGGCCTTGTAACGCAGCGTGTCTATATCTTTAACGATACAATCGCTAAAAACGTGGCTTACGGCAGAGAATTTAACGAAGATGCCGTGATAAATGCACTAAAAATGGCAAATGCCTATGAGTTTGTAAGCAAACTAGATGATGGTATCCACTCTATCTTAAATGAATTTGGCACAAACCTTTCAGGCGGTCAAAGACAACGCATCGCAATAGCAAGAGCGCTTTATCAAAACCCACAAATTCTTATCTTTGACGAAGCTACTTCAGCGCTTGATAACGAGAGTGAAAAAGAGATCACAAAGGCGATAAATAATCTAAGAAGCAAAAAGATCATCTTTGTCATCGCTCACCGTCTAAGCACGGTTGAGAGTGCTGATAAGATCGCGGTTTTAAGTGGTGGAAAGATAGTTGATATTGGAAGCGATGAAGAGCTTAGCAAGAGAAATGAAATTTATGCAAAACTTAAAGGCAAAGCCTTAGTTTAAGGCGATTTTTGCTAAGATTTGCACAAATTTTTAGGCATTTTAAAGAGGTTAAAATGAGCTTAAACTACGAAACTTTAAAATCTATATTTTTTAAATTCGATCCTGAAACTGCCCATAAAATCGCAGAACTTGCAATGATCGGAGTAAATAAAATTTTTCCAGGATCATTAAGCTTTGTAGCAAACAAGTGCGTGGTAGACGACAATGCATTAAAACAAAATTTATTCTCAAGCACCTATCACAATCCAGTTGGTATAGCTGGTGGCTTTGATAAAAACGCCACAATGTTTGAAGCGCTCACAGCTCTTGGATTTGGGTATTTAGAATTTGGCACATTTACTCCAAAACCTCAACCTGGCAACGACAAACCAAGACTTTTTAGGCTCATAGACGAAGAGAGTATCCAAAACGCGATGGGCTTTAACAACGAAGGCTGTGAAGCTATTAAAAATAGAGTCAAAAAACTTTATCCTTATACTTTACCTATCTGGGCAAACATCGGCAAAAACAAGGTCACACCAAACGAAGACGCGATAAAAGACTATGAAATTTTAGTAAGAGATTTTAGTGAAATTTGCGACACCTTTGTCATAAACGTCTCATCGCCAAACACGCCAAATTTAAGAGCCTTGCAAGATGAGAGCTTTATAAAAGAGCTTTTTAACGTTATTTTGCCGCTTACTAAAAGGCCGATCATCTTTAAAATCGCTCCTGATATGAGCCACGAAGATGCGATCAAGCTTTGTAGTTGCGCGGTAGAAAACGGCGCTAGTGGCGTGCTTGTTTCAAATACAAGCGTTGATTACTCGCTCTCTCACTCGTCAAATTTAAAGGATTTTGGCGGACTAAGCGGCAAGGTGATCGCTCAAAAGTCAAAAGAGATCTTTAAAGCCGTGGCAGACGAACTTTATGGTAAGACGACACTTATCGCATGTGGCGGCATAGATAGCGGTGCAGAGGCATATGAGCGCATAAAAATGGGGGCTAATCTAGTGCAAATTTTTACAAGCCTTATCTTTAAAGGGCCGATGATCGCAAGAGATATAAATTTAGAAATTTTAGAACTTTTAAAAAGAGATGGCTTTGCCTCTATCAGCGAAGCAGTCGGCATAGATGTTAAAAAATAAAAGGCAAAAGATTGACAAAATTCAATAAAACAAAACTAGAAAACGGACTAGAAATTTATCACGTACCAGTAAATCCTGGCTCAAAAGTGATAAGCGTCGATGTCTTTTATAAAGTTGGCTCAAGAAACGAAGTGATGGGCAAAAGCGGCATCGCTCACATGCTAGAGCATCTAAATTTCAAGTCAACCAAAAATTTACGTGCTGGGGAGTTTGATGAGATCGTAAAAGGCTTTGGCGGCGTAAATAACGCAAGTACAGGCTTTGACTATACCCACTACTTTATAAAAGCTTCAAATGAAAATTTAGACAAAACGCTTGGGCTTTTTGCCGAGCTTATGAAAAATTTAAGCCTAAAAGACAAAGAATTTCAGCCAGAGCGAGACGTGGTGCATGAAGAGCGCAGGTGGCGAACAGATAATAACCCTATGGGATACCTCTACTTTAGGCTCTACAACCACGCATTTATCTATCATCCATATCACTGGACTCCGATAGGTTTTATAAAAGATATTGAAAACTGGAATATCTCCGACATAAAAGAATTTCACGCTACTTTTTATCAGCCAAAAAATGCCATTTTGATGATAAGTGGCGACATCGGCAAGAATGAGGCATTTAAACTGGCTAAGAAAAATTTTAGTGGCATAAAAAATAAAAGAGCCATCCCAAAATCTCACTGTAAAGAACCTGAACAAGACGGAGCTAGAAGAGCAATCATCTATAAAGATAGCCAAACACAAATGCTAGCGATCGCTTATAAAATCCCAAATTTTAAACACACTGATCAAGTAGGGCTAAATGCGATAAGCGAATATCTAGCCACTGGCAAAAGCTCTATTTTACAGCAACGTCTAATCGATGAGCTAATGCTCGTAAATCAAATTTATGCCTATAATATGAGCTGTGTTGATGAAAATTTATTTATATTTTTAGCAGTTTGCAACCCAGATGTCGAAGTAAACGTGGTTGAGGCTGAAATTTTAAAGATCATAGATGATTTAAAAAATAAACCAATCGACAATGATGATGTTTTAAGAGTTAAAAATTTGATAAAAACTGATTTTATATACTCATTTGAGAGTGCAAGCAAGGTTGCAAATTTATACGGCTCATATCTTGCTAGAGGCGACATAAAGCCACTTTATGAGCTTGAAAAAAATATCGATAAGATAGATGCCAAGCTTTTAAAAGAGATAGCAAATAGATATTTTAATGAAAAAACCAGCACAACAATAATATTAAAAAAGGAATAAACGTGGAAAATTCGCTTCAAGGTGCGATGACCGCACTCATTACGCCATTTAAAAATCAAAAAGTGGATGAAGTCAGTTTTGAAAAGCTAATAAAAAGACAGATAAAACACGGCATAGATGTCGTTGTGCCAGTTGGAACTACTGGTGAGAGTGCAACACTGACGCATGATGAGCATAGAATTTGTATCGAAATAGCCGTAGATGCGTGTAAAGGCACAAATGTAAAAGTACTAGCTGGAGCTGGCAGCAACGCGACTCACGAGGCTATTGGTATCGCTAAATTTGCCCAAGCTCATGGTGCTGATGGTATCCTTTCAGTTGCACCTTATTACAACAAACCAACACAAGAAGGGCTTTACGAGCACTACAAAGCCATTGCAAATAGCATTGAAATCCCTGTGCTTCTTTACAATGTTCCTGGCAGAGTTGGCGTGGATATCTTGCCAGCGACTGTTTTTAGGCTTTTTAAAGAGTGTAAAAATATCTACGGTATTAAAGAGGCTACAGGCAGCATAGATAGATGCGTAGATCTACTAGCTCACGAGCCAAATTTAGTAGTCATTAGCGGCGAAGATGCGATCAACTATCCTATCATATCAAATGGTGGCAAAGGCGTTATCTCGGTTACTGCAAACCTCTTGCCAGATCAAATTTCACAGCTTACGCACCTTGCGATGAACGAAGAGTACAAAAAAGCAAAACTAATAAACGATAATCTATATACTATAAATAAAACGCTCTTTTGCGAAAGCAATCCGATACCGATCAAAGCGGCGATGTATCTAGCTGGACTCATCGACTCTTTGGAGTACCGCTTGCCACTTTGCAAACCAAGTAAAGAAAATTTTAAAAAGATAGAAGAAGTAATAAAAAATTACGAAATAAAGGGTTTTTAATGAAGGACACACTAAATGAATTTAAAGGTAAAACGCTAGTTATCAGCGGTGGCACTAGAGGCATTGGTAGAGCCATAGTTGAAGAATTTGCAAAAGCTGGCGTAAACATAGCATTTACCTATAACTCAAACGAAGAGCTTGCAAAAGAACAAGCAAAAGAGCTTGAGACTACTTACAAGATAAAAGCAAGAGCATATGCACTAAATATCCTCGAGCCAGAGACTTATAAAGAGCTATTTTTAAAGATAGACGAGGATTTTGATAGGATTGATTTTTTCATCTCAAATGCTATCATCTCAGGTCGTGCAGTAGCTGGCGGATACACTAAATTTATGAAACTAAAACCAAGAGGCATAAACAATATCTTTACAGCAACAGTAAATGCCTTTGTCGTAGGCACTCAAGAGGCTGCAAAACGCATGGAAAAAGTGGGTGGCGGTAGTATCATTAGCCTAAGCTCAACTGGAAATTTAGTCTATATCGAAAACTATGCAGGCCATGGCACAGCAAAAGCAGCCGTTGAAGCCATGGCAAGATACGCTGCAACCGAGCTTGGCGAAAAAAATATCCGCGTAAACGTCGTAAGTGGCGGTCCTATCGAGACAGACGCACTAAGAGCCTTTACAAACTACGAAGAGGTGCGCGATATGACAGCAAAGCTTAGTCCACTAAACCGCATGGGACAGCCAACTGACCTAGCCGGAGCATGTCTATTTTTATGCTCATCTAAGGCTAGCTGGGTGACTGGGCATACATTTATAATAGATGGCGGCACGACTTTTAAATGAGAAGATTAAAAATTTTAAGCATAAAGGCATATTTGTGAGTTTAAATTTACCAAACGCATTGGCATTTTTTAGGATATTACTGGCTCCACTTATGTTTTTTATGCTTGTAAATGCGCCAGGAATTTTTACGCAAATTCACATAAGCTGGATAAACTACTTCGCAGCTCTTATTTTTGTGATCGCCTCGGTGACTGACTTTTTTGACGGCTACATCGCCAGAAGCTGGGATCAAAAGACCAAGCTTGGCGCTATCCTTGACCCGCTAGCTGATAAGATGCTGATATTGGCTGCATTTTTGGGGCTTATGATGCTTGGCAGAGCGAGCGCTTGGGCTGTTTATCTCATCTTGGTAAGGGAGTTTTTTATAACTGGCTTTCGTGTCGTGATGGCAAGTGATGGTGTCGAGGTCGCTGCATCGATGGCTGGCAAGGTAAAGACCGTTTCACAGATGTTTGCGGTTGGATTTTTACTGATGAGCTGGCCTGGTGGCGAACTTTTACTATGGATAGCTGTTGCGCTTACGCTTTATTCTGGATTTGAATATATCTTTGCCTATATAAAGGCGATGAAAAAGAGCTAAATTTGAGCTACGACCTGCAAGAGATTATTTTAGAACGCACTGCAATTTTAGAGCCAGCGCTACAAAAACAAGCAAAAAAACTAAATCAAAAGATCATCAACACAAATTTCTATCACGATGCTAAAAATTTAGAAAAGATCGGCGGTGTGATCAGCCCTGAGCTAAACGAATTTTTACTAAGCTGCGCTTTAGAATACGACAAAACCCATGCAGATAAATTTGATACGTTTGATAACGACATAGAGACTTTGCGTGGCATTTGGAGCGCGATGAGCTTTTCAAAAAGCCCTGACATTTTAGACTATCTAAGCATGCAAGCTACTCGCTCGGTATCGCACCGCTCGTTTGCCCACAGATACATCTTTGAAATTTTACGCTTGCAAGAGAAGGCCTGTCGTTCGCATCCGCTGCTTGCAAAGCTTTATGACTATTATGATAGCTTGCAAGCAAAACTGCCTATATATGAGCTTTTGCGCCGTATAGGCGTGAGTCCTGCTGATCCTTATGATTTTAATATCTCGCTAAATGCTGTAAATTTTGGCTACTGGTTTAGCAATCAAGGCTTAAGTGATGAGGAGTTAGCCGATAAATTTCACTTAGGAATTCGCCTTTTTGCCCCTTTTATAAATGACCACACATTTAAAATAGAGCTTAGAAACGACGCTGTGCCAAGGGCTAGAATAAATTTTAACGATGACGGCATGAGTTTTTTGCAAGAGTTGCCAAATGACGCTTTGCCCTACCCTGATATTTTAAATTTAAAACCATTTATTGATCAAGTAAAATCACGTTTTGATCTAAAATTTGACCTAGACGATAAAGACAAAACTTATTTTAGCGTCAGCAAAGGACTAAATAGAGCCAAAGTGCTCTCTTGGCTAAAGGAAATTTTCGCCTAAATGGCAAGCCAAATTTGAGAGTAAATTTATAAACTTTGGCTAAAATCTCATCAATTTTTTCAAAAAAAGGTAAGTTTTGAAAGGCATTCTCTTCACGCTAGCCCTGCTTTGCCTTGGGCTTTATGCATATTCGTTTTATTTTTTAGTGACTGTTTTAGCCGTTAGTTTTCTCATATTTTTTCACGAGCTTGGCCACTTTTTGGCAGCAAGAACGCTTGGAGTAAAGGTAAATACCTTTAGTATCGGCTTTGGTGAGAAAATTTATACCAAAAACATTGGTGGCACCGACTACTGCCTAAGCGCGATCCCACTTGGTGGATATGTACAGCTAAAGGGACAAGACGACACCGACCCAAAGGCCAAAAATTACGACACGGACAGCTATAACGTGTTAAGTCCTATAAAGCGAATTTACATCCTCTTTGCAGGGCCATTTTTTAACTTTATCTTAGCGTTTTTTATATACATTTTGCTTGGATCTATCGGAGTTGAAAGACTTGCGCCAAGTGTAGGCCACATAGCTGAAGACTCAGCAGCTGCAAGCGCTGGACTAGCTAAAAATGATAAAATTTTAGCAATAAATGGCATAAAGATAAACGAGTGGGATGAGATCAGTAAAAATGTAAAGCTTGAGCCAAGCACCATTTTGATAGATCGCAACGGCTCGCAAATGACTATAAATTTAACACCAAAGATAGGCGAAACGATAAATCTATTTAATGAAAAGGTGCAACGCCCACTGATTGGGATCTCTCCAAATGGCGAAGTGGTAAAAATTTACCACACTGGTCTTGCAGGCATAAATTTTGCCTTTAGTGAGACGATCGAGGCATCAAAACTAATCTTTAAAAGCTTTACCAAACTAGTAAGCGGAGCCGTACCACTAAAAGAGGTTGGCGGTATCGTACAGATCGCTGATGTCACTTCAAAAGCCGCAAAAATAAGTCTTGGCGTACTTTTGACGATCGTCGCTTTAATCTCAGTAAATTTAGGTGTTTTAAATTTATTTCCTATCCCAGCGCTTGATGGCGGGCACATCTTATTTAACATTTATGAACTAACTTTTAGACGCGAAATAAATGAGCGAGTGCTTGTTGCTCTTACCTACTGTGGCTGGGCGCTACTGCTTGGCATCATGGTGCTCGCGACATTTAATGACATTATGAGATTAAGTGGAGGTTTATGATGATAGTTTTAAAAGAACTACTTGAAAAGATCGAAAATTTAAGCAAAGACATGACGCTCATCGCTGTTAGCAAAAATGTGACATGCACTGAAGTAAGAGAGCTTTATGCGCAAGGGCAAAGAAATTTTGGCGAAAATAGAGTCCAAGAGCTAGCCAAAAAAGAGCTAGAACTGCAAAATTTTGCTGATATAAAATGGCATATGATCGGCCGATTGCAAAATAACAAAATAAATCAAATGATAAGTCTAAAGCCCACACTTTGGCAAAGCTGCGATAGCTTTGAAAGAGCCGTAGAGGTCGATAAAAGACTCAGCTACAAGCTCGATACATTGCTTCAAATAAACTCGGCTGATGAAGATACAAAGCAAGGCGTAAGCGTAGCAAATGCGGCAGAAATTTATGAGCGTATCCAAAGCGAGTGCAAAAATATCAATCTAAAAGGCGTGATGAGTATCGGAGCGCATGTGGATGAGCCAAAAGAGATCCAAAAGAGCTTTGAGCTAACTTATAAAATTTACGAGAATCTAAAGCCAAAAGGTGCAACTATCTGCTCAATGGGCATGAGTAGTGACTTCGAGCTAGCGATAAAATGTGGCTCAAATATGATCCGCCTTGGCACTATGCTTTATCTATAAATTTATCGCTTTTGCCTGATTTGCCACTATTGTTGGAGTTTAGTAAATTTCTAGCCAAAAAGACTTAGGCAAAAATTAAAATTTAATATTTAGCGTCAGCCAAAACTAGAGCAAAAAGTACTTTTACGCCAGCTTTTTCTAGAGTATTTCTAGCTTCAAGTATGGTAGTGCCAGTGGTTACGATGTCATCTACCAAAATAACTGGCGCAGTGATCTTTTTTAGGATTTTAAAATTTCTTGGGTTATTTTGTCTAAATTGCAAATCCTTTCCACTATAGCTGATCTTGCTTGTTGCATGCAGTGCATGAAATATGGGCTTTAGATTTTTAGCCCTTAGTGCATTTGCCAAAATAGCCGTGTGCGAGTAGCCATGATGCACTCTATCATCTATCGGCAAAGCATAGACTTTCTCCGGCAAGCTAAAGCTTTTAGCAAATTGATTAAATGCAAATTTAGCTAAGTTTTTATATATAAAATATCCGTGCATTTGGTGCTTGGAGTGGATGAGTTCTTTTATTTCAGAGTAGCCGTAAAAGCTATAAATTTTAAAGCCCTCTAGTTCTCTTACTATCGGGCTTGGCTTGCTTAAAATTTGTGAGCAAATTTTACAAAATGTATTTAGCGTAAAGCTCTTGCAAAACGCACAAAACATCAGCTATTTAAAATAGCAATTGCTGTGCGTTTGATGGCATCATTTATGATCTCAGTTAAAAATGATTTAAATGCTCCACCTGTGGGAATCAACTCAAATTTGGTTTGATTATTTGAAATGTTTTTAACGATGCTTTGATCGCCTTTTTGGATCTTAAGTGTAATCTTAATATTACCTTTTGTATTATCAGTGCCGTATCCGCTCATATTTGCTTCAAATTCGTTGATAAAAATTTCAACTACGACGCCGCCCATACCATTTACATTTGCACCGCGCGCCATAAGCTCTTTTTTGAGAGAATCGCTAAAATAAGTAGCAAGATCGTTTTGAAGCACGACATATTCTTTTACGGTACCTTTGCTATCAGTGATCGTAGCAATGGTACTTTTGTTTTTACGGTTGTCATGCACCGCGCTTATATAGGCCTCAAAGCCGCTATTTTGTTGGCTTGAAGCAGCCTTATATGGATCAAATGCGACAACACTTTGACTTGGCGCACAACCAGTCAAAAATAAAACAAAAAGTCCAAAAATAGCTAAAATTTTAAATTTATTCATCGTTTTTCCTTTTAAAGTTTAGTGATCTCATCGGCTACTTTTATCGCGGCTTGTTTAACTAAAAGTGCGATAAAAAAGTCAAACTGACCAGACTCTGAAGCCTCTAGCTTCTCCACATGGTGCCTAGTCGAGATAGGTAACGTTTTTTTGAAATTTATATTTGAAAGCACAAGAAGCCCATTTAGATGTCCGTTTAAAATTTCTGAACTTCCTGAGTAGCTTCCCCTAAGCTCGTCAAATCTAAAATCAAGTCTATACGTGTAAGGCGATGTTTGAGTATCGACAACAACGATTCCGCGAGAATTTAACTCACGCTGCAAAAACATGTAAAAAAGCACTTCAAGGCGTGGGTTTGAGTTAAAAACTGCAGTATTTCCTTCAACACCTGTGTAATATATCGATCTTGCACTACTTCTAGCATCGACGATCCTGTGGAAATAAACCTTTTTTAATCCAACATTAGTATCAATCATATTTTTTTCCAAGCAGCAGTTTATCGCCACGTCGCTTCTATACTTGACGCCATTTATAAAGACGCCATCGCCCCTGCCCCTGCAAGCGCTACAGTCAGCTGGGATCCTCATAACCTCTTCAAAATAGGTCTTATCTTCGCTACTTATACTTGCACTTTGCACGCCGTCTATGCCCTCGCACGATAGACAAAGGCTAGCTTTTGCCACGCAGCCAGTTAGAAAGACGGCTGCAAAAACTGCTAATAATGTCGCTCTTAGCATTTCACTTCCTTTTGCTCTTTTTGTTTTTTGCGGAGATTTTTCACGCTCTCTCCTGCGATGCCGTAGTTGTTCGTATCGATCTCATCGATAATGACAACGGTATTTTGAGCGCTTCTACCTAAAATTTCGCTTATTAGCTTTGTAACTCCGCTTATCATCTTCTCTTTTTGCTCCACACTTGGGCTATCACCCTCTTTTGTCACGCAAATTTTCACAAACGGCATAGAACTCCTTTTTGTAAATTTAACACTTAAATTTTAATCAAAACCTATCCAGCAAACAAGCTTCCAAATGCTGTGGTATCGCCACTTCGCAATAAGGCGAAATATTTTGTGATGATTTTGAAAGTTGTGACGTGAAATTTTGGTGCGGATAGAACATGTAGTTCATCAAGCCAAAATTTCACTAACTCTTTCAAAAGGGCACAAAAGATAAGCCGTTAGTCTATTTTTAGGACTGAAAGGAACGCCTCTTGCGGTAAATTCACCTTTCCTATCGCCTTCATCCGCTTCTTTCCCTCTTTTTGCTTTTCAAGCAACTTTCTCTTGCGCGTGATATCGCCACCATAGCACTTGGCTGTAACGTTTTTACCCATTGATTTTACGGTTTCTCTAGCAATGATTTTGTTGCCAATGCTCGCTTGTATCGCCACTTCAAAGAGCTGACGCGGCACGATCTCTTTCATCGCCTTTACAAAGTCCCTACCCTTTGTCTGCGCCTTACTCTCAGGCACGATGATAGAGAGCGCATCGACCGTCTCGCCAGCCACTTTGACATCAAGCTTTACTAGATCGCCCACGCGGTAGTCGCTAGGCTCATAATCAAAGCTCGCGTAGCCTTTTGTGCTTGATTTTAGTTTGTCGTAAAAGTCCATCACGATCTCGTTCATCGGTATGTCATACTCAAGCAAAACGCGGTCAGTCGTGATGTAGTCCATCTTTGTTTGTATACCACGGCGGTTGTTTAAAAGCGTGATGATGTTGCCCAAAAACTCGCTTGGCGTGATGATAGTCGCTTTCACATATGGCTCAAGGATTGAGTCTATTTTATTGACTGGTGGCAGCTGGCTTGGGTTTTGGATTTTTAAATTTAGCCCATCAGTTTGGATGACTTCATAAGTCACAGTTGGCGCTGTGGCGATGAGATCTAGGTCAAACTCGCGCTCTAGCCTCTCTTTGACGACTTCCATATGAAGAAGACCTAAAAAGCCAACCCTAAAGCCAAATCCAAGTGCGACCGAGGTCTCTGGCTCGTAGCTAATGGAGCTGTCATTTAGCTTTAGCTTATCCAGCGCGTCACGCAGATCTTCAAATTTATCAGTTTCTATCGGATAAAGTCCCGCAAATACAAATGGCTTAGCCCTCTCAAAGCCACCAACTGGCTCTTTTAGAGGATTTCTTGACTGCGTTATCGTATCTCCAACTTGCACGTCACTAACATTTTTAAGTCCTAAAACTACAATGCCAACTTCGCCAGCGCTAAGCGTTTTGGTCTTGATCGGTGCGATAGGATTTGGATACATGAGGTCAAGCACGATATGTTTTTTACCTGTGCCCATAACCAAAATTTCATCATTTTTTGAAATTTCACCATCATAAACACGCACAAGTGCAAGCGCGCCAAGATAGTTGTCAAACCAACTATCATAAATTAGCGCCTTTGTGGGCTTATTTGCATCACCATTTGGCGCAGGGATCCTCGTGATGATCGCCTCAAGTAACTCTTTTATGCCAACGCCTGTTTTTGCGCTCACTTCGATCGCTCCCGAGCAGTCAAGTCCGATGATGTGCTCGATCTCGTCTTTTACTCTAGCAGGATCAGCTGCAGGTAGGTCGATTTTGTTTATCACTGGAATGATCTCTAGGTTGTTTTCTAGCGCGATATAGACGTTTGCGATAGTCTGCGCCTCCACGCCCTGGCTAGCATCCACGACTAGCAGCGCACCCTCACAACTGGCTAAAGAGCGGCTCACTTCGTAGCTAAAATCGACGTGGCCTGGGGTGTCTATCAAATTTAGAACAAAATTTTCTCCATTTAGCGCGTAGTTTAAGCGAACGGACTGGGCTTTTATCGTGATGCCACGCTCTTTTTCGATATCCATCGTATCCATGATCTGGCTGCTCATCTCACGGTCACTTACAGCGCCACACTCCTGAATGAGACGATCTGCAAGCGTGCTTTTGCCGTGGTCTATATGAGCGATAATGCTAAAATTTCTGATGTTTTTCATATAAGCTTTACTTTTTACTAAATTTTGGGCTTTATTTTGCCTAAAGTTGATTTAAATGCCAATAAATATATTTTTATCATAAGCCCGCCAATAGAACTTGGCTCTATTCTCAAAAATCTTAATGACAATGTCCAAAGTGCTCATGTCCTTCATCGTCATTTAGCTCACAGATGAGACCAGCTTTGTGCCCAAGGCTCTCGCTCTCAAACTGAAGCGTGACATGGCCGATGCCAACGTGAAAAAGCTCATGCTCGATGTGCTTTATCATCTTTGAAATTTCAGCCACGCTTAGCGCATCATCCACCACCACGTGGGCTATGAGCGCGTTTGTGCCAGCATTTATCGCCCAGATATGCAGGTCATGCACGATTTTAACGCCATCTACACCCTTTATAACGCCTAAAATTTCATCCGTATCAAGCTTAAGCGGCACGGCTTCGATCAGGATATTAAAGCTATCTTTTAGCAAGCTAGCGCCACTTTTTATGATGAGTAGCGAAACAAAGATGCTTGCGATGCTATCGGCCTGCGTGAAGTTAAATTTCATCACAAGAAGCGCCGCGACGATGGCGCCAACTGAGCCAAGCGTATCACCAAGCACGTGCAAATAAGCACCTTTCATGTTTAAATTTTCTTTTGTATCAGCGCTTTTATGCATATAAACAGCCACGACTAAATTTACCACAAGCCCCAAAATACTAACAAGAAGCATCGTCTCAGCCTCTATCTGTGGCTCGTTAAAAAGCCTAATGATCGCTTCGACTATGACAAAAATAGCAAGTGTGACAAGAGCTATGGCGTTTATAAAAGCAGCGATGATCTCGACCCTTTTGTAGCCAAAGGTCTTTTGTAAATTTGCCCTTTTTTCTGAAATTTTAAACGCCATGAGTGACAAAAATAGCGCGGCAGCGTCTGAGAGCATGTGAAATGCGTCGCTAATAAGCGTAAGCGAGTTTGAAACGAAGCCAAAAACGGCCTCAACTATCATAAACGTGAAAATTAGAAAAAATGAATTTCTAAGAACGCTCTTGTTGTGCATCATTATCCTTCTTTTGGGCGTCGATCCTCTTGCCTATATCTTTTAAATTTGAAAATTCCTCGATGAGCTTTGGCGAGTCGTCAAGACTGATGACGAAATTCCATATATAGGTCATCACAGAGTAGATCTGGCCGGCATTTGTCTGCTGCGAGCTTAGCACTATTATCGCCACCAAAAAGAGCAGTGAAGCGCTAATACCGATGATAAAATAGCTCATCGCCTCCCTATTTGAGATCGCTATACGAAATTTAGAAACGACGTCGTAGTGCCTATTTAGCGTGCTTTTGTTAAAAACACCTATCACCTTTGCCTCTTTTTCTAGGCGGTCATTTAAGCGAAGATAAAGGTCGTCATTTTTCTTGATATATCTTGGTAAAAATATAAGAAAAACGATCATCACGACAAAACACGCCACAGCGACCTTTGACTCGACAAAAATGAGCATAAACGCTGAGCCGATGATCGAAATAACCGATGTAAAAAACATAGGAAAATGCGTCTCAAAGAAATTTACAAACTCTCGCGAGAGCGCTACTCTAGCGATGATGGCGGAGTCGTCTTTGGCATTTTGTTTTTCATTCATGATGACATTTACAGCAAGCTTTGCGTAGATATTTGCAAAAACTCGCGTATCCACGCGGCGCCTAATGGCTCCTACAAGCCACGCTATGAGCACAAAAAGTGCGTAAGTGAGAGCATTTAACGTATTTCCTTGCATGATTGCGTTGATCGCAAAGCCCGCAAATATCGGGTATGCCAGAAAAAGTCCGTTCTCTGCTAGCACCAAAGTAAAGGTCAAAATGAGATTTTTATTGTGCTCGGTCGCTATGCTCTTTAGCGTTTTAAAGGCGTTATTTTGCAAATTTAATCCTAAAATTTTCGCGAATTCTAGCCAAAATTTATAAATTTTGAAAAATTTTTGTTGTAACTATTGACATTACAACTAAAAATTATTATACTTCGCTCATCAGTTGTAAATAAAAATATTACAACAAAAAATAAGGAGAACAAAATGAAAAATTTTCAGGTTGCAAAGATCGCAAAAGAGCCAAGAGTCGAGCTAAAAGAGGCTTTAAATTTAAGCGGCTGTGAGGTATCTATAAACGAGCTTCCAGCAAATATGAGTGTGCCATTTGTCCATGCACATAAGCAAAACGAGGAGCTTTACATCATCCTAGAGGGTGAGGGCGAGCTTTTCATCGACGGTGAGGTGCTAAAAGTAAGCAAGGGAGATGCGGTGCGCATAGATCCAGAGGGTAAAAGGTGCTTTAAAGCTGGCAAAAACGGCATCAAAATGATCTGCATCCAGACAAAACGCGGTAGCCTAGAGCAATACACTATGGGTGACTGCATGATAGTTGATGACGTAAAGCCAAGCTGGCTGTAAAATTTAAAAACAAAATTTAAAGGAGAAATAATGAAAATAGCAATCATAGGCGCAAACGGCAAAAGCGGTGCAAATTTAGTAAATGAGGCCATAAAACAAGGTTACGACGTCACAGCGATCGTTAGAAATAAAGAGTATAAAAACAAAAGCGTAAAGGTCGTTTATAAAGATATTTTCGAGCTTACAAAGACTGATCTGGCTAGCTTTGACGCAGTGATCAGTGCATTTGCAGCGTGGACGCCAGATACCTTTGCGCTTCACAAAAAAGTGGCCACTCACCTTATAAATTTACTAGAAGGCACTAGTACAAGGCTCATTGTAGTTGGTGGTGCTGGTACATTATTTGTAGATGATAAGGGCACAATGGTGATGGATACGCCAGACTTCCCAGCTGCATATATGGGTGTGGCAAAGGCAACCGCGGAGTCTTATTTTGAGCTAAAAGATAGGAGCAATTTGCTTTGGACATACGTAAGCCCAGCAGGCGACTACGACCCAAATGGTGCTCGTACTGGTAAATACGTGCTTGGTGGAGATAATCTCATCTTAAACTCAAAAAATGAGAGCTATATAAGCTATGCAGACCTTGCGCTTGCGATCATAGACGAGCTAAAAAACAAAAAATTTATACAAAAACGCTTCACAGCAGTTGGCGAGCGAGCATAAAAATTATAGATTTGACATAGCTGGCACAAAAAGTCGGCTTGTCAAATCTAAACTGAAAATAAACTGCTTTTAGTAAAAATTTAAAGTATAATCAGAAAAAATTTCAAGGACAGTTATGCAAGTAGGGATCAAGTTTTCAACCGCGATCCATGTAGTTTTAGCAGCTTGTTTTTTCAAAGGCGAGAAAGTCACGAGCGAATTTATAGCAGGTAGTATAAACACGAATCCGGTCATAGTTAGGCGCCTGCTCGGTACTCTAAAGGCTGCAGGACTCGTGAATGTCGTAGCTGGAGTTGGTGGAGTGAGTCTTGCGAAAGAGCCAAAAGATATAACCCTCCTTCAAATCTTTAACGCAGTAAATGATAAAGAAAAACTTTTTAAGATCCACTCTAACTCACCTAAAGCCTGCCCACTTGGTAGCAAGATCGAGGGGCTTTTGACTGGTCACTTCCTAAAAGCACAAGAAGCTTTAGAGAATAGTTTAAGAAGTATTACTTTACAAGAT
>NZ_CABPUR010000001.1:445297-526731 GCF_902460665.1 Campylobacter concisus | reverse complement strand
GCTTTATTAACCAATGAAGTTAAAGGTGGTTTCTCGTTTCGTGAGCTGGAATTATATATGAGTAATACTTAAAGATAGTTGAAATATTTAGGGAATTTGAGAAAAAATTGTTAGGGGCTTAAAAATTTTAAAGTATGTATTTTTATTATTAGGTTTAAGGGTTTAGTTTTTGAGATATAAATTTGGAGAGTTTCTGCTCTCCATCATTTAAACATTAAATTATGTGAACTTTTACACAATGTATATTAATAAGCCGCGATAAGCTCTATTTCCACAAGTGCGTCTTTTGGCAAGGTCTTAACAGCTACTGTACTTCTAGCAGGATAAGGCTCTTTAAAAAATTTAGCATACACAGTATTTACTTTAACAAAATCTGCCATATCTGCTAGAAATATTGTAGTCTTTAAAGTATTATCAAAATTAAGCCCTGCCTCAGCCAAGATATTTTTTAAATTTTCAAGCGATTGCTCAGCTTGAGCTTCTACGCTACTACCTGCAAACTCACCCGCTGGTGTGACACCAAGCTGACCTGAGATAAATAAAAATCCATTTGCGCTAATAGCTTGAGAATATGGCCCAATCGCTTGTGGAGCATTTTTTGTTGAGATTTGTTTTTTCATATTTTCTCCTTTTGAAATTTTTTAAAATCCTACTATAAATTTTCTAAATTTTTAGTCTCCAAAAGCTATAATGGGCAAAATTTCAAAAGGATGAAGATGCAAAATATACTCGCACCAAATGAGTTTTTAGATGATTATGTGCTCGGTGCTGAGTTGGCTAAAAATGCTGGCATCTCATCAAATGCTTATCTTTTTTGGAAAAACGTCATAAGTGCTAAATTTGAAAACTCAAGAATAGTTTTTCTTAGAAAAAATAGCATTCCAGTCAAATTTCAAAACATTATAAAAACCTGCACACCTTTGAATGGACTTATTCCAACAGGCGTATTTTGCTCTTTTACCTCGCTTGCTCCATCTCATCTTGTAGCAAAAAATGGTTCTAAGATCTACGAGCTCTTTAAATTTCATGAGATTTGCGGCATCAAATTTATAGACTTGAAGAAATTTTATGATGATTTTAATCTTAGCTATTCTTATAGAATTTACATTGAAAAGTGTAAATTTTTCTCACCTGCTCCATTTGAAAAACGCATAAAACTAACTGAAACGATGTGTCTTGGATATTACTAAAGTCCGCTAGCTTGTTAGCTAGCGGGATAAATTTAGATCTTTTTGTAAGGTGCTTGACCGACTTCATAGAAGTTATTGCCCTCGCAGTCAATGGCAACTATTGCTGGGAAATCCTCAACTGTAAGCCTTGCAACTGCCTCTGGTCCTAGCTCTGGGTAAGCTAGTACCTCATATTTTTTAATACTTTGGCTAATGAGCGCTCCGATGCCACCGATAGCAACCATATAAACGCAGCATGATTTTTTCATAGCCTCGACTACTACGTCACTCCTGTAGCCTTTACCGATCATACCATTTATACCAACTTCATTTATCATAGTTGGGGTATATTTATCCATCCTACCACTTGTTGTTGGACCTGCTGCGCCGATAGCTTGATTTGGCTTGGCTGGAGTTGGTCCGACATAGTAGATAGTCTCACCCTTTAGCTCAACTGGCAGCTTCTCGCCGCGTGCCAATGTTTCAGTAAGTGCCTTATGTGCAGCGTCACGAGCTGCTATGATAGTGCCTGATATTAGGACGTTATCGCCTGCTTTTAGGCTTTTTACTACCTCTTTATCAAATGGTGCTGTTATTCTTTTTACTTCTGACATTTTCTCTCCTTAAAGCTCGGCATCTGCGTGGCGCGCAGCGTGGCAGTTGATGTTTATAGCAACAGGAAGACCTGCTATGTGGGTTGGATACCACTCGACATTTACTTTTACGGCAGTAGTATCGCCACCAAGCCCTTGAGGACCAACGCCGGTTTTACAAGCAAGCTCTAGTAGCTCGTCTTCTAATTTGGCATATCTTGGATCAGAATTTTTACTATCGACTGAACGAACTGCCGCCTCTTTTGCTAAAAGTGCTGCCTTATCCATCGTACCACCTATGCCAACGCCTATTGTTAGCGGAGGACAGGCGTTTGGTCCAGCGTATTTTACAGCTTCTAAAAAGACTTTTTTTACACCCTCTATACCATCAGCTGGCACAAGCATTTTTAAAACTGATTTATTCTCACTACCAAAACCTTTTGGAGCTACTTTTATCTTTAGCTTATCTCCTGGCACGATCCTAGTGTGGATGACAGCTGGAGTGTTGTTTGTGGTATTTTTTCTCTCAAAAAGTGGCTCAGCAACGACTGACTTTCTTAGATAACCTTCAGTGTAGCCTTCCGCAATACCCTCATTTATCGCATCTTCAATATATCCGCCCTCAATATGCACATCTTGGCCGATCTGTACGAAAACAACCGTCATGCCTGTATCTTGGCATATAGGTGCAACGCCCTCTTCTGCTAGCTTAGCATTTTGTAAAATTTTGCCCAAAATGTCTTTGCCAAGCGACGAACTTTCGTTACTTTGAGCCTTTGTAAAAGCAGCCTTTAAATCTGGCGTCACGACATAACAGGCCTGTTTGCAAAGCTTAGCAACGACTTCTCTTATATCTTTTACATTTATTATTCTCATCTTTACTCCTCGTAAAAAACAGTTTTTAATTATATTAACTATATTTAAAATTTAAGATTAAATTTTACTGCTGGATATCTACTCGAAAAAATTTATATGAGTTTATTTTGTTTGACTACAACTAGAAGACTTGTCTAAAACAAAAATTTAGTGAAATAAGCGATGGTGAAATTGAATCTAGAGGCATCACAATATTGATAGAAATTTACATAACATGGCTTATTTAAGCCATAAATATATAAATTTAAGACTGAATGCTCTCCTCTTCATTTTTTATCTTTTTTCTAACTTTTACACGTGAGATACTGGCTCCATCCATCTTTCTTACTTCGTAGTAGCAGTTTTCATCCTCGATCTTGTCCCCAACTACTGGTAAACGACCGATTAAGTTGAAGACATATCCGCCGATCGTGACTTGATCGGTCTCTTCATCAAAGCTTATACCAAGAAGCTCTTCAACGCTCTCTAGATCGTATCTGCCTTGGAATTCATAGATGTTTTCATTTATCTTTTTGTAGTGTTGATCGACCTCGTCGTGCTCGTCGTTAAAGTCGCCAAGCACCTCCTCCATGATATCCTCCATAGTAAGAAGTCCAGCCGTGCCGCCATACTCATCAACGACAAGTGCCGCTGAAATTTGCTCCTTATTCATCATCACAAGCACCTTTGAGATAGAAAGGCTCTCAGGCACGATGACAAATTTACGCACGATCGCATCAAAACTCTTCTCTTTATCCTCGCTAAAGTGTAGCTGTAAGATATCTCTAATGTGTATCATGCCCAAAATGATATCTTTTGAGCCGTCTATATAAGGATAGCGAGTATATTTTGACTCAAAAACGACTTGTAAATTTTCTTCAAAGCTCTTTTGTTTGTTTATACAGATCATGTCGCGTCTTGGCGTCATAACCTCTTTTGCTACCGTGTCACTAAAATCAACTGCATTTTTGATGATCTCAGTCTCAAAACTATCAAGCACACCGCCCTTTAAGCTCTCGCCAACGATGATCTTGATCTCCTCTTCAGAGTGTGCTAGCTCATTCTCTTTTGCTGGCTGGATGCCTAAAATTTTAAGTCCAGATGTAGCTAGGATGTCAAAAAGCTTTATGATAGGCGAAAATAGTATCCAGAAAAAGTGAAGCGGACGAGCGATTTTAAGCACTGCTGATTCTGATTTGGCTATGGCGACTGACTTTGGTACAAGCTCACCCATAACGACGTGAAGTAGCGTGATAAGCGTAAATGCGATCGCAAAGCCGACTGTATGAACTAAGATATCGCTAAGATTAAAAACATTTTTAAGTGGGGCTTCTATGAGCCTTGCGACTGCTGGCTCACCGATCCAACCAAGGGCAAGCGAGCTTAGCGTGATGCCAAGCTGAGTGGCGCTGAGATAGGTATCAAGCTTGTTTGACATCTCAAAGGCAAGCTGGGCGTTTGGCTTTTTCTCTTTGATAAGCTCTTCAAGTCTAGACTTACGAACTTTAACAAGAGAAAATTCTGATAAAACAAAAAAGGCATTTAGTAAAATGAATACAATGGCAAGTATTACCATTAAAAGCGAATTATCGCTACTGGGGTTCAATTATGATCCTTAAGAGTTAAAAATTTTTGCCTGATTATAGCGAATTTATATTTAGCGGTCAAATTATCCACGCCCAAAAGTAACAACATTTCTTAAATTTAAGATTTATAAAAAGTTCTTAAATCATATTTTGATAACATTATTTTCATCACTAAATTTATGGATTTTACAATGAGCAAAAAGAATTTTTCATCGCGCTGGGCATTTATATTGGCCTGTGTTGGATCAGCAGTTGGCATGGCAAATGTCTGGGGCTTTCCTTACAAACTTGGCACAAATGGCGGTGCGGCGTTTTTACTCATCTATGTTTTTTTCATAGCTCTTTTTTCATACGTTGGTCTAAGTGCGGAGTATGCGATTGGCAGACGTGCAAAAACTGGTACGCTTGGATCATATAAATATGCTTGGCAAAGTAGAAATTTAGGCGTATTTGGCAGTATCATCGGCTGGCTTCCGCTTGCTGGCTCACTTTGTATAGCCATCGGCTACGCAGTCATCATCGCCTACGTACTAAAAGCCCTTACTCAGGCGCTTACTGGCTCATTTATGAGCGTTGATACGAACGTTTGGTTTAACTCATTTGCACTTCAAGATTACTCAGTCTTGCCTTATCATTTTATCATCGTTGTTGGCACGCTTCTTACACTATTTTTTGGAGCAAAAAGTATCGAAAAAACAAATCAAATAATGATGCCACTATTTTTCGTATTGTTTAGCATTTTGGCTATAAATGTCGCGATGCTACCAAATGCATTTGATGGGTATAAATTCCTTTTTATTCCTGACTTTAGTAAGCTTACAGATCCGATGGTATGGGTTTCTGCAATGGGTCAAGCCTTTTTCTCGCTCTCTATCACAGGATCTGGCATGATAGTTTATGGAGCGTACCTTTCAAAAGATGAAGATATCGTTGAGAGTGCTAAAACTACGGCCTTTTTTGATACTATTGCGGCTCTTGTGGCCGCTCTTGTTATGATCCCAGCAGTCTTTGCCTATGCTATGGATCCAGCCGAAGGTCCAAAGCTACTTTTTGTAACGCTTCCTAAAATTTTACAAAATATGATCGGCGGACAAATTTTTGCCATTATTTTATTTACAGCTGTTATCTTTGGTGGCATCACCTCGCTTCAAAATATGTTTGAAGTAGTCGCTGAGTCGCTTATGCATAAATTTCCGTTTCTTAATAGATTTTGGACACTCACGCTACTTTGTGCAGTTTGCTTTGGCATAGGAGCATTTATGGAGCCTATTAGCAGTTGGGGACCTTGGATGGACTTTGTGTCGATCTATATTATTCCAATCGGTGCGGTAATCGGTGCTATTTCTTGGTTTTGGATTATTAAAAAAGATGAAATTTTAGACGAGATAAATTCTGGAGCAAATAAATCTTATGGTAATTTCTGGTATTTTGTAGGCAAATTTATCTACGTTCCGCTAACATTTTTACTTTGTATCATAGCCGTAAGTAAGGGAATTTCTTTTTAAATTTAGCTCGCCGAAAAATGAGCTAAATTTAAAAAATTTTTGAAGTTATCTTAGTTTTTTTGTGCCGATGTAAGTGGCAAAAATTTCTTGTGAGCCATCTTTTTTAAATAAAATAACATCGTATTGCTCAGCTTTACTGCCTTGCTCCATACCTTGGCTCTCCATCGGCATACCAGGCACTGCGATACCAACTACATCTTTTGGCTTAAGCTCTAATAGGCGTTTTACCTCATCGGCTGGAACGTGACCTTCTATGATATATCCATCGATAATTGCTGTATGGCAGCTTGAAAGCTCTAGCGGCACGTTAAATTCTTTCTTAACTTTTGCTATATCATCTACTTTTATGACCTCTTCGCTAAATCCAGCCTTTTGCATCGCCTCACCCCAGCTAGTACAACATCCACAAGTTGGGCTTTTATAGACCTTCATATCAGCCGCGAACACAAGTGTTGCAAAAAAGCCAAGAGCCAAAAATGCTAATTTCTTCATCATTTTCCTTTACGTAAAATTTGCAAAATGATATAGCTCGCATTTAAATTTTATATAAATGCTTAATATTGCTTGCTATAATTCGCCAAAATTTACAAAAGGCACTTTATGTTTTCATCATTTTTTAAAGATAAAAAATGGGCACTTTGGGCTTATGGCGGAGCGATATTTATCATCTTACTTCTTATCTATCAAACGCACCTAAATGTCCGCATAAACGAGTGGTATAAAAATTTCTACGACATCGTGCAAAACTCAAAAGATCATAATGTAAGTGAGTTTTGGCGAGAAATTTTTAACTTTATAAAAATCGCTATGCCTTACGTCGTGACTTACACTGTGATCTCATTTTTTGCTAGCCACTGGGTCTTTCGCTGGAGAGAGGCGATGACGTTTAGATATCTAAAATTTTGGCAAAACTGCAAAAGCGATATCGAAGGTAGTTCGCAGCGTATCCAAGAAGATGTCTACCGCTTTGCCAAAATAATGGAAAGCCTTGGCGTGCAGGTTTTAAGGGCGATCATGACGCTAATTGCCTTTATACCAGTACTTTGGGAGTTAAGTAAGAGCGTGAGTTTGCCTTACATCAAAGATATCGAAGGCTCGCTTGTTTATATCGCTTTAATAATTAGCATCGGTGGCCTGATTATTTCGTGGTTTGTGGGCATTAAACTCCCACATATCGAGTATAACAACCAAAAAGCAGAAGCGGCATTTAGAAAAGAACTAGTTTACGGCGAAGATGATAAGTCTAAATTTTGCCAGCCAAACGTCATGCTAGAGCTTTTTACGGGCGTAAAGTTAAATTATTACAAACTATTTTTGCACTACGGCTACTTTAACCTTTGGCTCATCTCTTTTTCACAAATTCTTGTCATCGTGCCTTATGTCATCATGGGAAATGGCCTATTTAGCGGTGTTATCACACTTGGTGTGCTTATACAAGCCAGCAACGCTTTTTCACAAGTTAGAGAGAGTTTTAGCGTATTTATCGACAACTGGACGACGATAACAGAGCTAAGATCTGTAAATAAACGTTTGAGAGAGTTTGAGAGAAATATAAACTATAAGGCGTAGGCGTAAATTTACATACCAAATAAACTCTAGTAAATTTTAAAATTTCATGAGCGAGTAATTTCGGCTCTAAAATTTGAGCTAAGCGATAAGCGAAGCCAAATTTTAGTAGTTAATTATTAGGGGTGAATGAAAGTTTAAAATTTGCAAAATAGCTTTATTAAATTCGTAAATTTCTTTTTATTTAAAAGGGAGACAAGGGGACTTGAATTACGAAGCCGTCCCCTTATCCCCCTTTTTAAATCCCCTAAACCCCTCGCACGTTAGGAGTGGCATGCAATCGTGCTGGCGCACTGCATGCGTTTTATTTTAGAAAATTTCTGACAAATTTTAAAATTTGCAAGCCATTTCAGCTCCAAAATTTAAATTTATCCCCTCGTTTAACAATGCATATCCAACTCAGGCTATAATACGCAAAATTTTAGTCCAAAAAGAATAAAAATGAAAAAATTTTTACTTACATTGTTAGCGACTAGTTTGCTCTTTACTGGCTGCTCAAGCGTTACAAAAGCAGGCGTTGTTGGTGCTGATCGTAAGCAATTTATGTTAGTCTCATCAGAAGCTATGGAGCAAAGCTCAGCCCAAGCCTATGTCAAGACGCTAACAGCTGCTAGAAGCAAAGGCGAGCTAAATGTTGATCCGATCCTTACAAAAAGAGTTCAAGATATCGCTAAAAGACTCATCGCCCAAACTGGTGTTTTTAGAGATGACGCTCTAAAATGGAAGTGGCAAGTAAATGTCATTAATGAAGATACGCTAAATGCTTGGTGTATGCCAGGTGGCAGGATAGTCGTTTATAGTGGCATCATAAAAAGGCTAAATTTAACAGATGCGCAGCTAGCTGCGGTCATGGGGCACGAGATCGCACACGCTCTTAGGGAGCACAGCAGAGAACAAGCAAGTGCTGATCAGATGAAAAGCATAGGCATCTTTGCAATAGCCACAGCTACTGGCCTTGGCGATCTTGGAGCTAATGCTCTAAATTTAGCTAGCGAATACACCATATCTCTGCCGTTTTCTCGCTCGCATGAGACTGAAGCCGATCACATCGGTACTGAGCTAATGGCAAGAGCCGGATACGATCCAAAAGAAGCAGTCGAAGTCTGGGTAAAAATGAGCAAGATGAGTGGTGGAAAGGTGCCTGAAATTTTAAGCACTCACCCATCAAACGAGAGCAGGATAAAAGATCTAAAAGAGATCGCAGCAAAGCTTGAGCCAGTCTATCAAGCTGCCAAAAGAGGCTAGGCTTCAAAACAATTTGAGCGATCTGATGGTTGCTCAAATTTATAACTAGTACATTTTAAAAAACTACGACTGCTGATATTCGGCTAGTTAGCAAGAGCCTTGGTTTAAAGCCCATAACAACTCTCGCCAAATCTTTCTCTATAAAGAAAATATTGGAATTTTAGGCTGGTGTTTTGCTTAGCGATTCTAATTCTAAAATAGCTTACAAAATAAGTGTAGAAATAAGTATCTATGCAGCCAAAAAGGCTCTTAGTATGGGCATTGACAAGCAACTTTTATCCCACAGCCTAAATAAAGTTAGAGAGCTAAATCTAAAAAATATTATCGCTTTAATATTTAGTGAAAATAAAGCAACTCTTAGGCTATTTTTAAAATTTGGCTTTGAAAAATGGAGTGAACTGCCTGGCATTTTCCTGATGGATAATGAGTACAAAAATGTCGTTATCTTGGGGTTAAAGCTTTAAAAGCCAAGCATTAAGCAAATAAAGATATAATTCCACTTCTTCATGGGTAGATGTCCGAGTGGTTTAAGGAGCACGCCTGGAACGCGTGTGTGGGGCAACTCACCGAGAGTTCGAATCTCTCTCTACCCGCCATAAAACTATCTATAACTTAAAGTCTACTGACCTTTATTTTTATTGCTTAAAACATTGGCACTAAGCAAAAAACCACTTTATAAAACTTGCCAATTATCTTTTACTTTGCCATATAACTAACATTAAATTTTGCTCCATTTCAGGGACAAATTTGCATAGAACGCTTAAATTTAGATTCTATTTGCCTTATCAACAGTTACGAACGCCCAGTGCATAAATTCTTGCTTCGGTTTGTATTTGCCGCTGTTAAAATACTCCGCTAGCCGCGCCTCCTCTGTGCTGCTTAGCTCGCCGCCAAGCCCCCAGCGCGTCTTTTGTATGAGCTCCTGCGCGCTTGTTTCCGGACCTGCATGGCACTTAGCTTTTATGTAGCTAAGGCTTGGCAAATAACCCATTTGAAATAAGATGTTTAAAAGATAGACGAAGTCGGGCTTTTGCTCCACCTTGCGCCCTATCGCGTCCAAAATCTCATCGTCCACGAAGCTACCGCCGACCTTAAACGTGATGTAAAGCGATTTTTTGGTCTTTGAAAGAAGCTTATTAAGCGCGGTTTTTAGATCATCCACCTCAAGGCAGCGCGAGGCCAAAACTACGTCGCACTCAGGCACGTCCGACCAGTCGTCTTCAAAGGCTTTTTGCGCAAATTTAACGTTTTTTGCGCCGTAAATTTGAGCGTTCTCGCGGGCAAACTCTAGCATCTTAGTTGAAAAGTCGTAGCCGTAAATTTGATCCGCCCTTTTAGCCGCCAGCACGCTTAACGCGCCAGCTCCGCATGCAAAATCAAGCAGCGTAGAAACGCCCGTAAAATCGACCTTATCTATAAACTCGCGCGCATAAGCGCTTTTCATTACGCCCTCGTTGAAGCTGGGCGCCTTTTTGTCCCAGTCCTCGGCAAATTTTTTGCCGAATGAACTTCTAGCCTTTTGTGCCTTATAAAGCGCGTCAAAGTCGATCTCGTCGTAGTTTGAAGGTAAAATCATAACCTGTCCTCGTACTTTTCATAGTTTATGCCGTAAATTTTATCGATATTTTCGGCGTTTATGAGCTGCTCGCTGCGCCCGAAGGCTAAAATTTCGCCGTCTTTTATAAACAGCGTCAAATTTGAAACGAACTTCGCATGGCGCGGATAGTGCGTCGTCTGCACGAAGGTGTATCCCTCATCGCCTAGAGCTTTTATCATCTCGAGCAGTTTGATTTGATTGCCGAAGTCCAGCCCGTTTGTCGGCTCGTCCATAAAGATCACTTTCGCGCCCTGTACCAGCGTGCGCGCGATGTACGCCAGCTGCCGCTCGCCGCCGCTTACCTTTGTGTAGGGCGCGTTTTTTAGATGCGCGATACCCATCTTTTCCAGCGCCTGCTCGGCTAGCTTTTTATCCGCCGCGCTAAAGTTAGAAAACAGCGGCGTCCTGCACAGCGCACCCATCAGAGCGACGTCAAAGACGCTGTAGTCATACGACGGCGCGTGCGTCTGCGGCACGTAGGCGACGAGGGATGCGAGTTCGCGCTTACCGTAGTCGCGCACGCTTTTGCCCGCGATTAGCACCTCGCCCTCAAATTTTAAAAACCCGAGCATTATGCGTAGCAGGGTGCTTTTGCCGCTGCCGTTGGCGCCTAGGATGCTTAGCGTATCGCCCGTCGCGACGTCAAAGCTGATACCATTTAGCACGGGTTTGTCCTGGTAGGCAAAGCGCAAATTTCGCACTTCTATCAAATTTTTTCGCATCAAAAGCTCCTCTTGGCGCGGCGAAGCACGATGATAAACATCGGGATGCCAAATAGCGAGGTTACGATGCCGATAGGGATCTCAAAGGTAAAAATGAGCCGCGAGAAGCTGTCGCAAAAGAGCAAAAATATCGCGCCGATCATCGCCGAGCTAGCCAGAACCGCGCGGTTGTCGGCACCGAATATAAAGCGCGCGATGTGCGGCACGATAAGCCCGATCCAGCCGATGATGCCCGCGATCGTCACGCTAAGCGCGCTAACGAAGGTCGCAACGAGGATGATGAAAATTTTAACCCACGCCGTATTTACGCCAAGGCTCTTTGCCTCCTCCTCGCCAAGGCTTAGCGCGTTTAGGTATTTACCGCTAAGCGCCAGTAGCAAAACGCCCGCGCACATCGGCAGGATTGAAATCTCTATGAAGCTCTTGGACGCAAAGCCGAGGCTTCCCATCAAAAAATATGTAATCGCGGGAAGCGCGTCGTTCGGATCTGCGGCGTATTTTAGCACCGAGAGTAGCGAGGTAAAGAGCGAGCCGCTGATGACGCCGCCAAGAACTAGCACGATGACGCTGCCGCTGCGCGAATACAGCGCCGAGACGCCAAGCGCCACCGCTACGGCAAGAAAACCGAAGCCGAAGGTGCTAAGCTGGATGAGGTATTCATTGAGCCTAAAAAACATCCCGACCGCTGCGCCAAATCCTGCGCCGCTTAAAACGCCCAGAATAGAGGGGCTTACGAGCGGGTTTACGAACATCGCCTGATACGCCGCGCCGCTGATCGCCAGGCTCGCGCCGATGAGCACGCAGGCCAGTATGCGCGGCAGGCGGATTTCGAGCAAGAGCGTGTGCATGACCTCATACTCTTTTAAATTTTCGCCTTTTAAAAGAGCGGTGACGTAGCACGCGTAATCGCTCGCACTAAAGCCGTATTTACCGAGCAGCAGCGAGCCTGCGACGCAAAGCGCCAGCAGGAGGGCTAAAAACGCAAACGCCTTTTTGCTCATCTTTCTTTACTCACTCGGCGCGTCCCAAAATTTTATAAATTTGCTCGTCTGTGAGTTCGAGATCTAAAAAGAGCTTGTAAAACTCGCGCGTCTCTTTAACCATGTCAAATTTAAACGCTTCGGGGTAGGTTAAGCTTATCAGCCACTTTAGCCCCAAAAACCTCATAAACGAAGGCGGACGGTCGAACCACGAAAATGGCTCGCGCGGGATGTAGTAGGCTTTTTTATTTTTCACCGCGCTTAGCAGCTGCCATTTGGGGTCGCCGTAAATTTTATCAAACAGCTCTTTTTCGTAGATGAGGATGACGTCCGGATCGTATTTAACGAGCTGTTCGAAGCTGATTTTAACGCGTCCGAAGGATTTGGCGTTTGGATCCTCGCTACATTTATGCACGTTCTGTGCGCCTGCTCGCTCGATGAGCGTCGCGTGCCACGAGCCCTCGCACTCGGTGGCTAGCCCGTCGCCGCCCTGCGCGTAGTAGATTTTTACCTTTTGCAGGTTGTTTTTCTTAATGTATTCCTCGATCTGCGCGGTCAAATTTAGCGACTCTTTTGCGTAGCTTATGAGACGTGCTGCGCGCTCCTTTTTGCCCGTCACCTCGCCTAAAATTTCAAACCCGTCCAAGTAGTCCTCGAGCCTCACTGCGCTTAGATAGAGCATCGGCTTTTTGATCGAGCCGAAAACCTCGCTCATCTTTTTGGTATTGCGCGAGCTTGCGTTTACGAGGATGAGCTCTGGGTTTAGGCGCAGCAGCATCTCGATGTTTGGAATTTTACCCTGACCGAAAAAGCCGCCCACGACGGGCTGCTCTTGCACCTCTTTTTTGACGTAGGGGCGCTCGAAGGCGTTCCACTCGAAATTTACGCCGCTGATTTTAGCGGGATCAAGCGCGTAAAGCATATATAAAAGTGGCGGCGAGCTGGCGTAAATTTTAGTCGGAGTGCCTTGCAGCTGAGCTATATTTTCGCTGTTTTGCGCGATGTAGTCCTTGATCTGCGCCTCGCTCATCGCAAAGCAAAAATTTATAGCCGTAAGTAGAAATATTAGGATTTTTTTAAACATTTTTTACCTTTAAATTTAAAAAGAGCTTGCTAATGAATTCTATCAAAATTCATTAGCAAACCAGCTGTAAAAAGCTGGTTTGAGTGATTTAGAATTTATATCTTACGTTTGTAAAGAAAATCCTTCCTTCTTCGGGAAAGCCCTCTCTGTACTCGTAGTTTTTGTCAAATAAATTCGACACGCCCGCTTCAAAGCTTAAAGCCTCGGTCGGTTTGTAGGTAAATTTGATATTTGTCGTGCCAAAACCTGCAAGTTTAGTAATTTTATCCGAATTAGAATAGCGATTAGACATCATATATTGAGATAGGTAGATGCTAAATTTAGATAAGAACTTATAATCCACATAGGCAAATGCTTTATGTTTTGGTATGTCAAATACTAAAGAATCATCAGTATTTTTATATTTAGCACTTAAATAAGTGTAGTTACCACCTAGCTCCAAATCTTTAGTAGCAAAATACGTCGCACCTAGCTCAAAGCCTTTATATTCAGACTTACCAATATTAACGCTTTTTCTAAGTTCCGTTTTTTTTCTGCCAACCCCTGCATAAAGACCAGTATTGATATCACCTATGGCATCTTTTATCTCTGAGTAAAAGAGCGCCGTCTCAAGTCTAAATGTCTCTCCAAAATTTCTTTGATAGCCGATTTCATAGTGATTTGCTACCTCAGGTTTTAAATTTGGATTTGAGATATATCTGTTAAATCTCGTACTATACCTTTCCTTCATAGATGGGAAGTATGTCTTTTTAGCGTAACTTAGGCTTAATTCGTCATTGCCGTCAAAGCTATGTTTGATCGCAGCTTGGTAGTTAAAAGCATGCTCTTTACTTGCGTCATAGCTTACCATTTCAGATTTTGTATTATTGGTTCCTGATATAGGAAGTGTCGCCCAAGCTCTTGCACTTATGGGCTTTCTAACATCATAGCTAATACCTGCAATAAATTTTGTCATATCGCTAAATTTATATGTATTTTCAAGACCAAAAGAGTACATCTTATCTTTCATGTCCTCTTCGGGCTCTTGATATTTAGCGCCTTTGTGGTGGTCATGCTTATAGCTTGTAGCAAATTTGAGAGTATCCTTGTCGCCAAGGTCTCCACCAACTTCTACGCCAAAACCGTAAGATTTATCTTTGTATCTGCTTTTGTGATTTGGAGAAAGTTTGCCATTCTTGTCTTTTTCCCAAATAGTTTTTTCTTTATTGTTGTAGCTATAAAGCTCATTTTCGAAGGTGTCATTAAAAATTTTTGTATTTACATATAGCGGTCCAAAGTCAGTATGGGACAAGAAGTAGAGACTCTTTCTATCCCATCTTGGCCAGTCCCAGTATCTATTTACTTGTTGTTGCCAAGATGCATATCTGCCGGTATAAAAAGGCTGCTCTTTTTGGCCTTTTTGATTTACGTACGCTACGGCGTATTCGTCGGTTTCGTTTGGCGTAAAGCCGAATTTTATATTAAATTTCTTATCGCGTTGCACGGAGTTGTCGCGTCTGCCGCCGTCCTCGTTGCCTGTTATTTTTTGGTCAAATTTACGAGACATCTGCTGTCCCGCGTCCTCCATGTAGCTGCCGCCTGCTTGCGCGTAAAATAGCTCTTGCTTCGTGCCGATGCTAAAATCTACGTTATTGCCGTAGGTTTTTGCGTTTTTGCCCGTCTCAAAGCCGTAGCCGACGCTGCCCTCAAGCTCTTTGCTAGGTTTTTTGGTAATTAAATTTATCGCGCCGCCCATGGTGTTTGGGCCGTAAAGCACCGAGCTAGAGCCTTTTGATATATCTATGCGGCTTAGATCAAAGGTCGTAAATCGCCCGAAATCGGCGTTGCCGTCATAAGGCACGTAAACTGGAATGCCGTCGATAAAAAGTGGAGTTCTGCGCGCGTCAAAACCGCGAACGTAGAAATTTTGCTCGGCGCGCGGGCCTTTTTTATCTACATAAACACCTGGTGTCGTGTAAGCAACCTGTGAAAGGCGTTTGATGTTATCTTTTTGCATCTGTTCTTCATTGATTACGGCGACGTTTGCATCGCTTTTTTGTAAGCCACCTAACTCTCCAACAACCTCAACTTTACCTAAAGTAAAGACTTCGCCATGCAGTGCCATCGCAGCACAGCAGGCTATCAAACCCAACTTCTTCATAAAGCTCCTTTTTTACATTAAGTTTTTATTTTATATAATACTACTTACCATTCTAACGATATTAATATTATAAAAATATAAAAAAATAATTTCATTTATAAACTAGATAAATTTTAAAAGAAAGAGTGCAAATGTGCTTTGAATTTCTACTATGTATCGACGATACAGACGAGCTTGGCGGAGAAATTTCAACTGGAAGTTTAGCTCAAGAAATAGCCCTAAAAATTAGCTCATTTGCCAAAGTCTCTTTTATTACACGCCACCAACTTTTACTAGATCCTCGCATAAACTACACTTCGCACAATAGCTCAATGTGTTTAGTTGCTAAAATTTCAAAAGAACAAAAGCAAAAGGTGCTTGACATTACGCTTGAGCTTTTAACAAATAAATGCGCTAAAAGCGCTGAGCCCGGTATCGCAGCTGTTTTTAAAGACGACATAAAAGATACGAAAGAGCTAATAAATTTTGGCAAAAATGCAAAAAATATGCTCCTAGCCACAAAGCAAGCTTTTGAGACGGCGCGCGAGCAAAATGTATTTTTAAAAGCCCTTACGCCAAATGCCAATGGCGTTATCGGCGCGCTTGCGGGCATAGGGCTTAGGCTTGGCGGTGATGATGGCAAGATAAGGGGCAAATTTAATCTAAATGAGCCAAAGCTAAGCGTTGCTAAGCTCATGGAGCTTCCTTTTATCGAAGCGGTTTTGGATGAAAATTTTAAAGAGCTAACAAAAGATGAGATGATAAATTTAGATGGGGCTTTAAAGCCTATATTTTGGGATCACAAGGCAACTTTGCTCGTGCAAAAAGATAAAAATGGTGAGTTTAGAAATTTAAACATAAAAGAGCTTCGAGAATTTTGATGATGCAAAATTTCAATGAGAAAAATGAGTTTAAATACGGCAAATTTAACTACGATAAAGCGCGAGAAATAGCCCAAAACTGCGCTAAATTTAAGCTAGATAGCGACGAAGAGGAGACGAGCTGCGGCGGCGAGAGAAGCTGCTACGACTGCGCTTTTAGACGCTGGAGTAAAGATAGCTTCATCTGCATGGCACAAGCTAGCAAAGGCTAAGCTAGCCCTACGCAACCATTTTTTTATCTTTAAGTTTTCCACCGCGTTTGTACTTTAGCTCGCCACAAAATCTCTTGCCAAATTTCGCCTCGATAATAAGAACTAGCACGAAAAATATCTTTTCGTCATTCATTCGTGCGATCTGGCGTAGAGTTTGGCCAGCGTCATTAAATTTAACTCCATTTTTACGTAAAGTTTCGCAAAAAACAGCCTCGTCAAAGCCTAACATTTGCGAAATTTCAGTTATGCTGTATGGCTCGAGCGATGCGATAATTCGGTCCATATTGCAAATACTTGGATTTTTACTTCGTGTTAGCACATCCATTGTTTCATTCATTAGCTTTACTAGCTTTTTTCTACGATTTATAACGTGAAGTGTTGCAGCAAGCAATATTAAAAAACCTGCGATTTTATGGGCATTTAATAGATACTCGCTATATTCACCAAGCGTAAAATTTACACCAGAAAATGCGAGCATACAAAGCCCCAAAATAAGAACTAAAACAAGACAGAATTTATAAATAACCTCTACTTTAAACATGACACTCATCCTAAAATATATTTTTCTAATTATACACTTTAGGAGTTGAAATTTATCACCAGCTTATTTGGCTGGTGATTTAATTAGATTAAAAATTGTAGTTAAAGCTGAGATTAAAGGTGCGTGGATCGCCATAAACCATCATGTTTTTGCCGATGCCTTCGTAGTATTTTTTGTTAAAGAGATTATCGATATTTAGCTGTACATCAAAGTTTTTAGCAAATTTATAACCAAGCATTAAATTAGCCAAAGTGTAGCCTTTTTGTGCGATTTCATCTGCGCCTTTGCCAGTATAAATTTTGCTCTTATACATAGCTCCAGCCCCTACTCTAAAGTCTCTGATCTCATACTTTGCAAATAAATTTGCCGTGCTTCTTGATGAGTCAGTGGCGTATTTCTCGCCATTAGCATCTTTTGCGTTAAAGTGCGTTGCACCAAAGCTTAGGCTTAAGTTTTTAGTGATCTCACCGTTTAGATCTAGCTCGACACCCTTGCTTGTCACACCCTTGCCAGATTCATATATTTTGGCATTTGTCGCTGGATTTATCTTGCCAGTATCTATGCCAAGCTTATCTTGCACGATCTTAAAGACGCCAAGACTTGCTTGAAGCGCCCCGTCAAAATACTCGCCTTTAATGCCCACTTCATAGTCCTTGCCTTGGATCGGATCAAGATATTTGTCGTTTGCATCCTTTACGCTTTGAGGTTTAAATATGCTCGTGTAGCTAGCATATAGAGTGTGGTTTGCTCCGATGTCGTAAGTGATGCCAAGATATGGCGTGATCTCATTTGTGAAATTTCTATTGTCTTTGCCGCCCTCGATCTCGTATTTGTAGTAGCTCACCCTAGCACCTAGCAAAAATTTAAGCTCATCGGTGATTGATAGTTTATTTGCCGCGTAAAATGCCTTTTGTATCGTTTTGTCTTTATTGTTTTGATCTTCGTAAGGAAACTTTGGATCATCAAGGTGCAGGTTTTTAAAATCAATCCTGCTTCTAGCCGTATAAGCAAGCCCAGCTGGCGTAGTCCTTTGCAGCCAGTAGCTACTTACCTTATCGCTACTTTTTTTATAGTTGTTATACATCGCACCAAAGACAAACTCATGAGATAAATTTGCTATCTCGTAAGGGATATTTGCGTATGCATCGACATTGTGGATATTCTCCTCTCTTTTGTTTGCATAAGCGCTAAGACCACCTATATTGCCGGTGCCATCTAAATTTACCGCTCCGCCGTAGTAGAGTAAATTTGAGTCAGTGTTTGCCCTTCTAAATGAGTAGCTTAAATTTAAGCTTGATTCATTTTCAAAGTAGTGTCTAAAATCAGCGTAAAAATCAAGCGTTTTTATATCCCACCTAGTCCAAGGCTGGGAGAAAATTTCATTTTTACTAAAATTTGTCCTAGAGCCATCTGTATAAAAAGCTGGCATACCGCCCCATCTAACCCCGTGGCGTCTTAGCTCTTGATAAAATGCACCAAGGCTAAGCCATGAGTTATCGCCTATGTCGCTATCGACTACGCCGTAAATCGCGCTATTTTTGCGGTTGTAATAATCCATATAAGAGTGCGACTTCTCATGCATAAAAGATAGCCTTGCTCTAACGCTTCCGCTCTCATTTACCGGCGTTTGCACATCGCCATTTACGCCGTATCTATCGTATGATCCAGCACTTACACCAAAATTTCCTTTAAGCTCTTTTGCGTCTGCTCTTTTTCTTATGAAATTTAAGCTTGCAGCTGGGTTGCCAGCGCCTGCAAGTAGGCCATTTGCCCCTTTTACCACTTCAACTCTTTCATAAGGTAGCAAGCTCATATCATTTGCGCCAAGGCTAAAACCACCAAAGCTAGGCATCGAATCAAGCAAGTAATAATCTATCTTAAAGCCACGAGCCGTCGGATATACGCGCTCATCCCATTTATTTAGCGTGACGCCCGGGACATTTCTAAGAAGCACTTGATAGTCCTTGATGCCTTGATCTTTTAGCCTAGCCTCTGTTAGCACGGTTAGTGATTGTGGCGTTTGACGAGAGGTTAAATTTAGCCTAGTTGTGCTTTTTACAAGCTCTTTTGCAAAGTAGTTTGCATCATCTCTTCTCTCGCTTTCTACAACATCAATTGCTTCTAAAATTTTATCGCTTTGGCTAGCAAAAATTTGAGGTTGCATCAAATTTAATGCAACCAAACTAATTAAAATTTTTTTCATTTTTTCTCCTTTTAAAATTTCTTTTAATCCACAAATAAAGCCCTGAGATACTTAAAATAAGCGGTGAAATACCGACTAAAAACCAGATAAATTTTGTGATTTGGTTGTAGTTACCAAAGTGCGATTTTCTAAATGCTGAGAGAATTTCTTCGCTTAGATTTGCATTTTTTATGTCCAAAATACTTACTAATTCACCGCTATTTTTATCGTAAGTTAATATGCTTGAATATTCGTTATGCAAGAAATTTTGATCTTTTACGTAGCCAAAAAGGCGTATGTTTGCTCCGTGCATAAAAGGCAGTGAGATGAAGTGTGGCTCAAAGCCAGCAAGATCATTTTTTGAGCGAGCCACCAGCTCGTCAAGAGATAGGCTTTTGTTATAAATTTTTGCATCTATAACGAAGTCATTTTTAAACTCTGGCATGCGTGCCATTTGAAATTCCCACCAAACACCACTTATGCAAATGAGCAGTAAAATAGGCGTAGAAAAAATTCCTATCATTTTATGAATGTCGCTCATAAAAACATTTAGTCTATTTAAACGCAGTCTAAGTAGTGTCAGCCAGAATTTTCTATAAATCACAAAACCACTTATGCAGATAAAAAACGCGAAAATAGCGGTTAAAGTAAGGATAACGTGACCGCTCTTTCCTAGAAATAGCGACTCATGAAGCTCGGTTAAAACTCCAAAAAATCCCTCATCATGTGCGAGTGGCTCGCTCTTTATCTTACCGCTAAAAGCGTCAAAATAGATAAATTTCCACTCTTTTTGGCTGTCATTGTGCTCAATTAACCAAATTTTGTCACGTTTTTTAGGATTTGCATCGATATTGATGCCGACCATTTCATAATCATTCAGCTCTTTAGCGACGATCTCTTTTATCTTATCAAGGCTTATTCTTTGAGCTTTTAAATTCACATTTACAAGCTCTGGAATGAAAATATTATTTATTTCATTTTTATAAACCAAAATAGCACCGCTAAAACAAACTACTGCAAGTGGAATAAAAAATAAAAGAGATAAATAAGTGTGCACTTTATAAAAAAATTTTTGATTTAGAAATTTCACTTTCTTTTAAAGCCTTTTAATAGTAGGTTTTGATAATGGCTCGCAATCTTACACAAAATTTACTTTGATAATATTTAAAACTATTATCAATTATGATTTCAAAAAAGAAAAATTTTTATAGAATGTAAATTGAAAAAAATAAATAGATTTGATTTTTAAAAGAATAAGCAACTCCTCTTTGTGTATACGAAAAGCCAGAAAAGGGGGAAGCAAAGACTTATCAGTTACAAAAAGGAGGGTCCATTTAGGACGATGAAATAGTATTATTTAAGCATAAATTTTAATAAAATTTTTAGTTAATAAAAAAGAAATTCCAAGTAATACTAAAGTAAATTTAACTTTAAAGAAACTATATTTAAGAAATTTCTTTTAATTAGTACAAGCATAAAATTAGGCTAATTTTTAGGCACAAGCTCTAATACATTGCAAGCTCGCTTGCTACCCATCTTGCAAGCTTTATCAAGAGCATTTGCAGAAAGATCAAAGCTTTGCTCAGTGCCATTTCCTTGAAGATACTTTGTCGCTAGCTCGTAGCAAGCCTCACTACCACCATCATCACAGAGCGATCTAAATATCTCAAAAGATTTTTGCGTATCTTTTTCTATGCCAAGACCACGCCCTAGCATATCTGCATAGATAAAGCAAGAAATTTTATCTTTATTTTCACACTCACTTGAAAGCTTTTTTGTAAAATTCTCGCAAGCTTTAGCGTTACTTTTATTAATGCACTCTTGCACATTTATATCCCAGTTTGCATTCAAAGATAGAAGTGTAAATGCTAAAAACAAAATGGATTTTTTCATAAATTTCCTTGGAAGAAGTTAGCTCCCTTTGGGGGAAAGGGAGCTATTACAAAAAGGAGGTTTCTTGTTGGACAAGTGAAATAATACAAGTTTCGTCTAAATTTAAAACCAACTTTTCTTTAACAAAAAACAATCTCAAACCAAATCTTTTTTGCTAAAGGCAAAATAGCCACAAACTAGCAAAATAATGCCTAGTAAAAGCGGATAAATAATCGCATAAGCTACAAATGTCGCTTTTGGAAAGGTGCTTAAAATAAAATAAGATGCAGTACCGATAACTGCTAAATTTGGATCAAAAAGACTAAGTGCTGCTATCCTGAAAAGCTCTATCGGATTTAGTATGGCAATAGCGTAAATAACATACTCATCGACTGAACTTCTCATAAGAAGCCCAATTAATGCTAGGTCAATAAATGCAAGCATTATAAGCCAAAGTAAAAACGCCACGCCTTGGCCTGTCTCTTGATTTTTAATCACGCTTGAGATAAAAAATCCAAGCGATAGAAAAATGATACTTAAGCTAAAAAGTAGCCCAAAATAAAGTGTTAATACACTCCAAGGTATCGCAACGCCTTTTATAAAACCAACGATCACGCAAAGCAAAAGAGCAAACAAAAGTGGAACAAAAACAACAAATGTACGGCCCAGTGCCTTGCCAAAGTAATACTCTCTAAGACTTAGCGGGAAACTAAGAATGTACTCAAGCAAATTTGTATCTCTATCTTGATTTATGCTTCTTACGGTTGAGATGAGAATAAAAATAGGCACAATGATGACACAAATTTGAATAAACAAAAGCAGTGCTCTAGTAAGCCCAGAAAAGCCAAGCACACGTGAGTCAGTCACGCCGCTAAATAAAAATCCTATCATCAAAGCAGAAAAAAGCACAGCATATATCACAAACCATCTTGAGCGAAAAGACTCTTTTACATCAAGCTTTGCTATTAAAAAAAGATTATTCACTCTTGCTCCTTAAATTTTCTTCTTTGATTATCTTGCCAAGATCCATATAGACGCATCTATCTAATAAATTTGCTATCTCATCGATACGGTGTGAGATAAAAACAAGTGTTTTGTTTTGCGTGAAGTTATCAAGTAAATTTTTAAAAGAAAGCCTTGCTTTCACATCAAGATTTGCCGTTGGCTCATCAAACATCAAAATTTCACTATCCTTAGCAAATGCAATGGCTATTAGCATCTTTTGTTTCATGCCGCCAGAGAGCTTATAAAACGGTTTATTTAAATTTGCATGCAGATCAAGCTCTAAAAGCTTGCTAAATTTCTCAATATCTTCAAATTTGACATTTGAGCTTTTACAAACAAACTCACAAAGCTCGCGTAGGTTAAATTTAAGCGGTGGTGGAGTTTGTGGCACAAATGAGATAAATTTCAAAGCCCCTTTTCTATCTTTTAGAGTATTTACGCCATTTATCGCGATGCTTCCGCTATTTGGGATAAACTCGCCTAAAATGATACGCATGAGCGAGCTTTTGCCAGCTCCATTTTGTCCAAGTATTGCTATTTTTTCGCCAGATTTTACGTTTAGGCTAACATTGTCAAGTATCCTTTGCGAGCCAAAAATTTTAGTTACTTCTTTTATATCTATCAAAAATTTTCCTTATATGAGTTTTTTAAAGCCGTTGTCAAATTTCAGTGCATCTTGATGACACACATCAATACACCTACCACAAAGCGTGCAATCAGCACCAGCTATCCTAAAGATATTTTTGCTCTCGTCAAGCTTTGCCCCCTTTTTTGTCATAAAAAGTACGTGAGGCACTAGACAAACATCAGTGCAAACTAAGCAGTGATCGCACTTCTCTTTATCCCAGCTAACTTTTATGGCATTTGGTTTAGCTAGCACTGAGTAAGTAGCTCCGATAGGACAGACATACCTACACCAAGCTCTACGTGAGAAGAAAATTTCAACCATAAGCATGGCCACAACAAACCAAATAGCATGAAAATAGCCATAGATAATAAATCTTGAAAAAATCCCAACAACATTAAAAATTTCAAATGTAAGGCTTGCACTAGCAAAGCTAAGAGTTAAAAATAAAATGGTAAAAACATATCGCCACTTTGTGTCAAAAACTCGTGGCTTTACTATCTTTTTAGCGCGTAAATTTTCATGGATCTTCTCAGCTATCTCGCTTATTAATGAATAAGGACAGATCCAAGAGCAAAAGCCTCTACCACCAAAAATGATATAAAAGGCCAAGATACTAAGTGAGCCAATTATTAAATTTACATGGATTTCATGTGTCGCCAAAAAGACTTGCAGGCTCATAAAAGCATCTGCCAAGTGAAAACCAAATATCCTTGACGCACTGATGTCGCCTTCTAAAATTTGTATATCAACTCTATATGAAAGCACAAATAAAAGATGAACTAGAATAATGCTAAATATGCGCCAAAATCGTATACTAGGCCGCTTCTTGCCATCTTTTGTAGTTGTGATTAACGTGCTTAGAAAGCTTACATTTCTAATCGTCGCACGAGTGTTATATTTGTCCATTTTTACTTTTTAAATTTAGAAATTTCATCTGCAAGGCTTTCAAGCTCGCTATCACTAACATTTGTAAGTAGCCCCTTCATAAGTGAGTTTTGCACCTTGCCAGCTTTATAATCAGCTAGCTTTTTAAGTAATTCATCCTTACTTAGGTGCGTTATATCAGGAGCTACGACACCTTTTGCATTTGCGCCATGACACGGAGCACAAGTTGTTAGATATTGCTTGCTAACGCCTTCATTGTGCACTTTAGCCACGCTTAGACTTAGCTCTTTTACCTTTTTTAGCTCATCTTCGCTGGCAAATTCTTCACTAGACTTTGGCTGCTCTTTTGTAAAATTTTGCTCTACTTTTGGCTGAGCATTAGTTGCTACTTTTTCTTTTTTAGGCGGAGTCTGGCTTAACATAAATACCATGATACCGCAAATTGCTACCGCTAAAATAATGGTTATAATCTTTCCTACTTTCATTATTTGCTCCTAAATTGTGTATTAAAATCACTGATTTCTTTAGCTAAATTTCTGATTTCACTATCATCCATTTTTTTAACAAGATCTCGCATTAAGACATTGACTTTTTCTTTATTTTTATAAGCATTTATCATTGTATAAATTTCATTTTCACTTTTTGTTAAAAGTGATGGCCCGATGATGCCATTTGCGTAATCATCGTGACAAGCTGAGCATTTTGTAATGAAATTTTTGCTAAGTCTGCCCTTTATAAGTCTTAAATTTATAGTTTGAAGAGGGGTTCTTACCATTGCTAAAGCTCCGATTTGACGGCTTACGTTATTATCTTCAAGTCCAAATTTTACGCTCTTTTCGCCGTGCATATCGTATTTTATGAAATCATTTTGTTTATTTGTACTTTGATTATTTTCTTTTTTTTCAACCTTTATGCTAGCACTCGTGGCTACATTTATTGGTTGCTCGCTGGCTGCTTTTTGCGCTTTGTCATCGCTCTTTTCACAGCCGACAAATAGCAAAGCAGCAGCCACTAAAGACATTATTAATCTCATTCTTTCTCCTTATAAATTTCATCATAACTCATTTTTGGGGCTATATTTATAATTTTTACAGGGCAAACCTCAGCACACACCCCACACCCAACACAGCCATGCTTTATGAGCGGCAAATTTGATTCACTCATTACTATTGCACTATCGCCAACTGGGCAAATGCTGGCGCAAAGGTCACAAATTTGACCGATTTTACTTTTTATTTTATCTTTTTCTGCCTCTTCCCTATCGTTATAAACTTTGCGAACAAGCAAATCTTCAACACTATCTTCGCTTAGTTTTTCTCTTTTTAGGCACATACAGGCATTTGCATTACTCAAGATAGCAATACCCATTTTCACATCATCAACAACTTTTGTAGCATGATCTAACGCACCACTTGGACAGGCGAGCACACATGGAAAAAGATCACATAAATAGCAACCTCTCTTTTTAGGATCGATGTATGCTGTACCATTTGAATAGCCATCTTTTATATCAAGCAAACTTATACTGTGATAAGGGCATACCTGCACACACTGACCGCATTTAACACAAAGATCATCAAAGTCATCAACCGCACCTGGTGGTCTAAGATAGAGTTTATCGCCGCTACTTTTTGGCAAAATTTTACCTATGCCATATCCTGCGGCAGCTGCGACTGAGCCTAAAATTATAAATTTTCTTCTATCCACGCTTTGCCTTTAACGCGTTAAAATTTGAAGCATCAAGTGGTTTTATCCTTGGCGTGCTATCTTCAAGTAGCTTTACTGGCTCAGAAAATGGCGCGAGTTTGGCTAAAAAATTTAAGATACTAAAGACACTTGAGCCATAGAAAAACTGCAAATTCGGATAATACTGCCAAAGCTGATCGGCATATGATAGATGCATAAAAGGCGTATCGCCATAGCCATCTTTATCTCTATCAAAGCTCTCATACTCATCATAATAATTTTTACTCCACTGATTTAATGCCATTTTATCGCCTGGAGTGTCGTTCGCAACGATATCCATATTGCCTATAAAATCATTATTTTCAAATATGCTTGTCCCCTGAGTGGCGTGAAAATATACGCCAACTACGTTGTGTAAAATTTTATTGCCTAAGAAATTTATCGTTGAGCCTGGCTGAAACGGAGAGTTGTCAAGCAAAATTCCTCTTGCATTATAGATAAGTGTATTGTTTTCGATAGTAAAATTTGAAACATCTTTTAGACCAATACCAATACCAAAAGCGCCATCACTATCCATAACAAGATTATTTTTTATATTTGAGCCAGCCGAATACATAAAAAACATACCGACTGCATTGCCAATAAAATCATTGTTTTCGACTAAATTTTGATTCGCATACATAAAATGAAGCGAGTATCTACCGCGGATCGCTTTATTTTTTAAAAATTTATTGTGACTTGCATACCATGCAACCATATCGCGGCTATCATAAATATAATTGCCTTCGATTAAATTTTCATGGCTATACCAAAGTCTAACCGCATCACCTCTAAAGCCAAGACTGGCCCCTTTTTTAGAAGTGATGTTATTTTCAGTGATCTTTGAGCTACTGCACTCTTTAAAATCAATCCCAAAAAGTACATCACTCAAGTCATTTTGCGTAATCAAGACATTATTTGCTTTATCACAGCCAATGCCAGCGTCTAGCTCACCAAGGTCATTTCCGCTACCGCTTATCTTTAAATTTCTAAGCGTAACATTTGAGGCAATAATCTTTACAACTGTACCTTTACCATTTCCTTTTATGTGAGCGTTTTTGCCCTCACCAACGATACTAAGCGGCTTATTTATAGTTATGCTTCCTTCATAGATACCGTCCCCTAGCTTTATAACATCGCCAGGGCTAGCGTTATTTATTGCATCTTGAAGTATATTTGCAGAGCTAAAAATAGGCAAGAAAGCAAGGGCAAAAATAAAAATTTTACGCATTTAGCTCTTTTTTCTTTGAAAATACTGCAAGTATGCAAAATACGCTCATAGCAATCATCACCCAAAATCCGATACTTGGATAAGAGTGAGTTGTAAATTGTGCAACGCTACCATCGCCTAGAACTGTTGGCATAAATGGTTTAATCTTAAATGCGCCCCACTCTTGCATGTTGTGTCCATACCAGTAAAGCCATCCTGCAAATGCGCTCATAAATAGTACAGGCGCAATAATCGTTGGAACCATAAGAAGTGAGTTGAATTTGCCATTGTAATACAAAAATGCAAGCATGCAAAGTGTTGAAATAAGCAAATAATAAGGCGCTATCGCTCGCTCTAAATTTCCGCCATGCTCCATAGGATACATACCGATGTAGTGATTTATCGTATTCATCTCATGCACGTCACCACTATATCCATCTACGTGAAAATATACAGGAATTCCATCAGGAAAGGCTGATTTTGGATAATTTGGAGCTTCAAGAGAGACGTACCAGATAGGAAAAGATGGCGTACCTATCTCTGCTTTTTGTTCGATCATCTTATGAAGATCGCTTGCTACATCTCTTGATAAAAGGTGATTTTTATACTGAAATGAGCTAAAAAGATTATAGATGCCGTAGGTATAAGATGGTAGTTCATCACCATCAGCTATACGCTCTTTTGCTCCGTGCCAACCAAGAACAGGCAAAGTAAAACAAACAGTCATTAAGACAAGTGCAACAATGGTATAAATTTTATATTTACTCATGATCTCTCCTTTAAATTTTAAAATTTCATCTGCTAAAAATAAAATTTTAAAATTTAAAAAGGGGCAAAATGCCCCTTTAAAAACTACATACCAGCGTTTTCATCTACCCATTTTAGGTATTCGATGATATTTTTGATCTCTTCATCACTCATATGCTGATTTGGCATTCTAAGATTAAAGTAATCAATCATTGATTTAATGTAGTCGTCATTATAGAACTTAGCAGGATCTTTGATAAATTCTGCTACCCATTTTTCGCCATTTTCATGTCTTAGTAAAACGCCTGTTAGGTCTGGACCTGAGCTTACTTGACCGATAACGTGGCAACCATTACATCCGCCTTTTAGATAAGCCTCTTCACCTTTTGCAGCAGCTGGGCTCATCGGAGTTGCGATCTCTTTAGCTAGGTTATTTTTAGCTCTTAAGCCAACGTCAGCTGTTTTAACCATGTATTGCCATACTTGGTACTCCCAAAGGATAGCGCCGTTTACGTCACCTTTTTTGTAAGCTTCGTCAGCTTTAGCTTTTACCTCTTTGATGTGGCCGTATTGATCAAGTGCGTCATCAACCAAAGCTTTTACTTTTGGATATTTCTCATAATGTTTCTCTTTTAGGTATTTAACAACCTCTTGGATAACATCATCAGTTGCCTTATTAGTTGCGATTACTTTGTCGTATTCAGCTTTTAAAGCTTCTGGGCTTAGAGTTTTTAGCTTGTTATTTTTTGCAGATTCATATTTTTTACTTGGATCTTTAACAAGTAAATAACCCATCATCTCTAGGTGAAGTGCTGAACAAAACTCGGTGCAGTAGTATGGGAAGACACCTTCCATATCAGCTACAAAATTTACTGAAGCAGTTTTGCCAGGCTCTAGTGAAGCGTGAATGTTGTAAAGGTCGATACCAAATCCGTGAGTCTCATCTTGAGCGCGCTCTAGGTTTGTTAAGTGAATTGTTACATTATCACCTTTATTTACTTCGATGTGCTCTGGGTTGATGTGGCTTCTGATCATTGTCGCATAGACGGTTACATTTTTGCCATTTCTCTCAACTCTTTCTTGACCAGCTAGAGTTGCATATGGGCTAGCCTCGCCCGTTCTTGAGTTTGTGCCCATATTGTAAGTAAGCGCTGGAGCTAGTTTGCTAGCAGCTATTGAAACAACATCGTGTGGCTCGCCAAGTGGGATTGGCATATCATAGATTAGATCCATTTTTGCACCAGTGATATCTATTAGCTGGTGATTTTGTGGATGAAGTGGGCCAACTGGGCTAAAGCGATCGATTGAAAGTTTATCAAGTGCGATTGCATATTTGCCAACTGGTTTTGCTGATTTGCCTTCCATTGTATCAAGGTGGCCGATATTGTAGTGAACATTTATCTTATCAAGCACTTTTAAATTTTTATAGTCCCATTTTACGATTTGACTATCAACATAAAGTGAAGTATAAAGTACACCATCTTGTGAGTCAAATGATGTATGCAGTGGTCCAAGGCCAAGTTCGACTTGTCCGTGCATTGACTTTTCTCTATCTAAGATAGGAATTCCGTATGGGTCAGTGCCAGCATACTCTTTTTTATCAATTAGCTCTTTGATCTTTCTAAAGTCATAAACTGATGCGTGAGTATCAAGCTTACCGCCAATAATGATGTATCTACCATCTGGGCTTACGTCACAACCATGTGGGCTCTTTGACTCTGGGATCAAAAATAGTGCACCTGCTTTTACAGCAGCGTCTATTGTAACTACCTTGTGACCATTTATAACTTTGTAGTTTTTCTTGTCTTGAACAAGTTTTTCTAAAATTTTCCAGTTATAAACGTGTAAGAAGTCAGTGTCATTTCTACTTGCACCTGCTTCAAATGGAGGAAGACCTTTTTCGATACCGCCAGTATACATCTCAGTATTTATTGAGTTTGTAAAGCCCCAGCCGTAGCTTTCGCCTTTACCAGCATCACTTAAATCTTGCCAGTATGGTGGGAGCTCAAGAGAAAATGACTCTTTCTCATCGATCTTGCCTTTTGGATAGTCAAATTTCCAAAAAGTTACAGCGCCTCTATAGACTGCTTCATAGTCGTCTATTGAGTGATAGTTGTTATCAAGCGGAGCTGCATATTGGCTAGCTTCGATAACATACTCGCTATTTGGAGTGATGAAGCTACCGCCGTGCTCACTCTTCATGATAGGGTTTACAACGATTTGAGTTGTCTCAAAGTCATGCAAATTTATAACTGCGATTCTTGGGTTAGCTTTATCGTTGATAAATAGATAATCACCAACATACTCACCATTTTTCTCACTGAAATTTGGGTGGTGTGTATCGCCCCATGTTATCTCTTTGCCCCTAATGTTGCCTTGTTTCAAAACAGCTTTTGACTCATTGTCATAGCCATATCCTTGCCAAGGCTCTGGCGTGAAAACGCCGATGTATTTATAAATTCTCATCGACGGAACGCCATAAACTAGCACTTGACCGCTTTGCCCGCCAGATGAAAAGACGATGAAATCATCTTTTTTACCGCTAGGCTGATAAGTTTTAGCAGCTGCAAGGACATCTTTTTCGCTTAGCCCGCGCTCTTTCATGACTTTTTCAAGGTCACTACTAGCAGCACAAGCAGTCGTTAAAGATAGCCCAAGCAACGCAGCACTTGCGACACAAAATAACTTTTGCATTTACTCTCCTTTTTAAAATGAATTTATCTCTAAACTCTTTATCTCATTGTCTAAATTTACGCCATTTAAGACGCCTTTATCTATAAAAATTCTTTTTATCTCATTGCTAAAAAGAGCCTTTTGTCCTTTTAGCTTAAGATCTTTGTCAAATTTATAGACTACTCCATCCCCATCACCTATAAAAATTTCATCCTCCATACACGCAAGAGCTGAAATTTTAGATTTTAAAACTTGCTTTTTGATTCCACTTTTAAAATCTAAAATTTCTCCATCTCTAAAGCCAAGCAAAATATCATTCCCCTTAAATTTACAGGCGCTAAGCGGAGCAAAGCCAACACGCTTTTTCTCTTTTAAATTAAGCTCTTTATCAAGCAAAAATGCTTTGCCATTAAAGCTCGTAAAAAATAGTTCATCATCAATTGGCAAAAGGCTTGAAATTTTATAAACATCTTTATAATTTTTAGTTAAAAGTTTATTTAGATTTTTATCAAAAACGCCTATGCTGACTTCATTTGCCATATCGCAAGCTACGTAAATTTTATTTTTAATTGCCACAATTTGTGAAATTTTACAGCCGACATTTGGCATGGCAAATAAGAAATTTCTCTCATTTGCCACCTCGATAATCTCATTGTTTAAATTTGCGATATAAAAGGATTCTCCATCATTTCCGCACTCTTGATTTTTATAAATCGTATCTTTTAGATCCAAATTTTTAATCTGTCCATCTTTTATAAAAACAATGCTTTGGTTGCTTTCATTAATAAAGCAGCCTAATTGCTGGGCAAAAGCTGTTATCAAAAACAAACTTATACAAAGCAGAAATCTCATGATCCAAGGCACTTTCATCATAAATTTAATAAGTAAAAAACTATACATACTTAACTCTTAAAAGCAAATTAGCGATTAATTTATTTTTTTAAGCTTTTAAAGAAAAATTTCAATAATTTTTTTTAAATTTTATTATTTACATTATATAGACATTATGATTTAATCAATACTAATATGGCTTTAATAAAATTTATTATCTATTGAATCACTTATTTTTAGTGCTAATTTGAACAAAAATTTAAATTTGAATTATTTCTTAAGAAAATTATTTAAATTAGATAATTATATTAAGCAATGAGAAATCTTTAGTATTTAAGTAAAAAGCTAAATTTTATACATTTGATATATTTTTAGCTTAAAGCCATTGGTAATTTAAATTTGTTTAAATAGGCTATAATCCGCCAAAAAAGGAGAGATAATGCTAACGCATTTAGATGAAAAAGATCGTCCAAAAATGGTCGATGTGAGCCCAAAAGATCCTACAAAAAGAATAGCAACTGCTAGCGGGATCATCAAAATGAGCAAAGAGGCCTTTAGAGCGATAAAAGAAAATACCGGCAAAAAAGGTCCAGTCATTCAAACAGCTGTCGTTGCTGCGATAATGGGTGCAAAAAAGACAAGTGAACTAATCCCGATGTGCCATCCACTAGCTATTTTAGGTGTGGATTGTGATATTGAAGAGCTACCTGAAATTTGTGCTTTTAAGCTCTATGTGAGTGTAAAAATAGAGGGCAAAACAGGTGTTGAGATGGAGGCACTAACTGGCGTTAGCGTGGGACTTTTAACCATTTATGATATGGTAAAAGCTATAGATAAAAGCATGGAAATAAGTAATATCGTGTTAGAGAGTAAAACAGGAGGAAAAAGTGGCGAGTATATGCGATCTAAATAACAAAAAAGTAAAAATTGATTACCCAACGCATTGGGAATACAAAATAATATTTGATGCAGATGTCAATGTAGAAGAAAAGGTAAAAGAGATAGTAAAAGATAGAGAATTTAAGCTAGTCTTTTCAAAATTTAGCAAAGATAAAAAGTACGCAAGCTATGACTTAGCCGTGCTAGTTTTGAGCGAAGAAGAGAGGCTAGAGATATTTTCTGCACTAAAACACGAAGCAAAATACGTTTTATAAGGTAAAAGATATGAATAATTTAGAACAAAATTTACATGATTATAAAAGCAGCGATGGCTTATTAATAAGCATAAAAGCTCTTTGCAATAACTTCTTTCAAGATGCTGCAAACAAAGATATAAATGCTTTGCCAGAAATTTTAAAGGCTAAAATGAATGAGCTTTATGACAAAATGAACAAAGAAGATCTCATAAATGCAAAAAATCTAAAAAGTGCCATGGAGGGAATAAATCAAGCCATTGTCGGTGCTGAAGAAAAGGCACTTTACGAGCTACTTGATAAAAAAGATGAGCTAAATCGTGCAATAGAAGCAAAACGTGAAGAGATAAAAAATAGGCTCAAAATTTCATTTGAAGCAGCTGAAGAGGTCGTAAAAGATAGAAATTTTAGTGAAAAAGAGGAAATTTTAGAGCTTTTAAACAATGCGATCATTAGAGAAACAAGGCTTCTTGGTATCTGAAAAGAGAGTGCTCAAATCGCATTTTTGACAACTCTTGAAGGTGCGAAAGATGTCGAGGAAACAGCTGGTGCAATAGCTAAAAATATGACTTATGTTGCGATCATTGGAGGAGAGTTTAGCAAAGAGCGAATACTTGAAATTTCAAAAAACATCATCATAGCAGCAGCAAATTTAGCAGACGAGGGTCATATCTTTGCAAAAGAGTTGATAAATGGGGCGATAAGTGGCACAAGAGATGGTATTTTAAGGGCTATAGAAAAACTTAAAGATGAGGCGAAATTTGCTCCAGATGAGCTTAGGCTAAACTCGCAGCTACTAAATTTAAAAAATATTGATGAAGAATTTATAGCCTTGCTTAGAGAACTTGAAAAGGAATTTGAAGGTGTAGCAAGAAACGAGATCGAAAACGTTATAAATAGCGAGCTAGATACAAACCTAGCAAAATTTAAACGTATTAGCGATCAAGCAAGAGAGCAGATCATTTCAAGGATAGAAGAGCTAAAGTCAAACGGCATGGCAAAGCTTATGAGCGAGGCAAATAATAAATTTGAAGCCTTAAAGCAAGAGCTAAATGACAAGAGTAAAAAGCTAAAGCTAAATTTTGATACAAATGACAAAATCGAAGAGATCAAACAAGAGATCGCTAATCTTGAGAAAAAAGCCAATGAAAAATTTGAAGACATCAAACAAATTGACATCAAATCAGAAGCTAAGAAATTTGGAGATAGGGCTTACCAAGCTGCAAAAGATCTGTTAAATGTTATTAAAAAAGATAAAAAAGAGGATTAAATTATCAAGCTTATCTTGAAATTTTTCTTGAAAGATACTCACGCTAAATATTCTTGCCAAGTGTGAAAAATTTCTCCACACTTGGCTTTTACTTTTTAAAGCTTTAAAATCACAAAAATAGATAAAGTAAAAATGTTCCCAAGATCAAGCGGTAGATGACAAAAGGAAGCATCCTGATTCTTGAGATGATACCCATAAATAGCTTAACACAAAAATAAGCACTAACTGCACTTATGATGACTCCAAGGGCGATATCGCTCCAAGGAAGCGCATTTGGATCTTTTATAAGTTTGATACTCTCAAGCCCACCAGCTAGGATGATGACTGGGATCGACATCAAAAATGAGAAATTTGCACTACCCTTGTGGCTAAATCCTAAAAAAAGTGCTGCTGTCATCGTTATGCCTGATCTTGAGACGCCAGGGATGAGTGCCACAGCTTGAGCAAGGCCGATAATAAGTGCAAATTTTATGGTCATTTCATATTCGCTTTTATTTGTCGAGCGAAGATCTGCAAAGTAAAGCGCTATGCCAAAGACGATCGTAGTAATAGCGATCACAACGCCGCTTCTTGCGTATTCTTCGATAATGTTGTTAAATAAAAGCCCAAAGATCCCAACTGGAATGGTAGCAAATCCCACGCACCAGACAAGCAAGCTATCGCCTACCATCTTTCTTTGTGCGATCGAGGCAAAAAAGTCACGAAGTAGCTTAAAAATCGTATCTTTAAAATAAAAAAGTATCGCACTTAGCGTACCAACGTGCACTGCCACGTCAAAAGCAAGACCTTGATCTGGCCAGCCAAGTAGCTTTGGCACCAAGATAAGATGAGCCGAGCTAGATATCGGCAAAAACTCGCTTATACCTTGCACCAAAGCCAAAACAATAACGTGAGAAATTTCCATAAAATGCCTTTTTTTGATTTTAGATTGCAGTTGGGGATTTTACTCCCCAAGATTAAATTTATATAAGTTCGCTAGCAAAATTTGCAAGTTTTTGCGGAGTAAATCCAAAGTGATCAAATAGCTCGTTAGCCTTGCCACTAGCGCCAAAGCTATTCATGCCATAAACTGCGTCAGCAAATTTATACCACTCATAGCCAGTTGCAGCTTCAACTGCGATGATGGTTGTATTTTTGTCTAAAATTTTAGCCACATACTCATCTGGCTGCTCGCAAAGTAGGTCAAAACAAGGAGCTGACACGATGTTTGCACCAATGCCTTGTTCGCCAAGAATTTCAGCTGCTTTTACACAGAGTGATACCTCGCTACCACTTGCTATAAATGTTATCTTCGCATCTTTTGACGAGCTTAAAAGATATGCGCCGTTACTCACCTCGCCAAATTCGCCTTTTGCAAGCGGATCAAGCCCTTGACGGCTAAGCACAAAGGCACTTGGAGCGTTTAAATTTAGAGCGACTTGCCAGCTGGCTGCATTTTCGTTGCCATCAGCTGGGCGGAAAGTATAGAAATTTGGCATCGCTCTAAATGTGCTAAGCTGCTCGATAGGCTGGTGCGTCGGACCATCTTCGCCAACGCCGATGCTATCGTGCGTGAAGACAAAAAAGTGCTTGATACCCATGAGCGCTGCTATCCTCGCACTTGGTTTTAGATAGTCGCTGAAAATAAAAAATGTTGCTGAAAATGGCAAGAAAAGGCCGTATCTTGAGATACCGTTGTTGATAGCTGCCATGGCGTGTTCTCTGATGCCGTAGTGGATATTTTTGCCATTTGGAAAGTCGCCCATACCCTTTAGCTCAGTCTTATTTGAAGGAGCTAAGTCAGCGCTGCCGCCGATAAAGCCAGGTAGTTTTTTAGCTATCTCATTTAAAATGACATGATTTGTATCTCTTGTGGCTAGCTTTTTGTCGCTAAAGTCTGGAAATTCGATCTTACTAAAGTCTGGATTAAGAAGCGAGTTTAGTAAATTTTTGCCTTCAATGCTTAGCGCCTCAACCTTTTTGTTCCACATCGCCTCTTCTAGATCGCCCTTTTCAACTGCACCTCTAAATCTTAAAAGCACGTCCTCATCAATGGCAAATTTCTTCTCAGGATCAAAGCCAGCTGCAGCCTTCGCCTTTTTGATGATCTCTTCGCCAAGTGGCGCGCCGTGGCTGTGGTGTGAGCCTTCAAGCTCCATTGCACCGCGTGCTATACGTGTGTTTGCGATGATGAGATATGGCGACTCTTTCTCGTTTGCCTGCTCTAGTGCAAATTCGATCTGATCGTAGTCGTGTCCATCGATGCGCGCGACCTCCCAGCCCTGCGCCTCAAACCTGGCTTTGACATCCTCGCTAAATGATATTGCTGTGTCGCCCTCGATCGTGATGTTGTTTGAGTCGTAAATGAGCACAAGGTTGTCTAGTCTTAAATTTCCAGCTACAGAACATGCCTCGTAGCTTATACCCTCTTCAAGATCGCCGTCGCCGCAAAGGCAGTAAATTTTATGATCGATTATTTTATTGTCCGGCTCATTTAGCACGTTTGCAGCGTATTTTTCTGCCATGGCTAGGCCAACTGCATTTGCTACGCCTTGACCAAGTGGGCCAGTAGCAACCTCAACGCCTGGAGTGTGAATTTCTGGGTGTCCTGGAGTGTTTGAGCCAAGTTGGCGAAAATTTTTAAGCTCGTCAAGGCTTAAATCGTAGCCGCTTAAGTGCAAGAAGCTATAAACCAAACTTGATGCGTGACCACCGCTAAAAACCAACCTATCTCTATTTAGCCATTTTGGATTTTTTGGATTGTGTTTTAAAAAGTTGCTTAAAACCACCATAATATCAGCTAAACCCATAGGCGCACCTGGGTGTCCGCTGTTAGCGTTTTGCACCATGTCAGCGCACAAAAATCTTATAGTATCGGCTTGTTTTTTTAGCATATGATCTCCTTTTTATTGCGTCAGATTATACAAAAAAGTGATTAAAACTTGCCTTGCGTTTTTGCCCAAAATGTCTAAAAAGTGATATAAATTTACGAAATTTACGCGCTTATCTTAAGTGCTTGTCTGTAAGCTCTAAGATCATCTTTGCAATGCTTGCATCTACCTGTTTTAGCGCCTCTTCTATCTCGCTAATTAGCTCATCTTTTTTCTTTTTTGCACCAGATAGACCAAGTAAATTTGTAAATGAGTTTTTAGCTAGGTCGTTATGCACAGGCTTTCCAGCGGCCGCCTCGTCGCTTGTAAGATCGATGATGTCGTCTTGTATCTGAAAAGCAAGGCCGAGCTTTAGTCCGATATCATAAATTTTCTCGCACTCTATTTCGTCTAAATTTACTATCACAGCACCCATTTTTAGGCTAGCAGCGATCAGCTTTGCGGTTTTGTGGATGTGTAAAAATACTAGCTCATCAAGGTTTAGCATCTTGCCAGAGAGACCAAATTTAGCCTTTGCTCTTTTGATGTCCTCTTTGTTTGTATTTTCAAAAAAACAATCAAGCGCCTGACCTAGCACCATACCGCTAACGCCAGCATTCTCGCTTAAAATTTCCACGCATTTTATACGTGTTTCAGCACTCAGATCAGCGTGTGAAATTTCATAAAAAGCATGCGTATTTAGCGCATCTCCTGCAAGTATGGCAGTCGTCTCGTCGTATGTGACGTGAAGCGTTGGTGTGCCACGCCTAAGGCTTGCGTTATCCATCGAAGGTAAATCATCATGAATGAGCGAGTATGTATGCATCATCTCAAGACCCAAAGCCGCTCTCATGGCCTTTTGCGTGAGGCTTTTATCCACACTTTCCACCACGCCAAGAAGCAAAAGCGCCCTAAAGTGCTTGCCCCCAGCCTTTAGCATAACGCCAAGCGCCTCCTCATAATAAGGGTGAAAGCTAGGCGCCTTTGGCAAATTTGCGTTTAGAAATTTTACAAAGTCCTCAAGTATGCTCATTTTGGTACTCTTGCAAAAAACTGAAAGTCATTTCTAGTAAATAGAAGCGTAAATTTTTTTAATTCACCAAGCTTCTCTAAAAGCTCTTCACGGCTACTCACGCTTTGTTTATCAAAACCCAAAATTTTATCGCCGGTCTTGATGCCAAAAATTTCTGCATTTGACTTTGGCTCGACCTTGGTAACGACTAAATTTTTATCCACCGTGATACCATAATCCACCAAAATCTTATCATCAAGCATTGTTTGTGGCTCTTTTGGCATGATATTAAAATTTGGTATGTCAAGGCTTGAAGGGGCGTCTACATCGAGACTTTGGTTAAATTTCACATCCCCACTTACTGGCACTTGAAAGAGCATTTCTTGCTTATCGCGCTTCACGATGATGTCAAGCTTTGCGCCCTTTGGAGCAAAAAGTACCATCTCATTCAGCTCTCTTAAGCTCTTTGGCTTGATGCCATTTACACTAACTAGCTCGTCATCAACCATCATCATCTTGCCACGGCCCAAAGGATCGACAAGACCTACAAAAAATTTATCCTCTTTTTGTAAAAATTTCACGCCGATATCACCGTAATAGACGTCATCATAAGATACAAAGTGCTTTAGATAACGATTTGGTATAAATTTATCAGCTCCAACAGCTATGCCTATCATCTTGCAGCAAGGGGTATTTATCTCGCCAGTCGCGTTATACTCGAAGCTTAGCGTATCAAAGTCGCCTAAATTTTGCCCTAAAGACTTGATGTGGCCCATGACGGTGTTGTTTGCGTCATTTAAGATGCCAACCCAAGTGCTCTTTTTAATGCGTTCCTCGTTGGTCTCATCAGCCATCACAACAGGGCTTAACTCTTTGCTAGAGCGCACTAAGAAAAGCTGCAAATATGGGTCAAATTTGACATATTCGCCAAGCGGAGCTCCCTCGCTTTTTGGCACTGCAATCAAATTTTTAGTGATAGCCACGCCAAAGTGTTTATTTACTGAGACGATTGAGTTTTTGTTCTTTTCAAAGCAGGCGTTAAAGTCCTCTTGTGTAGGCCTAGGATCGGCGTTTAGGCAAAGCGCTGATAGCAAAAAAGCAAGGGCAAATTTATATTTTAGTCTCATTTTATCCCCATCGAAGCAAGGCCACCAAGCATCCTTGAAGCGGTGTTCTTCTTATCAGCCTCAACTGATTTTAGCACGTCATTTACGGCGCTTATTAGCAAAATTTGCATGCTCTCTTTATCTTCAAGCAAGCTATCATCTATGCTGATATCAAGTATCTCGCCGCTACCGTTAGCTCTCACGCTTACCAGTCCGCCGCCGCTTTTTGCACCAAATTCTTTATTTTTGCTCTCTTCTTCCATCTGCTTGGCCTGCTTTTGCACATCCTCGAGCATCTGCCCCATCTTTGAAAAGTCAAATCCCTCAAACATCGCCTACTCCTTTATGATCTCGTTTTTGTTATTTACGTGCACGATGGTTGGCTTAAATTTCTTAGCCTTTTTAAATTTCATGCTAGCGTAAGCCACGATGATGACCACGTCTCCTACGCAGACCTTTCTAGCAGCTGCGCCGTTTAGGCAAATTTCGCCTTTTTTGCCCTTTATCACGTAGGTGGCAAATCTCTCGCCGTTATTCACGTCTAAAATTTCAACCTTTTGATTTTCTATCAAATTTGCAGCCTTTATAAGCTCCTCGCCGATGCTGATCGAGCCAACATAGTTTAAATTTGCGTCTGTTACGACGGCTCTGTGGATCTTACTAGCTAAAATTTCTATATTCATTTTTACCTCTTTAAAAGCTCTTTTACTACTTCTTTGTCGCTAAATGGGTGCTTGACGCCCTTTATCTCCTGATATGGCTCGTCGCCTTTGCCAAGTATGACAAGCGCCCAGCCGGGTTCTAGCTTGCTGATAGCCAGTGCGATCGCTTCTTTGCGATTGACGTTTCGTATCAAATTTTCATTTTGGCTCATACCAGCGCAAATTTCATCGATTATGCTCTCTGGCTCTTCGCTTCTTGGATTGTCACTAGTGACTATGCAAATTCTTGCGTATTTTTGGGCTATTGCTCCCATTTTAGGGCGTTTTGTCCTATCTCTGTCGCCGCCTGCACCAAAGACTGCGATCAAATTTAGATGTCTAAGCGAGTTTAGCACCTTTTCTATGCCATCTGGAGTATGAGCAAAGTCCACAATGACTAGCGGATCGGTGCTAACGACCTCCATCCTACCGCTCACACCTTTAAATTTACTTATCGCCTTTGAAAGTGCGGCTGCGTCTGGTCGCTCTAGCAGGCAAACGGCGCCAAGAGCTGCAATTAGGTTGTAAAGATTAAACTCGCCTTGCAAGCTTGAGTCTATCTCCACATCGCCATTTGGCGTCTTGATAACCGCGTCTATGCCGTCCTTTAGCCCATAAACTACCGGCGCAAAGCTGGCTGGCTTTTTGAGCGAATACGTATAAGCGTTTTTTGGGTTAAATTTAATGCCATTATCATCAGCATTTATAAGCTTCATGCAATCATCATCAAAAAAGCTCGACTTTACCCTAGCATACTCCTCCATGCTCTTGTGGTAGTCGAGGTGGTCTTGAGTCAAATTTGTAAAAATTTTAAGAGCAAATTTCAAGCTCTCTATACGCTTTTGAGCGATCGCATGCGAGCTAACCTCCATCACGAAGTGCTCGCAGCCTTGCTCGCTGGCTGCTTTGAGGTATGAAAGAGTCTTTAAAATAGCACTCGTCGTAAGCGCCTTGCCATCTATCTGCTTGCCCTCTATAAATGCCCCTCTTGTGCCACTTAGGCCGCATTTTTTACCTAAATTTCGCAAAGTCTCATAGATAGCAGCAGCCGTTGTGGTCTTGCCATTTGTACCTGTGATGCCAACTATCTTTAAGTTTTCATCGATTTTTAAAAGTTTCTTGCACTCTTCAAGGCTGATTATCTTAGCGCCATTTTTTACCGCTACCTCCGCAAATTTTGCGTTTGCAGCAGTTTGCACGAAAAATGAGCCCTCTTCGCACTCGTTTGAGTCATCTGTTATGAAGCTATTTTCTACTGATATTTTCATCGTTTTGTCTTTTTTGTATCTCTTTAAAAAGCTGATCTATGCGCTCATCACCGCCAAACATCACCGCCGCACTCTCAAGATAGTTTATACTCATTTCGATAAAGTCATTTTTTATCAAATTTCCTAAAAATTCTAAAAAATCATCTTTGTTTGAGATCATGACCTTGGTTGAGAACATGATGTTTTCAAAGACTTTTTTGAAGCTCCCATCCTTATAAACAGCCTTTTTAAAATCCTCATAGCTGATCGCATCTTGCTCTTCAAAATACTCATCACTAGCCAATCTTGATTCTAAAATTTTTAAAATTTCATCCATTCCTTCATCATCTTCGCCAGCTCTTAGTTTATCCATAAAATAGTCAAATAAAAGTTTTGCTTCCTCTGCATTTTTCTCGCCAAGGGAGCAAATTTGTATCAAAAATAGTAAATTTTTATCCTGTGTCTTTTCGTAAGCTAGAGAGAAGTAAAAGATCGCTTCTTTAAATTTAGAACGTTTGAAGTGTTTAATGCCTATTTTTTTATAATCTATCAATGTCAAATTCCTCGCCAATCGGGATATTTACGACCTCAAGCTCTGGGTGAATATCCATACGAAGTTGTCTTTCGAGTCCATATTTTAGTGTAGTTGTGCTAGCTGCACATCCATGACAATGCCCTGTAAGTCTTACATAAATTTTGCCGTTTTTTATGCCAAGTAGCTCCATGCCACCGCCATCATTTTCAAGCATCGGTAATACCTTTTGCAAACTCGCACTGACTGGTTTTAAAAGTTCTTCATCGCTAAATGGGATCATATCTTTTTCCTATTAAATTTTTGGGCTATTATAGCAAAATAAAAATGCAAAAAATAATGGCTATATTTTTGCTTAGCGCTAATTTTGCTTTGTAATGTAAACCTTTTTGATACGCCTAGTCAGCTTTAGTTTTTAAATATTTGAGCTAAAATTTAGTAAATTTTTGATTATAAGTTTTAGGATAAAAGGGCAAATTTCGCCCTTTTTGTTTAATCTATTAGAAGCGATTTTATATCTACTTTTTGCTCGATCATCTTGCTCTCAAGCATAAATTCTTGCGTAGCCTCAAGTGCTTTTATATCTTCAGGCGTGATCTTTGGACTAAAGTCATACTGCGGATACATACTCTTTACCGCCTCTATGCTAAGCCCGGTCTCTTCAGCTGTAAATTTTAATGCCTCTTCCTCATTTGCTTTCATAAAAGCCAAAATTTCATCTTGGGCCTTTTTAAATTTTTCAACTAGATCTTTATGCTTTTTGTAAAATTCTCCGCTTGTGGCAGTGACGATGACTGGAGTGATGACGCCCTTGCCTGTTGTTACGACACTAAGTCCTGATTTTTTAGCATTATAAGCAGCTGGTCCAGCAAGAAGTGCTGCATCGACGCTACCATTTTCAAGTGCAGCTTGTGCAGCTGGGATGCCCATAGAAACGAACTCTACGTCATTTATGCTTAGACCGCCAAGAGCAAGATACCTAACCAAAAGCTCATTTAATATCGTACCTTTTGGCCCTGCTATTTTTTTACCTTTTAAGTCTTTAGCGGTTTTTATGCCTTTATTTTTAGCAAATATCGCAAAAGCTTCAGGTGCTCTTGAATAGGCACTTATGATCTTTATGTCAGCTTTGTTTGCCGCGGCAAGTATGACTGAAGTTCCGCCCACGCAGTTTAGAAACTGGAGCGAATTTGAAGCTAGAGCTTGAGTCTGCTTTGCACCTGATGTTATCTCAGAGTACTCAACTGGTATGCCAAAAGATTTAACATAAAAGCCCTTAAATTTATCGACGATTGAGGGGACGTTTAGCGGCGATTTGACGTAGGTCATGCCGATCTTATCTAGCTCACTTGCGTTTGCGACTAGACAAAGCAAAGAGGCTGCACACAAAATCTTAAAAAACTTTCTCATATTTGCTCCTTTAAAAATTTTCCAAATTATATAACTTTTTGCTTCGTTTTGGTTTTAATTATCATTTTATAAAATGCTAAATTTCACTCAAAATTTTACGCTTTAAATTTATTAGTTCATCGCAAAGCAAATCTCTTGGCTTAGCTAGATTTGATAGATCATAGCTTGATTTCATCCCACCTTTTTCAAGCAAAATTATCTCATCTGCTAAATATAGGGCTTCATCGACATTATGAGTGACAAAAATGATGGTTTTACCAGCTTGAAGCTTTAAAATTTCAGCCTGCATGCTGGCTCTCGTAAAAGCATCAAGTGCCGCAAATGGCTCATCCATAAGGATCAAATTTGCTTCATATGCTAGCACTCTTGCAAGAGAAACGCGTGAGCTCATGCCGCCAGATAGCTGCGAAACAGCGGCGAATTTAAAGTCATTAAGTCCTATCATTGATATGAGTCTATCTATCTTTACCTCGTCTATCTCATGCTTTTTAAGCGCAAATACGATATTTTCATAGACATTTAAAAAAGGCATGAGCCTAGGCTCTTGAAATACAAAACCGATCTTTGCTTGCTCTTTAAATTTTATCTCGCCTAGACTTACACCCTCAAGTCCAGCAATAAGCCTTAAAAGCGTAGTTTTACCGCATCCACTTCTGCCAAGTATAACGGTGATCTTATCTTTTTTTATAGTTAAATTTAGCTCTTTTAAAACATCAATGCGCTTGTCATTAATAAAAAAATGCTTTGATAAATTTAAAATTTCTATCATTTTTCGCCTCGTAAAAGGCTAAATTTAGATATCAAAAACAAAAATATCCTATCTATGAGCACACCGCAAATTCCAATCGTAAAAATGCCAACAAATATCCTATCTGCGCGTGAAAGCTCCTCTGCGTCCAGTATAAGATAGCCTAGTCCGCTAGAAGCTGCGATCATCTCCGCTCCCACAATCGCTCGCATAGCGTAGCCAAAACCTATGCGCATACCTACAAAAATATCCTTTATGGCATTTTTTAGGATGATTTTGTAAAAAATTTCAAATTTACTAAAACAAAAAATTTTACCAACTTCAATAAGCTTCACATCGCAGCTAGTTAGCCCTTTTGAAATGCTTAAAAACATTGGGAAAAACGATGCTAGGATGATAATAATGATTTTTGGAGTTTCGTTTATACCAAACCAAAGCACCAAAATAGCAATAAGGCTAAGTGGCGGAACATTTCTAAAAAACTCCAGTATCCACTCATAATAAATGCTAGCTTTTGGAAATAGCGCCGCCACTCCGCCAAAAATGAATGCCAAAACAAAAGCCAAAATATAACCAACAAATATACGCTTAAAGCTAATCATCACATGCGTTATTAGCTCGCCGCTTAAGCTCATGTCAAACATCGTTTTAAGTGTCGTAATAGGACTTGGCAAGATATAGGGCGTGAAAATTTCTAGCTCGCAAACGACCTGCCAGAGAGCAAAGATCACTAGGATCAAAACGCTCTTTTTAAAAATTTCTATCACAGCCCATCTCCATTGTGACAGCCATTTTCACAGTATAAAAGCTCGATGATATGATAGTTTTTAAGCTCGCTAAATTTATATGAAAATGCGTTTTGTATCTTTTCTTTACTGCATAAGCTTAGTGTTTTTATGCCTAAATTTTCAAAAAATCCAGGCGGGATCGGACTTGATTCTATTTTGCTTATTTGTAAATTTATGTCGTTTAGCTCTTTAAATTTTTTCCATGTTAAAAATGTAGTTCGCTCTAGCTTTAAAGAATTTCCAAGCTCAGCCAAGTCCTCACAAGGCGTTGTTATATAAAGCCACTCATTTTCTTTTAGATTTGAGCTAAGCTCGATGGCGCTTTCTATTAAAATGGGATTTAAGCTTGAAATATTGTTTAAAAATTCTTTGAAATTTGATCTTATAAAATTTACAGCTCTTGGACAGCGACTGTCTAAAACCATGCCTTTAGAGCATAAATTTTTATATGAATTTTTGACATCACAAACATGATCTTTTTCGCACTCTACTATGTTAAAGCCCTTATTCTGCAAAAGCTCTTTTAATGCAGAGAAGTCATACATATTTTTTACAACAGGATTTAGCCAAAGTAGCTTTCTCACGAGTTCTCCGTAATTTTAATAATAGAAATCAAGATTCTATCATTTAAAAATTTAAACCAAGTAAAAAGAGCTGCTTATAACTAAAAGCATAAAGATAAGCGGTGCAAAAAACTAAATTTAGCCTACACTTTTATATCTAGTTTATGTTTTTGCTCCACTTTTTCCATTAGTTTTAGTATATCAACTCCGTTTTTCTCAAGTTGCATTAGCTCCTTAAGATAGGTAAATTTCTCATCTTTGTTGATGTCGTAAGTAGCCAGTTTCTCGCTTCGTCCGATCACTGAAGCATAGACTTTGTTGCCATCAAGTTTGTCTGTATTTTGCACATTATAAAGCGAGAGCACGCCCTCTACCACCTCTTTAAAATCCGCCCCACTCTTCATGCCAGCTTTCATAAGCGTAAGAAATCTCTGTCTGCTCTCTTCATCAGTGAAATTTATATTTTGTAGAGTTTGATACTCAACTGGAGGCTTATTTGTACTAGTTAGCATGGAGATAGCCTTTTTGCCTATTGTGATACTCTCCACACCGACTCTTTCTCCAAGATACTGCCTAAGCGCATAATCAATCCACTTATCTTTAAACTCATCTATGCTTAGGTCCTTATCAAGTATCTCAAACCCTTCCACATGGCTCTTGTGACCAAGCCCAAGAAGTGTGTTGCCATCAAGTTTTGATGTGTATTCTTTTGCAAAGAGATCAACATCTGTTGGATAATATCCTATGATCTCTTCGTGAGCTCTGCCAAAACCAAGTGCTTTGGTCTGGTTGATAAAATTTTTGAGATCATTTATCTCATCTTGGCTGACTTGTTTGTCGTAACCCATGAGCTTACCCCAGATGCTTATCTTGCCATTAGCAGCCATGCCTGAGAGTGAGAAATTGCTAACAAATGTTAGATTTTCGCTATTTTTTTGAAATTTTATCGTATTTGTTTCATTTAAATTTATTGGCTCACCTCTAGTATCGGTATGACTTTTTTGCTCATCAACCAAACTGCTAGATGAATCATTTAAAGAATTTTTGTTTATATTGGATTTAGTATTTTTAGTATCAAGCTCTTGTGCTCTACTACTTTGTGAGCCAACATAAAAATTTGTCCCAACTCCATTTACACTACCTATCATCTCAAATCCTTTGAAATTTATAAGATATTTGAAACAAATATCGTCTTAATAAAATAAAATTTTAGTAAAGAGTTCAAAGGTAAAAATTTAAAATATGTGATTTTAGATTAGAAAATTTGCAACTTTTAACTATAAAAAATTTTATGATTTTTTGGTTAATAAATTTGATAGATAATTAAAGAAATTTATAGTTTGAGAAAGCTTTTGGAAGAAGGATTTTATTTTAAAAGTGGTGTAATTTTATATTCAATAAATTAAAAAAAGAGAGCCGAAGCTCTCTAATAATTATTCAGCTACTAGCTCTATATAAGCCATCTCTGCTGCGTCGCCTCTGCGAACACGAGTCTTGATGATTCTTGTATAGCCACCATTGCGCTCTTTAAATTTTGGAGCTACTTCAGTAACTAATTTATTTGTTGTTTCTTTATCTTGCAAAGAAGCAAATACTGCTCTATGAGCGTTAGAATCACCTTTTCTAGCTCTTGTGATTAGCTTTTCAACATAGCTTCTAAGCTCTTTTGCTTTTGGTAAAGTCGTCTCTATCTTTTCGCTTTTGATGATAGCTATCGCTAAATTTTTAAGCAATGCAGATCTATGAGATGACGTTCTACCAAGTTTGCGATATCCGTGTTTATGTCTCATCTATTGTCCTTTTATTCTTTTACACTCATTTGTGCTTTAAGCTCGGTTATTTTCTTTCTTAGTTGCTCTTTGCCATCTTTTAACACATCGGCACCAACTGGATAGCCTATCTCTTCCATAACCGCTTTAATCTCTTCAAGAGATTTTTTACCTAAATTTTTAAGCTCTTTAAGCTCATTTTCGTCCATTAATGCAAGCTCGCCGATAAATCTAATATCAGCTTTGTCAAGGCAGTTAAAACTTCTAGCACTTAAATTTAGATCTTCTACGCTAGAAAGTAACTTTGAAAACTCGCCACCTGCAGTTGAGCTAGCAACTGGAGTACTAACATCAATATCTAAAATTCCTTTAAATACTGACATTTGTTGATACATAGCTTCTAAACAATTTTTAAAAGCCTCTATCGGACTAACTTGACCATCAGTTGTTATAGTAAATACGATCTTTTCATAGTCTGGATCATCCTCAACCAAGACATTTTGTATATCATAAACTGCTTTTTTAACAGGTGTAAAGAAAGCATCAAGTGCGATATAGTCGTCTTCAATCTCTTCTCTGATCTCAATCTCTTCTCTGATCTCTTCACTAGGAACATATCCGATACCTTTTTGAATGATAACTGAAAAATTTAACTCAGCATCTTCGTTTATTGTAGCAAGGTATGCGTCTGGGTTAACGATCTCAACTAGATCATTATTTAGATCAGCCCCAGTTATCTCTTTTGGTCCTTTAAAGCTATACTCTATAACTTCGCGCTCGCTGGTGCTTTTTAATTTAAATCTGATCTTTTTCAAATTTATAATAAAAAAAGCTACGTCCTCTAGCATACCTCGCATACTATCAAATTCGTGGCTAACGCCTTTTATCTTTACACCAATAGGAGCAAAACCTACTGTACTTGTGTAAAGAAGACGACGCAATGGGTGAGCCAAGGTAACAGCATAGCCCGCCTCAAAAGGATATGCTGTAATGTTAGCAACATTTTCACTAACACTTTTAACTTCAATTTCAGTTGGCATATAAGCTGATGTAGTAATCTTTCTCATCTTTATACCCTCTATTATTTTGAATAAAGCTCTACTATAAATCTTTCCTCAACAGGAATGATAACCTCTTCTCTTTCTGGATTTCTAGTGAAAATTCCAAATTTTTTCTCTTTTTCAACATCTACCCAAGCAACAATACCAGTTTGTGCTGTAAGATCTATCGCACGAACAATTTGTGGATTGTTTTTAGATTTTTCAACAATCTCTACTTTTGCGCCAGGTTCAACTCTGTAAGATGGTATATCTACTCTTTTGCCATTTACTAAAATATGTCCATGAGTTACTAGCTGACGAGCAAAACGACGAGTTGTTGCAAAGCCCATTCTATAAACAACATTATCTAATCTTTGCTCTAGTAGTTGAACCAAAAGGGCACCAGTGTTGCCCTCGCGGCGTGCTGCTTCTTGAAATAATCTTCTAAATTGTTTCTCTGAAACACCGTACATAAATTTAGCTTTTTGTTTCTCGCGAAGTTGTAAGCCATATTCGCTTATTTTTGCTCTTCTTTGTCCATGTTGTCCTGGCGCATAAGGTCTTTTTTCAAAAGCACTTTTACCAGCAAGTCTTCTTTCGCCTTTTAACGCAAGAGACACACCAAGACGTCTTTCTAATTTTTCAACAGGTCCTGTATATCTAGCCATAATAATTTCTCCTATTTTTCTCTAATTATACGCGGCGGCGTTTTGGCGGTCTACAACCATTGTGTGGTAAAGGTGTAATGTCTTTAAAGAAAGATACTTTAATTCCTTCAACAGTTCCTACACTTTTAACAGCCGTTTCACGTCCGCTACCTGGACCTTGAACCTTAATACCAACTTCTTTTATACCATGCTCTTTTGCTTTATTTAGAGCATCTTCAACTGCCTGCTGAGCTGCATAAGGAGTTGATTTTTTACTACCTTTAAAGCCTAAGCCACCCGCACTACTCCATGCAATAGCATTTCCCATTTCATCAGTTACAGTTACCATAGTATTATTAAATGTTGCACTGATATAAACGATACCTTTGGCTATGCTTTTTCTAACTACTTTTTTCTTAACAATTTTTCTTTTCGCCATTTATTATCCTTTAACCCTTGCCTTACTTAGTAGCTGCACCGACAGTTTTACGTCTGCCTTTTCTGGTTCTAGCATTAGTTTTAGTCTTTTGACCACGAACAGGAAGACCTTTTCTGTGGCGAAGACCTCTATAACTTCCAAGATCCATAAGAGCTTTGATATCCATAGCAACTTGTTTTCTCAAGTCACCCTCAACGACGTGATGCTCTTGAATTTCTTTACGGATAGCTGCTGCTTCATCTTCACTAAGCTCATAGACTCTCTTGTCATAAGAAATTCCAGCTGCGTCAAGAATTTGACGAGATTTGTAAAGACCTATACCATATATATAAGTCAAACCATACTCTATTCTCTTTTTGTTTGGTAAATCTACACCTGCAATACGTGCCATGCCTTATCCTTGTCTTTGTTTATGTTTTGGATTTTCGCAGATAACACGAATTATGCCACTACGTTTGACAATTTTACATTTGTCACACATCTTCTTTACAGAAGGACGAACTTTCATTTTAGTCTCCTAAAAATTTATTCCACTTTTTTAGGGGCTGCATCAGGTCTAAAGAAAGAATTTAAACCAACTATTTTCAAAATAAGTGGGGAACTTTGAAAATAATTCTTCATACAGCTTTTCGCAAAGCTTGGATTTTATCCAAAACCAGCTTTAAATTTACTTAGCATATTTGCCACAAAGTCAAATTTACTTATATCTATAAGTGATCCTGCCCTTGTCTAGGCTATATGGCGTAAGTTCTACTTTTACACGGTCGCCAGGCATTATCTTTATATAATGCATTCTCATTTTTCCAGCGATATGACATAAAATTATATGTTTGTTGTCAAGCTCAACTTTAAAAGTTGCATTTGGCAGTGCTTCAACAACATTTCCATCAATCTCAATGACATCGTCTTTTGCCACAAACTCTCCTTTCTTTAAATTTTTGCCATAAATTTTACGCTTGGCTTAAAATTTCGGCTTTGCCATTAACTATCGCCATGCAATGCTCATAATGGCTGGTTCTTAAACCATCTTTTGAGGTTACTTTCCAGTTATCGCTTCCTAAAACTGGCGTGCCGTCTTTTTGGCAGATCATTGGCTCTATACAAAATACCATTCCTTCTTTTATCTTTGGTCCAGCTTTTGGGTTATGCCCCTCAAGATAGTTTGGAATTTCTGGCTCTTCGTGTGGCCTTTTTCCTATACCGTGACCGCAATATCCACGTAAAGGCACATAACCTCTACCAAGAATAAATTTCTCAAGCTCGTAGCAAATTTCTTTAAAATGCATACCAGCTCTTATATAGTCAATCGCAAAATATAGTGCATCTTTTGAGCAAGCGATCAAAGCCTCGTCTTCTTTTGAAATTTTACCAACTCCAAATGTCCTAGCCGAATCACCAAAATAACCATCTAAATTTGAGCCGATATCAACGCTAACGATATCACCCTCTTTTAGTTTGTATTCATTTGGGATTCCGTGGATCACCACTTCATTGACGCTTATGCAAGCTGCATTTGGAAAGCCATAAAGACCTTTAAAAGCAGGTTTTGCCCCAGCAGCCCTTATCATATCTTCACAAATTTTATCTATCTCAAGAAGGGAAATTCCAGGCTTTATAATCGTAGAAATGTGATCAAGAGTTCGAGCGACGATCTTGTTCGCCGCTCTCATTTTCTCTATCTCAGCTGGTCTTTTAAGCGTGATAGCCATTTTATAGACCTACTGCGCTTAGAGTTTGGTATTTGTTTGTATAAGACTGAGCTTCTATACGCCTCATCGTATCAAGTGCTACTGAAACCACGATAAGTACTGATGTGCCACCAAAATAAAATGGAACACCCATAGTCTTTACAAGCACCCAAGGTAGTGTTGAAATGATACCCAAGTATAAAGCACCGCCCAAAGTTAGCCTGCCAGCTACTTCATTTAGATAGCTAGCTGTACTCTCGCCTGGTCTAACGCCTGGAATAAATCCGCCTTGTTTTTTTAAATTTTCACTTATATCTTTTGTGTTAAATACTATCGATGCGTAGAAAAACGCAAAGAAGATAATAAATAAAAATGTTAAAAAGTTAAACATATAGCCATTTGGACTTAAAAAGTCGTTGATAGCCTGGATTACTGGATTTGTGCTAGCCTGCAAAATAGTACTTGGAAACATCAAAATCGCACTAGCAAATATCGGTGGAATAACACCGCTTAAATTTACTTTGATCGGTATATAGTTCATTATACGTTTGTTTTGATTTTCCATTATCACTTTTCTTGAGTAAGAAATAGGGATACGCCTTTCGCCCATCTCGACAAATATAATAGCACCAATAGTAGCTAATATAATCACCAAAATAGCGATAACTGTTAGAAAATTCATCTCAGAAGTATTTACCAAATTTACAGTTCCACCGATCGCACTAGGTATACCAGAGACGATACCAGCAAAGATGATAAGACTTATGCCGTTGCCTATACCACGTTGTGTTATTTGCTCACCTATCCACATAAGTAGCATAGTTCCAGTTAGCATAGATACAGCAGAGATCGCGATAAATAAATTTATATCTATCATGATAGCTTGTTCGCCACCGCGTCCACTTAAACTTTGAAGTCCGATAGAAACACCGATTGATTGTACAAGAGTGATAACGATGGTTGCATAACGTATGATTTGCATGTACTTTTGCATACCGTCACGCTCTTTTTTCATCTGACCTAATTTTGGAAATGTTGCTGCTAAAAGCTCCATAATGATCGAAGCTGTAATGTAAGGCATGATACCTAAAGAGATAATACTTAAACGCTCAGCAGCCTTACCACTAAACATATTAAATAAGCCCAAGGCATTGCTATTGTTTGAATTAAAAAATTCTTTAATTACGTCGACATTAACACCAGGAACTGGCACATAAGCCAGTATCCTGTATGCGAACAAAAATGCCAACGTGATTAAAATCTTGTTGGTCAGTGTTTTATCCATTATTTTGTTCCGCTAACGCTAACGTTCTCGTCTTTGATCTTAGAAGCAAGAGCTTTTGCGCTTGCACCGATTAGTTTTATCTTAGTAACGCTCTTTGAAATTTTATGAACGCTAGCTATTGTTGCTATTGAAATTTCAGCAAGCTCTTTTATAGCTGCAATTTTCTCGACATTAATAACATAAGGTTTTTCAAATTTAGAAGTAAAGCCTACTTTTGGAAGACGTCTTTGAAGTGGTTGTTGTCCGCCCTCAAAACCTCTTTTCTCATTGTAGCCTTTTCTTGCTCTTTGACCTTTGTTACCTTTGCCAGCAGTTTTGCCATTGCCGCTACCTTGACCACGACCTATTCTTTTGGTTGCATGAGTTGAACCTGCGGCAGGTGTTAATTTTTCTAATGCCATCTTAACTCCTTTCTCTTAGCTTTTTAGCAAACTAAGTGCTTTTATAGTAGCACGAACGACGTTTGCTGAGTTGTTTGAGCCAAGTGATTTAGTAAGGATATCCTTAATACCTGCAAGCTCGATAATAGGACGTGCACTACCACCAGCGATAACACCAGTACCCTCGCTAGCTGGGCGAAGTAGCATTCTACTTGCGTTATATTTTACCTCTACATCATGAGGGATAGTTGTGCCTTTGATCTTAACGTGGATAATATTTTTAAATGCGTCGTCAATCGCTTTTCTCATCGCATCTGGCACCTCTTTAGCTTTGCCATATCCAAAACCAACTAGGCCATTTCTATTACCAACAACAACTAAAGCTGTAAATCTAAATCTACGACCACCTTTAACAACCTTTGTAACCCGACCGATATCGACGATTACTTCTTCAAATTCTTCTCTATTATATTTTTCCATCGATTTTCCTTTGGGTTATAGCTTGATGCCATTTTCTCTTAAAGCTTCAGCAAATGCTGCGATAACGCCATGATACAAATAACCATTTCTATCAAAAACTGCAACATCTATCTTCTTAGCTTTTAAAGCCTTAGCAAATTCTTTAGCTAAAGTGACCGCACCTTCTTTATTTGCTTTTATGCCTATCTTTCTGCCATCAACCGCAGCTAGTGTAGTAGCTGTAACGTCATCAATCGCTTGAACATAAAGAGTTCTGTTTGATTTGAAAATAGAAACTCTTGGGCAAGATGCAACACCAGAAATTTTACCTCTGATTCTTCTTTTTCTCTTAATTCTAAGAGCGATTTTTCTTTTTAGTACTTTTGCTGTCATTTACCGCTCCTTACTTCTTAGATGTCTTGCCCGCTTTGCGGATGATACGTTCTTCTAGATATTTAACGCCCTTACCTTTATATGGCTCAGGTGGTCTAAATCCTCTAACTTGAGCAGCCACTTGACCTACTACTTGTTTGTCATCGCCTTTGATAGTAATAACGTTTTTCTCAACACTAGCTTCAACGCCTGCTGGTAGCTCATAGTTGATAAGGTGTGAAAAACCAAGAGAAAGCTCTAAAATTTTACCTTTTGCAGCTGCTTTATAACCAACGCCGTTGATCTCAAGCTGGCGAGTAAATCCCGCAGTGATACCAGTTACGATATTATTAGCAAGTGCTCTATATGTTCCCCAGTAAGCTCTACTTTGGCGATCTTCGCCCTTTGGAGCAAAAACTATATGACCATTTTCTACCTTGACATCAACATGACCTTTTGTGTCAAGCTCTTTTATATGATTGCCCTTTTTAAATTTTAGGACATTATTTTCAACGCTAACGTCTACACCACTTGGGATAGCGATAGGCTGTTTTCCAATACGTGACATTTTTTTCCTTTACTTGTCTAGGGTGTTCCTACATTTACGAATAAACACCACAATGCCGTAAATTTTATCGTCAAATTTGACGAAACCTTCATTTGAATTTCTAAATTTAGCTTTGGCAAAATCTAAAATTTTACCAAGCTAAAAATTTAACCTTAAAATCATAAGGTTAAATAGCGTTTAATGCAGTTTATTACCAAACCGTACAAAGAACTTCGCCGCCAACGCCAGCCTTACTTGCTTCAATACCGCTCATAACGCCTTTACTTGTGCTAACGATAACTGTTCCGTAACCATTTTTAAAACGCTTAATGTCGTCTTTGCCTTGATAAACACGACGACCAGGTTTTGAAACCCTTTTAAGCTCGTTTATAACGCTTCTGCCGTACTCATCATACTTTAAAACTACATTTATAAATTTCTTGTTACCTTCTTCGATAACGTTGTAGCTCTCTACATAGCCTTTTGCTGCAAGGATAGAAAGAGTAGCCTCAACAACCTTAGAATGAAGCAATTTCGCAGTTTCAAGCTTTCTCATACTTGCATTTCTAATGCGTGTTAATCCATCTGATATTAAATCGTTTAACATTTCTCTTCCTTACCAACTTGCTTTTTTAAGACCAGGTATTAGACCTTCGTTAGCCATTTTTCTTAGGCAAACACGGCAAATTCCAAAATCTTTATAAACAGAGTGCGGACGACCGCAAATTTGGCATCTAGTATAGCCACGAACCGCAAATTTTGGCTTGCGTGCAGCTTTTGCTATCATTGATTTCTTTGCCATTTTACTTTCCTTTTGCAAACGGCACACCAAATAGCTCTAGCAATTTGAATGCCTCTTTATCATTTTTAGCCGTAGTAGCAATCGTAATATTCATACCATGAGTTCGTAAAATTTTATCATACTCAACCTCTGGAAACATTAGCTGCTCGCTAAGACCGAAGTTATAGTTTCCACGTCCATCAAAGCCATTTTTTGGAAGACCACGGAAATCTTTAACTCTTGGAAGAGCAACGCTGATTAGCTTATCTAAGAAAGCATACATTTGCTCTTTTCTCAAAGTTACTTTGATACCAACAGGGAAACCTTCGCGAACTTTAAAGCCAGCAACTGATTTTTTAGCATCAGTGATAACTGCTTTTTGTCCAGCGATAAGTGAAATGGTATCAGCCATATTTTGAAGCACTTTCTGATCTTTAGCAGAGTCTCCAGCGCCTACACTGATCACAATTTTCTCAAGTGCAGGGATAAGCATTGGATTTTTGATGTCAAATTCTTTTACGAGAGCTGGCTTGATAGTTTCGTTAAATTTATCTTTTAATCTACTCATATCTCTTATCCTTCAACTTTCGCGACATTTGATATGTCAATTGGCATCTCTTTATTTACGTGACCACCATTTGGAGTTTTTTCGCTTGGTTTGATAGCTTTTTTAGCTATTTTACATCCCTCAACTATAACCTGACCTTTTTTTGCAAGAACTGCTAAAATCTTACCAGTTTTGCCTTTATCGTCACCAGCGATAATCTTAACGGTATCGCCTTTTTTGACTTTAAATTTTACATTAGCCATTATAAAACCTCCGGAGCTAGCGAAACAATCTTCATAAAGTTAGCATATCTAACTTCACGTCCAACTGGTCCAAAAATACGAGTGCCGACTGGCTCTTTTTTGCTATCAAGTATAACAGCTGCATTCTCGTCAAAGCGGATTAGCGAACCATTATCTCTTTGAACCTCTTTTTTAGTTCTTACAACAACAGCTTTTACAACTTGTCCTTTTTTGATCTTTCCATTTGGAAGAGCTTTTTTAACAGAGCAAACTATGATATCGCCAAGTGTAGCGTATCTTCTTTTGCTGCCACCAAGAACTTTTATACACATTAACTCTTTTGCACCACTATTATCAGCAACTGCAAGTCTTGTAAAACTTTGAATCATTACTCAACTCCCTTTGCCAATACAGTTTTTAAGCGAAAATTCTTACGAGCTGAAAGCGGTCTGCACTCGATTGCAACAACTGTATCGCCTGCTCTTGTCTCATTTTTCTCATCGTGAACTAAATACTTTTTAAAGCGTTTTACAAATTTATGGTATCTTGGATGCATAACGCGTCTTTCTACCAAAATAGTAGCTGTTTTATCTCCAGCTTTTTGTAAAACAACACCTTGAATTTCTCTTTTTAATGCCATTTTACGCCCCTTGTCTTGTTGCACTAATTGCAGTGTTGATCTGAGCTATCTCTTTGCGAACAGCACTAATCTCATTAGGGTTGCTTAACTGCATAGTTTTTAGCTTTTGTCTTAAAGTAAATAAAAGCACCTTTTTCTCTTTTAGCAACGCGTTTAATTCTGCAACGCTCTTATCTTTTAACTCAGTATATTTCATTTTCACTCTCTCGCGTTACAAATTTTGATTTGAAAGGAAGTTTGTGTAAAGCCAAAGTTAGAGCTTCACGAGCCAACTCTTCGCTAACACCAGCCATTTCAAATATTATACGACCAGGTTTGATATTCATAACCCACTCTTCAACTCCAGCCTTACCCTTACCCATACGAGTTTGTAGAGGTTTTTTAGTAAGTGGCTTATCAGGGAAAACCCTAATCCAAATTTTAGCCTGTCTTTTTACGTGACGAGTTAGAGCTTGACGAGCAGCTTCTATTTGGCGAGAATTTATTCTGCCAGCTTCAACAGCTTTAAGTGCAAATTCGCCAGTTGCTAAAGATGCTCCACGAGTCGCATAACCACGGTTGCGACCTTTCATTTGCTTACGAAATTTCGTTCTTTTAGGCATCAACATAATTATTTACCTCTTCTTGCTCTACGTGTTTTCTTAGGTGCTTCTTCTTCAGTTTTCTCAGGTTGAACACCTTTTTGAAGAACCTCACCTTTAAAAATCCATACTTTAATACCTATGTTTCCATAAGTCGTATGAGCCTCAGCTACACCATAATCTATCTTTGCTCTAAGAGTATGAAGCGGAACGCGACCTTCTAGATACCACTCGGTTCTTGCCATCTCAGCACCACCTAAACGACCAGCAACTGAAATTTTGATACCTTTAGCGCCTGATTTTTGAGCACCTTGGATAACTTTTTTCATAGCACGTCTAAATGCGACACGCTTTTCAAGTTGCATAGCTACGTTTTCAGCAGCAAGTTGAGCTGAAGCTTGAGCTTTTCTTTCTTCTTTGATATTTACATTTACTTCTTTACCGATAAGTTTGCTAACTTCGTTCTTTAGATTTTCAACATCTTGACCTTTTTTGCCGATGATGATACCAGGACGAGCTGCAACTACGGTTACACGAAGTTTTTTAGCCGTTCTTTCGATTAGAATTTGGCTAATTCCTGCATAGTAAAGCTTTTTCTTTAAAAATGCACGAATTTTGTAATCTTCACCGATATTTTCAGGAAGACTTTGTTTGGTTGGAAACCATCTAGATTCCCAGTTGCGGTTAATTCCTAGTCTAAGACCTATTGGATTTACTTTTTGTCCCATATTATGCTTCCTTCTTTTCAGGTTTAGATACTTCTACCATTACATGAGAAGTAGGTTTGCGAATTTTGCTCGCTGTTCCTCTTGCTCTTGGTCTAAATCTCTTTAATACAGGACCAGCATCAACGCGGCAACTAGTTACTACAACCTCTTCTGGCTCAAATCCGCCATTTGCTACTGCTGAGCTAATAGCGTTTGCTATAAATTTAGCACCACGATTTGGCATAAATTGCAAGCTTGCAAGTGCTAGCTCGGCATTCATGCCTTGAACTTCTCTTGCTATAAGTCTTGCTTTTGTAGGAGAAAGTCTTACGAATTTTATAATTGCTTTACTCATATTATCTTCCCTTACTTGCCGATTTTCTTTTGCACTGAGCCTTTATGACCCTTAAATGTGCGTGTTGGAGCAAATTCGCCAAGTTTATAGCCTATATGATTTTCTGTAACATATACAGGAATAAAGCTCTTGCCATTGTGAACGTTAAATGTTAGTCCAATCATTTCAGGTACAATCGTGCTACGTCTTGACCAAGTTTTGATTGGTTTGTTATCGTTTGCATTTTTTGCGGCAATAACTTTTTTCATTACATGATCATCTACGAAAGGACCTTTTTTGAGTGATCTTGCCATCTCTATTTTCCTTTCCTTCTTGAAATTATAAGCTTATCGCTAGCTTTTTTACGGCGAGTCTTAGCACCTTTAGTTGGTTTACCCCATGGAGTAACTGGGTGACGGCCTGAATTTTTCTTACCTTCACCACCACCGTGTGGGTGATCAACTGGGTTCATAGCAGAACCACGTGTTTGTGGGCGGATACCGCGGTGGCGATTACGTCCGGCTTTACCGATAGTGATATTAGCCCAGTCTTCGTTGCCAACTACACCAATACTTGCCATACACTCAGCTAGTACTTGTCTCATCTCGCCACTTGGCATTCTTAAGATAACATACTTCTCTTCTTTGCCCATTAGCTGAGCATAACCGCCAGCTGAACGAGCTATCTGAGCGCCTTTACCAGGCTTTAGCTCTACGTTATGAACGATAGTACCAACTGGGATAAATCTTAACTTCATAGCGTTACCTGGTTTAATATCTAGTGAGCCCTCATCGATAGATGCGATAACGTCGCCAACATTTAGGCCATTTGGTCTAATGATATAGCGTTTTTCACCATCTTTGTAAGCTATAAGAGCGATACGGCAGTTTCTGTTTGGATCGTACTCGATCGCTTCAACTTTACCTTCTATACCAAATTTGCGACGTTTAAAGTCGATGATACGATAAAGTTTTTTTGCACCTGCTTCTTTATGTCTTGAAGTTATACGACCATTGTTATTTCTACCGCCAGATGCAGGTATTTTAACAAGCAAGCTTCTAACGCTTGGTTTAGCTGTTATATCTTCAGAGCTTAGTCCAGTCATATATCTACGACTAGGTGTATATGGTTTATATGATTTTATAGCCATCTTACGCCTCCGTATTTTCTAGGCTTACGCCTTCAGGTAACTTAACGTAGAATTTCTTTATCTCGTCACGTTGGCCTGCTCTTCCTCTAAAACGCTTAACCTTGCCGCTAATTCTAAGTGAATTTACGCGAACAGGCGTTACTCCAAAATACTCTTGCAAAACCGCTTTTAAGCTGTTTTTTGTAACTCTTGGTGAAGTTTGGATAACAACAACGCCTTGTTCTTGAAGGCCTAGAGTTTTTTCTGTATAAATAATTGTTTTGATATCAGTTATATCCGCCATTTTAGCCCTCTTTTGTTATAGTTTTTAGTGCAGCTTTTTCAATAATAACCGAACTAAATGTAGAGACAAGATAAGCATTTACCTCATTTGCATCTACTACATAGCAGTTTGCTAAATTTCTAAAAGCAAGTAGTGTTTTATCGTCTAGTAAATCTTTAACGATAAGTGCGTCTTTTACTTTTAAATTTTTGATGATATTAGCTGCATCTTTTGTCTTTCCAGACTCGATTGAGATGCTATCTACTGCGAAAATTTTACCATCTTGTGCTTTTACTGCCAAAGCGTACTCAAGAGCTAGTCTTTTTTGTTTTTTATTGACTTTTTGAAAATAGTTTTTCTCGTTTGTTGGACCAAATGCAACTGCACCGCCTACCCAAACGTTAGTTCTAGTTGAACCCGCTCTTGCACCACCACGTCCTTTTTGTCTCCATGGTTTTTTACCACCACCGCTTACAAAAGCACGGCTTTTAGTGTGAGCCGAATTTGCTCTTATACCAGCAAGGTAAGATTTTACATAAAGATATAGGTTGTGCGGATTTACTTCAGCGTAGCTTGCAGGAAGCTCTAATTCGCCTGAATTTTCAAATTTATCGTTTAATACGTGAATTTTACTCATTTTACAATCCTTATTTTACCCATTGCACCATTGTGACCAGGAACGCAACCTTTTACAACTACGATGCCATTTTGAGCGTCAAAGCTTATTAGCTCGTTTTTAACAGTAACTTTCTCATTGCCCATGTGTCCTGCCATTTTCATACCTGGTTGAACACGACCTGGCCATTCGCAGTTACCAATTGAACCGTGGCGTCTGTGGAAACGTGAGCCGTGGCTTTTTGGACCACCACCAAAACCATGTCTTTTTACTACACCTTGGTAACCTCTACCTTTTGAGTTAAAGCTAACTTTTAAAATTTTAGCCTCATTTAATGGTGTAAAGTCTAGGTTTCCAACTTCGCTATTAGCTACTTCAAGCGTAGCAAATTTGTTAAATTCTGCTGTCAGATTGTATTTCTTTTGCTGACCAGCGATAGCTTTGTTGTTTGCTTTAGTGTGGGCATACGCTACGATAGCACGTTTGTTTTCGTCGATCTCACATACTTTAGCCTCAACTAGCTTAAGTAGTGTAACTGGCGTACTCTTCGTGGCAATCGTTCTACTCATGCCTATTTTTTCTACAATATATTCCATACTCTTATCCTTTTGTCCGCTTATTTCATCGCACGAACTTCGACATTAACTTCTGGAGCTAGGTCGAGTTTTGTTAGGCTATCTACAGTTTCTGGAGTAGCAGCTACGATGTCAAGCATACGAGCGTGTATTCTCATCTCAAACTGCTCACGTGAGTCTTTGTTGATGTGTGGAGATTTTAAGACTGTATAGCGTTTGATCTTTGTAGGCATTGGTACCGGGCCACGAACGTCGGCACCTGTTCGTTTGACAGCTTCTACGATTGCTGCAACAGTGCGGTCTAGAACTCTATGGTCGTAAGCTTTTAGCTTTAACCTGATTCTTTCCATGTGTTTTCCTTTAAAAAGAACTTGTCGCAAACTCGCGACCTCTTTACATCAAAATAACTCGCATAGGATCAAGCGATCGTACGAGCAAAGACGCTTGTCTTTTCGTAAAGAGAACGCGATTTTACAAAAAAGCTATTATAGTTGTCAAGAAAAACGTTATTTTTTGATGAATTTTGATTAATTATTTCCTTTTAATAAGGAAGGTATAAAATTTAAAAAGATAAAATTCTAAAAATTAAAATTTTAAAGAGTAAAAAATGTCAATCTTTAATACAAAATTCTTATTAGCCCAAGAACAAGATGAGGAAAAGCTCAAGAGGCGTTATTCAAATTTACAAATATATCAAGCAAAAGCTAGCGACATTAAGAATTTCAAAGAAGAGAAATTTCAAACGCAATTTCTAAAAGATATCTTTGAAAACTGCCTTGGCTACACTTTGGATACTACTGATCCTACAAATTTCAATCTTGAGCGCGAGAAAAAGAACGAAACTGACGGCAAAAAAGCAGATGGGGCGATACTTATAAATGGCGAAGTTAGATGCGTGATCGAGCTAAAAGATCAGACCACACAGCATCTTGATAAAACTCCATCCAACCGCGAACTTAGCCCGGTAGATCAAGCTTTTCGCTATTTTATCTCAAATGAAAATGCCAAATATGTCGTTGTTTCAAATTTTAATGAACTGCGCTTTTACATCGGCAATAAAACAACATTTGAAAAATTTGACCTTTTTACAGCAAGCTTTGACGAGTTTAAAAGGCTTCATTTGCTGCTTAGCTTTGAGAGCATTAGCATAGATCTGCCGCTAAAGCTAAAAGAGAAATTTGCCACTCACGAGCGTGAGATTTCAAACAAATTTTATAAAGACTTTAGCGCTTTTAGACTTACTCTTTTCAAAAATATTTGCAAAAACAATGCTAGCATTGATAAAAATAGGCTTTTAAGCCTGACTCAAAAACTATGCGACAGGTTTGTCTTTATACTATTTGCTGAAGACCGCGGACTACTAAGACTTCGCACGATAGCCGAGATAAAAGATAAATTTCAAAACCAAGTTACCGAGCTAAGCTTTTATGACTTTTACAAAATTTACTTTAAAGCCATTGATGAAGGCAGTGAACGCCTTGATATCAAACGCTACAATGGCGGACTTTTTGCCACAGATACTGAGCTTGATGGGCTAAAGATAGATGATAGCGTGCTTGAGGCGCAATTTTTAAGTGACTATGACTTTTTAAGCGACATCGGTGTAAATATCCTAGGACATATTTTTGAAAGCTCATTAAACGATCTTGAAGAGTTAAATGCACAAATAAATGGTGGCGAATTTGATGCTAAACAAAGCAAACGTAAAAAAGATGGCATATTTTATACGCCAGAGTTTATAACAGAATTTATAATTGACAATTCGCTTGGCACGCTTTGCAAAGCTAAAAAAGATGAGCTAGGGCTTGATCTAAATGAGCTACTAGCACCAAAAAATCCCAAAAAATTAACCAAAGCAGAAAGTGAGATCAAAGATAAAATTTATGCTTACCGCGAGTGGCTTTTATCTCTTAAGATACTTGATCCAGCTTGTGGTTCTGGTGCGTTTTTAAACCAAGCTTTGGAATTTCTCATTGCCGAACATAGCGCATTAGACACTTGCCGAAAAGTATATGAGGGAGAGGGTTTGGGACTTTACGATATAGAAAGCACGATTTTAGAAAATAATCTTTACGGCGTAGATATAAATACCGATGCGGTCGATATCGCCAGACTGTCTCTTTGGCTCCGCACAGCTGCAAAGGGACGAGTTTTGACAGATCTTAGTAAAAATTTAGTAGCTGCAAACTCGCTTTTAGAATTTCCTTTTAACTTTAAATTTGATATCGTTATCGGCAATCCTCCCTATGTCAGACAAGAGGCGATAAAAGAGCAAAAGCCAGCCCTACAAAAATATAAAGCTTATAGTGGCACGGCTGATTTGTTTGTCTATTTTTATGAGCTTGGCATTACGCACCTAAAAGAAAATGGGTTTTTAGGTTTTATATGTTCAAATAAATTTTTCCGTGCCAGCTATGGTAAAAATTTACGTAAATTTATACTAGAAAATACGCAAATAACACATATTATCGATTTTGCTGGGGTTAAAGTTTTTGAAGACGCGAGCGTAGATAGCGCGATTACTATTTTTAGAAAAATAAGAGCCGGTGAAAATTCAAAATTTAATTTCCTGGCTTCAAGCTCCATAAATTTAAAAGCACAAAAATTTATCCAAATACCACAATCCACGCTAAACAAAACAAATTTCACTTTCCTTGATAAGAGCAAATTTGAGCTAAAAAGCAAGATCGAAAAAGTCGCAAAGCCATTAAAAGATTGGGATGTGAATATTTATCGTGGAATTTTAACTGGATTAAACGAAGCTTTCATTATCGATAGCGACACTCGTGACAAAATTTTAAGCACTTGCATTGGGGACGAAAGAAAACAGATACAAAAGCTCATTAGACCGATCTTAAGGGGTCGAGACATAAAGCGTTATGACTATGAGTGGGCTGGGCTGTGGCTCATAAATATCCATAATGGATATGGCACCGAGCCTCGCATCAATATAGATAATTTTCCTAAGCTAAAACTATATCTTGATAAATTTGAGCCAAAACTTTCCAAGCGCTCTGATAAAGGAGCCACACCTTATAATCTACGAAACTGTGCATATTTGGAGGAATTTGAAAAAGAGAAAATTTTATGTGCCAGAATGGTGCAAAGCCCAAAATTTGCTTACGATACAAATAATAATATTCCAGACAATACTGCATATTGTATAACTGGCGAAAATTTAAAATTTTTATTAGCTTTTTTAAATTCAATAGGTGTTTATAAAATTTTCAACTTTTTCTATGCTGGAGGCGGACTTGAAGGCGAAATAAAAATAAATCGCTTAGAAATTTTGCCTATTCCCCAAATAACGCCGCAAAATGAAAATTTAGCAAACGAGATAATAAATTTAGTTGATGAGATTTTAAAAGCCAATGAAAAAATCAAGCTTTATGAGAAACACATGCCTACTTTAACTCTTGATGAAAAGCTAGAAGCCAAAGAAAATATCGACGCACTAAACGACAAAATCAAGGCAAGTGACGAAAAAATAGACAAACTTGTTTTTGAGCTTTATGAACTAACGAGCGATGAGATCGCGCTTATAACGGGGGGGGGTTCTGAAGGTATAGCAAAAATTTACATATACATCTTACAAAGGGGAGAAAATGAACCAACTAGAGCTTTATTACAATCAGCCGCTTAAATCAAGTAAATTTATCCCTAGAAAATATGAGATCATCTCGCCAAAAACACTAATAATTGGACCTATTTCAAGTGGCAAAACAACACTTATTTATGAATTTTTGAGTCATTATAAAAGCGAGGAGAGGCTTTATGTAAATTTAGAAGATCTAAGAATAGACAAAGGACCGCTTCTGGCTAATTTAAAAGAATTTTTAGAAAAAAATATGCAAATAAAGGCACTAGCTGTTGAAAATTTGCATGCGGAAGACCTTAAAAATTTGAGCTTCCTGGATGAACTTCCGCTTGAAAATATTATCTTTACAAGCAAAGAACTTTCTCTGTCGCTTGATGGCTTTGCGCACATAAATTTAAACTACCTTGACTACGAAGAATTTATACTATTTTTTAAGAAAAATTTAGACCAAGATATGTTTTTTAGCTATTTTTTGGCTCATGGAAATGAGATCGCAAGCGCTTTTTTGGACTCAAGCGAAGTCACTTCTCACTTGCAGCAGCTTTTAAAAGCGAATTTAAATGATCAAAGTATTGGCATATTAAAAGAGTGTGCTCCAAAATGTCACGATATATTTAGCGCTTTTGGTATTTATAAAAATTTAAAAGAGCAGATGAAAATTTCAAAAGATAGTGTCTATAGCGCAGTAGCCAGCCTTAATGAAAATGGTTTTATAGAATTAGTGCCAAATTTAGATGAGAGCAGCACGAGCAAAAAACTCTACTTTACAAATTTTGCACTTCGTAACGCTTTGTATCTAAAAAAGGATTTTTTAGCTGTCTTTGCAAATGTAGTTTTTTGCGAATTGCTTAAATTTAAAGATGAAATTTACTACACAAAAGAGATTGATTTCTTCCTTAATAAAAGGAAGATCGCGATCATCTGTGTGCCGTTTTCTGCACCAGAGATTATCTTTTTGAAATTTAAAAAACTCCACGTAAGCTTAAAAGAGCTGGGTGTAAGTAAGCTTCAGATAATCAGCGTTGCAAACCAAGCTGAGCTTAGCCTTGAGGGCATAAAATGCGAAATTTTGCCATTTTCTAGGTGGAGTCTAGGTTTATAAATTTAAACCTTTATTTGATTATTGTTTTAAAAGCTTAAAGTAAAGAAGCTATAATCAAAAAAACTATGAAGGACGGACATGAGAGCATTTATTGGGATTTTTATACTTATAGTAAGCCTATTTGGCTATGAGATAAATCACGAAAACTGGGCAAAATTTTATAAATTTATTGGCGAGGCAAATGGTATAAAATTTGAAGTTTATATGAACTATTTTAAAGATGAATTTGAAAATTTTAAGCAAAGTAAGAGCTTTAAAGTGCCGGCCAAGATAAGCGGACATATCTTTTTTGATGGTACAAAATATGACTACGAAAAAGGTAATCTTGAGCAAAATATCAGTGAAATTTCATCGCTAAATGCTGTATCTGATAAGATAAATTTAGACGTTAAAAATGAAAATGGCGAGCTAAAGGGCAAAATAATCGTTAAAAACAAAGCCTATAATGCGACTATTAAAAAAGAAAAAGAGTATGAAATGCTAAATATTGGCATCCAAATGACCGAAGCAAATGGCACAAGATACGAAGCTATAATTAACGATATATTTGCCAAAGAATCGGCTAAAAAAAATAAAAATAAATTACTCTCGACACTTTATGACCTAAAAAGTGAACGTAAAAAATGGCCAAATAACCAATTTGAAAGCCTAGATAACATCTACTATATAAATGACAAAATAAAAAGCATCTGCACCTATAAAAATAACAAAACTAGCTGCGATGTCGTCTTGCTTAAAACCAACAAGAAGCTAAAGTTAAAGCAGATTTTTAAAGATATGAACGATCCTCATCTAAAAGCAATCCTCGCAACAGCAGGAGTTAGCGAAAATTTTGTACTTTCGCCACTTGGTCTTACCTTTTTAAATGAGGAGCAAATTAGCGTGCCACTTGATGAGCTAAGACCATATTTTAGTGAGGATATCGGACTTTAATGGCAAAAATTTGTGGCATAGATGAGGCTGGACGTGGGGCTTTAGCTGGGCCTTTAAGCGTAGCGGCCTGCGTGCTAAATAAAGAAATTTCAGGCCTAAACGACTCCAAAAAACTAACCGCAAAAAAGCGTGAGGAACTTTTTAAAGAGATTATAAAAAGCTCAAATTTTCTCATTATCTACTTCTCAAACGTCCAAATAGACGAACTTGGGCTAAGTGAGTGCTTAAGACGAGCGCTCAAAATTTTTAAGGCGCACTTTGAGGGTTTTGAGATCATTTACGATGGAAATTTAGACTATGGCGTTGGTATCACAACGATGATAAAGGCTGATAGCAAAGTCGCTGGGGTAAGCGCTGCTAGCATATTAGCAAAGGTTAGTCGTGATAGTTTAATGAAAGGCTGGGATAAAATTTACTCAAAGTATGGCTTTGCTGGGCACAAAGGATACGGCACAAAGGCGCACCTAGATGTCATTGCCAAGTTTGGCTATTCGAGCCTTCATAGAAAAAGCTTTGTAGTAAAATCTTTTGAAAAATCTCTATTTGACTAAGATTAATTATCTAAGCATCAAATAGATGCTTAGATAACGTCCTTTTTAATGGCAGCCACAACCGCAACTACCGCTACTTTTAATAGCGTCAAATACAGCATCGTAGTTTGGCTCTTCTGTCACTTCAGGGACGATTTGTTTGTGAATTATTACGCCATCATTGATGACAAATACCGCTCTTGCAAGTAGTCCTTTTAGTGGGCCATCGCTCATTAAAACGCCATAGTTTTTAGCAAATTCTCCGTATCTAAAGTCACTTCCTACACGTAAATTTTTTATACCTTCAGTCGTGCAAAATCTCCCCATCGCAAATGGCAAATCATTTGAGATGATGCTTAGTTTTACGCCGTGTTTGCCAGCTACTTTTTCGTTAAATTTACGAGCCTCTGCTGCGCAAACACCAGTATCAAGTGACGGCAAGCAAACAAGTACTTCTACGCCATTATTTCCGCCTACGTTAAACTCGCTAAGATCTTGTGCTACGACTTTTGCTTCAGGCGCATAAGAGCCTACAAAGACCTCATTTCCACTTAAATTTACATCACTACCTTTAAATTTTGTAGTTGCCATATCTATCTCCTTTATTATTTTTTTGCTTTTTTAAATGCTTGATCAAGATCTGCTATTAGATCATCAGCGTTTTCGATACCGATGGCTAGGCGAAGCAAGTTTTGCTTTATACCAATCTTATCTAGCACCTCTTTTGGATATGCCTCATGTGTCATCGTCGCAGGCCTACAAATGAGGCTTTCCACACCTCCAAGGCTCACTGCTAGATCAAAAATTTCTAGCGATTTTACAAATTTATTTACATCATATTTTTCATCTAGTTCAAATGAGATGAGAGCACCGATGTCACTTGCTTGAGCCGCTTGCATCTTTGCCTCTTGCTCGCTATATGAGCCGGCAAAATGCACCACGCTAACAGCGTCATTATTCTGCAAAAATTTGATTATTTTATGGGTATTTTGTGTTTGTCTATCAAACCTAACGCTAAGCGTTTTAAGCCCACGTATTAGGTAGTATGCGTCCATCGGGCTTATGATGCCACCAAGTGTGTTTTTAGCAAATTTTATCTTTTCGGCCAAAGCATCATCGTTTAGCGTAACGATACCAGCGATCACGTCAGCGTGTCCGCCGATATACTTTGTAGCGCTATATACCACGATGTCAGCTCCGTGCTCAAGCACTTTTTGATAGTAAGGCGTCAAAAATGTGTTATCCACGATGACTAGAGCGCCCTTTTTGTGAGCGATCTTTGAAATTCTAGCGATATCTGTCACTCTTAAGAGAGGATTTGACGGAGTTTCGATGAATATCGCTGCCACATCGTCACTTATATCATCTTCGCTTAAAAAATTTAGATCATCTATAAATTCGCTCTTTATGCCGTGGCTTTCAAAAACAGTCGTGACATATCTATAAGTGCCGCCATAAACGTTGCTATTTAGTAGGACCTTTTGTCCCGTTTTTATAAGGCTAAGTGCAGCTGCTGTTGCGGCCATGCCTGAGCCAAAACTAAAAGCGTATTTGCTGCCTTCAACTTTTGCAAAAATTTCATCAAATGCTTTTTTGGTTGGGTTGCCACCACGCGAATATGCAAATTCTTGAAAATTTTCAAGATCATCTTGCACAAATGTACTTGCTAAAAAAATAGGCGGAATGACAGCTTTATTTGGATTATTTTTAGCTTCAATGCCCTTTACGATCAATGTGTCAAGTTTCATAAATTTCCTTTTAAAAATTTGTGAAATCTTACATAATAAAGATTAATCTTCCCCAAACCCACCCAAAACGTAGCTAAATCAGTAAGTGGTAGTAACATTTATTTTTAAGAATGCATTTTTTAAATTGCTGGGATAAATTTAAGCTTTTGCTCTCTCCCCGCAAGCCTAATAAATTTTTCTTTTTACTCGCCTTTAGCTACATTTTCACCATAAATTTTACTCTACAAGATCAACTTGCCAGTTTGCCTCTTGTAGCTTCATATCTAGCTCTCTGATCTCTTTAGAAAGCTCGTCTATTTGCTTTTGAAGCATGGCTACATCAACACTACTTAAAATTTTTATCTCACTATTTGAGTAAAGATCGACCTTTTGGCTTGCGCTTTTGGCAAATTCCCTAAGCACGCTTGCTTTTTGGCTTAGCGTATCTTTTTTAGCGATCATTTCAGTTAGACTCGCGCCTTCAAATTTTGCACTCGAGTTTGTTAAATTTATAGCCAAGATCAGTCTAAATAGCTCATCGCTTAGCCTATCAAGCTCTTTTAAAAGAAGCTTTGGATCTTCGCTAGGCCTTTCATTTTCTTGCATTTTTGCATTATCGAGTAACCTGCCTTTTAACTGCTCTAAACGTTTTTGTGTATCGGCCCTTAAAATGAGAGCCTGAGCTAATTTCATCATTTTTCCTTTTGAAATATTAAATTGAGAGAAAATTTCAAATTATATTAGTATCTTTTGGGTTATAATTGATTTAAAATTTTATTTTAAGGAAAAGCTATGAAGTACGATTTTGATACGCTTATTAGCAGAGATGGCACCAACTCATCGAAGTGGCGAATGAAAAACGATGTTTTGCCAATGTGGGTTGCTGATATGGATTTTAAGGCTGCACCTGAAATTTTAAATGCCCTACAAAAGCGTCTTGATAATGGCGTCTTTGGCTACTCATTTATCCCAAAAGAGTGGAACGAAGCGATTAAAGGCTGGTGGAAGAGGCGTCATGATGTTAGCTTTGAAAACGATTGGATGTGCTTTTGCACTGGCGTTATACCAGCGATTTCAACTGCGATTAGAAGATTTAGTAATCCAGGAGATCAAATTTTAGTTCAGGCTCCTGTCTATCATGTATTTTTTAACTGCATAAAAAACAACGGCCGTGAAATTTTATCAAACGACCTTGTCTATAAAGATGGCTCTTATGAGATTGATTTTGAAGACCTTGAGGCAAAGCTAGCTCAGCCACTAACAACTATGATGCTTCTTTGCAATCCTCACAATCCAATAGGAAAAATTTGGGACAAAGAGACGCTTAAAAAAATAGGCGAGCTTTGCTATAAGCACGATGTTTTGGTTATCAGCGATGAGATCCACTGCGACATAACAGATCCTGGATTAAGCTACGTACCATTTATCAGTGTTAGCGAAGAGTGCAAAAATAACTCAGTCACGTGCATCTCACCTACAAAAGCCTTTAATATAGCTGGACTTCAAAGCTCAGCCATCGTCACGCCAAATGAGCAAATACGTGCCAGAATAAATGCAGCTGTAAATTATGATGAGATAGGTGAGGCAAACGCATTTGCGATAACTGCGACAATAGCGGCATTTAATGATAGTCAAACATGGCTTGATGAGCTTAGAAATTATCTCTTTGAAAACAAAAAAGTCGTTATAAATTTCATAAAAGAGCAAAATTTGCCAGTAAAGCTTCTGCCTTCAAATGCGACTTATCTTTTATGGCTTGATTGCAGCGCGTTTTGCGAGGATTCGAGCGACTTTATGAATTTCTTGCGTGACAAAGCTGGACTATGGCTAAATGACGGCAATGCTTACAGGGGAGATAGATTTTTTCTCCGTATGAACATAGCAACCCAAAGAGCCAGAGTGCTTGAGGGGCTAAAACGCTTACAAAATGGTATAAATTTATACACTTCAAAAAGATAAATTGAGTAAATTTGGCTGAGTGGCTTTTGAATTTTAAGCTACTCCTGCCTAATATTGATACAGCTCTGGGCACTTTTGAAGCAGTAAATATTGCCCCAACATTTTTAAATATCAAATCAAGTTTTGCTAATAAATTTAAAGACAAGATGGCCTACGCTAGTTTTTGTTTAGTTGCTTTAAATTTAAGCATAAAACCGCTTAGCCATAATAGGGCAGATAGATAAAACGAGTAATTTGTACCTTTTTGAATTGGTAAAGATCATGTTCATAGCTCATAAATTTAGCAGTGTATTTAAAATTTTTAACAAAGTAGAAATTTGAAGTTGAGATAACTCACACTGGCTTTAAATTTAAGAGAAATTGTTTGCTAAAACAAAATTTTGAGCCATTTTTGAAGTTACACTTTCTTTTAAAACAAGGTAGTTCTTACTGATAAATTTTATGACTTTAAAAATTTAGATAAAAGTAGAAATTTAAAGGCGGGTAAGCCCCGCCAGATATTATTTATGAAGCTCTTTTGTGTAAAACTCAACTGAGCCAAGGCCCTCTTTTTGCGCCCACTCGTAAGCTTTGCTTACAAATTCCCAGTTTATATTCTCATAAAATGTCTCTAGGTATTTTGGGCGAGCGTTGAAGTTGTCGATGTAGTAAGCGTGCTCCCAAACATCAACGACTAAAAGTGGCACTTTGCCGTCACTCACTGGAGTTTTTGCATTGCTAGTTTGTACGATCTCTAGCTTTTTACTGCTTGGATCAAATACAAGCCACGCCCAGCCTGAGCCAAAAAGCGTTGTAGCTGCTTTTAAAAATTCCTCTTTAAAATTAGCGAAATTTGCCTCGATCGCAGCTTTTAGCTCGCTTGACATCTCGCTTTTTTTAGCGATGCAGTCCCAGTAAAAGTCGTGGTTGTAAACTTGAGCAACGTTGTTATAAAGCCCACCTTCGCTATTTGTTAGAATTTCATAAAAAGATGCGTTAGCAAATTTTGTATCTTTTATAAGATTGTTTAAATTTGCTACGTAAGTTGCATGATGCTTGCCGTAGTGGTATTCACAGGTTTTTGCGCTAACTACTGCATTGCTATTTGCATCAAATGGAAGTTTTCTAAGTTCAAACATAATAATTCCTTAATAATAAAATTTGTTGTTTCGTATTATAGCCATAAAAAATTAATAAACAAAAATCTTTTAAATTTAGCCACAAAATATAGGCTAAATTTAAGCAAACCTAAACTTACATTTTTTGGCTGGCTTTTAAGCTTATGAAAAAGCAAACTTAGAGCAAAATATCCCGTGCATTTGGTTAAATAGATTCAAAAAATTTATTAAAAGTAAAAATAAAATAAATTTTATGTGTAAAAAAGTAACAAATATACTTTAAAAGTTTAGTTATTGAAAAACTATAAAATTTTTCAAAAATCTAAATTAGCTTTTAAGAGCATAATTGTTACTAAAATACACATATAAAAATAAATAGCTGTGAATTTACGAAACAAAATTTCTAAATTTTTATTTTTGAAATTTATAATGTGTTTAACAAAACCATTACAAAGGATAAAAGATGAAATTCTTGCAAGCTTTACTTTTTACTTGTGCCATCAGTGGCTTAGCATTTGGTGCAGACAAGGTCTATACGATCAAATTTGCTCACGTTGTTGCAGCTTCTACGCCAAAGGGCAAGGCAGCTGACTTTTTTGCTAAACGTGCTGAGGAGCTAAGTGGTGGCAAGCTAAAAGTTCAAGTTTTCCCATCAGCACAACTACTTGATGATGATAGAGTTTTTGGTGCATTAAAGCTTGGCAATGTTCAAATGGCAGCTCCAAGTTTTTCAAAATTTACACCGATAGTACCGCAGTTTCAGCTATTTGACCTACCTTTCATTTTTAAAGACGCAGAGCACCTTCATAAGGTCCAAGACGGCGAGGTCGGCGAGGAGCTAAAAACCCTTGTTACAAAAAAAGGCTTTGTGGCGCTTGATTATTGGGATGCTGGATTTAAACACTTTAGCTCAAGCAAAAAGCCAGTTCTTGTGCCAGAAGATGCAAAAGGACAAAAATTTAGAATCCAAAGCTCAAAGGTACTTGAAGAACAAATTAAAGTAGTTGGTGGCAACCCACAAGTTCTGCCATTTTCAGAGGTTTACTCTGCACTTCAACAAGGCGTAGTTGATGCGACAGAAAACCCACTTTCAAATTTCTATAACTCAAAATTTCACGAAGTTCAAAGCTCGCTTACACTTTCAAGTCACGGATATTTGGGCTATTTAGTCGTTATGAGCGATAAATTTTGGAGCAAGCTACCAGATGATCTAAAAGCAACTGTAAAACAAGCTCTAAGCGAAGCAACAGCTTTTGAGAGAGAAGAGACGGCAAAAGAGGACGCTCACGTCATAGCTGAGCTTGAAAAATACATCGCCGCTAGTAAAAAACTAGAAATTTATAAAATCGATGACGCACAAAAAGCCGAGTGGCAAAAGGTTATGCAGTCAATCTATCCTAAATTTTATGATGTTATCGGTAAAGACCTCATAGAAAAGACTCTTGGGACAAAATAATGAAGAGTTTTTTTAATGTCCTTGATATAGCGATAGCCTCACTAAATAAAACTATCGCAGTAGTTGGGCTAGCTAGTGGAACATTGCTAGCCTTTGCAAATGTTATGGCTAGATATTTTTTCGATAAAAGCTGGTCTTGGGCAAGCGAGCTATCAAACTATCTTTTTATCTGGTCGGCGTTTTTTGCCGCGGCATATGGCTTTAATAAGGGCATTCACGTCAGTGTGACTATTTTGGTGGAAAAATTTCCACCAGCCCTTGCAAAAGCGTGTTTAATCTTCTCTCATGTACTAACTACTGTGTTTTTGTTATTTATCGCAGTCTATTCGATTGATTATCTACAAATTCTTCACGAGATCGAGCAGATGATAATAGACCTTGGCATACCACAATGGGTACCTATGGTAGTGCTTCCAATAGCCTTCGTTACAGCTAGCTACCGCTCGACTGAAAAAGCCATAAAAGTAGCTCTAACGCCTGCAGAAAATGTCGTAAGCAACGAAGCACATGAGCTAGCTCATGGTAGCGTAGTCAAAGATTAAGGAGAAAAAAGATGACAATAGCATTTTTATTTATCCTACTTTTTGCGCTAATGCTAATAGGCGTGCCAGTGGCGGTTTCGCTAGGCACAAGTACGGTTTTGACGATGATATTTTTCACAGATATAGACATCGCTACGATCCCACAGCTTATATTTGATGGTATCAATAAATTTTCGCTAATGGCGATACCGATGTTTATCTTGGCTGGAAATTTACTAAGTAAAGGTGGTTCAGCAAGGCGTATTATCGACTTTGCAAAGTCTATGGTCGGACACTTGCCAGGTGGTTTGCCTATGAGTGCGATATTTGCCTGCATCATCTTTGCAGCGGTCTCTGGAAGCTCGCCTGCGACGGTTGTAGCTATTGGCTCAATTATGTTTGCAGCGATAAAAGAGGCCGGCTATCCAAAAGAGTACGCGGTGGGCGGCATAACTACGGCTGGCTCACTTGGAATTTTGATCCCGCCTTCAGTTGTTATGATAGTTTATGGCGTAACTGCTGAGGTAAGTATTGGCAAGCTCTTTATGGCAGGCGTCGTGCCAGGTCTTATGCTTGGAGCTTTTATGCTTGTTCAAACTTATGTTGGCGCAAAAAAGCTTGGCTTTAAAGCGACTAAGGCTGAGCCGTTTAAAGTGAGAGTGCAGAAATTTGCAAAAGCATTTTGGGCGCTTTTAATCGTTGTCGTGGTCATCGGCGGAATTTATGGAGGAATTTTTACTCCAACTGAAGCTGCTGCGGCAAGTGCGGTCTATGCGCTATTTATCTCACTTTTTATCTATAGAGATATAAAGATAAAAGATCTTTGGGATATCTGCTTAGACTCAGCCCTTACAACAGCTATGATATTTTTCATCATCGCAAATGCCGTTGTTTTTGCATATTTGCTAACTAGCGAGCAGATCCCTCAAGCGATCGCTTCTATGATACTTGACGCAAATATCGGCATGATAGGATTTTTGATATTTGTAAATATCTTGCTCTTTATCATGGGTCAGTTTATGGAGCCTTCAAGCGTCATCATGATCATGGTTCCACTATTGCTTCCGATTTCAACGCAACTTGGCATAGATCCGATACACTTTGGCATTATCTTAGTTGTAAATATGGAGATAGGTATGGTGACTCCGCCTGTTGGACTAAATTTATTTGTCGCAAGCGGTCTTACAAATATGAATCTAAAAGAGGTCATCATGGCATGCTTGCCGTGGACACTTACTTTGTTCTTTGGCCTTATCTTGGTTACTTATATACCACAAATTTCTCTTTGGTTACCAAACATAATGTATGGACATTAAAATTTAGAGGCTCATGCCTCTAAATTTATGCTTTTGGGTCGTAATCCGCACTCATAACGATATTTTTACCACTTCGCTTACCAGCATAAAGTAGATTATCAGCTTGTTTTATCATCTTTTCTAAGCTAAATTCTCCCATACCATCATGAGCAACTACTCCAAAAGTCATAGTTGCTTTAATCTTTATGTTTTCAAACTCAACTATATTTTTACTCAAAGTCTCCCTCACACGCTCTACGATACTTACAGCTGCGTCTTTTTTTACGCCCAAGACGACTGCTAAAAATTCTTCTCCGCCAAATCTAGCTACTCTATCTTTATCTCTAAATGTGCTTTTAAATATGCCTGATAAGCTTTTTAAAACAGCATCTCCTGCGCCGTGTCCATAAGTGTCGTTTATCTTTTTAAAGTTATCAATATCGCACATAACGATAGCAAAGTCCCTATTTTTATAAAGATCGTTTTGACTTAAAATTTTCTGCATCGAAGTACGATTTAAAAGTCCTGTTAATGGATCGTGATTTAAGATATTTTCAGCCATCTCTTTTTCCTCTAAGATACTTAAAAATATAAATAAATTTGAACTTTCCAAAAGGTACGAAATAACAACCGAAAATATACAAACCATGCTTAAGTTAAAAACAAAAAGTAGATCTTTAAAGCCGTCAAAATCTTTTACAGGCTGGCCATCTAAATATACATAGCAGGCTATAGATAAAATTATTTGCACTGCAACTATTATGTAGTTAAAAAATTTATAGGTAAATGAGGTAAAAAACAGTATTAGCGACGATGCTAAAAACAATAACCCAAATCCATATCCCCATCCAAGTGTCAGCATACAAACCAATGCATGAAATAAAATTTCAAGCTGGACTACTACCATTGTTATCTTGTTATTTTCAGGGCTATCGTAAATAAGCCTTAAAAGAAAAAGATAGGTTGCAACTGAAAATACATTCATAACTGCTAGAATTTCTTCTTTCATAAATAAAAAAATAAAAAAATAACAAACGTGAGTTAATAATATTGAAAGCATGATAAGTTTTTGAGCCGTATAGAGTGAAATTCTACGCATCCGAGCCCTTTTTTAAAATTTCTAATTCGATACGGTCTTTGCCATTTAGCTTTCCTTCATAAAGCAGCTTATCTACTAAAGTTATGGCTTGCTCAAAATCCACCTCAACACCATTTGCACATATTAGCATGCCAAAGGTCATAGTAACTGGAGTTTTATCTGGAAGTTTTGCGTTGTTTATCTGTTTTTTAAGCCTTTTACTCACTTCGTGGATAAATTCTATCTTTGTATCGGGCAAGATTATCAAAAATTCTTCTCCGCCCCAGCGGCAAACATAGTCTTTACCTCTAAATGATTTCTTTAAAGCGCTGGCTACATCTTTTAAGACCTCATCACCGCAGTCATGCCCATATGTATCGTTTATTTTTTTAAAATTATCAATATCGCCTAGCATTATGACTAAATTTGTGTTACCGCTTCTTTCCTTGTTGGCAATTAGTTCAAATCTTAAAGTTTTTTCTATTGTTCTTCTATTTAAAAGCTGCGTTAAAAAATCATGATTTGAATCTTTTTCAAGCTCTTCTGTCTCTTTTCTTATTTGCTGATATCCACTAGAAGTGATAACACCTGCAAACATTGAAAGTCTTAAAACAATAAAAAAAGCAAAACCAATACTGCACACGACTATCGTCCCTCGTATAGCTGATGGGATCAGCGGCGTCTCATCTTTATGAATAAAATAAAGAAGTATAAGCAAGATTAATTCTAAAAATGCCATTATATAAGTAAGACTCTTTGAATCAAACGCTAGGAAGTAGTTTATAAAAATTACACCAACAAGTATTATCCAAATTCCAGTATTCCAACCCATAGTAGTAACAATAATAGTAACAAGTAATATGATATTTAGGTGAAATGCAAGAGATATTAATACTCTATATTTTATGTCGAATTTTATTCTAAGCAATATACCAGCTGCTATAAATAATAAGCACATAAAAAGTAGTGGTGTAGCTATGATCATAAAAAGTAACAAAGATAGTGCATTCGCAGCTATCATAACGTCTAATATCGTTTTATAGATATCATCGATCGCTTTATAACTACTTTGATCTACAAAATCGTGTGTCAAATAAAACTCCCTGTAAATTTATTCTATTAAATTTCATTAAGTATTTTTAATAAGAGTCGTAACTATCCTCATCCTCGTCACTATCTTCGTAGTTGTAGTCATTTTCATCGTAATTATAGTCATAACTATCGCTACTATCGTCCTCATCGTCATTAAATTCAGAGTAGTCTTCTTCTACTTCTTCATAGTCAAAATCATCACTCATTGTTTTCTCCTTAAATTTTATCTTTGACACTTTCAATATACAAGCTTTGGCTTGGGAATGCGAAATTTAGACCATTTTGCTTTAAAATATCCATAATCTTTAGCATTACATCTTGTTTGACATCTAAAAATTCTCCCCAAACGATAGTCTTTGCAAAACAATAAACCAAGATATTTATTGAGCTATCTGCAAAATCATCAACCACGACAAATAAATTTGATTTATATCCAGCATAATCATCAACCGAAACTATACTTTGTCTATATTTTAGCCCTTTTTTCTTTGCTGTTATATCCTCACTTTTAGCAATATCTGGATGATTTATCAACATAGTTTTTATATCATCTACACATTTTTTAATCTCATCAGTTGTCGCTCCATATTCAATGCCAATTAGCATTCTGATACGTCTACCAACCTTTCTTCTGCTCCAGTTTCTAACAGGATCACTTGCTAGTTTTGAGTTTGGCACAAAGATTAAAGCATTATCAAAACTTCTAATAGTCGTCTTTCTAAAGCCAACCTCAACAACAGTACCCTCTATATCACCACAAACTATCCAATCTCCTTGCGAAAATGAGTTATCAAAGAGCATCATAACAGAAGCAAAGAAGTTTGCGATGATGTCTTTTGCAGCAAATGCAACAGCAAGACCACCGATACCAAGTGAAGCTATGAGCGCTGATATATCAAAGCCAAGCTTTTGAAGAATTAGTAAAAGTGCGATTATTAATACAATTACATAGACTACTTTTAAAACTAAATTTACGACCTCTTTTCGTCTACTCTTTTGTGCAATTTTATCGATTATTACTATGCCATAACCATTTAGGATAGTTAAAACAAGCCATGAAAATGCGACTATATAGACGATCGAGAATATATTTGCTAGAGTTAGTGGCACTGGTACTGGATAAAAGCCAACACCTATACAAATATTTAGTGCATAAATGATAAGAAGTGCAGAGATAGGCTTTTTAACGATATCTACTATCTGATCCTTTGCTTCCTTTACGCCTTCGCCTGATGCAATAAGTGACATAAGCCAGTATGTGAGTTTGGCAAGAATTCTTGTAAGTGAGACAAAAAATAAAAATACTACGATTATAACTACAATCTTACCAACGTTAAATTTTGCCGAATTTATAGAAGTTAGCTTATTTATATATTCGACCGTATCGACTAAATTTAGCTCTGATAAGATCATGCTTGAGCTTAGAAGATCGGCATTGTTTTTAAGATAGATTAAAATTTCCTCATCAGTCTCTTTTTTTAGATCAAGCTCGGCAAATGCGTTATCGTAAGAGCTTGAAGTCTCATTTAGAGAATCTTTTAGCTCTTTTATACTGACGTAAGAATTTGTTTGTAGATTTAAAAGTCCATTATCTATCACCTCTTTTATAGAGTTTGCTTTAGCGCCTTTTTTAAATATCTCTTCAAGATTAATTAAAGCTGAGAAGTATGCATAATCTATCTTCATTTTCTCAAGCTCAATAGCACTTTGAACGTAAGCATCTTTGTTTGATTGCTTCTCTAATCTAGCTACTTTTTTTTCTAAATTATTTTTTTGCAAAATAAATTTATCAATATCGTTTTGAGTTACCTCAATCTGCATAACATATAGTGGAATTTTTTCCAAAAGGTCATTTTTTTTCTTTTGAAGTCCAGCTAAATTTGAATTATCAGCTTTTGTTGAGTTTGTATCTTTTTGCTGTGCTTTTATGATTTGGATTTGGTTGTTTAAAGTTAAAATTTGATTTGTTAGGCTTAGTATATTTTCTTCTTGTGTTTTATTATTTTCAGCACCAAAAAGCATTATAAATGAGAGCAAAATGATAGTTAAAATTTTACGCATTTTCACCTCTTTTGTCCGCTAGAAGTTTGAATGTACCTTCCTTTAAATCGTAGCTGAAAATTTCACCGGTTTCTATAATGTAGTGCCAGCCATAAATTTGAAGATTTCCTCTTTCATACTCCTCTTTTACATTTGGATAAGTCATTATATTTTCGATCGAATTTATCACATTTAATCTCTCAGTTAGCCACGCCATTTTTGCTGGATCGTCGCTTGTAAATTTAAGCACTTCTCTCTTAATTGGTTCTATTAGCTTTATCCAATTTCTAACATTTGGCGTGGTTTTGAGCTTTTTTTCATCCATATAAAGCGCTGCACATCCGCCACAGTCAGAGTGTCCGCAAATAATGATATTTTTGATATTTAAAAGCTCTAATGCATATTCGATAGCAGAAGTCGTTGCCAAAAACTCCTCGCTCACTCTATAAGGCGGCACAATATTTGCGATATTTCGCACCATAAAAAGCTCGCCTGGAAGGCAGTTTGTTATCAAATTCGGTACTACTCTTGAATCAACACAGGATATAAAAAGGGTATGTGGGTCTTGTCTATTTTGTAGACTTTTAAAGAGCTCTTCATGCTCTAAAAAGCCATCTTCCATAAATTTTACCGCACCTTCAAGTAGCGAGTCATCCATAAAAATTCATCTCCGTTTTTTATATTTTTACGCGATTATAGCAACTTTTATTTAATCTAAAAAATACTTTAATATATAAATTTTTAACTAATATAATTTGTTAAAATTCTTTTTATTCATTGTTTAATTTTTTTAGGTTAAACTCATTCAAAAATTCATAAGGAGATAAAATGAGTCTGTATGATAGGAACTACGCAAAACAAAATCAAGAAGAACTTGCGTATTCTCAAAGCTCACTAAGCACTTTTATAAAACAAACTTATCAACTTTTTGCAGCATCACTACTTTCAGCAACAGCTGGCGCTTATGTAGGTATTAGCATAGCTGGCGTTTTTGCGGCAAATAGATTTTTGTTTTGGGGACTTGTTATAGTCGAGTTTGCACTACTTTTTGGCTTAATGGCAGCTAAACGTAAAGAGGGATTAAATTTAATACTTCTATTTGCGTTTACTTTCATAAGTGGCCTTACGCTAACTCCGCTACTTTCAGCGATCTTGGCTATGCCAAGTGGAGCTGGTATCGTAGCTCAAGCATTTGGACTAACAACAGTTGCTTTTGGTGCATTAAGTGTCTTTGCAATGAATACAAAACGTGACTTTACAACAATGGGTAAAATGTTGTTTATAACCTTAATTGTTATCGTTGCAGCAGCTATTATCAATATCTTTGTTAAAAGTACAATGTTTCAACTTATAATCGCAAGTATTTCATCGATCCTATTTAGCGCATATATACTTTTTGATACGCAAAATATTATCCGTGGAAACTATGAAACACCAGTTGAAGGCGCAGTTGCTTTGTATCTTGATTTTGTAAATCTATTTACATCATTACTACAAATTTTAGGAATTTTTAATAGAAACGACTAAAGATGAGCGCATCTACCGAGTAATAGATGCGAATCTAAATAGGCTAAAAGAAGGGCTTCGCGTTGTTGAAGATATGAAAAGATATGTCTTTGATGACGCCAAGCTCGCCTATAAGATAAAATCCCTCCGCCACAAGGCAAAGATCCCGCAAAAAGAATTTTTAAAATTTAGAAATTCTCAAAACGACGTTTTAAAAACTAGCACAAAAAGCGAGCAAGCTAGAGAAAATTTAGATGAGATAATCACTGCAAATTTCAAGCGTGCCCAGGAGAGTGCTCGCGTGCTTGAAGAGTGCTTTAAGCTCATAAATTTAGAACAAGCCGAGCTTTTTAAAGGCATAAGATACGAGCTTTATGAGCTTGAAAAAGAACTTTAACTAAAAATTTAAATCTTTTCTTGTATAATCGCAAACAATTATTTTTAAAAATTTAAAGGAAATTTCGTGAGTTTAATATTTTTGATCTTACAGTTTGCTCTAGCTGTCATCATAACTATCGCTGTTTTACTTCAAAAAAGCTCATCTATCGGACTTGGGGCATATAGCGGAAGTAACGAGAGTCTTTTTGGAGCAAAAGGACCAGCTGGATTTTTAGCTAAATTTACTTTTATCGTAGGTATTTTATTTATCTTAAATACACTTGCACTTGGATACTTCTATAATAAAGATCTAAAACGCTCTATCGTTGATAGCGTCGATAGTAAATCTCTAGTCATACCAAAGTCAAACGACGTACCATCAGCTCCTAGTGCACCACAGACTCCAGCAAAATAACAATGATAAAAACACTTTTAGCGTCATTCTTGACGCTAACATTTGCTTTAGCAGACGCTCATATTTTAGTCTATCATCGCTTTGACGATCCAAGACATACAAGCACTGATATTTCTATTAAAAATTTAAGAGAGCAGTTTGAATATTTCAAAAATAATGGCTATGAAGTCGTTAAACTCTCAAAGCTAGTCGATGCTGTAAATGCTGGCGAAAAAATACCTGATAACTGGATCGTCATCACTGTAGATGATGGTTATAAAAGTTTCTATGACAAGGCCCTTAGTGTATTTAAAGAGTATAACTATCCATTTGCACTAATGCTTTATGTGGAAGCCAGTGCAAATAAATATGGCGATTATTTGGATTTTGATCAGATTAAAGAACTTGAGGCTTATGGCGAGATTGGATACCACTCGTATGCTCATCCAAGGATGACGAAGCTTAGCGATGAGGCATTAAGAGAGGATTTTCAAAAGGGCGTTGAAACCTTTGAAAAACACATGGGCTATAAGCCAAAATACTTCGCAGTGCCTTACGGCGAGATCGATAGTAGAGTGGTTGCTCTTGCAAAGGAATTTGGCTTTTTAGCACTTTTAAATCAAAACTCAGGCGCGGTTTCAGACAAGAGTGATGTTTACGATCTTTATAGAACACCAGTAATGAACGGTACCAAAATAGCACTAACTTTTAATAGTAAATTTCTAAATGCCCAGTGGATATTTCCAGAGGGCTATCCGCAAAATAATGCGATCGACAAGCTAATCATCAAAACCGATACAAATGCTAGTGAAGGTAATTTTTTCATGACTGGCTTTAATGGCTTTAAAAAAGTACCTATGACAAATGGTGTTTTTGAGTGTAAATTTAACCCCCCTCTCGATAAACGCAAAGTTTTAATATCACTAAAAGTAGATCATCAACGAAGTACAAAACTTCTAATAAAGGACATCAATGCTAAATAAAATTTACGAAACACAAAAAGAAGGCTGCGAAAAAGCAATAGCTTCATTAAAACGTGACTTTACAACGCTTAGAACGGGCAAGGTAAACATTAATATCGTAGATCATGTAATGGTTGATTATTACGGCTCGCCAACCCCGCTCAACCAAGTAGCCACTGTGCTTACAAGCGACGCTTCAACTATCGCTATCACACCTTGGGAAAAAAGTATGATAAAAGCCATATCATCGGCTATCCAAGCAGCAAATATCGGTGTCAATCCAAATAGTGATGGTGAGAGTGTCAAGCTATTTTTTCCACCTATGACCGTCGAGCAACGCCAAGAAAATGCAAAACATGCAAAATCAATGGGAGAAAAAGCCAAAGTTAGTATAAGAAACATAAGAAAAGATGCAAATGATGAAGTAAAAAAACTTGAAAAAGAAAAAGCTATAACTGAGGACGAGAGTAAAAAGGGGCAAGATGAGGTTCAAAAGATAACTGACACCTACACTGCAAAAATCGATACTCTTGTAAAAGAGAAAGAGGCTGAGCTTTTAAAAATCTAAAATTTTTAGAAATTTTTCCTTATCTAGCTACTCTTATGTAGCTAGATATTCTCTCAAAATAATATTTCAAAAAAATATTTATCAGCAAGTAGTTTAATTTTTTGTCTGTTGTACTTTTATCTATTAAATATAAATAGATCCTAACTACATAAAACATAGCCACCACTTTGTCTTTAAACTATTTTCATGGATTGCTTTAATTTAATTTTTATTTTGGATTCGTCTTAAATTCTTTATTCAATATTATTAATTTTACATATATTATTTTAAGAATTTAAGGTAGCTAAAAATAAAATATAAAAACTCTTAAACTTTCCATTATCTTACAGTATCTTACTTTGAATAAGTAATTTTATACTATTTTT
>NZ_CABPUR010000001.1:370364-444154 GCF_902460665.1 Campylobacter concisus | reverse complement strand
GATATTTGGCTATATTTGGATTTTTATAAAATATAAAAATTTTGTGTATTCTAAGCTAACACTGTTTGAAATTTTACAATGTAGAAATGAAGTTTTTGCTAAAGCCAATACTTTTTAAATAGTGACTTTAGCTAAGCATTAGATTTACTAAACGTAAATTTAGTAAGAAAGATTAAGCTGCTTTATTTATTTGCACGCTCGATATACTCACCGCGAACAGTATCCACACGGATAATCTCGCCCTCAAGTACGTGAAATGGTATCTGAACTACCGCACCACTCTCAAGAGTAGCTGGCTTTTTGCCACCTTGTGTGTCGCCCTTGAAATTTGGTGGAGTCTCAACTATCTTTAGCTCGACTACTTGTGGCACTTCAACGCCGATCGCATTGCCATTGTGAAATAAAATTTCAACCATCATGCCATCGATCATCCATTTTTTTACATCACCCACATCCTCATCGCTAATAGCAACTTGTTCATAAGTAACCGTATCCATAAATTGACAATACTCACCATCATCATAAAGATACTGCATCTCTTTTTCTTCAAGATGTGGTTGCTCGCATTTATCGCCTGCGTGAAAAGTCTTTTCAAGCACTTTTCCGTCGATAAAAGATTTGATTTTCGCACGAACAAAAGCTGCACCTTTGCCCGGTTTAACGTGTTGATATTCTACGATTTTATAAGGAACGCCATCGATCTCAATCTTTAGCCCTTTTTTTAGATCGCCCATTGAATATGAAGCCATTTTTTATCCTTTCAAAATTTTATATAACTGCGTATTGAGCCCAAACGCAAGCTTCAAGTGCGTTTAGTCTCTCTAACGTTTCTGCTTTTATATGTTCATCAACCAAGATGACAGCAAGTGCCATATTGTGATCATCTCTACCAAGGCGGAAGTCTGCGATATTAATCTTTTCATCAGCTAAAATTTTACTAATCTGAGCAATAACGCCTGGCACATCATGGTTTTTAAAGATAATCATCTTACCTTTTGGCTTAAAGTCGGTCTTAAAACCATTTATCGTTACGATACGTTGCTGATTTTCACCAAATACCGTTCCACCTACGGTTACAATACCATTTTCAGTAGTTAAGCGAACTGTGATTTTATTTTTAAAAATGCTATCTCCGCCAAGGCTAGTTTCAGTCACTATTCCTTTTTCATCGCATAAGAATTTAGCATTTACGTAATTTATCGCATCACCAAGACTCTCTTTTAAAGCACCTACGATTGCAAAAGTTAGCATTGAATTTGCATATTCGCTAATCTGACCGTGAGTCTCGATACGAATGGCCTTGATAACGCTTTTATTTATCTGTGCAGCAAGAAATGCCATCTTACTTGTAAGATCGATATAAGGCTCAACAAATGGCGGTAGATCTTCTGTTTTTATAGGTAAATTTAACGCATTTGGATAGCTTATACCGCGAGCTGCTAAAATAGCTTGTTCGACTGCCTCAACTGCGATATTTCGCTGTGATTCAAGCGTATTTGCTCCAAGATGTGGAGTGACACTTACATTGTTTAGATCAAGAAGCGGATGATCAGTTGCTGGCTCTCTTGTAAAAACATCAATACCAGCGAATGCTATTTTGCCACTTTTTAGTCCTTCATAAAGCGCTTCTTCGTTATAAAGACCGCCTCTAGCGCAGTTTATAAGTCTTACGCCATCTTTCATTTTTGCGATCTCTTTGGCGCCGATCATATTGGTTGTTTCTTTAGTTTTTGGCGTATGGATCGTGATAAAATCACATGCTAAAATATCATCAAAATTTTTAGTATAAGTACCGCCCATATCGATAACTTTAGATGGGTCAATATATGGATCATAAGCGATAATCTCCATACCAAAAGCTTTTGCACGAACAGCTACTCTCGAGCCAATATTGCCAAAGCCGATCACGCCAAGCTTTTTCTTAAAAAGTTCAACCCCATACCATTTCTCACGCTTCCAAATTCTATCTAGCTTTAGATCATTATGAGCGTATTCAAGAGATCTAGCTGAAGCTAGCATATGCGCCATTGTTAGCTCAACCGCGGCAATAGTGTTTGCAGTTGGAACGTTCATAGCTATTATGCCACGCCTTGAGCATCCTTCTATATCGACATTATCTACACCAACACCAGCTCTAACGATAGCTTTTAGTTTTTTACCAGCGTTTAAAAAGGCCTCGTTTACTTCAGTTGAGCTTCTTGTTATAGCAACATCAGCCTCGCCTAAAATTTTTAAAAGTTCATCTTTGGGCGTATTAACTGCGTCTATTACGTTTATATCTTGCTCTTTCTTTAAAAGTTCAAAACCTACTGGATGTATCGCATCGCAAACAATGATAGTTTTCATAATTTTACCTCTCTCACACTTGAGTGGATATCATAAACTCTTAGTTCTAAAATGATATTTTGTAGAAGTTTAGAGTCTTGAGTATTTAAAAATATCTGGCTTTTTGCACCATCTTTTACAACAGTAAAATCGACCTCACTTTTTCTTAAAGTCTGCATCAAACAAAACATTGAATAGATATCATTTTTATCTATCAAAAGCTCATATGCAGTAATCTTTGGTTTTTCTATTTTGGGTCGGTTGTATTCTATAAAAATTTCATTTACAGGCAGCACATAATCCCTTTTTCTAATAGTTGCTAGCTCACTCATCCAGTTGGTATTACTGGTCGTATTTTTGGTTAAATTTTGCTCATTTGTGATATTTTCTTCAGGTATTTGACTGAAATTTACACTTGCAAATTTAACAAGAGAAATTCCAGCCAAACCCAATATAACAAATAGCAGGACAACTACTAATAAAAGTATGCGTCTGCCCATTTAAACTAAAGTAATTGTTCTTTTATGATATCGCCAAGTGTTACTTTATCATCGTTATCATTGATCTCATTTAACACTTCACGCTCTTTTTGTTTTGCTAAACGGCGTATGCTCAGGCGAATTCTATTTTTCTTCTCATCGATAAATGCAATAGCTGCTTCGATCTCATCGCCGATCTTAAGTGTGCTAACATCTACACTGCCTAGATCTTCTTTGCGGATCAGTGCATCAACGTTATCACCAAGCTCTACAAATACGCCAAAGTCTTTAATATCGCGAATTGTTCCTTTTACGATATCACTTACATTAAATTTACCAGCAAATGCTTGAACTGGACTTTGTTTTAGATCTTTTAGGCTGAGTGAAACTTTTTGTTCAGCGCTATCGATTTTGATGATTTTTACTTCAAGCTCGTCACCAGCTTTAAACATGTCTTTGCATTTATCGTTTCTATCCCAAGATGCGTCTTCGTTATGCAACAAGCCTTCAATGCAACCCACTCTAACAAATGCACCAAAATTTGTGATAGTTGTCACAACGCCTTTTACTACGTCACCTTCTTTGTGTTTTGCCTTAAACTCATCAAATGGCTTTGGAAGTAAATTTTTAAGGCTTACTCTTAGGCGGTGTCCTTTAGCATCAATTTCAATAACTTCAACATCTATTTCTTGGCCTTCATTGATGTGATCTTTTGGATTTTTGATATTTTTGTCCCATGAAATTTCAGATATATGTAAAAATCCTTCAATATCATTTCCAAGATCAACAAATGCACCATAAGGCTCGATATTGCTAACTGTAACTTTGATAGTGTCACCAACTTCTAGCCCATCATTTATGATCTCTTCCCAAGGATCTGGAGTAGCTGCCTTGATAGATAAAGACAAGTGGCGTTTTTCGTTGTCATAGCTGATAACTTTAACTAAAACTTTATCACCTTCTTTATATAATGAGCTAGGATTTACTGGGCCTTTATAACTTATCTCACTGTAATGCACAAGTCCATCAACTCCGCCAACATCAACAAACATACCATAAGTTGTGATTTTCTTAACTGTACCCTCTATAACGCTATCGTTTTCTACTATGTTTGATAGGGCTTCTTTGCGTTTTTTGCGGTCGTCATCTAAAATTTTCTTTCTTGAGACAACGATGCTATTCTCTTCTTTATCAACTTTTATAACTCTTACTTTGTATGATTTTCCAACTACGCCCTCAGCGTTTTTAAATCCACTGTGCGTTCTTGGTAAGAAAAATTCTACGCCATTTGCGTCTTGAGTGATAAAACCACCTTTATTTTTTCCAACTACTTTTACGTCGATTTCGCCAGAATTATCAGGATCGTAAGCTTCGATGAAAGCTTTAACTTTCTCTTTTCTAAGTGCTTTTTTGTGCGACACTATAGGTCTTCCATTTCTTGATCCAGTTATTACAACTTTGATCGTATCGCCAACTTTATGCGTCAGATTGCCGTTTGCGTCAGTGATCTCAGAAACATTTAAAATGCCTTCTGACTTCTTGCCAACGTCGATTAAAACCTCATCGCCATTGATACTGACGATCTTTGCGTCACTATCTTCTTCAGTCTTTTTAAAAGACTCCTCTAACATCGCAGCAAAATCGATATCTTCGATATCTTCGTCTTTTGCTTTTCCTAATTGAACACTTTTGTTCACAGCCATCTTGATCCTTTAAATTTTATTATGCCAGTAGAGGCAAATTAGCTTATTATAGTTAATTGTGGCTTTAGCTAGGATAAATTTTATACTTTTTTGATTCTATCAACGACTTTTTGTATGATCCAGTCAGGCGTACTAGCACCAGCACTTATGCCACACAAATTTTTGCCCTCAAACCATGATTTTTCAAGCTCTTCTTCGCTTTCAATGAGGTAGCTATCTTCGCAGAAATTTTTAGATATTAGGTAGAGTTGTTTTGTGTTTGAGCTGTTTTTTCCACCGATTATTATCATCACGTCAGCTCTTTTTGCTAAATTTTTAGCAGCCTCTTGGTTTTCAAATGTTGCGTTACAGATGGTGTTAAAAACACGCACCTCTTTTACATGAAGCATGAGGTAGTTTGCGATTTGCATAAATTTCTCGACTTTTCTAGTCGTTTGGCTAACAAGTGCAACCTTTTGCTTAAATTTAATACCCTCTAGCTCGCTCTCTTCAAGCACGACGTAGACGTTACCCTTGGCGTATGACTTCACGCCTTTTACCTCAGGGTGGTGCATGTCGCCATAGATCACCACATCATAGCCCTCTTCACTCATTTTTTCACAAATTTGCTGCGGCTTTGTCACAAATGGGCAAGTTGCATCGATTACTTTTATATCGGTTTTTTTTAGCTCCGCAAGGTCATTTTTAGTAATACCATGAGTACGGATGATAGCCTTTTTCTCATCTTTTAACTCGTCTATGCCCTCAAGCGTTTTTACATTGTAGTTTTTCTCAAGCCTGTTTATCTCTTCATTGTTATGAATGAGGGGCCCAATGGTCGCAGCATCTCCTGCATTTTCAGCAATCTTTATCGCCCTTTTTACACCAAAGCAAAATCCATAACTACTAGCAAGCTCAATCTTCAACTCTAGCTCCCATTTTCTTTAAAATTTCAGCAAAATTTGGAAACGAAGTGGCGATAAATTCGCTCTTTTCTATCTGCATGCCACATTTTAGTCCAAGTATGGCAAAGCTCATCGCGATCCTATGATCTCCGTGGCTATCTATCGTGGCAAATTTAGCCTCTGAACCATTTATGATAAAACCATCTTCAAGCTCACTTGCCTCGACACCGCATGATTTTAACGCATTTATCGTGACGGCTATCCTATCGCTCTCTTTTACACGAAGCTCTTTGGCATTTATCAGCTTACTTTGGCCTTTAGCGCAGGCAAATGCGATGGCTAAAGCTGGAGCTTCGTCGATGAGCCATGAGATATTTTCGCTAACTTCTACACCTTTTAAGTTTGGCGAGTATTTAACCTCGATATCACCGATATCTTCGTATTTACTTGAGGTTTTGTGAAATTTTATCTCAGCTCCCATTTTTTCTAGAATTTTATAAGCTTCGATGCGAGTTTTATTTAGCAAGATATTTTTTAAAATAGTGTGTGAGCCCGGAATGATAAGTGCTGCGACTGCAAAGAAAAATGCAGAGCTCGGATCATTTGGCACATCTATATTAAGTGGCGCAAGCGGGGCTTTCATTGGCTCTAGCGTGATTTCTAGGTCATCGCGCTTTATATCAGCTCCCATGCCAGCAAGCATGCGCTCAGTATGATCTCTGCTTAGCTCTGGCTCACTAAATTTGCAGCCATTTGAGTAAAGAGCCGCCAGCAAAAGCGCACTTTTTACCTGAGCTGAGGCGATCTTGCTATCAAAATCAAATCTTTCAAATTTAGTCCCTCTTATGCAAAGCGGAGCGTTGTTTGCGTTATTTGCACCATCTATCTTTGCGCCCATATCATTTAGAGGTTTTGCTATTCTAGCCATTGGACGTGAGTTTAAATATCTATCGCCACTTAGCACGAAAAAGCCATCCTGTGCGGCTAGTAATCCCATAAAAAGCCTCATCGCTGTGCCCGAATTGCCACACTCTAAAATTTCATTTGGCTCTTTTATCTTTTGCGGTGGAGTGATAGTGATTTCATCGCCGTTATCTTCGATCTTTGCGCCAAGGAGCTGAACTATTTTTAAAGTATTTAGCGTATCGCCTGCTCTTAGATAGTTTCTAACGCGAGATGGCTTATCGCTTAAAAGCGAAAAAATCGCGCATCTATGCGAGATGGACTTATCTGCTGCGATATCGTTAATAGTTAAATTTAGACTTTTTTCTAATGGATAAATTCTCATCTTATTCCGATATTTAGTTTCTCTTTTAGCTCGCTTAAAATTTTATCCATAAGTGCGTTTATATCGTCATCCTCGAGTGTTTTTTCCATATCTTGGAATGTAAATTTGAGGCTAAGACTAATCGAGCCATTTAGTTTCGCATCTTTGTAGATATCAACTGGTAAAAATTCTTTTAGCTCTTTTAAATTTAGCCCTCTTATACACTCATAAATTCGTCCAGCCTCGAAATTTTTAGGCACGATGAGGCTAAGATCCCTTGTAGTGCTTTGAAATTTAGAATAAGGCACTGCCAAAATTGGCTCAAATTTAAGCTTAGTAAAATCAATCTCGCAAACATAAGTTTTTGGCAAATCTCTTTTTGCCTCTACTCTTGCATCAACTCTGCCGATATAGCCGATATTTTCGCCATTTTGATAGATGTGTGCTTGTTCATATGGACTAAGATATGAGATGCCCTGGCAAGGTTTTAGTTCAAATTTACCTATGACATTTTGCACCATCGATGCAAATGCGTAGAAATTTGCCTCCTCGCCCTTTGCGCCGTTTATTAGTGTAGGCTCTTTTAAAAGTCCAGACGCAACAAAGCCTAAATTTAAGCCCTGATTTGCATTTTCGTCAAAAATTTCTCCAAGCTCAAATAGCCTAACTGAGCGTTTTGAGTTTTTGATATTTTTCTCGCTTGAGCTTAGAAGGTGATTAACAAGTGTCGGTCTAAGTGTATTTAACTCGTTGTTTATAGGATTTAGTATCTTGACTTTGCATGGTTTAAAATTTAGCTCGTTAAGCTCGTCCTCACTATCAAAGACATAGTGCACGCTTTCAAAAAAGCCATTATCTGCTGCTCTACGCCTTAAATTTAGGGCGTTTTTATAGTCAAAATATGTCTTATTTAGCCTATTTTTCTCAGAGAAATTTAGTGGTTTTGAGGCGATATTGTCTATGCCTACTATCCTTACGATCTCTTCGCAAACATCGTGAGAATTTACTATATCGTGGCGAAATAACGGCACTTTTACGTTAAAGCTTTCTTGCTCAACATTTACTGCGATATCAAAGCCAAGTTTCTTTAAAATTTTAACGACGTCATTTCTAGCTATATCTTGACCGATCATATTTTTAAGCTCAAAAAGAGAGATGCTTAGTGTTATAGGCTCGGTGTTTAAAAGCGACTGCTGTGAGCCAGCAAAGAGATTTAGTGCATCTTTAAAATTAGCAAGCCTTTTAAATAAATAATCCGCACCATAAGCTAAATTTGGCTCACTGCCACGACTTGAGCGATAAATTTGATCACCCTTTGGTAAATTTTTATTTTCAAAAATAGCTTTTGAAACTACATCTGGCTTTACATAGCTAGCTTCTACTAGGATCACTTTTGACTTCTCATCCACCCTTGCTATGTCACTTTGGTAAATTCCAGCAATGCCTAAATTTTTATCCCCACAATAAACGACACATTCGCCATTTTCGCCATTTTTTATATCAAAAACAGCCTTTTCACCTTCACTTACTAGTTTAGCGTGATCATAAGCCCTAAATAAAACGCCTGTGCAAAATGTCGCATATTCAAGCAGTCTCTCTACTAAATTTGTCTTTTGGCACTCTATTAATGCTAGACGCATGCGAGTTATTAGATTTTCATATAGCCCTTCTTTTAGCTCAAAAGCCTTATACAAAAATGACCCACTTACTTTATCCTCTGCTCGCACAGAAGCTATTCTGCCAATACCTAGTAAATTTTCGCTTTCATCGTCTTCGTGGCTATCTTTCATATTTAAATCAAGCGCTGCACAAATTTCTCTTGCGATGCCATGTAAATTTTGGCAATCGCCTCTGTTTGCTGTGACATCAACTTCGATTATCGTATCTTTAAATATCTCAAATTCGCTAAGACTTGTACCAAGTTTTAGCTTGCCGATACTCTCATCAAGTGGCAAGATGCCGTCATTTGTCTTAGGTAGCCCTAGCTCAGTTGAAGAGCAGATCATACCACTTGACTCAACACCTCTTAGCTTTGCTTTTTTTATCTCAAGACCATTTGGCATAGTCGTGCCAATAAGTGCAACTGGCACAAACTGGCCAGCTTCAACATTTTTAGCCCCACACACGATCTGAAGCGTCTCTCCACCAACATCCACTTGACAAATGCTTAGTTTATCGGCATCTGGGTGCTTCTCTCTACTTTTTATGTAGCCAACCACAATACTCTTTGGTAAATTTATCTCTTTATAGCTATCAACCTCTAGCCCGATAGAATTTAATGTCTTTGAAAGTGTCTCGCCGCTAACGTCGCTAAGGTCGATCCACTCGTTTAACCAATGCTTTGAAATTATCATTTAAACTGCTCCAACAATCTTAAATCTCCCTCAAAAAGCGACCTTAGATCAGGCACTCTATGAAGCAACATCGCAAATCTCTCAACGCCAAGGCCAAAAGCGTATCCACTTACATTTTTATAGCCAACTGCCTTAAATACATTTGGGTCAACGACTCCGCATCCGAGCACTTCAAGCCAAGTAGTCTGCTTGCACACTCTGCAGCCCTTGCCGTGGCAGAATATACAACTAATATCAACCTCTGCGCTAGGCTCCGTAAATGGAAAGAAGCTAGGGCGAAAACGTACTTCAACATCGCCAAACATGTGCTTTAAAAAGCCCTCAAGCATTGATTTTAAATTTGCAAAGCTAACTTTCTCAGCATCCTCCACCACAAGGCCCTCAACCTGGTGAAACATCGGTGTATGCGTTAAATCCATATCACGTCTAAAGACGGTGCCTGGCGCTATCATGCGAATGGGCGGCTTTTGATTTAGCATAGTTCGCACCTGAACTGGACTCGTATGCGTCCTTAAAAGCCTAAAATCATCTAGGTAAAATGTATCTTGCATGTCCCTTGCTGGATGGTATTTTGGTAAATTTAGCGCCTCAAAGTTGTGAAAATCATCTTCTATAAGCGGCCCAGTCTCGAGCGAGAAATTTAGAGCTAAAAAGTATTCAATTATCTTATCCATCGTAGCCATCACAGGGTGAAGCGCTCCACTAGCAACAGGCTCGTTAAATAGCGTGATATCAGCGGCCTCTTTTTTCATCTTGTTATCTATCTCTTGCTCGCTAAGCTCAGCCTTTTTAGCTTCTATTAGCGCGCCAAGCTCATCTCTTTGCTTGTTTAAATTTGCTGCAAATTCCTTTTTCTCATCTTCGCCAAGCTCTTTTAGCTTTGCAAAACCTTGCGCCAAGATGCCCTTTTTGCCAAAAATTTCTACCCTGACTTTTTCCAAATCGTCAAGCGTTGAAATTTCATTTTTGATTTTATTAACGAAATCTTGCAATTTTTTGCCTTTATAAATTTTTGAGTCGATTTTATAGAAAAAGAGTTAAAATCAAGATAAAGAGCACGAAATTTAAGCACACTTTGATATAATTTTGCAAAATTTCAAAGGAGCTAAAATGACCATATTTGAAAAGATCGTAGCTGGTGAAATCCCTTGCAACAAAGTGCTTGAAAGCGAGAAATTTCTAGCTTTTAACGACATAAATCCAAAAGCACCGATCCACATCCTAATCATCCCAAAAAAACACTATAAAAATTTCCAAGAGATGGATCCAATTTTAATGGGAGAGATGACAAAATTTATCCAAGAAGTAGCGACCTTAATGGGCGTTGATAAGAGCGGATACCGCCTCATCACAAACTGCGGTGAAAACGGCGGTCAAGAAGTTATGCATCTGCATTTTCACCTACTTGGCGGAGCTAAGCTTGGCTGGAGCGAAGGCGTAGCTGATCCACAAAGCACATTTTAATAACTTATAAATTTTAGACTCAAAGCCTGAGTCTAAAATTTTATTCTATTTTCTGGCAGCCTTTATAGCTTCAAGCAACTCTTCAAAACCTACTTTACTTGAGTTTTCGACATCTTTTAATATTTCAACGCCAGGTAGATTTCCTTTATCTTTATCAGCAAAAATAACCATCGCTTTTTCTAGTCCATAATGAACATTTTCATGATAAGCTGCGATACTTGAGAGAATTTTGGCATCTTTTACAAGAGTATTTTTCACATCTTTTTCATACCATTTGCTAAATCTACACTCGTGAACATCTTGAATCTTATTAAACTCATTTAAAAGCACGCCTCTATATCCATTTAGCTTCATGTTGATGTGATCTATCTTGCCGTTACTTACATTGACCTCGTTTGTTACGTTTAGGGCTTGATTTAGGATATTTTGCGTATTTGCATTTACACTTGAGATATTTCCTTCAAATCCACCTAAAATTTTCATAGCATTTACAGAAATTTTTGAGAAATTCTCACTCATTTCGATCATCGTATTCGCACTTTGCTTAAGTCCATTTATATTTACTTCTACTTCAAGGGTTGCTTTTTGAGTGCGTTCAGCTAGCTTTCTAACCTCATCTGCCACGACAGCAAAACCTCGTCCATGCTCACCAGCACGGGCCGCCTCAATAGCAGCATTTAGAGCTAGTAAATTTGTCTGATCTGAGATATCTTTTATGAGATTTATGATCTCAACGATAGAATTTACGCTTCCATCAAGCGAAGAGGCGTCGTTTGAGAGATCGCCACTCATCTGGCTTACTTGCTCGATCGAGTTTAAAATTTCAGCCGTTTGCGACTTGAGTTCGCCTGTCTCTTTGAAAGTCTTTTCATTTAGTCCATTTATACTTTCAAGCATTTTTAGGTTTTCTTCCATTGTTAATTGCAAGAAATTTATACCATCTTGATAACTTGAAAGCAATAAATTTACAGCCTCTTGCTTATCCTTAGCTTGCTCTTTTGGCTCGCAAGTTTTGGCATTTTTTAGCTCATTTTTAAGTGCTAAAATTTCAGCCTTTAAAGCTTCATTTTCTCTCTCTAAAGCTTCATTTTTACTAGAAAGCTCTTTATTCTTGCCATCAAAAAACATTTTTCATCCTTTAAAATTTGTAGACTTTGCGTAATTATAACTCTTTTTTCTTAAGCCAGTAATCTAAAATTTCTATCTGCTCATCAACACTTTTATTTGCCGTGCCGCCTTTTGAAGTACGAGCCTCTTTGGAAGCATAAAGATCTAAAAATTTAATAGCATTTGCATCTAAATTTTTATCCACACTTTTTAGCTGCTCTTCGTTTAATTCACTCAAATCAAGTCCCAAGCTTTCAGCCTTTGCGACAGCTTTGCCTGTGATAAAATGCGCCGTTCTAAATGGGATATTTTTTTCACGCACTAGATAGTCTGCCAAATCAGTCGCACTTAGATGCCCAGTTTTTGTAGCTTTTAGCATGTTTTTTTCGTTAAATTTAGCTGTTTTTATCATCTCGTTTAGGATGGTAGCCGAGCTTAAAATGGTCGAGACGCTGTCAAACACGCCCTCTTTATCTTCTTGCATATCTTTATTATAAGCAAGTGGCAGACCCTTCATCGTAGTTAGTAGCGCTACTAAATTTCCATTTACACGCCCAGTTTTGCCGCGTATGAGTTCAGCAACGTCTGGATTTTTCTTTTGAGGCATAATGGAACTTCCTGTGCTATAAGCATCGCTAATGCTTATAAAGCCAAATTCTTGCGAGCTCCAAAGTATGAGCTCCTCGCAAAGCCTAGAAGCGTGCGTCATAAAAACGCTAATGTTAAATAAAATCTCAAGCGCAAAATCACGGTCGCTCACGCTATCCATCGCATTTTGCGTGCAACCTGCGAAGCCAAGCTCACTTGCAACGATAGTTCTATCTATCTTATGAGGAGTGCCTGCAAGGGCTGCTGAACCAAGCGGACTTAGGCTGTTTCGCTCATATGAGCTAACAAAACGCTCGAAATCTCTTTTAAACATAAATGCATATGCTAGCAAGTGATAGCTAAGGCTTACTGGCTGAGCGTGCTGAAGATGTGTGTAGCCTGGCATTAACGTATCTTTGTGGTTTTTTGCCAAATTTGTAAGCGTGGCGATGAGCTCTTTGATGAGAGATGAAATTTCTAAATTTTTCTTCAAAACGTAAAATTTAAAATCAAGCGCGACTTGGTCGTTTCTGCTTCTAGCTGTGTGCAGTCTACCTCCAAGCTCGGCGCCGATGATCTGGCTAAGTCGCTTCTCAACTGCCATGTGTATATCTTCATCTTCTAGCTTAAACTCAAATTTACCTGCTCTTATCTCAGATAAAACCTCATCAAGCCCCTTTATGATCGCCTCTGACTCATCTTTTTTCAAAATTCCACAAATTCCAAGCATCTTTGCGTGAGCCTTGCTACCGGCAATATCTTCTTCAAAAAGATTTTTATCAAAATTTATAGAGGCGTTAAATTCCTCAAGCAGCTTCGAGCTAGCCTCGCTAAATCTGCCCTCCCACATCTTTTTGTATGCGTTTTTCTCTTCTTTCATAGCTTTGCCTTTAATTAATTTTGCGTGATTTTAACAAAATAGCACTTAACTGGGTATTTTAACTATAAAGTTGCAAAAAAGTTATAAATATAATTTATCTTTAAGGATATAGAAATATAATTCAAAATATAACTTTTTAAAAACTATTTTAATTTTCTATTGAATATAGTTTAAAATAAAAATAATCTATAAGAGGAAGGATGGTATGCAAATAGACGCGAATATGAACTCAAATATTTTCTATCATGATGGCTATACATCTATCTCTTCAAATAGCTCAAAAATAAGCATGTTAGTATCTTCTGGCTATGACAAGAAAAATATTGTTAGAAGCAATGAAGTACATGTAGAACAAAGAGAAGATGCTAAAATTTCCCCTATAATTATTAATAAAGCAAGTGCCATACAGTTACAAAAAGACTTAGAAAAATTACAAGAGCAAAAGCTAGATATTTCACATAAAATTTCAAGCATCCAAAGCCTAAAAGATCGTAATTCTATGCAAATGCTTCATTACTTAAATTTAGAGCAGTCAGCTATCCAAAATAACATTTTAAGCATTAAAACTCAAATGATAGAAATGGCACAGGCTTAAGACTAAGCCTTACCAATAATAGTTTCTAGAACCAAGCAAAAATCCTCTAAAAAATATCCCATTGATTTATAAAAATTGCTAGTTGCGTCTTTTTGGATATCTTTTGAAAGCTGTTTAGCATAAGGCAAGAAAAACGAGACACTAAAGGCTGCAAGAAGTTTCATCGACTCAATCGTTGCCTCATTTTTTAAAATATTTGCTATTAAGATTAGTTGATTTGAGATGCTATCAACCTCTCCCATTTTTGGCTGAAAATTTATAGCCTTATAAAACTGAGCTAGATCATCTTTTGCAGATGAAAAATAGTAGCTCGCCTCAAATTTTGACTTTAAAATGACAAAATCATCACATAAAACCGCACTACTCTCATCTTTAATAAATTTAGCATAAAGCTCGTTACCTTTCTTATTTGCCTCACTATTTGTCTGCGTTATCCACGCATTTGTCTTTTTGATACGCATAAAAGATGAAACATCCAAAATGCTATTAAAATTTGTAGCAAGTGCAGCTGCTACGACGCTATAAAGTTCTCCAAATTTCAAATTTAATCCTTAAGTCGTAAATATCTAAGTCTAAGTGCGTTTAAAACGACAGTAACAGAGCTAAGACACATCGCCATTGAGCCATAAACTGGATTTAAAAGTAGCCCAAAGACTGGATAAAATACGCCAGCAGCCACTGGAATACAAATAGCGTTATACATAAACGCCCAAAACAAATTTTCTTTTATATTTGCCATAGTAGCATTTGCTAGTCTAACTAGTCCGGTCACGCCTTGCAAATCATTTTTAACAAGCACGATATCTCCGGCACCCTTTGCGATATCTGAGCCTGAGTTCATAGCGATACCTACACTGGCCTCTTTAAGTGATGGCGAGTCGTTTATGCCATCTCCAACAAAGATCACGCCACCTCGGCTCATGAGCTCTTTTACCTTGTTAAATTTGTCCTCAGGCAGCATATTTGCATAATATTCGCTCACATTTAGCTTAGCTGCAATGTTTGAAACCACTTTTTCATCATCGCCTGAGAGTATCACACTTTGTAAATTTAACCTTGAAAGCTCGTTTATAACGTCATTTGCTTCATTTTTTAGCTCATCACTTAACGTTAAAAAGCCGCTAAATTTTTGATTTAGCACACAAAGTATGACGCCGCTTCCATCATTTGCAGCCTCTTTTGTTGCTTCACTATCTGCTTCATTTAGCAAGATATCGTTTGCTGCGAGCAGCTTTTCGTTACCTATTATTATCTTGTTACTCTCGTCTTCATAGACGATGCCTTGACCAACTACGTTTTGGAATTTGCCATTTAGCTTTTGTAAATTTATGTAATTTTGTTTTGCGTATCTTACGATCGCTTTTGAGATCGGATGCTCGCTTAAATTTTCAGCAGATGCCACTAGCTCTAGCTCTTTTTCGCTCAAATTTGAACTTTTGACGCTGATTAGCCCCTTACTTAGCGTGCCAGTTTTGTCAAATGCTACAAATTTAGCATCTTTTATAAGCTCCAAAACCTCTGGATTTTTCACCAAAATCCCAGCTTTTGCACCACGCGCGAGGGAGCTTACGATTGCTATTGGCGTGGCAAGTCCCAGTGCGCATGGGCATGAGATGATAAGCACGCAGATCGCGCTAGAGATCGCATAGGCGAAATTTCCACTAAAAATTATCCATATAAAAAATGTAAGAACTGAGATCGCCACGACGCTTGGCACAAAGATGTTTGCTATCTTGTCAGCCAGCCGTCCGATAGGCATCTTTTTAGAGCTAGCGTCGCTTAACAAGCTTAAAATTTGAGATAGCAAGCTCTCAAAAGAGCTCTTTGTCACCTTGACGCTTATATAGCCATTTGTGTTTAGAGTGCCGGCAAATACGCTATCTCCCACCTCTTTATAAACTGGCAAGCTCTCTCCTGTAAGCATAGAAGCATCTATCTCAGCGCCACCTTGAACTATCACGCCATCACTTGGGATGTTGTAGCCATTTTTTACGATGACGATGTCGCCTACTTTTAGCTCATTTACATTTACCTCTTTACTATGTCCATCTGGCATAACCAAAAAGGCGGTCTTTGGTGAAATTTTAAGTAGCGTCTTTAGGTAGTCACCAGCTTTTGCTTTTGAGCGCTCTTCAAGGTACTTGCCAAGCAAAACAAAGGCTATTATCATCGCTGCGCCTGAGACATAGACATTTTTTAGATCATCTGGGATGAAATTTGAAAAGATCACAACAAAAAGCGAGTATAAAAATGCGCTGCCACTTCCAAGAGCTACAAGCACGTTCATATCGTAGTTTTTGTTTTTAACAGCCTCTATGGCGTGAGCAAAGAAGTCTTTGCCACTAAAAGCTAGCACCAAAAACGCTAAAACTAGCATGAGTAAATTTACTAGCAAGCTGTGAGGTGCGAACATCTCAAGCGCCATTATCACGATGCTTGTTATAAATGCAAATATAAATTTATTTCTTATCGAGGTTATATGCTCGTCTCTTTTGGCTTCAAATTCATCGATATTTGTCGCCACAAAGTAGCCAAGCTTCTTTATCTTTTGCTCTAAAACTTCACGCACGCTGGCGTCTTTTAGGACAAACTCACCGCTTGCATTTGCAAAATTTACATTTGCTTCAAGCACCCCATCTATCTTTTTAGAAACTTTCTCGATAGCGTTTGAGCAATTTACACAGCTCATTCCCGCTATATTTAGCTTGACTTTTAAAGGCATATCAAAGCTCCTTTATAACGTCAAATCCCAGATCAGCCATTTCTGATTTAAATTTCTCTACATCGCCATCTTTTATATCAAGGCTTACTTGCCTTGGCTCTTTGCTAAGATCGACTTTTATCTCGCCAAAGTCATCTTCAAGTGCGTTTTTTATAGTATTTGCGCAGTTTTGGCAATGAACGTTATTTACCTCAAATATTTTCATATTATCTCCTTTATCATGTGGTCGTATTCGTGTAAATTTATGATCTTTTTGGTGTTAAATTTAAAGCCAAGGCTCTCGTAAAATTTACGAACTTTTGGCTTATTTGTATCTACTATTAATGAAACCTTTTTATGCCCCAGCTCTTTTGCTACGACAAATGAATGCCTTATGAGCTCTTTTGCCAGTCCCTGCCCTCTAAATTTCTCATCGACAGCGATACTATCTATATAAAACTCATCATCAAAACACTCTTTTTCTACCTCGGCGTCTTTGCCAAGTGCTTTTAAATGCTGTGAAATTTCTCTATCAAGCTGCTCCGCGTCGCCACCAAAGTAAGCACACATCGCTGCGATAATTTCCTCGTTGTTTTTATAAACAAAGATATTTTTATAGCTTAGTCTATTTGTCTCACTTTTGAAAAAAATTTCTAAAATTTCATCACTTTTAATAGGATCATCGTAGCCACTTAGCTTGTAGGCGATATCCTCCATTGCTAGATTTAGTAGCTTTATGCAGCTTTTTGCATCTTGTTTTTGAGCATTTTGTATCATGTGCGTCATTATAAAACTCTAGCTTAAATTTTTACCAAATATTTTTTTTAAATTTACAAAGTTAGGCGCTTTGGCTAGCAAACTAAAAATGTTTTAAAAAAGTATAAAATTTTTTTAGTTATAATCCGTAAAAAATTTATTTAAGGATATTTATGGGACGAGCATTTGAGTACCGAAGAGCGGCAAAAGAAGCTAGATGGGATAAGATGAGCAAGGTATTTCCAAAACTTGCAAAAGCTATAACAGTAGCCGCAAAAGATGGTGGTTGTGATCCAGATATGAACCCTAAACTTCGTGCAGCTATCGCAGCGGCAAAAGCTGAAAATATGCCAAAAGATAACATCGATGCAGCTATAAAAAGAGCAAATGGCAAAGATAGCGCCGATATTAAGACTATTTTTTATGACGGCAAAGCAGCTCACGGCGTGCAGATCATCGTCGAGTGCGCGACTGATAATCCAACGAGAACGGTTGCCAATGTTAAAGCGATATTTAGCAAAAATGGCGGAGAAATTTTGCCAAGTGGCAGCCTTAGTTTTATGTTTACAAGAAAGAGCGTTTTTGAGCTTGAAAAACCAAGTGCAGATATCGAAGAGATCGAGCTTGAGCTGATAGACTATGGTCTAAGCGATATCGAGGCTGACGATGAGACGCTATTTGCTTATGGTGATTATGCAAATTTTGGCACACTTCATGAAGGTATCGAAAAGCTAAATTTAGTGGTTAAAAAAGCTTCACTTCAATACTTACCAAATCAAACCGTGAATCTAAGCGAAGAGCAAATGCTTGAGGTTGAGAGACTTCTTGATAAGTTAGAAGACGATGATGACGTTCAAGCAGTTTATACAAATATTGAATAAAAAGGATATACATGCGTTTTGATGAATTAAAAGTTTATGATATAAATTTAGACGAGCTAAAAAAAGATAAATTTGCAGTTTTAGAGACAGACAAAGGCGAAATCAGACTTGAACTTTTTGCCGAAGAAGCTCCACAAGCTGTCGCAAATTTTGTCCATTTGATAAAATCAGGCTTTTATAATGGTCTAAATTTTCACAGAGTTATACCAAATTTTGTCATCCAAGGTGGCTGCCCAAATGGAACAGGCACGGGCGGTCCTGGCTGGAGGATAAAATGCGAATGCGATAAGCAAAAGGTAAAACATGAGCGCGGTAGCCTTAGCATGGCTCATGCAGGACGCGATACTGGCGGATCGCAGTTTTTCATCTGTCATAGCAAGCAACCTCATCTTGATGGCGTGCATACAGTCTTTGGAAAATGCGTTGATGAAGAGAGCCTAAAGGTGCTTGACGCTATAAGACAAGGCGATAAGATCATCTCTGCTAAGATCAGAGAAAGCCTATAAAGGGGAAATTTATGAATAATACTAAAAAGCAAGGAAATCTTGCTGTAAGATTATTTACCAATCTTGCCTTTTGGGTTGTGATCGGTATTGTTGGTGGCGTTATCGTTGGCATGGTCGCACCTGAGCTTGGTATAGCAAGCAAACCAGGCATTGATTATTTTATAAAAGCACTTAAAATTTTAATTGGCCCTATTATCTTTTTAACGATCGTTTCAGGTATCGTTGGGCTTGAAAGCTTAAAAGATCTTGGCACCATCGGACTTAAGGCGTTTATCTACTTTGAGATAGTTAGTACACTCGCTCTTGCTGTTGGTATCATCTTTGGCGAGACGCTTCGTCCGGGGCACGGCATGAACCTTGACTACACTCAGCTTGATGCCTCAAGCGTGGCTAAATTTACATCTCAAGCTGGCAACATGGACGCAAATAGCGGCTTTTTAGCACATACGCTTCATCTTTTAAGAGGCGCTGTGCCAGTAGATGACATCTTCCCTTACGTGCATATACTTGATCCATTTATAAAGTCAAATACACTTCAAGTGCTTTTCATGGCGATAGTCGTTGCCATCGTGCTTTCGTTGCTAGCGCATGATAAAAAGCAAGCTTGTCTAAAACCGCTTGAATTTATCCAGCACTACGTCTTAAAGCTACTTACTTGGCTTATGCTATTTAGCCCAGTGGCTGCTTTTTCGGCGATGGCTTATTTGATCGGTAAATTTGGCATCGGAACGCTTCTTGGTATGATGGAACTTCTTGTCGTTATGGCGCTTGCAAGCTGCTTTTTCATCTTTGTCGTGCTTGGCGTCATTTGCTACTTTGCCAAAGTCAATGTCTTTAAATTTATGCGCTTTATCTCAAAAGAGGTCTTGGTCGTTTTTGCGACAAGCTCGAGCGAAACAGCTCTTGCGCCACTTATGCAAAAGCTAGAAGCAGCTGGCATAAATAGAGGCGCGGTTGGCCTTATCATCCCGACTGGCTATTCATTTAACCTTGACTGCACCAACATCTATCTAAGCCTAAGCGTTATCTTTTTAGCTCAAGCATTTAATATCCCGCTAAGTTTTGAGCATCTAATAAGCATTTTAATCGTGCTAATGATCACAAGTAAAGGCGCTGTTGGCGTTACAGGATCTGGCTTTGTCGTCCTTGCTGGCACACTAAGCGCACTCCCAAGCACTGGCATACCAGTCGTCACCGTGGCTGTGCTACTTGGCGTTGATAAATTTATGTCAGAGATGCGTGCTGTTGGTAACCTTTGCGGTAATGCCGTTGGCTGCATGATCGTATCTATCTGGGATAAAAAGGTCGATATGGAGAAATTTAGATACGCACTAGATCATCCAGAGGAATTTCACTTTCACTCATAATATACATTTATAATTATAAGGGCAACTTTGCCCTTATTTTTTCTTTTTACCATAAATTTATGCAATCTATCTCCTCCTCTCAAACCTATAAAAATTTTTAAAAACAGCATCGTAATAAATGATATTTGATAGCTGGTTCAAGCACAAAAAGAAAAACTAGAGACTAATTGTAATAGGAAAATTTTATTAGTAACTCATATATTTGTATCTAATATTTTGTTACTTACTAGAATAAATTTACAAATGTAATACTTGAGATTAGAATTTAGAAGAGAGATACTTTAAATTTAGTCATATCAAAAATATCAAATAAAAAGACTAGCCTTGCAAGAAGCTTTGCAAGGCTATACAAATTAAGCTTTTGGACCAGCTTTAGCGTACTCAACGCCCTCTTTTACATCTTCGTAACGTTTGAAATTTTCAACAAACATTTTAGCAAGTTTATCGCGTGAAGCGTTATACTCAGCTGGATTTGCCCATGTGTTTATAGGATTTAGCAGTTTTGTCTCGACACCATCAAGCTCTTTTGGGATAGCGAAGTTAAATTTATCAAAATTTTCAAATTCGCATTTTGTGATGCTGCCATCAAGGATCGCATTTATGCAAGCACGAGTTGCTTTTATACTCATACGCTTGCCAACGCCGTAAGCACCGCCACTCCAGCCTGTATTTACAAGATAGACATTAACGCCGTGTTTATCGATCTTCTCGCCTAGTAGTTTTGCATAAACAGTTGGGTGAAGTGGCATAAATGGCTCGCCAAAGCAAGCGCTAAAAGTAGCAACAGGCTCAGTTATACCGCGCTCTGTGCCAGCAACTTTTGCTGTATAGCCACTTAGGAAATAATACATCGCCTGCTCTTTTGTGAGTTTTGCAACTGGAGGGAGTACGCCAAAAGCGTCAGCGCTTAAAAAGATGATATTTTTTGGATGGCCAGCACTTGAGCTTGGCTCGTAGTTGTCGATGTGATAGATCGGATAGCTCACGCGTGTGTTTTCAGTCTTTGAGCCATCTTTGTAATCAACCACGCCATTTTCGTCAGCCACGACGTTTTCAAGTAGCGCATCACGCCTGATCGCTGCGTAAATTTCTGGCTCACTACTTGGATCAAGGTTGATACATTTTGCGTAGCAACCACCCTCAAAGTTAAACACACCATCATCGTCCCAGCCGTGCTCGTCATCACCTATTAGCTTGCGTTTTGGATCAGTTGAAAGTGTGGTTTTGCCAGTACCTGATAGGCCAAAAAATAGCGCTGTATCGCCCTTCTCGCCTACGTTTGCAGAGCAGTGCATGCTTAGTTTACCCTCAAGTGGCAACCAGTAGTTCATCATAGAAAAAATGCCCTTTTTCATCTCGCCGCCGTACCATGTGCCGCCGATCACTGCAACATTTTCCTCGACATTGAAGATAACAAAGACATCTGAATGTAGTCCATCAGCCTTGTAGTCTTCATTTTTTGTTTTACAAGCATTATATACTACAAAATCAGGCTCAAATTTAGCTAACTCTGCCTCACTTGGACGGATGAACATATTTTTTACAAAGTGCGCTTGCCACGCTACTTCGGTGACAAAACGGACTGATTTTTGGCTCTTTTTGCTAGCCCCACAAAATGCATCTTGGATGAAAATTTCCTTGCCGCTTAGCTGCTCTTTTGCTTTTTTAAGAAGCTTGTCAAAAAGCTCTTTTGTGATAGGCTGATTTATCTTACCCCAAGCGATGTATTTTTGGCTTGGATCTTGCTTGACGAAATACTTATCTTTTGGGCTTCTTCCAGTAAAAATTCCCGTATCAACCATAAATGTGCCGTTGCTTGAAACCCTGCCTTCGTTGTTTGCCTTTTCAAGCTCAAAAAGCTCGTCGTAGCTTAGATTGTGATTTATCTTTTTGATCTCTTTTAGACCTAGTTCGTCTAATTTGTTTATCATGTTATTTCCTTTTAAAATTTTCATTTTTTATAAATTCTGACCTAAAAGTCATCAAAATGTTAATCAAATTTCGCTTAACACTCTCTTTTTAAAATGGGCAAATTTATTTAAATTTAGCCACCACTTGATTGTTTGCGACGCTTTGACCTTTGCTAACTTCAATAGAGCCTATCACACCATCTTTTGGAGCTTTGACCTCTATCTCCATCTTCATTGCTTCAAGCACGACTACAGCTTGCCCTTTTTTGACATGGTCTCCTGCGCTTACTAAAATTTTATGCACAGCGCCCGGCAAGCTAGCAACGATATCATTTTCAGTTGCGCCTGCTGCTGCACTTTTGGCATTTTTTACACTCTTGCCTTCAACTTCGGTGATCGATTTTACTTGGATGCTATCGTTAAAGCCTTCGCTTACTTCGACATTGTAGCGGCTACCATTTACAACGACACTATATCTGCCACTTTGAGTTTGTCTGCATTCATTTGCCTTAGCGTTTGGATCGATCTTTCTTACATTTACTTTGGCTTCGCCTTTTAAGAATGCGATACCCTTTTCTTTACAAGCTGCTGCTATAAATATATTTTCTTCGGTGGTTTTGATATTGTTTTGCTTTAGAATTTCTTTTACGTGGGCAAGTGACTTGCTCTCATCTTTATCAGCTATATCAACAGCGTGTTTTGTAGTTGGTTTTAAGCCTAGTTGCTCGCTTGCAAGCTTGATGATCTCTTTATCAGGTGTGACCGGAGTCTTGCCAAAGTAGCCAAGCACCATTTTACCGTATCCCTCAGCGATCTTTTTCCACTTGCCAAACATTACATTATTAAACGCTTGTTGGAAGTAAAACTGGCTAACAGGGGTCACTGAAGTACCGTATCCACCCTTTTGCACCACTTCACGCATCGCAAGGATAACCTCTGGAAATTTATCTAAGATGTTGTTATCTCTCATCATCTGGGTATTTGCAGTGAGCGCGCCACCAGGCATCGGTGAAAATGGTATGAGTGGGCTTACTTGTACGGCCTCAGGTGGCAAGAAATACTCTTTTAAGCAATCATTCAAAACGCTTTCATATTTTAAAATTTTCTCCACGTCAAGTCCGCCAAGATCGTAGTTTTTGCCTTTTACTGCGTGAAGCATAGTTAAGATATCTGGCTGGCTTGTACCGCCACTTACTGGGCTTGCGGCTAGATCTATGCCATCAACGCCAGCTTCAAGCGCTGCAAGATAGCAAGCCACACTTACGCCTGCGGTTTCATGAGTGTGAAGTCTGATGTGAGTTTTTTCTGGCAATAATTTTCTAGCCATTTTTATGGTTTCATAGACCTTTTGTGGGCTACTTGTGCCACTTGCATCTTTAAAGCAAACGCTGTGATAAGGGATGTTTGCATCTAAAATTTCTCTTAAAATTTTCTCATAAAATTTAACATCGTGTGCTCCCACGCAGCCACTGGGCAGATCCATCATCGTAACAACAACTTCGTGTTTTAGCCCGTGATGAGCGATCCTTTCGCCTGAATACTTTAAATTTTCAACGTCATTTAGTGCGTCAAAATTTCTAATAGTAGTGGTTCCATGTTTTTTGAAAAGTTTTGCATGAAGGTCGATTAGCTCACGGCTACCGGTGTCAAGTGTGACGGTATTTACGCCCCTGCTTAGGGTTTGAAGATTTGCTTTTGGTCCTACGATGCTTCTAAATTTATCCATCATCGCAAAAGCATCTTCATTAAGGTAAAAATAAAGGCTTTGAAATCTAGCCCCACCGCCAAATTCAAAATGCTCTATGCCAGCCTCTTTGGCCGCTTCAAGCGCAGGCAAAAAATCGTTCATAAGCACTCTAGCGCCATAAACTGACTGAAAGCCATCTCTAAATGTCGTATCCATAACATCGATAAATTTCTTCGCCATCACCCACCTCATTAATTTTATAAATTTATTTAAAGAATTCATAGAAAATGGCTAAATTGGTTAGAAACTCAAATTAGCCATTTTGCTTGTTTTTTGGTATTTTACAACCAAAAACTTTTATATCATTTAAAAAGTGAGAGTAAGAAGTTTAATAATCCGCCGTGGCTCGCATCAAGCATTGGCTTTAATTCCATTAGAAAGACGCAGAAAAATACAAGTACAGCAAGCTGAATAAAAATATAAGGCACAACGCCTTTATAAATAGCAGTCGTTTTTATCTCAGCTGGTGCGACTGATCTTAGGAAAAATAAGCTAAATCCAAATGGCGGCGTTAGGAATGAAGTTTGCAAATTCATCGCAACTAAGATTGCTAGATAAATTGGATTTATACCAAGCTTTGCAGCTATTGGCACCAAGATAGGAAGTACAATGTATGAAATTTCAACAAAATCGATAAAAAAGCCAAGCACAAAGATTACAACCATACTAAAAATGATAAATCCCCACTTCTCACCTGGTAAATTTGTCATAAATTTTTCAACAATCTCATCGCCACCAGTGTAACTAAATACCATAGAAAAGGCTGTCGCACCAACAAGTATGGCAAAGACAAGTGCTGTGGTTTTTACGCTTTCTGCCAATGCCTCTTTTATCATAGAAAATGAAAATGTCCTATAAAAAATAGCTAAAATAATGGCTCCAACGCAGCCAAAAGCTGAACTTTCAGTTGGTGTAGCGATACCTGCAAATATAGAGCCCAGTACACAAATAACTAGTAAAAGCGGCGGAAAGATAGCGATTAGTGCTCTCATGATCTGCTTAAATTTACTAACACCGCTCTCATCTTTTACTACCGGTGCGGTATCTGGTTTCAAATAAGCAACAATCAAAATATAAATGATATAAACTGCTACTAGCGTGAGTCCTGGTATGATGGCTTGATGAAAAAGCTCACCAACTGGCACTGAAAATATATCACCCAAAATAATCAACACGATAGAAGGTGGAATGATCTGTCCAAGCGTACCAGCAGCACATATGGTGCCACAACCTAGCGCTTGGTCGTATTTATACTTTAACATAACAGGCAAGCTTATAACGCCCATTGCAACGACACTTGCACCAACAACACCAGTTGAAGCCGCAAGAAGCGCTCCAACCAAGATAGTGCTAATAGCAATGCCTCCGCGAATTTCTCCAAAAAGCATACCCATACTCTCAAGTAATCTCTCAGCTAGTTTTGACTTTTGAAGAACAACGCCCATAAAGACAAAAAGTGGAACTGCTATAAAAATTCTACTCTCCATGATAGAGAAAATTCTATAAGGCATGAAGTTAAACATATCTTTAAAAACCTCGATACTTCCAAGCAGCCCATCTCCGTCTCCAATGCTCTCAACAATACTACCAATCATGCCAAATATCATAGAAACCGCACCAAAGGTAAAGGCTACTGGAAAGCCAATGCCTAGCATCAAAAGCGCAGCTATAAACATTATCAAGCCAGCCATTATTCCCCCTTTTTAGCTTTTTTGTAAAGATTAAAATTTCTTATAAAAAAGCCAATCGCAAAAAATACAAGTAGATAAAAAGAAAAAGGAATAAGTGCTTTTATGATCCATCTGTGAGTAAGACCGCCTGGATCTGCACTAGCTTCAGCTGAAGTATAAGCATCACTCACAAATTCAAACGATAAATTTGAAACTAAAAGTGCAAATGGAATTACAAAAATAACAGTTCCTATCATATTTACAAGAGCTTTATTTTTTGGTGAAAATTTAGCATAAAAGATATCAACTCTAACGTGTGCATCTTCTTTTAATGCATAGCTCATGCCAAGCAAAAATATCACAGCAAAAAAATGCCACTCAAGCTCCTGAAATGCAACGTTTCCATAAGAGAAAAAATATCTTGCCACAACGTTAAAAAAAACATCTATTATCATCAAAGCCATAATAAGCATGCAAATATAGCCGACTATATCGCCAACCTTATCAAAAAATTTCTCAACTTTTTGCATAAACAACCCTTAAAAAAACAATTTATTTATCATGATGATAAATACGCAAACTGGCGCCACATATCTTAATAAAAAATACCATGCACTAAATACAAAGTCGCTCATATATGGACTAAATAGCACATAAAGTGCTTCTCTTTTCATAAAATATCCAACAAATATCGCTCCACCTATACCACTAATTGGAAGCAAAACATTTGAAGCGGTAAAATCAAGAAAATCAAAGAAATTTTTACCAAAGAGCATAAATTTGTCGCCAACATTTTCTATATTTGATAAAAGACATAAAAATCCCAATACAAAAACACCGGCTCCAACTATGCTAAGAGCTTTTATCCTGCTAATGCCATACTCTCTGATCAAGAAAAATACAAACGGCTCTACGATAGAGATAGCTGAAGTAATACCAGCAAATATAAGTGCTGCAAAAAATGCCACAGCTAAAATTTGACCTATCACACCAAGCTTAGCAAAGAGCGTTGGAAGCGAGATAAAGACAAGCCCTGGTCCTTGAGACGGCTCTGCGCCAAATTCAAATATAAATGTAAAGATAACAAGACCCATCATAATGGCTAGGACGATGTTTATAAAAACGATACTTAGCGTAGAAGTAGCTAAATTTGTATCATCGCTTAAGCTAGCTGAATATGTAATGATCGCTGCCATACCAAGAGATAGTGTCCAAAAAGCAAGCCCAAGAGCAAGCAAGAGCGAGTTAAATGAAATTTTACTAAAATCAGGAACAAGTAAAAACTCAGCCGATTTTGTAAAGCCATTCATCGTCATAGAAAAGATAAGCATGATTAAAACCATGATAAATAGGCTTGGCATCATCCAAACATTTAGCTTTTCAATGCCACTTTTCACTCCTTTTGAAAGGATGAAAAAGCAAGCTACAAATGCTATAACAAAATAAAGCGTCTGCTCACCAAGACCATGTGTAAGAAGCTCGTTAAATATTACTTTTGAACTTTCTATATCGTTTGGAAGACCGGTAAAAGATAGGCTGAAATACTTAAAGACCCAGCCGATGATAACAATATAATAAGATGAGATTATAGCTGCGGTTACCATAGCTAAAATTCCAACCAGTTGCCATAAATTTTTATTTTTATTCGCTAACTTTCTAAAGGCATTTACACTATCGCTCTCACTAAGTTTGCCAATACTTAGCTCTGCCATAAAGATAGGTATGCCAACTAAAAACGTTATCAAAAGATATAAAATAACAAATGCTGATCCGCCATTTTCACCGACCATATATGGAAATTTCCATGCATTTCCAAGTCCAACAGCTGATCCTGCAACTGCTAAAACATAACCTATTTTAGAAAACTGTTCTTTTGCCATTATGCAATCTCCCTTACTAGCACCACAAAAACTAGAACTGGTGCTACAAACCTTATTAAAAAATACCAAATTTTAAAAACAATCTCACCCATATAAGGCAAGAATAGCTCTTTTAAAAGCTCAAATTTCATAAAGTACCCAACAAAAATGGCAAATATAATGCCACCAAGTGGGAGCATAATGTTTGAGCTAAGATAATCAAGCAAATCAAAAAAGCTCTTACCAAAAAATGTAAGTGCTTCTTTAAAATTGCCAATACCGCTTAATGCACATAAAATCCCTAAAACATAAACTACGGCACCGACAATGATAATTGATCTATTTCTACTAAATCCCAAACTTTTATTTAAGAAAAAAATAAATGGCTCGACTAGCGAAATAACCGATGTTATACCAGCAAAAAATAAAGATGTAAAAAATGCAAAAGCCAAGAAATTTCCAAGCAAACCAAGCTTTGCAAAAAGCGTTGGAAGCGAGATAAATGCTAACCCTGCACCCTTTGATGGCTCTGAGCCAAATTCATAGGTGAATGTAAAAACTATAAGCCCTATAATTACGCTAATAATTATATTTGCAAAGACTACATAAAGTGATGAAGTGAATAAATTTGTATCATTGCCTAGGCTTGATGAGTAAGTTAAAATGCAGCCAATGCCAATACACATCGTAAAAAAAGCTAACCCAAGAGCATTTAAGATAGCGCTTTGATTTATCTTTGAAAAATCAGGTACAAGTAAAAATTTAGCCGCCTCATCAAATCCATTCATGCCAAAAGAGTAGCCAAGCATAAGCAAAAGCAAAATAAAAAGTGCTGGAATAAGATATACATTTATACGTTCTATTCCACTTTTTATACCTTTTGTAAGTATAAAAAAGTATGCAAAAAAAGCGATGCTAAAATATAAAATTTGCTCCTCTATTCCCTTTGAAGTAAAATTTACAAAAAGCGCTTCTGAGCTTGCCATATCTTTTGGAAGCTCACCAAGACTTAAGATAACGTATTTTAAAACCCAGCCGATAATGAGCGTATAAAAAGATGCGATGAATAGCCCTGTCACCATCACAACACCAGCAAATTTCCAAGAATTTGCCCCCTTTGTAGCTAGACTCTTAAATGCTCCAACCGTATCAAGGCGTGAAATTTTGCCCATTGCCATCTCAGCAAAAAATATACTAAGTCCAACAACAAAAGCAAAAAATAAATATATAAGAATAAATGCTGAACCGCCATTACTACCGACCATATATGGAAATTTCCATGCATTACCAAGGCCAATAGCCGCTCCAATGATAGAAAGAACAAAACCAACTTTACTAAATCTATCCATCATTTACCTGCTATTTGATAGATCATGATGGCACAAATTGCAATTGGCACGATATATCTTAGAGTGAAGTACCAAATTTCAAAGAATACTTTTCCCATAAATTCGCCAAAGAGTAGATATAGGCTCTCTTTTTTAAGTTTATAGCCAACAAAAAAACTAAAAATTATGGCACCTATTGGCATCATGATATTTGAAGTAAGAAAATCAAGTGCATCAAAGACTGGCTTGCCAAAAATACTAAAAATATTAGCCGTCTGCGCATAATATGAAAAAATACAAAAAAGGCCTAAAATATAGACAAAAATTCCAATATAAACAAGAGCCATTTTGCGTGAAATTTCAAATTTTCTAACCAAATAATAAGCAAATGGTTCAATCATCGAAACAGCACTTGTAACACCAGCAAATAAAAGTGAAACAAAAAATGCGATGGCCATGACATTGCCAACTATCCCAAGCTTTGCAAAAAGTGTAACAAGTGAGATAAAAATAAGCCCTGGGCCACTTGCCGTGCTATCAGCTCCATAAGCAAATATAAACGTAAAGACCACAAGTCCCATCATAATGCCTATTAATATGTTTATAAAGATGATAGAAAGCGTTGATTTTATAAGATTTGTCTGCTCTGGTAAATTTGCAGCGTATGTCGGTATGACGCCAACACCCATAGATAGCGAGAAGAACGCAAGTCCAAGAGCTTGCAAAACAACATCTGGCGTGATCGCGCTAAAATTTGGTACAAATAAAAATTTAGCCGCCTTAACAAAGCCATCACCCATGCTAATTGCATAAAAAAGTATACAAACAAGCAGTATAAAAAGGCCCGGCATCATCCAGATATTTAGCTTTTCAATGCCACTTTTCACACCTTTTGAAACAGCAAAAAATACCATTAAAAAAACCAAGCTAAAACAAACAATAGCACTACTTAAATCATTTGATAAAAGCGTATTAAACTGCGCTGCTGCTTCTTTAGTATCAGCCAAAAGTGGCGAAAAGCCAAGATAAATATACTTTAATATCCAGCCAATGACAACCATATAAAACGAAGCAATAAGTATCGCTCCTATCATAAAAAAGCCTGAAAGGGACCATATTTTTTTATGTTTTGGAGCAAGTTTATAAATGGAGCTTACAACGTCACTCTCACCAAGCTTACCAATGCTAAGCTCCGCTAAAAACGCTACAAAAGCGATAGCAAACGTGAGAAGTAAATATAAAATTATAAACGCTGAGCCACCATTGTTTCCTACCATTGTTGGAAATTTCCATGCATTACCAAGTCCAACAGCCGATCCTGCCATAGCAAGAACGAAGCCTATTTTTGAAAATTTTTCATTTATCATTGATTACCTGAGATTAAGAATAAATTAATTTTTTCAAAGATAACATAAAAAAACTTTTATTTTTCTAAGCCAAGAATTTTTTATGGGCAATTTAAATTTTTAGTGTTTTTATTTGAAACAAAGTTTTGTTTTTGTAATATTACGGCTCATAAAGTTTAAGTAGGGGACAGATCCGAAAGAGCTTTAAAATTTTAAAGGAGCAACGATGAAAAAGATCGTGTTTTTAATTCTTGGTCTTGCTGCATTCGCATTTGGCGCTGACGGCGAAATGATTAGATCATATTCAGTTATCGCTGGTGGTATTGGCCTTGGCCTTGCAGCCCTTGGTGGTGCTATTGGTATGGGTAATACAGCTGCTGCAACAATTAGCGGAACAGCTAGAAACCCAGGCGTTGGTAGCAAACTTATGACTACAATGTTTATCGCTCTTGCGATGATCGAAGCACAAGTTATCTACGCACTTGTTATTACGCTTATCGTTCTTTACGCAAACCCAATGCTTGGCTAAGCGTAAAGCTTAAATTTAGCCCCTTTTTGGGGCTTTTACTCTTTTTGCGATCATGGTGGAATTGGTAGACACGCTATCTTGAGGGGGTAGTGCCGCTAGGTGTGCGAGTTCGAGTCTCGCTGATCGCACCATCTAATCTTACACTTCAAAATCCAAAATCTTACAAAATTTAAAAAGGGGAATTTATGCTAGATAAAAAGCGTGCTTTAAAACAGCTACAAAATGAAGCAGATGATACCGCCATCTATACGTTACTCGAAGCTAGTGAAAAAAATGAAGAAAATAAAAAAATACTTCGTAAATTAATCACTGAAGAAAAACGACACTATGCTTTTTGCCAAAAGATAACAGGTGAGAGCAGAACTGCAAATTTATTCAAAGTCATCTTCTATACGATACTTGTTAAAATTTTTGGCACATCTTTTACTCTAAAATTTATGGAGTCACGCGAAGAAAATGCTGAGAAATTTTATCTTGACATCGTAGATGAATATCCTGAAGCTCGTGATATTTACGAAGAGGAGATGAACCACGAAAATAGTCTAATCTCCATGCTAAAAGACACAAAGCTCGTAAATGCTGGTGGCATCGTGCTTGGCATGAATGATGCTTTAGTTGAGCTAACAGGCACACTTAGCGGCATCGCGCTTGCATTTTCAAATACAAAATCAGTTGGCGCAACAGGCCTTATCATGGGCGTGGCAGCTGCTCTTTCTATGGCAGGATCAGCCTATCTTGAGTCAAAAGAAAATCCAAGTGACGAGATCAAACCGCTTACCTATTCGCTCTATACAGGTGGTTCGTACATCATAACAACGGCGTTTTTGATACTTCCATTTTTCATCTTTTCAAGTGGTGTTTACGCTGTCTTGTCGATGTTTTTCTTTGCCTTTGTTGCCATTATCACTTACAACTTTTACATAAGCGTAGCAAAAGAGCTTAAATTTTTGCCAAGAGTGGTTGAGATGTGTGTGATAACTTTTGGTGTTGCGATCATTTCATTTGGTATTGGTTTTTTAGTTAAGCACTATTTTGGCCTAGATATTTAATCCAAAATTTCATACCAAGTGTAGCTATCGTCTCCAAAATTCCCACTAAATAGTGGCTTTAATTTTAGATCAAGGCTCAAGTTTTTACCATCCTTAAAATTTGAGCTTTGATAGATAAGTAGCCATTTTACATTTGCTAGCTTGCCCTCTTTTGCAAGTTTTAAAAACTCACCAGCTCCTTCAAACATGCAAAGACCTTTTAGGCTAAGCTCTTTTTGAATGCTAACTTTGCGATCTGGCACGCTAAAAAGCGGTATCGTCTCATCAAATTTATCACTTCTTGAGTAGATTATGACGTCTGGATTTTTGCCATTTTTTATAAGTCTGGTATCGAGCCTTGGTCGGTCTGTCCGCACTGTGTTGCCACCGATCACCAACGTATCTATGACGCTTCTAAGTTTATGCACATGCGTGCGGCTAAGCTCATTTGTGATGATGCCACCACTTGCCACGCCGTTTTTACTAAGAGCTATTTTTAAAAAGCTAAATCCACCATTTTGATAGGCCAAAAATGGCTTAAGTAGCTTATCGCAGCGCTCTTTTAAAACGCCAAATTTAACTTTCACCCCAGCACTTTGAAGCAAATTTCCACCGCCACTTGCTATTTTATTTTCATCATGGCTACCAATTATCACCTCGCTAAAGCCAAGCTCTTTTAGTAAATTTGCACAAGGTGGCGTTTTGCCGTGATGTAGGCAAGGCTCAAGAGTGACGTAAGCCTTTACTTTTTTTAGTAAATTTGAGTGATTTTTTAGTATAAATTCATAGGTAAATTTTGGCTCTAAAAGGCTAAATTCGTTCTCTTTTATATTGGAGCTAAATTTAGCGTTATATGCTTTTATAAAATCATCTTTAAATTTTTCACTTTTTTTACAAAGCGAAAAGAGTATCGCTGTCGGTTCAGCGTGTAAATATCCAGCCTTTTCATGAGCCTTGCAAGATAAAATTTCTCCATTTTCATCAAGGATAAGGCATCCAACGGCTGGATTTGGGTAGGTCAGGATCTGAAATTTCCAAGCCTCACTTAAAGCAAGACCCATGTAAAATTCGTCGTTCATTCATGCCTCTTTAAAAAACACACCAGCCTTTGTCAGTGTGTTTTCATAAATTTACGACAAGCCGTCGATCTTGCCCTCTGCGTCTATCCTCATATTGACCGCAGCTGGCACTTTTGGAAGTCCTGGCATTAGCATGATCTTACCGCAAACTGCGACGATAAAGCCGGCCCCGGTTCTAATATCAAGGTCTTTTACGCTAAATGTAAAACCCTTTGCTCTGCCTAAAAGCTTCGCATCGTCGCTAAATGAGTACTGAGTTTTTGCGATACAAACTGGCAAATGGCTCAAATTTAGCTCTTTTATCATCTCAAGCTTTTTAAGAGCAGCCTCTTCAAAGACTACTTCACCAGCTCCATAAATTTCCTTAGCGACTTTTTCTATTTTAGTTTTCGTATCATCGCTCATCTCGTATGTGAAATTTATCTTACTTGGCTTATCGCACGCTTTTAAAACTAGCTCGGCAAGCTCAATCGCACCTTTGCCACCTTTTAAGAAATTCTCACAAACTGCCACTTCTACGCCAAGCTTTTGGCAATATTCTTTTACAAAATTTATCTCTTCATCTGTGTCAAAGCCAAATTTATTAAGCGCCACAACTACGTTTTGACCAAATTTACCTTTTAAATTTTCGATATGTCCACCAAGGTTTTCGATGCCTTTTTTAAGGGCGTTCATATCTGGTTTTGTGATCTCGTCTTTATTTGCTTCGCCGTTATATTTTAGCGATCTGATCGTACTTACAAGCACCACAGCGCTTGGCCTGATATCAGCAACCCTACATTTTATATCTAAAAATTTCTCCGCACCAAGTTCAGAGCCAAAGCCAGCCTCAGTGATGACGTAGTCAGCTAAATTTAGAGCTGTTTTTGTTGCGATGACTGAGTTGCAGCCGTGTGCGATGTTTGCAAATGGGCCGCCATGCACGAGCGTAGGTGTGTGCTCAAGCGTTTGAAATAAATTTGGCTTGATCGCGTCTTTTAAAAGTATACAAACAGCGTCTTGACAGCCTAGATCACGCACATAGATAGGCTTTTTATCGCTATCGTAGGCAACCATGATATTTGCCACGCACTCTTTTAGATCTGATAAGCTCGTAGCTAAACAAAGTACAGCCATGATCTCGCTTGCTGCAGTGATGTTAAAGCCATCTTCTCTTGGCACGCCATCCGTTCTACCGCCCTGACCCACAGTGATAAATCTAAGCGCGCGGTCGTTCATATCCATACAGCGTTTCCATAAAATTTTCTCTATTTTTAGTGGGTTTTCTTGATAGAGACTATTATCTATCATCGCTGAAATCAGGTTATTTGCCGATGTTATAGCATGAAAATCGCCAGTGAAGTGTAAATTCAGATCCTCCATCGGTGCTAGCTGCGAGTAGCCGCCACCTGCTGCTCCACCCTTTATGCCAAAAACTGGTCCAAGAGATGGCTCGCGAAGTGCTAGGCAAACCTTTTTATTAATTGAATTTAGCGCATCAGCTAGACCGATCGACATAGTCGTTTTACCCTCGCCGTATGGGGTTGGATTGGTCGCGGTGACTAAGATGAGCTTTGAGTTTGACGGCTCAAGCCTTGGAGAAATTTTTGCCTTATATTTGCCGTAAAGTTCAAGCTCGTCTTCACTTAAGCCTAGTCTTGCAGCAACTTTACTGATGTGTTCTAGTTTCGTTTGGTGAGTTATCTCGATGTCGCTTAGCATTTACCACTCCAAATATGTTTTTGCTTTTTTTATCTCACTGATGTTGATCTCAAAGATTCCCTCTTCGTTTTCAACTGCGATGCCCTCTTCGTCTGCTTTTACAAGCCTTCCTGCAAATTTCTCAGCCTCGGTTTGAACTTTAACTAGCTCACCAACGCTCGCTTTAAAGTGAGATGGCTTGCTAAGCTTTCTCTCAAGACCAGGCGAACTAACTTCGAGGTTATAATCCCCACTAACTGGCGGTGTCACATCAAAGATAGGCGAGAGTAGACGGCTTACTTTTTCACAGTCATCAAGACTCACTCCGCCATTTTTTGTGATATAAACTCTAAAAATAGCCCTACCATTTTCATTTGCGATCTCGCTGTCGTAAAGCTCAACGCCGCATTCGCGTACTAGTTTGTCTAAATTATCCATTTTTGTTTAAATCCTTTGAAATTTTATCAAACAACTTATCCATATGGTTTTGATACTCTAATCTATCATCAAATTTAAAGTGAAAATTTGGGCATCTATACCAGCCCTCAGCTGCCATACAGTGGTTTTGCAAATGCCTACAAACTCGCTTCAAATGTCCCAAAATATACTCTTGTTCACGCTCATCAAAAGCCATCTTATCAAGATAAACAAAGGCGTCATATCTACCCTTTTTGCACTCTACATCAGTGACACAAAGCCCCTTTAAAATACCATCTTCAAGAGTAGCTAGAGCCTCTGGTATGAGCTCTTTTAGCACACTCTCTGTTCTCATACGCTTTATTTCGTTAGCGTTCATAGAGTAGCTTTCTCCTTGACTTCTTTAAAGCTTTCGATATAGTCGTTTTCTCTAATGTCATTGAAATTTTCGATACCAACGCCGCATTCATAACCTTTAGCGACCTCTTTGACGTCATCTTTGAAGCGTTTGAGCGAACTTACTGAGCCCTCATAAACGACCACACCTTCTCTAATAAGGCGAATTTTTGCGCCTCTATTTATAGTGCCCTCAGTGACGATACATCCAGCAATAGTACCGACTTTTGGCACATGGATCACTTGGCGAACCTGAGCTTGGCCAAGCTGCTCTTCTCTGATAATCGGTGACATTAATCCACCTAAAATCGCTTTCACGTCGTCAATTAAATTATAAATAACATTATAAGTCTTTATCTCGACACCGCTCTCTTTTGCTTTTTCTTTTATCTCGCCAGTTGGTCTTATGTTGAAACCAAGGATTATACAGTCTTCGCTCGCACTAGCAAGTGCCACGTCGCTTTGCGTGATGCCGCCAACACCAGAGTGGATGACATTTACTCTGATCTCATCATTTGCTAGTTTTTCTAGGCTTGCTTTTAGCGCCTCAAGTGAACCACCAACGTCAGCTTTGATGATGACTGGAAGCGTCTTTAACTCACCCTCAGCAATCTTAGCACTAAGCTCGTCAATACTAACTTTCGTGCTCTTACTAAGCTCTTTTTGGCGGATATATTCAGCTTTTTTCTGTGCGTATTCACGAGCCTCTTTATCTGTTTTTACACCTATTAGCGTCTCGCCAGCCTCTGCTATTTCGCTAAGACCTACTATCACACCACATTCGCCTGGTTTTATATCTTGCAAAGGCTTACCTTGGTCATCAAGCAAGCTTCTTATCTTTCCATATGCGACACCAGCTACGACAGTATCTCCAACATGAAGCGTGCCATTTTCAACGATAATAGTAGCGACTGGGCCACGACCTTTTTGAAGTGAACTCTCGATAACAGTTGCTTTTGCGTTTGCCTTTGGATTTGCTTTTAGCTCTAAAAGGTCAGCTTGTAAAAGTACGATCTCAAGTAGATCATCTATACCCATGCCTGTTTTTGCAGAGATTGGCACAAATTCATACTTTCCGCCCCACTCTGTTGGCATGATATCAAGCTCGGCAAGACCAGTCTTTACTAGGTCAGGATTTGCTGACTCTTTATCCATTTTGTTTATAGCGATGATTATCGGTACGCCTGCGGCTTTTGCGTGGCTGACCGCCTCTTTTGTTTGTGGTTTTACGCCATCATCTGCTGCAACTACGATGATAACTATGTCAGTCACGCCAGCGCCTCTTGCACGCATAGCAGTAAACGCTTCGTGACCTGGAGTGTCGATAAATGTGATATTTTTGCCGTTTTTATTTACCATATAAGCACCAACATGCTGAGTGATACCACCAGCCTCTCCTGCTGCTACACGTGATTTTCTTATGTAATCAAGCAATGAAGTTTTACCATGATCAACGTGACCCATGATGGTTATAACTGGTGCTCTTGGCTGGAGATTTTCATCGTCTTTTATCTCTTCTTCATAGGCTGCTACGTAATCAAATTCTTTTTGATCGTCGATGATATTAACCTCTACATTAAACTCATCAGCTAAAATTTCTATTGCATCTTCATCTAAAAAGTCATTTTTTGTTGTCATCATGCCAAGCATGAAAAGCTTACCAATGATCTCGCTTGGCTGTTTGTTTAGCTTTTCAGCAAATTCATAAACACGAATTTCTTTTGGAATATTTATAGACGTCACAGCTTCATTATTTTGTTTATTTTCAGGCTTTTTGTGTTTTTTTCTAGCTCTTCTTTGTATACCGCCCTCACCAAATGAATTTATCGTATTGTTGACCGTAGTTCTCATAACATTTGGCTGTTTTGTCTTTTGAGCAGGTGCTGGTGCTGGGGTTTTAAAACTAAAATCAGGAAGAACGACTACATCTTCATCTTCTAGCACTATGTCACCAAAGTCACTTCCGCCAAGCAGATCCATCTTCTGGGCGCTATCCTTTTTACTTACAACAACTACTTTTTTATCTTTTTTCTTTTTCTTAGCTAAATTTTCATCATTTGCTGAAAACATACTTTTAAAATCGCTTATATTAGCTATGCTTGGTTCAGGCTTTTTCTCTTCTTTTGTAGCAATTGGCGCTTCATAGTCTTTTTTCTTTTTTACTATCACAAGGCCACGTCTTTTTTGAGTCACATCGGCCAAGCTCTCTTTTGGTCTTGGAGCTTCGACTTGTTTTTGCTCTACTTTGATTTCTTCTTTTTTAGGCTCAATTTTTTGTTTTTCTTCTAAAATTTGTGCCTCTTTCTTAGGCTCAGCTTTTACCGACTTTGACTCAGTTTTAGTAGTAGCTTTTTTAGGTTCACTCTTTTGCTTTTCTTCTTTTTTTACTGACTCTTTTTCTACTTCTTTTTTAGACTCTTTTTTTGGTTTAGGTTCACTCTTTTTCTTTTTAAATTTATCTGGTATCACACCAGTTTGAACATATTCATATATAGCTTCGGCCTCTTCAAGGCTAACTGCATTTGAGTGAGTTTTGACTTTTAATCCTAACTCTTGAGCTTTTTCTACTATCTCTTTACTTGGATAGCCAAGCTCGTTTGCGATCTCTGAAATCCTAACATTGCTCATTTAAGAGTATCTCCTTTAACTTCGGTGCATCACAAATAAAAGCACCTTTAGTTTGTTTATCAATTATTTTTTTTAAAATTTTTATATCTTTTTGCATACATTTGTCGCACAGATAAAAGCTACGACCATTTCCTTTGCCATGTTCTAAATTCTTACCTACCAAGCGGTATCTTTTTAGCAAGCTCTGAGAAATTTTAATTTTACAAGCGACACATGTCCTTACAGGATTATTTTTGTTCATTATATCTTTTTAAACTTGTTTTTAGCTTTGCGTAATTTCGTATCCATCGTTATCAAATGAAAAAACCTCAACCCTAAAATCACCAAATTTACTCTTTAAAATATCTTGTAAATTTTTAGCATCATCTTTGTAAGCAATATTTAAAAAGCTTGAGCCTGAGCCCGAAAGCGTGCTCATTAAAGCACCATTTTCATAAGCTACTTTTCTAACTTCAAAAAGTTCTTCTAAAGCGTGCATTCTATGCTCTTCATGCATCAAATCTTTGCTTGCTATTTTTAAGAGATCATACTTTTTTTCATAAAAACAAGATGTTAAAAAAGCGGCATGAGATAAGTTATTTACACACTCTTTCATCGTATAGTTCTTTGGTAAAATTTGTCTTGACGAGGATGTACTCATTGGCTTATTTGGGATGACAACTACCGCCTTTATCTCGTCGCTTAAACTTATTTTATTTGCGTAAACATTGCCATTTTTTACGATCGCGCTAATAAATCCACCGTGAACTGCTGGTGAGATATTATCAGGATGGGTTTCGTAGATGATAGCTTTATTCAAAACTGTATCTTTACTTGCCTTAAAGCCAGCCATTTCGTACGCTGAAGCAATGGCTCCAACGATCACAGCGGAGCTACTGCCAAGTCCCCTTGAAAATGGGATATTATTTTCAAAAACGACTCTAAAATTTTCATTTTTACCAGTTAGCTCAAAAAAAATTTCATTAAAAATACTTAAGAATATATTATTTCTCTTTAAATTTACACTTCCACTGCCTTCGCCGTTTATCGACACTGAGCTAAATTTTGCTGGCTCGATTTTCACGCTATTAAAAAGCTTCAAACTAAGCCCCAAAGCATCAAAACCAGGACCCAAATTCGCACTTGTTGCAGGCACTAAGATATTCAAAATTTCTCCTAAACTGCTTGGATGATATAATCTGGAAGTGTATCTGAATTTAGTTTTAATTCATCTAAATTTAAAGGCAATCTAAATCCTACTGGTTCCACTTTTTCAAGTGAAATTTCGCCATCTTTTAAAACAAAGCTTAAATTTTTATTTGCTCTTATCGCTTGGTGACCATTTAAGCTAAATCCACTAACCGCATAAAATTCGCAACCCTTTGCTAAAGAGAAAGTCTTTAAAATAACATAGGCCACCTTTAGCCCCATGAAGCTTCCAGGCGTATTTGCATAGATAATTTTTGTGATATTAAATTTAGAGGATAAATTTTCTAAGATTTTTATCAAAGCTTCACTGACATGTTCATCAGTCGTAATTTCATCAAATTTTACGCCGTCTTTATATGCTCCAACCAAGAGCGGAGTCGATAAAGAGACAACTAAAATTTCAATATTTTCTATGCAAATACCTTTTGATACTCTTTTAGAAGTTCGCCATTTAGAGTTGCGATCTCATAGTTTTTCTCATCGGCCATTAAAGCAAGAGTTAATTTGTGATTTAGATCGTGGCTTCCAGCAAATGCTGTATAATCGCCCAATAAAGGCGCTCCAAGCAAGCTCAAATCACCAATTGCATCTAAAATTTTATGCCTTACAAACTCATTTTCAAATCTCAAACCCTCTGGATTTAGGATATGCGTATCATCGATTGCCACGGCATTATCAAGCGATGCACCAAGGGCTAAATTTTGAGCTTGCAAACGTTGTAAATCTTTCAAAAACCCAAAAGTTCTAGCACGAGCTATATTTTTTATAAACGAGCTTTTACTAAAATCAAAAACATATCTCTGTTCACCAATAACTGGATGATCAAATTTTATCGTATAGTCAAATTTTGGACTTCTTGAAGGTGAAGTTCGCACAAATTTAGAACCCTCAACAACCTCAACTTCACGGCGGATAAGAATTACTTTTTTGCCAGCATCAAGATATCTTATGCCAGCCTCATCAAGTAGCATACAAAAGCTTATCGCACTGCCATCCATGACGGGAATTTCATTTGCATCAACAGAGATTCTAATATTATCAATGCCATAACCATTTATTGCTGACATTAGATGCTCAATCGTACTAATAAAGCCCTTTTCGTTGCCAACAACAGTTGCCATCTGCGTATTTATAACATTTTTAGGTTCAGCTTTAAAACTAATACCAAGATCTTCGCGGTGCAAAATAATACCAGAATTTGCATCAAGAGGTTCTAGTATAAGTCTTATCGGCTCACCTTTATGAAGCCCTATACCAACGGTCTCAACGCGTCTTGCGATAGTAGTTTGTTTCAAGAATTTTCCTTATATTTTTAATGCGCTTATGATAGCACTAAAAAATCAATTTTGCAAATTTTTAGTTCTTGTCTATCATCGCTTTTGCAGCATCTAAGACACTTGTGATATTGTCTTTTATCCACTTTTTGTCCATCCATTGTTGTGGTCTTACCTCTTCGCCTTGAACCAAAATTCCAAAGTGAAGGTGATCGCCAAGTGCAAGACCACTAGTTCCAGTAGTACCTATCTGATCGCCAGCTGCCACCATATCGCCCTCTTTTACTCTAGCGCTTGAGCAATGTCCATAAAGCGAATAAAGCCCAAATCCATGATCGATCACAATATTTAATCCATAAATTCCATTTTCAGATGCTAGTACGACACGACCAGCATTGCTAGCTATAATAGGAGCCGCTGCCACACTTGCAAAGTCTATTCCCATATGCCAAGATTCGCTTACTTGCTCATTATTATATGTATAGTACCTGTGATCGGCGAAGTCAGCTACTTTTTTACCATTTCTTAGTGGATAAAACGGAGTCACACTAAAGCCAGTTAACATCTCATCACCAGGATTTGTAGTAAGTGCTGTTATTTTTTCTTCGTTTGAATTTCTAAGCGTTTCATTGACAAATCTCATTTTCTCAAGCCTTGAAAGCGCACTTGGATCTTTTGCATATTGATCAGTTAGATCAACTATCTTACCATCTAAAAATCTATCATTTAATGCAATAGTTGAAGTTTTATACTTTACGTTTTCATAAAAATATCTAACATGTGACTTGCTTTCATTGCCTGCAAAGTCTCTTGCGATGACCTCAGCACTAAAATTTTCAACCTGAACTGGCCAAGCAACGAGTGCTGCATAAAAGCCCTCCTTATAAAATGGTACAGCCTTAAATTTTTTACCAAAATTTGTCTGCACATAAACCTCTTTTAGCTGATTATCAGTTGCTCTAAAGACCACAACCGCACTACCACCTTTTGAGATAGAATAAGACTGTGAAAGTACGTAAAGATCAGGCTTTGAAGTATCAAGCACTACTTCAACCTTTTTACTAGCTTTGTTGCCAGTAAAAAAGCTCCATTTACTAGTATCTACAGCTTCAATATTCATCTCATAGGTATCTTTTTGAGCAAAAAAGCCAGTCTTTGGAAAGGTTAAATTTACATCAAGCTCGGTACTTGGATTTTGTATGATTTGATTTAATAAATTTAGATCATTTTTCCCATCATTCATACTAATTCGTACAAATTTTATACCACTATCGTCTTTAAATTTGATATTCATTGGGGTTCTAAGATTCCAATAAACCTTATCAGCAACACCAATTATTGGCTCATTTCGCTCAAAATCTTTTGACATCAAAGCATAGCCAAAACCACCGGCTAAGATTAAAATTAGCAAAAGCACAACAATACCAAAACCGCCAATTCCACGTCTATACATACATTTTTACCTTAAATTTAATTTGCGAAATTTTACATTTAATCAATAAATTTTTAGTTAATTACAAAATTTCTCTTACAGCTCTAGCGTCGCTCATCCAGGCAAAAAGCTCATCCCAGCGTTCATCTTTGATGAGATCTTTGCACAAATTTAGCTCTTTTTCAAACATATTTATAGCTTCAACAACATTATTTTTATTTTGCTTAAAGATATCGCTCCACATAAAAGGCGAACTCTTTGCGACACGTATCATGCCCTTAAATGTAGGTCCGCCAAGTGCTACGATGTGCCTTTTATCCTCTTCTTTTAAAATTCCACTAGCAAGCGAAAATGCAATCGCATGAGGCAAATGCGAAATAAGACCCACGTGATGATCATGTTCTTTTGCACTCATAAAAATAATCTTCATGCCAAGGCAAGAAAATAGCTCAACGCTTCTTTTTACATGTTTTTCTGCGCTCTCAGCAAAGTCACAAACGATAACAGTTGCTCCTGTGTAAAGTGATTTAAAAGCGGCTTCTGGACCAGAGTACTCAGTACCTGCCATCGGGTGAGCTGGAATGAAATTTTTACGAATTTTTTCTGGCACAGCTTCTATTATCTTTTGTTTGGTTGAGCCAAAATCAATGATAGTTGTATCTTCGCTAATATCAGTTAAATTTTGCACGATGCTCACGATAGCCTCGACTGGTACAGCCAAAAAGATGATGTCACACTTCTTTTTCATCTCGTCAATGCTTAAAATTTCATGCACCAAGCCAAGCTCTAAGGCCTTTTTGCTATGATTTTCATCTTTGTCGTATCCGCTAACACAAGAGATTAATTTTTCATCTTTTAATGCTAGCCCAAGTGAGCCACCCATAAGACCAAGTCCGATGATACCTATTTTCATAAAAAACCTTCAAAATTATAAAATTTAAATTTATTAAAAATAAAATATGATATTATACGCACTTATACTAAAACTCTAGGTTAAATTTAATGAGAAAGAAATTATTTTTATTAGCATTAGCTTTCAGTGGCCTAAGCGCACAAACAATCCAGTCAATAAATTTTAAAGGCCTAATTCACCTTTCGCCTGAAGTAGCAAGCCAAATAATGGGCTTAAAAGTCGGTCAGGATCTGACTCCAAAGCTTAGCGATAAGGCGATTACAAATTTATACAAACAAAACTATTTTGACGATATCTACATAGAAGATACAGGCAATGGCAATCTTTTAGTAGCTGTAAAAGAGAAACCAAGTGTTGCTAGAGTCGATCTAAAAGGTGTTGTAACAAATGATAAAACTGCGATCGAGTCGCTAATCAACATCAAACCAGGCAATATGTATGATGAGCTTACAATAGAAAAAACTAAAGAGAGAATTCGTCAGTATTATGAGTCAAAGGGTTATTTTGATACCGTTGTAGATGTAGAAAAACAACCAGTTGCAGATAACGATAGCTCACTTTTCATAACACTCAACATAAACCGTGGCGAAAATATGATAATCAAAAATGTAAATTTAGTCGGTGCAAAAGAGTTTGATTATGACGACATTGAGCCAGTAGTTGCAAATAAAAGTAGAGAATTTATGGGCTGGCTTTGGGGCAGAAATGACGGTAAAGTTAAACTTTTTGAGCTTGAAAATGATCCAGCAAGAATACAAGACAAATATTTCCAAAAAGGCTATTTAGACGCGACTATTTCGTCACCTTATTTAAATTCATCGTTTGATAATTACACAGCTGATCTTACTTATTATGTTCATGAAGGTGAGCCTTATAAGGTTTCAAATGTAAGCATTACGGCACCTGAAGAGCTAGAGCTTGACACTAAAAAGATTATAGATGACTTTAGGCTTGAGGCTGGCGATACGATGAACTCAGCAAGACTTCGCCAAGATATGAAAAAGCTTGATGATATGGTTGCTGACAAAGGTTATGCGTTTGTAAAAGTCTATCCAAAGACTGATAAATTTGATGAAAATAAAACAGTTGATATTGACTACGAAGTCGATCCTGGTGAAAAAGTATATATAAGAAATGTTCAAATTTCAGGAAACGATAGGACCGTTGACCGCGTTGTAAGACGTGAACTTTATCTAACTGAAGGAAATTTATATAGTAGAACCGACCTTCAAGACTCAAAAGATGCGCTAAAAAGAACAAGCTACTTTGATGATGTTGAGATAGAAGAAAATCCAGTTGATAAAAATACTGTCGATCTAAAAGTAAAAGTAAAAGAGGCTTCAACTGGCTCAATAAGCGGCGGTATCGGATACGGCAGCAGCGACGGACTACTACTAAATGCAGCACTTTCTGACACAAATATCTTTGGCTCTGGCCTTCAAGGACAAGTAAGCGTAGATAAAAGTGACAGAGAGCTTTCAGGTCAGATAAGTCTTACAAACCCAAGAATTTTTGACTCAGAGTATAGCCTTGGCGGAACACTTTACGCAAATGACTATGACTGGAGAACATATAAAGAGAGAAGCTATGGCTTTAGCACAACACTAGGTAGAAAACTAACTAGAAATTTAAGTGCATCACTTACTTACAACATTGAGCAAAGCAAAATTACTTTAAAAGATGATGAACTAAGAGATATCAACACAAAAACAAAAAAAGAAATTTATAGAGAAGGTAAAGCTATAAAAAGCGCTATAACTCCGGCTTTAACATATAACAGCACTGATGATTATTACTTGCCAAGACGTGGCATCATAGCTAGCACATCATTTGAGATAGCTGGGCTTGGTGGCGATATAGACTTTGTTAAAAACCGCACAAATTTTAACTACTACCTAGGTCTTAGAGAGTACATCGACTACGATCTTATCTTAAGATACAAAGCAAGCTTTGGCAAAATTTGGGAAAGAGGATATACTCCGATCAATGAAAGACTTTACCTTGGTGGCATAAGAAGCTTACGTGGTTATGAGAGTAGGACTGTATCTCCAAAAGTAAAATATAATGGCGACTACTATGAATACGGCGGCGAAACTTCATTTAACAACTCAGCTGAAATAAGCTTCCCTATAATAGATCGTGTCAAAATGCGTGGTGTTGTATTTTACGACTATGGTATGATCGGTGAAAATAGTCTAAATGAGATAAAAAGATCATCAGTTGGAACCGGCATAGAATGGATAACACCTATCGGACCACTTCAACTAATCTTTGCAAAAGCTCTTAAACCTAAAGAGGGCGATGATACAAATACATTTGAATTTACTATCGGAAGACGCTTCTAACAAGATACTTTTAAAAGGGGCCAACTTGCCCCTTAAAACCTCTACAAATAAACAAACTTTAAGTCATATAAGAAAAAGCAAGGCAAACATTAGATATAATCCCACAATTTTTAATATAAGTGGGTAAAAATATGAATTTCTCAGACATTTTTTCAAAGATAAGAAAAGCTCAACCTCGTCCAGAAGAAGCACCTACACACTGGGTAAAATGCGATAATTGTCACTCACTGATGTACTACAAAGAAGTTGAAGCTTGTTTTAATGTATGTCCGAAATGCGGCTATCACATGAGATTAAAAGCTACTGATCGCATAAATTTGATCTGCGACGAAGGTAGCTTTATTGAATTTGATGCAAATTTAAAGCCAGTTGATCCATTAAATTTTGTCGATAAAAAATCATACAAAAAAAGAATTACAGAGAATAAAGAAAAAACAGGACGCACAAGCTCAGTGATATGTGGCGAAGGTAAATGCGACGGACAAGAGATCCAGTTAGTTGTTTTTGACTTTGGCTTCATGGGTGGTTCGCTAGCTTCAGTTGAGGGTGAAAAGATCGTAAGAGCGATAAAACGAGCAATAGAAAAACGCCAAGCTTTAGTCATAGTGAGTGCTTCAGGCGGAGCTAGAATGCAAGAGAGTACATTCTCTTTGATGCAAATGTCAAAGACATCAGCTGCTTTAAAACTACTTGATGAAGCAAAGCTGCCTTATATCTCAATACTTACTGATCCGACAATGGGTGGCGTTAGTGCCTCTTTTGCTTGGCTTGGAGATCTAATAATCGCCGAACCTGGCGCATTGATAGGCTTTGCTGGTCAAAGAGTCATCAAACAAACCATTGGTGCTGATTTACCAGAGGGATTTCAAAGAGCTGAGTTTTTATTAGAGCATGGCTTAATCGATGCTATTGTGCCAAGAAGCGAACATAAAAAATATATAAGCGATATGGTTAAATTTCTCATAAACAATAAGACAATACATCAAAAAGATAATCAAGATGAGAGTGGAAGCAACTTTGAACTAAAGCTAAAAACCAAAGGCTAAATTTGGAAATTTCAGTTTTTAGCATTCAAAAATCATCACGTGACAACTTTGAAAACGAGATACAAGAATATATAAAAATGAGTGCAAAATTTGCCAAGATAAACGATAAAGTCTTTTTTAATGAAAAAATAGCAAAAGCTCAAAGTACTGGAAAAAGCGAAGCATTAAGAGCTTATGATGAAATTTATGAGCCAAATTTAAAAGGCTTTTGCGTAATGCTTGATGAAAATGGCTTGCAACTTGACAGCCAAGAATTCGCACAAATTTTAAACTCAAATTCACAAATTAACTTTTTCATAGGTGGAGCTTATGGCCTTAGCCAAAATTTAAAGAATAAAGCGCAAAAAATTGTAAGCTTAAGCAAGATGACGATGGCACATAAGGTTGCCAAGCTTGTACTTTTTGAGCAAATTTTTAGAGCACTTTGCATAAATGCAAACCACCCATATCACAAATAAAGGAATATAAATGACACAAACTGAGCTAAATTTTTTTAAAAAATTACTTGAAGAAAGAAAATTACAGATCAAAAAAAATATCTATGATTCATCTGTTGAAGTAAATGGCTTAAGAGATAGTGGTGTAAGCGATGAGTTTGATATAGCCTCGGTAAATACAGACCAGCTAATAGAGCATTCCATCTCGACGCAACAAAGAGCGGAGCTATCAGAAATAGATGAAGCACTAGAGAAGATAGCAAATAAAACTTATGGAATTTGTGATATGTGCGAAGAGGAGATCAGCATACCGCGACTTAAAGTAAAACCACATGCAAAATACTGCATAACTTGCCGTGAAATAATCGAAAAAACAGCAAAAAACTAAGGAGAAAATATGAAAACTAGAAAATTTCTCGTCTATTGCATAATCTACATAGTAGTTGTTGCAGGACTTACCTATTCTCTTAATAGTTCTGATTACACATTTGAGCTTTTAGGCCAAACTATAACTTTGCCAATTGCTATTTGGGTCGCTCTTCCAGTAGCTGTTTTAGCACTTCTTGCCCTACTTCATATCGCTTATCATGGATATGCTTTTTATAGATATAAAAAATGGATCAAAAAAGATAGCCAGCTTTATAAAGATTTAGCCAAAGAGACGCTTCTTGGCTTTGAGAGCAATAAAGACTTCAAAACCGACACTTACAAGATCGCCTCACAGCTTACTCGTTCTATCTCACCAGTAGGCGAGCTTAAAGATGTCGGTGTAGATGATGCTGAGATAAACAATATCTTACAAACTATAAAAAGTATAAAAAATAAAGAGATCGTCGATCTAAAGAAATTTAGACTAGCAAAAGATAGCAAGTTAAATATCCTAAATGAGCTAAATAAAATCGAGCAACTACCTACTTACTATCTTGACATACTTAAAAATCAAGATCAAAATGAGAGCCTTAAAAAAGCTGCATTTGATAAACTCATAAAAGTAGCTTCTTTTAGCGAGATCAAAAGATTAAATTTTGAACTAGTAAGTGAAGATATAATGCTTATTATTACCCGCTTTGTAAACGACGAGATTGATCTAAGTAGTGATGAAATTTTTGATCTTTTAAACAACGCAAAAGTGACAAAAGCTCAATACGATAAAGCCGCTGTAATGCTTAAAAATAAGCTAAAACCAGATGCATTTATCGGAATCTTTGAAAAACTAAAAAGCATCCATGCTGATGCTGATGAGGCTTATGTATATGCGCTATTTGAGCTTCAAATGCTTGATAAAGTAAGAGAGGCTATCGAAGGTAGCGACCCAGATGAGTTTAAAGAGATAAAGGTCTTGTTATTTTTACGAGATAACGGCAAAATGGTGCCTAGCTCGTTATTTTTTAAATGATAGACTTTAGCAAAAAACCACTTTTCTTAGCGCCTCTTGCTGGCTTTTCTGACTTGCCACTAAGAAGCGTAGTTAAGAAATTTGGCTGTGATGTCACTGTTAGCGAAATGATCAGCGCAAATGCTCTAGTATATGAGAGCAGTGACAAAACACTTGAAATGATTAAAAAATCCCCAAATGAAGAGCCTTACATCGTCCAGATAGCTGGTAGTGACACAGAAAATATAAAAAAAGCTGTGCAAATCATCAATAAATTTGATGGAATTTATGGGCTCGATCTAAACTGCGGCTGCCCCGTACCAAAGGTCGTTAGACAAGGGGCGGGTTCTGCTTTACTAAATGATCTTGATAAACTTCAAATCATAATCTCAGCCATAAAAAGTGTCTCAAACAAAGAGAGCCTAAGCGTTAAATTTAGGCTTGGCTTTAATGATAAAAATGAGATCAAAATCGCAAAAGCCTGCGAAGAAGCTGGCGCAAACTACATCGCAGTGCATGGACGCACCAGAGCTGGCGGATACAGTGCAAAGGTTGATTACGAAGCGATCGCTAGAGTAAAAGCGAGCGTAAAAATCCCAGTTATCGCAAATGGCGATATAAATGCACAAAATGCAGATGAAATTTTAAACCTTACAAAGTGTGACGCCCTAATGATCGGCAGAGCGAGTATTGGTAATCCTTGGATATTTCACGAGATAAAGACTAAAACTAGCGTGGATAAGGCGCTAAAACAAAAGATAATCCTAGCTCACTTTGATGCGATGATCGAGCATTACGGAGAGCACGGACTTTGCATATTTAGAAAGCACTTGCATCAATACAGCAAGGGCATCGACGGCGCAACAACCTTTAGAAACGATATAAATTTTATCAAAGACGCACATGTGATGAGAGAGCGTATAAGGGAGTTTTTTGCCTAGATGCAAGGCTACATCCTGCGTGTGCAAAAGGTCAGAGACGAGGACCTTTTAGTCTTTGTGCTAACGCCAAATTTGCTCGTAAAGTCATATAGATTTTTTGGTGCTCGCCACTCAAACATCATGACTGGCTATAAGATCGACTTTGAGCTAGAGCAAGAGGCAAAATTTCTACCAAAGCTTAGAAGCATACTTCATCTTGGCTTTAAATGGCTGTTAGAGCGTGACAAGCTCATCATTTGGCAGCAGTTCATGCGCCTACTTTATGATCATCTAAAAGAGGTCGAGCAGCTTGATGAAATTTATTTTAATGAGCTTGATCGCTGCGCCAAACAGATGCAGCTACAAAATCCAAAACGCCTTATCATCGAAAGCTACGTTAAAATTTTAGAGTATGAAGGTAGGCTTCACAGCGAGCTTGAGTGTTTCATCTGCGACGAGGAGATAGAGAGTGAGCTTTGCTTAACTCGTGGTTTTTTACCCTCTCACAAGCACTGCCTTGATAGGAGCGAATTTGACGCTAGCAAGATCAAAAATTTATTTGATACAAAAAGCACGATCGAGCTAAATGACGATGAGATAAACCGACTTTATAAAATTTTACTTGACGGACTTTAAGTTATAGCTTGCTATTTTAAATAGCTATTTTTTAATATTTAAAGCACATGACTATTTTTTTTAAGCTTAAATTTTCTAAGTTACAAAATTCTAACCAGTGGTTTTTGCACTAAATGCTTTTGTATTTGTTGTATATGACAGTTTTGATTTATGCACAAGTACAAGAATTTCATCTATTCATACATTTTGTATTTATTTTGATAAAAGCCAATTAAAATAGAAATATTTATAGATTGCTTCTTGGGATTAGTCCCAAAAAGCAAGTAAAATTTTACTCTTCACTACTGCTATTGAGAGCAAAAAAAGTATCAGTATGGATATTTTCAAATGCTGCTTTTAGCGAAGTAAAAAGCTTTGGATTTTCTTTTTCTAAAGTCGCTAAAAGCTGTTTGGTTTCATATCTAGCGTGTGGCATTTTCACGTCAAATCGCATCGCAGGACATGCCTCATCGCCAATGACTCTTAATTCATTTTTCATAGCATTTTCGCGAAGCTGTCTCTCGCGAACGAAGATAAATGGCCTAATAACCGTGATTCCATTTTTTGCAGTATATTTTGGAGCAAGCGTCCTTAGTGCACCATTGTAGGTGAAATTCATAAAAAAGCTCTCCGCTGCATCGTCTAAATGATGAGCAATCGCGAGCTTATTAAAACCATGCTTTAAGGCGTAAGTATAAAGATAACCTCTTCTCATACGAGAAAAGAAACTACAAAAACTGGAATTCTTACGGATTTTCTCTTTTGAAATTTCAAAGATTGAGCTATCTATCACTTCATGCTCTATTCCGTGCTCATTGCAATGCTTCGTAAGATAAGCGTAGTCCTCACCCATGCCGTAGCTTAGTGTTACTGCTTTAAACTCAAATTTCTCAGGTGTAACGTTTTGGATATGCTTTAGTACGTGAGCTAGTGCGAGGCTATCTTTACCACCGCTAAGACCAAGCAAGATCTTATCTCCGCCCTCTATCATCTTGTATCTAGCATTTGTCTGACCAACTTGCCTAAGAAGCCTTTTACTAAGCTCTATCATAAATTTTCTACCATTTCAAGTATAAATTTTGCACTAACATTTGCTAAATCTTGCAAAAATTTATCAAAGTCAAACTCTGCTGCATCACCAGCTCCATCGCTGATAGCTCTTAGTATAAAAAATGGCACACCAAGTGTTTCGCAAACTAGTGCAACGCTAGCACCTTCCATCTCGGTAGCGCTCGCATTAAATATCTTTTTAATCCAAGCTTTCTTTTCATTATCGCAGATAAACTGATCTCCAGTCGCAATAACACCAGCGCTTAAGCCCATATCTTTTTTATCAGCTATCTTTTTTGCCAGTTCATTTAGCCCTACATCACTTTTGACAAAGATACTTGTGCCTGGCACATAGCCATAAGGATGGCCAAAAGCCGTGATATCAAGATCATGTTGCACCAAGCTAGTAGCATAAAGCATATCACCTATTTTTAAACTCTCATCAAGTGAGCCAGCTACGCCAGTAAAGAGCAATTTTGAGGCCTTAAATTTTTCTACCATTAAAGTTGCCGTTATGGCTGCATTTACTTTACCTATCTTTGAATAGGCAATGACTAGCTCTTTTCCCTTATAGTTTGCTAAGTAAAATTTATTATTTGCATATTGAACATTTTTATATTCACCAACCATTTCAAGGATCGGTGTTATCTCCTCTTGCATAGCTCCAAGTATCGCTATCATCTCTCCTCCAAAATTTTCACAACTTCTTCAAGACTTGCCATATCAGTAATACTATAAGTTGGCTTTTCAGTAATTTTTTTATTGATGCCCTTTAACGTCGCAGCACCAAGCTCGATAAAACAATCAACATCATTTTCATAGTTTTTAATGCTCTGTTTATAGCAAACTGGTTTTATTAGCTGCTCTTTTAGTAGGACTAGTGCTTCGCTTTTATCAGTATAAATTTTAGCATTTACATTTGAGACAACTGGAGAAAAATTGGTAGCCAAAGTACTCTCAAGCTCGCTTGCTAGTCTAACACTAGCTGGCTCAAGTATCGGACAATGGCTTGCTACTGACATATTTAAAAGCATTACTCTTTTTGCGCCAGCTTCTTTAAATTTTGCTTCATAACTAGCAAGATCGGCTCTTACGCCAGCGACAACGATTTGTCCATCGCAGTTGTAGTTTGCAGCATAAATTTGTAAACCTTCTTCTCTTGCTTTTTTACAAATTTCTTCAACCACTTCATCACTAAGTCCAAGAACTACCATCATGCCAGCATCTTTGCCAACGCAGGCTTCTTGCATAAATTTACCACGTAAATTCACAAGCCTAATCGCATCAATAAAATTAAATGCTCCACTAATTGCAAGAGCAGTAAATTCTCCAAGTGAGTGCCCAAGACTAAATTCTGGTTTTTCTTTAATAAAATTTGAAAAAGCCAAATAAGTCATTAGCGAGTTTAAAACAATAGCTGGCTGAGTAAATTCTGTTTTATCCAACTTATCGTTTTGTGTAAATAAAAGCTCTTTGTAATCAATGCCAGTGTCATTACAAGCATCATTTAAAAGTAGTTTAGCAGTAGAAAAATTTTCGTAAAAGTCTTTTCCCATACCAATACTTTGCGAGCCTTGGCCCGCAAAAACAAAAGCAATTTTTTTCATTTTAGCTTCTTAATGATGGTGATGTCCGTGTCCACCGCAACCGCAACCACCATCCTCGTGTCCGTGTCCATGCCCATGTCCATGACCCCCGCAGCACTCATGTTCATGCTCATGATCGTGACCACCGCAACCGCAAGTATGAGCCCCAGCTACCATACCTGTTGCTTTTTCATCTTCTGTCGCATCTCTAACTTCTAAAACTTCAACATTAAATAGTAAATCTTTACCAGCATATGGGTGATTAAAATCAACTGTTACTTCGTCATCTTTGATCTCTTTAACAATAACACGAACGCTTGAGCCATCCTCATTTTGACCAAAAAGTTCCATTCCTTCATGTAAATCTATACCAGCAAACTGCTCTTTTGGTAACGACTGAATGGCTTCATTATTATATTCACCACAACCTTCTGCTGCCTTTACGCTTATAGTTGCTCTTTCACCTGATTTTAACTTGCTTACTTCTTCCTCAAGCTTTTCTATAATATGACCATGCCCTGTTATAAATGAAATTTGTCCACCTTCTTGCATGTTTGACTCTAGAATTTCACCAGTGTTGGCATCTTTTAGTTCATAAAACATAGTTATAACTTGATCTTTACTCACAACAATCTCCTTAGATTTGGTTTTTTGATTAATGTGGGATTATATCTAAAAAAGATTAAAATTTAGTTTCTATTGGGAGAGGCTTTGGCTTCTTTGCTATCTGGATAACCGACTTTTAAAGCCTTATAAAATCTATTTGCACTTTGCGTATCACCTATCTTATCAAAGCTTATAGCTGTGTGATATAGAAGTTTTGGTGTATAGTCGGCCTTATCTTCGTTCTGTATGCTTTTTTTGTAGTATTGTATAGCTGTGCTGTATGATTTTTGACTGTAAGCAACTTCACCTAAATAATAATTTGTTGCACCAGTTTTATAGCCTTTTTTATTTAAATATTCAAAATATCCAGCTGCTTCTGTGCTATTGCCAGAATTTAGAAGTTTAATGCCATCAGCCAAAATATCTTTATCGCTTTTTCCACTAAAATTTGAAGTTGGCTTGTTTTGTTGTTTTGGATTTGCATTTTGCTTTGGTTGAGCAGCATTTTTATCCATTATTGCACCTAATTTATTTAAGGCAGCAGTAATATTCTTGTAGTTTTTGTCTTGTATATCTCTAGTTTCATCAACATAAGCCTTCAGTGATGTCAAACTTACACCAGAATCACTTATGCCTCCATTTACCTTCGTCTCTATATCATTTATTCTTTGCTCAAGCTTATTCATTCTAGCACTCATGCTCTCAATCAAGCTTTGCAAACCTTGAAGTTGTTCTAAAACATTATTCATATTCTCTTCAATATTTTGAACACTTCGCTTATTATTTAGGGTAACTTTTTCATTGTCAGTTAGACCGTATGGATTAGCGCTATCCATATTACCTGCATCAAAAGCTGAAATCTCTTGGCCCGAGGCAATAGAGATAGTGGCTCCAATCAGAGCCACTATAATTGATTTTTTGTTCATTATTATTTAATTATAAATTATGGAAGTACTTTGAAATCTGCACGTCTATTTTGAGCATCGCAAGCTTTTGTTTTATCTGTGCAAACTGGATTGCTTTCGCCGAAGCTAACTACAGCGATTCTATCAGCACTAACGCCATTTCTTACAAGAGCATCTTTAGCGCTTTTAGCACGTTTTAAACCAAGAGCATAGTTATACTCATCCGTACCCCACTCATCGCAGTTACCTTCTACTTTTATAGAAAGAGCTTGAGCGTCAGCTTGGTTAAATACTGATGCATTTGAGCTAACAACGCCTTGTTGATCAGCTTTGATATTAAATTTATCAAAGTCAAAATATACACTTTTAACTTGACTCTCAATGTTAGCAATAAGAGCTGCTAATCTATCAGCATCGCTCATGCTACCTGAATTGTCTGCAGATTGATTTGAATTTGAATTCATATCAACTTCAGGGTTTTTTGAGCTACAACCGCTCAACAATAAAGTTGCAACTGCAACACTTGCTAGAACTACTTTTTTCATTCCTTATCCTTTTTTAGAAATTTGGTCGAATTATATCACAAAAATTTTAAATTTTATCAGAATATTACCAATCTATAGATTGAATTTTTCCTACTTTTAAAGGAAACTGAAAACTTCTGTTTTCATTTAACCTAACAACTCCTAGTGAACTTTGACCGCCAAGTTCTTTGATAAATACGACACTTTGACCGTCACTTGAAAATCTTGGATAGTTATTTTTGCCATTTGCTGTAAGCTGGCGTATAAAATCCGTTTGAGTTGAAATTAGATATATATTAAAACTACCACTTGCTTCTCTACTTGAATAAACAACATAATTTTCAAATGTGCTTACAGAGTTATTATTCTTACCATGAAATACCATTTGTTCAACGCTTCCGCCAGAAATCGCAGGAGTTGCAAAAACATTAGGATAACCAAGCCTATCTGATACAAAAACTATCTTACTATCATTATCTACAAAATTTCCATTTACATCTATGCCTGAATAATTAGTAATCTGCGTCAAATTTTTGCTATTTGTATTATAGATAAATATATCTGGTTGATCTTTTGGTGCCATAGTTAATAAAATTTTACTTCCATCTTTACTAACATCTGAGGCTATAAGCATGCCAATGCTATCAATTATCTTTGTTTTTGTACCAGAATTTAGATCATATCTAAATAAAGTTGGCTTATTGTTTACATAAGATGTATAGTAAAATTTACTTTGATCGGCTCCAGCCCATTTAGGGAAAATGTTTAGACCGCCGCTTACTATAGTCTTTTGATATGTAAGTGTATAATCAGCAACTATAATAGAGCTTTGGCGAGCTGAAGTATATTTTGAAAGAATAATAAATTTTTCCATCCAGCCAACTGGTGGTAAATTTAGTTCATTAGTAAGCTCAACTATACTTTTATGCGCTAAAAACGGATACTTTGCGCCGTCTGGCATAGTGTAAACTTTCTCATATCTTGTGGTTGCCGTTTTAGCGTTTATCAGTTTTACTCTTAAAGTAAGAGGTGAGCCCATAGAGCCTTCAAGAGCATATCTAAAGATAAGCTCGACGCCTTTATCACTCATTGTATTAGTAGTCGCATCCCCTTCATAGGTAGAAGGCACATGATCTTCGATTACTTCAAAATCGGAACTAACCTTTAGATCTCCTAACATGATTTTAAAGAATTTATCTTTAAAAGCCATATCACTAACAGCAGTTGTTGCATCTTGCAAAGCTATCTTTGGCAAGGCAATACCTTGATTTACAACAGATATGGTTGCATCAGCAGCATAAAGCCCTAGAGCAACACATAAAAAAAGAAAAATTTTCTTCATCTCTACTCCATAATTTTATAAATTTTAGTTTATTTTATCTTCTAAATTTAAATTAAAAGTAGTGCTTTTGTCTGGATTGAATGGAAATTTCTCCGTTGTAAGTTTTTCTAAGCACTCTCTTACTTTTGCATTAAATTCTTCATTATATGATAGCTCTAAAATTTCATAGCTAAAATTTCCGCTCTGATCTATCATAACTTTAACTTTAGCTAAATTTGCAGAATCGGCCTTATAGCTTTGCCATCTTCTTTGAATTTGTTTTGTTATCGCACCCATTAGTGGATCGTAAGTACCGGTAGATTGTGATTTTGGAGCAGTTGGATTTTGATCTATCTTTAAACTCTTTATTATATCACTAGCTTCTTTTGCGGCTTTTGAACTAGAAGCTTCGCTTTTTTTACGACTTTGCACTTTATTTTCGGCCTTTTTTATACCATCATCTTTTTTAAGTTTCGTAGGATCTATGTCACTAAAGAGGTCTTTTATATTTGGTTCTTTTGGTTTTGGCTTTTCAACTGGCTTTGGTGTAGGCTTAGGCTCAGGTTTTGGTTCTGGCTTAACATCTTCTTTAGGCTCTTCACTTGGTTTTAAAATTTCTGGTTTTGGTTCTGGTTTTTTAGGCTCAGGTTTTGGTTCCTCTTTTGGAGGAGTTGGTAAGCTTGGGGTAGGTAATGGTTCATCTGGTACAACAGGCTTATTTGTAGTCTCTTGTTTATCTTCTTCTGACTCCTTTTTTGGTTCAGGCTTTGTCTCTTTAACTACTTCATCTGCTTGTTTTGGAGCTTTAATGGTTTGATCAACTTCTCTATCAACCATAACCACATCCATAATAGCATCTTTATCATCAGTATATTTTTTAGGAGGTTCTGCAAAAAAAGTAAGCTTTATAAACAAAATAAGTATAATAATAACGTAAATACAAGACGCTACAAGAAACGAACTAAGCGTTGGAAATTTAACTTTATTTGACATCTTAACCGTTTGTCTCTAAAGCTACTTTATTAAAACCAGCACCTTTCAAAGTCTTTAATACAAACATAACATCATCGTATTTTAAATTTTTATCAGCTTTTATATAGATAGGCGAGGTTTTATCGTATTTTGTACTCATTAATGCGATATTATCGGGAAACTCAGCAAGGCTCATAGTACTCTGATCAACTCTAACTTGTCCTTGCGAATTTATAGATACTATAAGGTCTTTTTGCTTAGATGTTGAAGTTTTTGCCTTTGAACCATCCGGAAGAGTAATATCCTCTTGATATGTTATGGTTGGCATAGTAACCATTAAAATGGCTAGTAAAACAAGCATAATATCAACAAGAGGAGTTATATTTAGCTCTGGTGTCTCATCGGTAAATTTAGCAGCCATTTATAGTATCTCATCATCTTTTTTAAGTGCTATCATTACATCAGCCTGACGCTCGATAACACTCATTAATTCATAAGCTTTTCTTTTTATGAGTAAATTAAATGTATATGCTGGGATGGCAACAAAAATTCCGCAACCAGTTGCAACAAGTGCCTCTGAAATAGCTGGAGCGATAATACCAAGTGATGAACCTCCACCATTTCCAAGCTGTGAAAATGTCTCTAAAATAGAAACAACGGTTCCAAAAAGACCAATAAAAGGCGAAGTAGATGCTATTACACTTAGCCACGTTAACCCACTTGTAGCATTTTTCTCGGCTATGCTTATACATACATTTAGTTTTTCTCTTGAGATTCTTCCATTTGCACATTTTCTCAAAGACGAATCATTTGGAATATTTTTAGCACCCATAAGCAATGCTTCAAGTGCATTTTGCTCACGTTTTTGCCAAGCTCCAATACCAGCCATTCTTGAAAAAAGAATTGTGAAACTAACTATAAAATATATTGACAGCCAAGTTAAAACAATAATTGTAATAAAACTACTTCTTTGAATGTAATTTAAAAATAAATCTATACCGCCCACTTATCTAGTTCTCACTACATTTTCCATTTTAGATATAGTTGCTGCAAAAGCATTTGTGTCACTACTCATACTCTCTATCAAATTTCTAGCAGCTTCCAATGAATTTGCAAGCTCACTTTCACTATCACCAGAGACATAAACCGCACCGTCAGCTAGTATTACTACCTTACCTTCGTCAATCTTTGCATAGCCCCAGTTGATTGCAACAACATCATGTTTTTTATTTTTATGTTCTATATCTATAATACCTGCTTTTAAAAGAGATATTAATGAGGCATGGTTTGGTAAAACACCAAACTCACCCTCGCTACCTGGAAGCACTACACTACTCACGTCATCATTAAATATCTGACCTTGAGGAGTTACAATCTCTAAATGTAATTTATCCATTACGCTTCCTTTTTAAATTTAAGCCTTAAGTTTCTCAGCTTTAGCTAAAGCTTCATCTATATTTCCAACCATATAAAATGCTGCTTCTGGTAAGTGATCATATTTACCCTCTAAAATTCCCTTAAAGCCAGCTATATTTTCGTCAAGACTTACATATTTACCAGGGCTACCTGTAAATACTTCAGCAACAAAGAATGGCTGAGATAAAAATCTCTCGATCTTTCTTGCTCTATCAACTGTTAACTTATCTTCTTCGCTAAGCTCGTCCATACCAAGGATAGCGATGATATCTTGAAGATCTTTATATTTTTGGAGCACAGCTTGAACGCCGCGAGCTACCTTATAGTGATCTGCTCCTAAAATTTGAGGATCAAGCATTCTTGAAGTAGAATCAAGCGGATCAACAGCTGGATAGATACCTTTTTCTGCAATAGATCTATTAAGAACTGTCGTAGCATCAAGGTGCGCAAAAACAGTAGCAGGAGCTGGATCCGTAAGGTCGTCCGCAGGAACGTAAACAGCTTGAACAGATGTGATCGAACCTTTTTTAGTTGATGTGATTCTCTCTTGGAATTTACCCATCTCACTTGCAAGAGTTGGCTGATAACCAACAGCTGATGGGATACGTCCTAGCAGAGCTGACATCTCTGCACCTGATTGAGAGAAACGGAAGATGTTATCAATAAACATCAAAACATCAAGCCCCATCTCGTCTCGGAAGTACTCAGCCATTGTAAGACCAGTTAGCGCGATACGGTTTCTTGCTCCTGGTGGCTCATTCATTTGGCCATAGCATAAGGCAACTTTATCCAAAACGTTACTTTCTTTCATTTCGTGATAAAGGTCATTTCCTTCACGAGTTCTCTCACCAACGCCTGCAAATACAGAATAACCGCTGTGTTTAAACGCAACATTGTGGATAAGCTCCATAATAATAACCGTTTTACCAACACCAGCACCACCAAATAGGCCTACTTTACCGCCCTTTGCGTAAGGAGCTAGAAGGTCGACTACCTTGATACCAGTTTCAAAAATTTCACTCTTTGTGCTTTGCTCTTCAAATGGAGGAGGATCGCGGTGAATAGACCAGTGTTTATCAAAATTTATACCCTCACCCTCGTCAATCAAATCACCAACTACGTTAAAAATTCTACCTAGAACTTTTTCACCAACTGGCACACTAATAGGTGCACCAAGCGCTTTAGCCTCTAAGCCACGAGTCAGACCCTCGCTCATATCCATAGCAATAGTTCTGACTCTATTATCACCTAGGTGAGCAGCAACTTCTAATATTAGTTTATGTTTCTTGCCCTCAACCTCAAATAAAACTTCGATAGCTTCATTGATCTTCGGCAAGTAGTCATTAAAGTCAACATCGACCACAGGGCCCATAACTTGACTAATAACACCCTTCATTCATACTCCTTTTATTTCATTGATTCAACACCACTGATGATCTCGATAAGCTCAGTGGTAATAGACTCTTGTCTTGCTTTATTGTAAGCAAGATTTAACTGTTTGACGCGTTGTTTTGCATTGTTTGTTGCATTATCCATAGCTTGCATTCTAGCGCTGTGCTCAGCCGCCAAAGAGTCAACTAAAGCATAATACATACTATACTCAAAATATTTATTGAGCAATTCATCCATAATCTTAGTATAGTTGTCCTCTGGCTCAAATTCCATCAAAGAATTTGTCTCAACCGCAACTATCTTAGACGGCTCAATAGGCACAATATCATTTACTCTAATCTCTTGAGAAATCATATTTTTATAGCCATTGTGTATTAGCACAACCTTATCTGTTATGCCGTTTGTAAAATCATCAATGGCATCTTTTATGATCTTTTGAGCTTTTTCATAAGTAGGAGAAGAGCTAGCTCCGACATAAGTCTCAAGTAGTTCAACGCCTTGGAAATTGAAAAATTCTATGCCTTTTTTACCAACAGCTCTTAGTCTAACTTTGATCTTTTTGGCTTTTAGCCCATCAATCATGCGCCTAACTGTCTTTATAGTCTGGACATTAAAGCCACCACAAAGCCCTTTATCAGCGGTAACAAATATAATATCAACCTTTTCTACACTCTTTGTTGTGTTAAAAAATTTACTCTCAGTCATAACTGAAGCGTATTGATTGATCTTATAAGCTATCTCTGATAAAACCTCATTGATCTTAAGTGCGTAAACTCTAGAGTAGCGTGCAGCCTCTTCAGCTTTGCGAAGCTTTGCTGTTGAGACAAGCTTCATCGCGCGCGTCGTCTTTTGAGTGTTCTGAACGCTCTTAATCTTTCGTTTTATATCTTTTAAATTTGACATATCTTAGCCCTAGTTAGCGGCAAAAGTCGCTTTAAAATCTTTCAACGCTTTATGTAAAATTTCTTCTACTTCTTTATCAAGAACCTTTTTAGTTCTGATTTGCTCAAAAATTTCAGGGTATTTTGCCTCAATATATGGATATAGCTCAGCCTCAAATTTTGTTACATTTGCAGTTGCAACATCATCTAAATAACCCTTAGCACCAGCAAATATGATAACTACTTGATTCTCAACTGGAAGTGGAGAATATGGAGGTTGTTTTAGTACTTCAACCATCTTTTGACCACGCTCTAGTTGTTTTCTCGAACTCTCGTCAAGGTCGCTTGCAAATTGAGCAAACGCTTGTAGTTCGCGGTATTGAGCAAGGTCTAGTCTTAGTGTACCAGAAACTTGTTTAATAGCTTTTATTTGAGCCGCACCACCAACACGAGATACAGAAAGACCAACGTTGATCGCTGGACGGATACCTGAGTTAAATAAGTCGCTCTCAAGGAAAATTTGACCATCTGTAATAGAAATAACGTTTGTTGGAATATAAGCTGAAACGTCACCCGCTTGAGTCTCAATAATAGGTAGAGCTGTTAAAGATCCCGCACCTAGCGCGTCATTTAGCTTACTTGCTCTCTCAAGAAGTCTTGAGTGAAGGTAGAAAACGTCGCCCGGATAAGCTTCACGGCCTGGCGGTCTTCTTAAGATCAAAGACATCTCACGGTAAGCAACCGCGTGTTTTGACAAGTCATCATAGATGATTAGCGCGTGGCGAGAGTTATCTCTAAAGTATTCACCCATTGTTACGCCAGCGTATGGTGCAAGGTATTGAAGCGCAGCTGCGTCACTAGCACCAGCATTTACAACTATCGTATAGTCCATAGCACCATATTCTTCAAGTTTTTTAACTACTTGAGCAACGGTTGATTGTTTTTGACCGATAGCTACATAGATACAAATGACATCTTGACCTTTTTGGTTGATGATAGTATCGATAGCAACTGTTGTTTTACCAGTTTGGCGGTCACCAATGATAAGCTCTCTTTGTCCTCTACCGATTGGCACAAGTGCGTCAATCGCTTTGATACCTGTTTGAAGTGGCTCATGAACGCTCTTTCTAGCCATGATACCTTTTGCTTTTTCTTCGACGAAGCGAGATTCAGTAGCTTCGATTGGTCCTTTTGCGTCGATTGGCTCACCGAGTGAATTTACAACACGACCAATTAATGCGTCGCCAACTGGAACGCGTAGAAGTTTTTTAAGTCTTTTTACAGAGCTTCCTTCTGTGATACCGCTAGTTTTTCCAAGGATAACTATACCAACACTGCTCTCTTCAAGGTTAAGAGCCATACCTTTTTCGCCGCTTTCAAATTCGACCATCTCGCCAGCCATAACGTTTTTCAAACCATAAACGTTAGCAACGCCATCAGCGACTGAGATGACTTTACCGGTCTCTTCTACATCAACACTTAAATCAAAATTTTCAATACGCTCTTTGATTATCGTGCTAATTTCGTCAGCTTTAATTTTTGCACTCACGCTTTCACTCCTTTTTAAATTGCTTTTAATATATATTCACTCATTTGACTTTTTAGTCTATCGATAGAGAAATTTATCTCGACACCTAAATCATCTAACTCAACTTTTACGCCGTTGTAATCGCTCTTTGAGCCATCAAGCTTGATCTTAGAGTTAAATTTCTTAGAGAAATTCTCTTCCAAAGCTTTCAGCTGCTCAGCGCTTAGGTCAAAATTTCCAATAACCTCGCCACGATATGTATTTTCAAGCAAAGATTGCTCTATCTTCATCTCGTTTAAGATCGCTGGGATAAGCTCCAGTCTTTTATTTGCGCCAAGAAGCTTAATAAAATTTGCAAATTTGACATCTTGACTTTTAACCAAAGATAGTACAAAATCAACCTTTTGTGAAGCCTTTAAAGTAGGCAAACTTATAATGCTTTTAAATTTATCGCTAGCAAAAGCAACAGCTAGCTCTGATAAATTTTCAACAAATGCATTAAGTTCATTGGATTTTACATCGCTTAAGATCGCTTTTACGTATTTTTTAGCTACTACTTCATTCATTAGCTAACCTTTTTAAGTATAATATTTACAAGCTCTTTTTGATCGACTTTTAGGCTATCGCTTGAGAAAATGTCGCTCAAAATTTCATTTACAACGCCTTTTGTCATCTTGCGCTCTTCAAAATCTTTTTGCTCTTTGTAGCTCTTTTGAAGATTTGCTATATCATTTTGAGCATCGCTTTTAACCTTAGCAGCTAAATTTAAAGCCTCTTTTTTTGCAGTTTCGATTAAGGAATTTGCATTTTGTTTAGCTTCCTCAACACGTTTTAGAGCATCATCTTTTTTGGCTTTAGAATCGCGTAGCTTTTCTTGGATACTTTCAAGCTTATTTGCGATCCTATCAATTCTGCTTTGATAAAGAGCTTTTAGTGGCTTAGCTGCAAAATATACCAAAATAGCAAAGAAAAGTAAAAAGTTTAGCGTTCTCTCTACTATATCGTAATTTGTTCCGCCATGCCCACTAGCATAAGCTAGAAATGGAAGTGCTAAAAAAAATAAAATTTTTATCTTCATAAAATTCCTTTAAATTTTAGAGAGCTTGGCATTTAAAGCCGCTCTAAGTTCAGGTAGTTTAGCTGATAGATCTGCCTTTAGGTTATCTTTCTGGGAGCTTAGAGCATTTAAAAATTCATTGTAATCAGCCTCTAAACTAGTTTTTACAGCATTTACTTCTTTTAAAGACTCTTCTTTTGCCAAATTTAAGGCTTCATGCCTTATTTTATTGGCCTCAGTCCTTGCGTTTAATATAATCTCTTCAATCTCTTTTTCATGAACACTTAGATCACTTGCATTTTTACTAGTACTCTCTTCATCATTTTTTATAGAAGCATTTCTGTCATCTATAAATTTGAGCATTGGCTTATAAAGCAAGGAATTCAAAATAGCGATCAATACCAAGAAAACGACAGCCGTTAAAAGCATCAATGGCACATCTATTTCTAACATCCACTCTCCTTATTTTATCATTAAGTTTTATTTAATATTCAAATTAAAGTCTGATTTTACAATAAATTACTAAAAATAAAAATAAATTTGTAATTCTATTTTAGCCTAGAAATAAATTCTTCCACCTGTGAAATATTATTAAATTCTAAAACTAGATTGCTAGATTTTACTTTTGCTTTTATCTTTAAATTTTTAAAAATTTCTTGTAAATTTGATAGTTTTTTGCTCATTTCCTCAGAAATTTTTGGCTTTTTGTCTTTTATCTCTTCCTTATTTTTTATCTTTTTTACTAAAATTTCTGTGTCTCTAACGCTTAGCTTTTGACCAATTATTGTATCAACAACCATCTTTTCTTCTTCAGTACTAAGTCCAACTATAACTTTAGCGTGACCTTGCGTTAGCTTATCTTCTTGTAAAAGTTTTTGTGTGTAGTCGCTAAGAAGTAAAAGCCTCATCGTATTTGTTATTTGAGTTCTACTTTTATGAATGATATTTGCCAAGCCATCTTGTGTGATCTTATACTCATTTATGAGCTCTTTATACGACTTTGCAAGTTCGATTGGATTTAAATTTTCACGTTGGATATTTTCGATAAGCGCAAGCTCTCTTAAATTTTGAGACTTGATATCAGCTATGATCGCCTTTATCTTGTTTGCTCCGAGCATCTTTGTGGCGCGGTACCTGCGCTCACCGGCTATTAGCATATAACCATCATCTTTTTTGATGACGATTATTGGCTGGATCAGTCCGTGCCTTTTGATGCTAGCACTTAGCTCTTTTAAAGCCTCTTCATCAAAATGCGTTCTTGGCTGGTATGGGTTTGGTAAAATTTCATCTATATTTATCTCTTCGACTATCTCAGAGTCATTTAAATTTGCGATCTCTTTACTGTAGGCTTGCTCTACATCTTCAAGTATCGCGCTAAGTCCTCGCCCTAATCCACCTTTTTTAGCCATTTTTTTCCTTATTTTTTAGTTTAAAATACAATATGCCAAATTTTGATACGCAATTGAGCCAGGCGATTTTATATCATAAAGTATCACTGGCTTACCAAAACTTGGGCTTTCAGCAAGTTTCACATTTCTTGGAACGACCACAAATTCCTCTTTGCTATCCTTGCTCTTAAAGAGCTTATTTTCAAAATGCTGCTTTAAATTTGCAATGGTCTCTTTTGAGAGATTATTTTGCGAACTAAACATAGTTGGTAAAAATCCCTTTATATTTAGCTTTGGATTTATCGTCTTCTTAATAATCTTAACCGTATTTAAAATTTGAGCCAAGCCTTCAAGTGCGTAAAATTCACATTGAATCGGGATGATAACACTATCACTTGCACTAAGAGCATTTATCGTAATGCTACCAAGTGCCGGAGGACTATCAATTATAATAAAATCATAGTCGTTTACAACTTCTGAAATTTTATTTTTAAGGATCAGTTTATAGTCCTTATTTTGATCGTTAAATTCTTGTTCAATACCGACAAGCCCTATATTTGACGGAGCCAAAAAAAGTGTTGGGATCTCAGTTTTTAATACAATTTGCGAGAGCTTTTTTCTGTCTGTTAAGACGTGATAAATGTTAAACTCATAGTCACTTCTGCTAAAACCAAGTCCAGTTGTCGCATTTGCCTGTGGATCGATGTCTATTAATAATACTTTTTTTTCAGCAACCGCCAGTGATGCGGCTAAATTTACAGCTGTTGTAGTCTTGCCAACGCCGCCTTTTTGATTAGCTATTGTTATTATCTCGCTCATCTTAAAGAATATACCTTTTCCCCATTTAGTAAGATCGCTCCATCATCGCAAATTTCAGCATCCTGAAGCGAAACAGCTCTATTTGCAATATGCGTAATAAAACCTTTTGACTTGCAAAAGTCTATCCTAAATTTGCTAAAAATTGGCTTCCATAAAATCTTTTTATCAAGCATGCTAATAAAGCCCCAAACTAGCTCATCTACGCTAGTTTTTATATCCAAAATGCCCGCATTTTCAGGTGCGCTAGCTAAATTTATCCCCATGCCACAAATGTAAATTTCATCTACTTTATTTGTTAAAGTGCCACCTATCTTGCGCTCGTCCACATAAAAGTCATTTGGCCATTTTAACCAGCACTTTGAGCCAAGTTCGCTCAAGACTTCACGCATCAACATAGAAAAATATATCGAGATCGAAGGCGGTGGTATGTCGCTTGGCAACTCATCTTCGCTTATACAAAATGACATAAATAAATTTCCGCCAAGCCCCTCCCAGCTGTTGCCACGGCTGCCGATGCCTTTGGTTTGATTATACGCCACGATCATGTGCGGTGGCTTTATCTCGCCGTTTTTTAGGGCCTTTATCAAAAATTCCTGTGTCGAAGGCAGACTTTGAAAAAACTCTACTTTCAAATCACACCTTAAATTTATAGAAGTGATTTACCGGATTTTGTCCACCGCCGATGATGACCGCATTTTTGATAGCGTTAAAGATATAATCATGCGCATTTTTTACGCTCTCTTTTAGACTAAGCCCATTTGCTAAATTTGAAGCTATAGCGCTTGATAGCGAGCAGCCTGAGCCGTGTGTCGCAGTCGTTTTTATACGCTCATCGCTAAAAATTTCATATTCACTGCCATCATAAAATATATCAAGCGACTTGCCTTCTATCTCGCCACACTTTAGATAGACGCTCTTTGTGCCAAATTTCAAAAGCTCCTTACAAGCCTCTTTTAGCTCGCTCTCGCCTTTTAGCTCACGCTTTAAAATTTCGCGCGCTTCAAAGATATTTGGCGTGATCACGCTTGCAAGTGGGAAAAGCTCCTCCACGATCGCGTCTTTTGCAGCGCCCTCTAGCCAGATGTCGCCATTTTTACAGCTCATGACAGGATCAAGCACGACTGGCGGTAAATTTTTGATCTCTCTTAGCGTTTTTGCGACGCTTTTGATGATCTCAACGCTTGGGACAACGCCTATTTTTATCACATCAACTCTTATATCATCAAATATCGCTTTTATCTGATCCTCGATGAGCTTTGGCTCAACTAACTGCATGCCAAATATGCCCTTTGTATTTTGAGCAGTGACCGCCGTGATCGCTCCCATCGCATATACGCCGTGTGCTATAAATACCTTTATATCAGCTAAAACTCCAGCTCCGCCACTTGGATCAACCCCTGCTATACTTAACGCATTTTTCATAACCTCTCCTTTAAATTTATTTTAATTCATCGCCGACGCTAAGGCGCTTACCATTTATATATGCTTTTGCGTTTGTTGGCTTTTTGCTTGGCTCTTGAAGCTCGTAAATTTTGACCGCCCCACCCTTGCAAGCAACCACGACGTGGTCCTTTTCTATGCTTAAAATTTCTCCGCTTTTGCCACTTTTTTCGCTTAGCTCAAGCGATAAAATTTTTAGCCCACTTGCCAGATAAAGCCCTGGCCAAGGTGTGAGCGCACGAAATTTATTATAAATTTGCCCCGCCTCTTCGTCAAAGCTAAAAAGCCCGTCGCTCTTACTTATCTTTTTGCAGTGCGAGGCCTGCGCGTCGTCTTGCTTTTGTGGCTTTAAATTTTCAAAATTCTTAAGCACTTTTACGATTAGCTCACCGCCAAGCTCGCCAAGCTCACTAAAAAGCTCGCTTGACATCTTGTTTTCGCAAGGCGTGTAGATGAAGTCTAACATATCGCCAGTATCAAGGCCAGCGTCCATTAGCATAGCTGTGACGCCAGTTTGCTTCTCGCCTGCTAGGATCGCGCTTTGAATGGGGCTTGCGCCTCTATATTTTGGCAAGATCGAAGCGTGTAAATTTATACAAGTCGCCACGTTAAGCACGCTCTCTGGCAAAATTTTGCCGTAAGCTGCCACCACGATAAATTTAGGCTCAAATGCCTTTAGCTCGTTAACTACCGCCTCATCTTTTAGCGTATTTGGCGTAAGGACTGGCACACCTACTAGCTCATTTTTCGCGTAAATTTTTACCTCGCTTGGAGTTAAAATTTGCTTTCTACCAACTGGCTTATCAGGCTGGGTAAAGACCGCTTTTATATTAAAGCCAGCCTCTTTTAGGTGCCTAAGTATCCTAACAGCATAATCAGGCGTCCCCATAAAAACTACATTCATCACTTTCCTTTAAATTTCAACGACTTTTATTTTGATCTACGTTTTTACTGCCAGACGGCCAAGAGGCGCATGGATCTTCTTGCCAGTCAATCTTTTGAAATATCAAACTTCCTAGCTCATTAATGTTAACTTTGCCACTACGATCAAGATCCAGCCTCTTAAATTCCTCACTAGTGCATAGATCTGGTGCTATTTTTAGCGCTGATGGCACTTTGCAGGACGTCCACTCATCTAAATTTAGCATGCCGTCACGATCTATGTCATTGTAATCCAAAAACATATACGCCGGATCCGCTGGATCACAGCTATATACACCAAGACAAAATAGCATAATGCAAAAAATTTTCTTCATTTTATACTCTCAAATTTCTATGCCCAAAGCACTAAAAGATCGCAACTCAAAGCTCTTTTTTTAGTAGCTCAAGCAGTGCAAATTTAAGCTCGTCGATGTTCTCGTTTGTTGCTGACGAGATCGGCAAAATGAAATATGGCTTTGAATGATCAAAGCTGAGTAAATCTTGTTTGTAGATAAATTTACCGTTTTGCTCTGGTTTTAGCTTTAAAAATTTCATAAATTCTTTTATATTTTCATCTAAATTTTCCGCCGCATCGACTCTGGTGATAGCGATAGCATAGTCCCTACTAGCAAGTACACTTGAAAATTTAGCGACTTCTTCTTTTAGCACACTAAACTGCTCGCTCATACCTCTATAGTTTGCTCCGTCTATCATGAAAAGTAAAATTTTATTTCGCTCGATATGTTTTAGAAATTTAACGCCCAAACCGCGTCCATCGCTCGCCCCCTCGATAATACCAGGAATGTCAGCCATGACAAAGCCACTAAACTCATCGACCTCAACAAGGCCAAGCTTTGGCGTAAGCGTTGTAAATTCGTAGTTTGCGATCTGTGGTTTGGCGTTTGATACTGTTGAAATAAGTGTTGATTTACCAACATTTGGAAAGCCCACTAAACCAACATCAGCAATGAGCTTTAGCTCGAGCCTGACCTCTATGCTCTCTTCTGGCATACCTTTTTGTGCGTATTCTGGAGCTTGGTTAATAGAGCTTTTAAAGTGAAAATTTCCGAGTCCACCTTTACCGCCTTTTAAAAATAGTGTCTTTTGCCCCTCGCTAACTATGTCACAGAGTAGTTCATTTGTCTGTGCATCATAAACAGCTGTGCCAGGAGGGACTATTAGTTCTAAGTTTTCGCCTTTTTTACCAGTCATTCGCTTGCCTATGCCAGCTTCACCATTGCCAGCCTTCATGGCTCTTTTACCCTTATAATTTGCTAAAGTGTGGGTGTTGTTGTCACAAATAAAATAAACGTCTCCGCCGTCTCCGCCGTCTCCGCCATCAGGACCGCCTAAAATGACGTGTTTTTCACGGCGAAAACTCACAGCTCCAGCTCCACCATGCCCCGAACTTAGAATTAATCTTGCACTATCTATAAACATTTTTTACCTTAAATTTTTTATTTGGATTATATCCAACTTTACTGAAATTAAATCGTGATATCTTGATTAAAATAAAGCAAATATAAACACCATGAAGCTCGAAATATAGAGTTGTGATTGATTTAAAATTTCTCTCAAACAGCTATTTGAAAAATTCTAAACACTAAATAAAAATTTTGATTTTTGAATAATTTTAAGAAAGAAAGGGGCGATTGCCCCTGGTATTATGCAGCTGGATAAACAGATACTTTTTTTCTGTTTTTATCGAGTCTTTCAAATTTTACAAAGCCGTCGACTAATGCAAAAATTGTGTGGTCTTTGCCAAGACCTACGTTATTTCCAGCGTGAGTTGCTGTTCCTCTTTGGCGGATGATTATATTTCCAGCACGAACGAACTCACCACCAAATTTCTTAACACCTAATCGGCGTCCGATACTATCACGGTTATTTTGGGTTGAACCCTGACCTTTTTTGTGTGCCATATCTTATCTCCTTAAGCTGCGATACTTACGACTTTTACACGTGTAAATTGTCTTCTAAAGCCGCGTTTTAGTTTTGAGTCTTTACGTCTGCGTTTTTTGTAGATAACTACTTTTTTGTCTTTGCCTTCATTAACGACCTCAAGAACAACTTTTGCACCCTTCACAAATGGCGCACCTACCTTTACTTCGCCGTCATTTACAGCTAAAACTTCTGTAATCTCAACGGTTGATTTAGCTTCAGCACTAAAGTGATCTAGCTTAAGGTACTCGCCCTCGCTAACACGATATTGCTTACCGCCATGCTTAAATATAGCGTATTTTGACATACTCTACCTTTCTAAATTTGGTAAGACCAAAAAGCGCTTTTGGATTTCAAAAGACTTGGGGAGCTTTGTTGGTTGTAAGAGACGGATGATACCCAAAAATTTATAAATTTAAGTTGAATGGGGCGGAAATTTATCCGCCTTTTTGTTTAGCTTAGTAGTCAAGTTCCGGTTTTGGGGTCTTTTCGGTAGATGCAGGGAATGACGGATATTCGACTTTAGGCATTTTGCCTGTTAGCGAATTTAAAAACGTCACTATATCGGTAGCTTCTTTATCGTTTATCTCGATACCTAGCTGTACGCTGCCCATCATCTTGACGGCATCTTTTAGCGACCAAACCGCGCCGTTGTGGAAATATGGAGCCGTCAGCTCGATATTGCGCAGCGTAGGAGCTTTTACTAGGCCGTTTGCGTCACCTTTAAAGTCGCCCAAATTTGCAAATTCGTATTTACCCGCAACCTCAAACGGCTGTAAAGTACCGCCCAAATTTATACCGTTATGGCATGTAGCGCAGCCTTTGTCGATGAAGGTTTTTAGGCCTTTTTTCTCAGCGCCGTTTAGTGCAGCTTCGTCGCCTTCTAAAAATTTATCAAATCTAGACGGAGTTACGAGCGTTCTTTCAAAGATACCTATCGCCGTCGTTACTAGTTCAAAGCTCACATCGCTATTAAACGCAGCCTTAAACTCGCTCACATAAGCAGGGATAGATTTTAATCTCTGCTCGACGAGCTCAGGAGTAGAGGCCATCTCCGGCATCGCAGTCATCGGTCCGGCAGCCTGAGCAGCTAGGTGAGCGGCGCGTCCGTCCCAAAACTGCACCGAGTTAAATACGGAGTTGTAAACCGTCGGGGCATTTACATGATGAGGGTTTGGTGTCCATTTGTGACCGGTAGATGCAGGCACGCCGTCCGCTCCGCCTAGGCCCAAGTTGTGACAGGTGTTGCAGCTGATAATGCCGGATTTTGATAATCTTGGATCAAAATAAAGCCTCTTACCAAGCTCATATGCAGCCATAGTGGTTGGGTATTTCTCAGCATCTGGAGAAGCTTCGTTTATCGCCTTGGTTAGCGCCTTTGGATCGCTAGGGATAGCGACTAGACCCGCATCTAGGGCGTCTTGGATCAAATTTTGAGCGTTTAGCGCCGTAGCTAACGCAACCGAACCCAACAAAACTGACTTAATTTTCATTAAATGCTCCTTTAAAAATAGAATTAGATCACAATTATAATGTTTTATGGTTAAATATAAATAAATTTTATTATTTATTATAAATTACTTTTAAGTAGTTTTAGTTATTTAAGATAAGATATATCTTCTTTATTTTTATTGAATAGTATTAATTATTAGTCTATTTTGTATAAAATTTGCTATAGCTTGGCTACATAAGAAATACTTCAATTTAACCTCGCTTTAGATATAATCGCCAAAATTTAAGCAAACTCAGGATAAAAATGGCAGGCGAAGACCAAGAAAAAACGGAAGAACCCACCCCCAAAAAAATAGAAGATGCACGCAAGGATGGCAATGTACCTAAAAGTCAAGATCTTGCGGGTTTTGTTACTCTTGTTATTGCTATTGGTGTGCTACTAGCGATGCTAAATTTTATGAAAGAGCAAATCATCTCACTTTATATCTATTATTCTAAATTTATCGGTCAGCCTCTAACCCTACCAACAGTCAAGCTAATCGTTGTAAACACCTTTGCTAGAGCACTTTTGATGATCCTGCCAGTTTGCATATGTGTAGCAGTTGCTGGCATTATCGCAAATGTAATGCAGTTTGGATTTATCTTTACGACAAAGCCCATAACGCCAAATTTTGGCAAGATAAATCCTCTAAAAGGCATCAAAAATCTCATCTCTATGAAAAAAGCGATCGATAGCGTTAAAATTGTGCTAAAAGTTAGTATTGTCTTTGGTGTTGGATTTTATTTTTTCTTGCAATTTATCAAAGAGCTTCCACATACGCTATTTTTGTCGATGTTTGATCAGCTTGGTTGGCTAAAAGAAAAACTCATCATCTTAGTTAGTGTCATGCTCTTTATACTTTTTATAATAGGACTTGCTGACTTACTAATAGTGCGGTTTCAATATTTTAAAGATCTTCGTATGAGCAAACAAGAGATAAAAGACGAATACAAACAAATGGAAGGTGATCCACAAGTTAAAGGCAGAATCCGTCAAATGCAAATGCGTGCAGCAAAAAGGCGAATGATGCAAAACATCCCACAAGCTGATGTGGTCATAACAAATCCAACCCATTATGCCGTAGCGATAAGATACGATAAAAGCCGTGACGAAGCACCGATCATACTAGCAAAAGGAGTTGATTATTTAGCATTGCAAATCAAAAAAATAGCCATTGAAAATGGTGTGCAAATTTATGAAAACCCACCACTCGCAAGAGAGCTTTATAAAATTTGTGAAGTTGATGATACGATACCAGCACATCTTTTTAGAGCCGTAGCCGAGGTGCTAAGCTTCGTTTATATGAGCAATAAACAAAAATTTAAAGATAAACTTTGATAAATCCTACTCTTGCTACTAGAAGTTACTAGCAGCAAGAGAATTTATCTATTATAGATATCCAAAAGCAGTTGCAAAAATATAGCCAAATATACAAGAGGATATAACGCCAATAAGACCCGGAATGATAAAGCTGTGATTGATAACAAATTTACCAATATGTGTCGTACCGCTTCTATCAAACTGAATAGCCGCAAGATCGCTTGGATATGTTGGTAGGATGTAGTATCCGTAGCAAGCTGGTGCAAAGGCTAGAATGATAGCAGGATTAACATCGATATTTAATGCTAATGGCACAAATGCAACCAAGGCCGCAGCTTGAGAATTTACAAATTTTGAGATAATCAAAAGCATAACCGCATAAGTCCAAGGGTGCTCTTTTACGATGCTTCCTAGTGCCTCTTTCATCATCGGAGTGTGTACTGCAAACATAGTCTCAGCCATCCAAGAGATACCAAAAACTGCAACAAGAGCGATCATACCTGATCTAAATATCTCGTTTTTACCGATCTTGCTAGCATCTGTTGGTGTAAAGATTAAAATGATAGCGCCTGTTAAAAGCATGAAAATTTGGATAACATGAACCATGCTTAGGCTTTTTGAAGATGCTTGTTTGTTGCTTATATTGATGTAAGCACCTTGAAATTCTTCTTTTGCGCCTTTTTCATTTATATATGTTACTGCACCATCAGCCGTGCGAGTAAGAGTTTGATTTGCATCTTTGCCGATGATTTTGACTGATTGAGCTTTTTGATTGGCATTTAACTTATCGTTTGCTACTTTTAACTCGGCCGCCTCTGTTTGGATACTAGCGTCTTTTATTTTTAAGGTTTTTAAAACCTTTTGCTCAGTTGGGAGGTTGGCTATTACTTGAACGACTGTTGCATCTTTGTAAGTAGTCCAGCTTGGGCGAAGATCTTTAAAATATCCAAGAAGTGCTACTACAAGAATAGAGCCTAAAAATATCCACATTGCAGCCCACTGATAGCCAGGAAGCTTTTTGCCTAAAAGTGTCGCACTATCGCCATAAACATATTTTTTAAACTCAGGATCTTGAAGCTTTGCTTGAAAGACTTCGTCTTTATCAAGATCTTTGCCTCTAAACCAGCTAAAAATTCCTACCGCCAAAACACCGCAAAATGTTGATGGAATCGTAATCTTTAAAAGATCCAAATATCCATCAAAGCCAGCTAAGTGAGTTTTAGCATTAATAAGAAAGCTTGTAAGAGTTACAACAGCAACTGAAACTGGGCTTGCGATGATGCCCATTTGTGAGGCTATCGAGCTTGCTGCCATTGGTCGCTCTGGGCGGATACCATTTTTGATAGCAATGTCATAAACGATAGGAAGCACAGTATAAACAACGTGTCCAGTACCGCATAAAATAGTAAGCGTACATGTTACAAAAGGAGCCAAGATACTTACATATTTTGGATTTTTTCTAAGTATGGTTTCTGCTATTTGAAGCATAACATCAAGACCGCCACTAGCTTGAAGTGTAGCACTTGCCACAACAACAGCAAGGATAGTTAGCATAACATCAATTGCTGGCTTACCAGGCTCGATATTAAATCCAAAAACGAGGACTATAAGACCGATACCGCCTAGCATACCAAGTGCGATACCGCCTTTTTTAGCTCCGTAGAACAAACAGATAAGGACGATGAGAAGCTGAATAGCAAACTGCATGCCTTCACTTAAATTCATGAGAAAATCCATGAAACCTCCTAAGTTAATATAAATTTAATCAAGATTATATCTCTTATGGATTTAGATTAAACTTATATTTTAAGGATGATTTGATACAAATATAATGTTTTGATTAAGAAGGCTTATTTAGGATAAATTTTTATAAGATTATCTCTTACAAATTTTTTATTTGATCTTGAAGATTTTATTTGTCTTAGAATATATAAAATGAAAATAGCATTGTTATATTTTAAATTTATTAATAATAAAAATTTATTTAAATTTTATAAATAACCTAGAAAAATAGCATAAAAACATTGTGAATATGAAATTTAATAGAACCAAGAGAAAAATGATTGATGTTTAAGGAAAGGTTAATGGTGGTTAGAGGCAGAATCGAACTGCCGACACGCAGATTTTCAGTCTGCTGCTCTACCGACTGAGCTATCCAACCACCTGTTAAAGAAAGTCAGATTATACATGTTTAATATTTAAAGCAAGTTTA
>NZ_CABPUR010000001.1:324010-363773 GCF_902460665.1 Campylobacter concisus | reverse complement strand
TTTTAAATAAAATAAGTTATGTTTTTCTATTTTGACTTGAAATATAAAAGAAATTCTACAAAGCAAATAATAAATTACGAGCTTAAATAAGCTTGTAATTTATTTTAGTGTATATGAAATAGGAAATCGCAGATAACGATCTTGTTTAGGCTTTGGAAACTCAGAACTTGCTCTTTGAATATTTTCTAAAGCACCATTATCAAGCGACTCAAAACCAGAGCTTTTACTAACTTTAAGTTCATCTATACTGCCGTCTTGTTTAAGTAAAAACCTAACTTCTACAACACCTTGATGCTTCATACGTCTAGCATTATTTGGGTAACTTTTATGCCTCTTAACTGCGATTATAACCTTCGTAAAATCTTCATCACCTTGTGAATTTGATAAATTTAGCTCAGATGTTACATTTTGAACTGGAGCTGCAGCGATAGACTTGTTATTGGCTGGCAAATTTGTATTTACACTAGCTGGCGGTACAATAGGCTGCACTGGCTGAGCAATTACCGGTTCAGGCTTGGGCTCTATTTTTTTCTCTTTTTTAGGCTCTACCTTTTTTATTTCACGCTTTGATTTCTCCACCTTTTTAGGTTCAGGTTTTGGTTCTGGCTTTGGCTCAGGTTTTGGTGGCTCTGGTGGTGGCGGTGGAGTTGGTGGAGTTGGCTCTGGGATAAGCATTTGCTCCGCTATTTGAGGTGCTGAGACTTGTGGCACTGGAGTAAATGAATTAAGAGCTATTTTTATCGGTTTTTGCTCACCTATTTTTATCTCATCAAAATTATGTGAAAGCAAAAAATATACTGCTACTCCATGCACTACAAGCGAAACAGCTAAGCCGCTGTAATTTGAAATTTTATTCAGAGATTGTTTGGATTGCAAAATTTTCGTGGCCCTTCTCTTTTAATATATCAATTACTTTGACGAAGCTATCAAATTTCGAATTTTTATCGCTTTTTAGTTCGATCAATGTCTTTATATCAACTGCATTTAGCTTATCTTTGAGTTCGTTCTCAGAAATTTCTACATCATCTATAAAAAATTTATTATCCTTATCAATTACTACGCTTACCTTTTTATCGTCCTCTTTGCTTTGCTCAGCACTGTTTGCACTTGGAAGATCAATAGCTATCTTACCTTGAGCAATAAAAGTCGAAATACTAAGTACGATGGCGAGCAAAACAAGCATAATATCAATAAATGGGACAATATTTAACCCATCTTTTTTATTTAGACGCATTTTCAGCCTTATATCTATTTAGCATTACATCTACTTTTCTGACAAAACCATTGTAAATCATCAAAGTTGGTATCGCCACAAGTAGTCCAAAAGCAGTTGCTTTTAGTGCAAGAGAGAGACCGACCATTATACTTTTAGTATCGATTCCGCCTGCCATACCCATATCATAAAATGTGATCATAATTCCAGCAACTGTACCAAGAAGTCCTACATATGGTGCATTTGAGTAGATAATGTAAAGTGTGGTTAAATTTTTGGTTAGTGCTTCTTCAAGCGCTTCGATACTTTTATAGCCTTTTATATCAACGCGTGAGTAAAAAATGATACGCTCAATCGTATACCAAAGTACAAAAAAACTCATAATGCCTAAAATCGCAATAATTACATGATCAATGTGATGTTTAATTAGCTCCATAATACCTTCTTAGTAAAAATTTTTGCGTGATTATAGCTATATTGATAACCAATGTCAAATGTTTAGTAAAAATGTAATCAAATAAAAACTAAAAATTTTTAATTTTGTATGTATATATTTAATTATGTTTAGAATTTCAAAAATTTAATTTTTTTCTTAGCAGCTCTATTTCAGCAATAACTATTTTTGGCGTAAGCTCCTTCATGCAGGCATGTGTTTTTATAGGACACACTCGCTTCATACATGGCATACAATCTAAATTTAAATGCATTATCTTTGCACTCTCATCTTTCCATGGGCTAGTCTCTTTAAATTTAGTCGGTCCAAAAAGAGCCACAAGTGGCACTTTATAGGCAGCTGCGATATGCATAGGGCCACTATCGTTTGTCAAAAAGATGCCATTTTTTATAGAACCTATGACCTCGCAAAGCTCTTTTATACTTGTTTTTCCAGCCAAATTTTCACATTTCATACCATTTTGCAAAAGCATTTGCTCGATCTCATTGCAAATTTCAAGCTCGGCTTTCGAGCCAGTGATCTTTACATAAAATTCATCCTTAAAGTGCAGTGCAACCTCTGCAAAATAGTGCGGATACCACCTTTTGGCACTTCCGTAGCTAGCACCTGGATTTAGCACGAGGAGCTTTTGCTCACTTTTTTTAGCTTCATAGTAAATTTTTAGTTCGTTTGAAATTTCTTTTAAATTCAGGCTTTGCTCTATAAAATTTAGATATTTCTGCACCTGATGCAAGCTCTCGCTACTCTTTTTAAAGCAAAATCTTTGCGTTGCTTTTAGAAAAAATAGCAAGAATTTACTAGCAAATGAGCTTCTAAAACTAATAGCAATATCAAATTTTCCAAGCTTTCTAGCCGTTTTTATAAGGCTTAAATATCTTGAGTTTTGCTTTTTACTATCGTCAATGACTACTTTTTCACACTTTGGGTGTGATTTGTAAAGCTCACAGGCCACATAAGAGCCAAAAAATACAATATTTTTAGCATTTTTACTTAAATTTTCTATCGCCGCACTCGCCATCACAGCATCACCAAGCCAAGTTGGAAGCTCTATAAAAACTCTCACTTTTGCTCCAAATTTAGCACTTCATTTATGATTTCAAGAGTTTTGCTTGCATTTTCTTCTATACTAAATTTTTGCGAAAGTAAAAATGACTTCTCTTGCAGCTCTCTCATCATGTCATTATCATTAAGCACCTGCTCCACTAGCTCCAGTATACTTTCATCATTTGGTTCACGCATAATAAAACGATTTTCTAAAATTTCAGCTGCTCCATTTTGAGCCGTTGTAAAGACAATGTTTTTAAAGCTAAGCGCCTCTAAAACGACATTTGAAAATGGCTCATAGTGTGTTGGAAATATAAAAATATCACTTGCTTCATAAAATTTTGCAGTCATTTTTTGCTCACCTGTAAAAAATGCATTTATCTTTAGCTTTTTTGCTAGCTTCTTATATGAATTTAAATTTTTATCTTTGCCTACTATTAGCGCATTTACTGGCGTTTTTAGCCTTGAGACAAGAAGCAAAAAGTCCTTTGCTCCTTTTCTTTTAAAGCCATTTCCGACAAAAAGCACAATTGGTAAATTGTAATCGAGTCCAAATTCTTCACATACGCTAAGTTTTGCTTCTCCTTTTTCTACCTTTTGTGGCAAATTTATACCGTTGTAAATGGTAACGATTTTTGACTCATCGACACCGTAAGCTGAAATGATTTGCTCTTTTATGTAGTTTGAATTTGCGATTATCTTTTTAGAATTTTTAAAGCAACGTTTTTCTAAATATGGATAGATAAAATTTAGAGGATTAACCCACCAAAATGGCTTTGTGGCACGATAAATTTTATGGACTCCGTCCCCTGCTCTATAAATATCTGCACAGCTTACTCGCTCCAAGCTAAAATATACCTCATCGCTTTGTTTCTGGCGTTTTACCTGTGCGTTAAATCTCAAAGCCTTTTTCCATGATGAGATTTTAGCTTCTCCTAGATATGAGCGTATAGATGTGTCTATACCTACGTCTTTTAGGGCTTTGGTAAGCCTTCTTAAATAGCGTTCGGCACCACCGACTGCATTTGGATTGATACGTAAAAAAACTATTTTTTTCATGACCTCAAAGCTTTTTATTCTTGTGATTTTTTATTTGTAATGTCCGCCATAATATCAAAAATTTTTATAAATCAGCCTATTTTTTGCCTAAATTTCATAAAATTACACAAAGGATAAAAATGAAAACACTTACGATTATTGACACTTTTGGCTTCTTTTTTAGGCTCTACTACGCCATGAGCGGACTTAAAAACCGCGAGGGCAAGCCAAGCGGTATGATTAGTGGCTTTGCAAATTTTATAGCAAGCCTCAAGGATGAATACCAAAGTGACTATCTCATCTTCGCACTTGACAGCAAAGGCAAGACCTTACGTCACGAAATTTTAGGTGATTACAAAGCAAACAGGAGCGAGCCACCAGCTCAGCTCAAAGAGCAGCTTCCAGTTTGCATAGATATGATAGAAAAAATGGGACTTTACAGCCTTAGCCGCGAGGGCTACGAGGCCGATGACATCATCGCAAGTGCGGTTAAATTTTGCAAGGATAAAGATATATTTGTGCGAATAGTCACGCATGATAAAGACCTTTACCAACTCATAGAAGACGGCAAAGTGAGTATCTACAGCCCGCAAAGCAAGATTGATCATGATAGTGCAAGCTGCTTTGAAAAGTATGGAGTTTATCCGGCACAGGTAAGGGACTTTCTAGCCATCGCAGGAGACAGCTCGGACAACATCCCAGGTGTAAAAGGCATCGGCGCAGTGGGGGCTAAAAAGCTTTTGGCTGAGTATGGCAGCCTAGAGGGTATTTATGAAAATTTAGCCCTTCTTAGAAACGAGCGCACTAAAAATATGCTAGCAGCTGCAAAAGAAGAAGCATTTTTGAGCAAAAAGCTAGCCACTCTATTTGATGACGCAGTTAGTTCATTTGATCTTGAGCATTCTAAATTTCCAGAGCAAAATCCTTTGATAAATATCTCAGAAATTTTAAAAGAGTACGATCTAAATAGGCTTCTTAAGAGCTTGCAAAAAGAGGAAAATGCTGAATTTAAGCTTGGCTTTAGAGCAAATTTACTCCTTGATGAGGCTAGCATTGAAAAGCTCTTATCAGGCATCACACCAGAGACCATCGTCGCCTTTGACACCGAGACCACAGGCGTTGATAGCAGGAACGCAAAGATCGTTGGATTTAGCTTTTGTTTTAACGACGAGGACGCCTACTACGTGCCAGTGGCTCACAACTACCTTGGTGTGCCGCAGCAAATTAGTCTAAATTTTGCTACTTGGGCGGTAGGGCAAATTTATAAAGGCTGCGTGATCGGGCAAAATTTAAAGTATGACTTTGAAATCGTGAAAAACAACCTTGGGCTCAACCCTCCAGCAAATTTTAAAGACACAATGATCCTTGCGTGGCTTAGCGATCCAAACTCAAGTGTCGGCATGGACGCGCTGGCAAAAAGGCTTTATGACTACGACACGATCAAATTTGAAGATGTGGTCAAAAAGGGACAGACATTTGGCGATGTGCCACTAGAAAATGCCGCCAAATACGCGAGTGAGGACGCTTGGATAACGCTTAAATTTTATAAAACTTTTTTAAATACACTTGATAAAAATTTACTAGCCCTTGCCGATACGCACGAGTTTCCTTTTATCCTCACGCTCTTTGACATGGAGCAAAACGGCATCAAGATAAATGAAGCCAAAATGCAAAAGCTCATCCTTGAAAACGACACCAAATTAAAGGCGCTAACAAGTGAAATTTACGAGCTAAGCGGCGAAAATTTCAACATAAACTCCGTAAAACAGCTTGGCGTCATACTTTTTGAGCATCTAAAACTCCCAACCAAAAAGAAGACAAAAACAGGATATAGCACCGATGAGAGCGTGCTTGCTGAGCTCATAGACGCTCATCCAGTGATTGAGAAAATTTTAGCTTACAGAGAGCTATATAAACTGCAAAGCACCTACTGCGAGCCACTTTTAGCACTTGCGAAAAAGGATGAGGGCTCGCGAATTTATACGAGCTTTTTGCAAACTGGCACGAGTACTGGCAGGCTTTCAAGTAAAAATCCAAATTTACAAAATATCCCAGCTCGTGGCAGTCTCGCAAAGGACGTTAGAGAGTGCTTTGAGGCGCGTGAGGGATATAGTTTTGTGGGGCTTGACTACAGCCAGATCGAGCTTAGACTGCTAGCTCACTTTAGTCAAGATCCTGCGCTTCTTGAGGCGTTTAAAAATGACGAGGACATCCACGCAAGGACGGCTATTAGCATATTTGGTAGCAGCGATGGGCAAAATAGAGCCGTGGCAAAGAGTATAAATTTTGGACTCATTTACGGCATGGGCTCAAGCAAGCTGGCAAATCAAGTAAATATCACAAGGGCCGAGGCAAAAGAGTATATAGAGCGCTATTTTAAGGCGTTTGAAACGATCAAAGAGTTTTTAGAAAGCATAAAAATTTCAGCTAAAAATGATGGCTTTGTGCAGACGCTACTTGGCAGAAGGCGCTACTTTGACTTTAAAAGTGCCACACCTATGCAAATAGCTATGTTTGAGCGCGAAGCGGTAAATACGGTCTTTCAAGGCTCAGCAGCAGATCTAGTTAAGATGGCGATGGTAAAAGTTAGAGCAAATTTAGATGAAAATGCAAAAATGTTGCTTCAGATCCACGATGAGCTGATCTTTGAAGTAAAAGACGAGTTTGCACAGGAATTTGGCAGGGCGACGCAAAAGACAATGGAGGAAATTTACACGCTAAATGTACCGCTTAAAACATCGTTAAATATCGCTAAAAACTGGGGCGAGCTAAAATAGATAGATAAATTTTACTGGAGTTTTTAATATGATTAGCTCCTTCTTTATACTTAAAAAAAATAAAGTTGTAGTTTATCACTATATCTTTGGACTTTTATACTTTTGCAGAAAGCAAATGGCATCAGTCAAATAAGCCAGCAAGCAGCCCAACGCGTAACATACGATATCACTAACGTCAAATGTTCCGCCAAAGACTATGCGTATTATTAAATTATGAATATCTAAAATTTCAAGTACTTTAAAGTATTGTAAAATTTCTATAAATAGCGAGAAAGCAAATATTTCAAATACTAAAATTTTTGGTGCAGTTTTAAATATAGCTCGTCCAAATGCGTAAAGCATCACCGTAACTAGCACATCACCCAAATAATGACGCACAAAGCCACCTTTAACAAAAGTTGCGATAAAAATTTCGATTGCCAAAATCACGACTGCTACGAGCAAAAAGGACAATCTAGCTCGCAAGCTATGTCTCTTTTTCTCGTATTGAAAAGACTTGTATATTTTTCGTTTTACTTGCATTTTTTTATTTATTTGAAATTTTACTTTTTTACAAATTAGAAATTATATCCATACCATTTTTAAAGCTAGGATTGTGCTGGATATATTTTTCGCCCACAAACGTATTTATAACTTTCATCTTGTACTCGTTAAAAAGAGCATTCCATTAGGTTTTACTTGAAATGGCCAAAACCCGGCTATTTCATAAATTGTAATAGATAATAGCAATATTGCCAAATAAAGAAAATTTCTTATTTTTAAAATTCTTTGACAAAAATATCAATCAAAATGGCTTTTGAAAATATTTTTAGACACTTAATAACTTTTTGGTTTAAAAATAATGAAATTTATGGATTAAAATTTTTCTATCAAATCTTTAAAAACTTCATAAAGTTTATTTATTTCACCAACGCTAACTCGTTCGTTTTTGGCGTGTATGCGGTCGTTTATTACGCCAAATTCTATCGCATCTACACCAAATTCAGCAAAGTGCCTTGCATCGCTCGTGCCGCCTTTTGTGTTTAAAAGTGGTGTAATGCCGGTGATCTTTATGACAGATGCCATTAAATTTTTTACAATTTTGCTATCTTTATTCGTTAAAAATCTCTTTGAGCTTTGCTTTATACTAAGCTCGTAATCAAGCCCATCTAAAACGTCTCTAAGATAGCTCTCGACGTCATTTACGTCAGTTAAATTTGAGTTTCTAACATTAAACATTATGCTAAGCTCACTTGGAGTGACATTACAAACTTGCATGCCGCCTCTAATATCAGTTACCACGATCTTGCTTGGGCTAAAAAACTCGCTTCCGCCGTCCATATCATGATCAGCTATCTTACTTAAAAGTGGAGCTATCAAATTTACCGGATTTACGCACTTTTCAGGATATGCTACGTGCCCTTGAATGCCCTTTATCACGATCTTGCCATTTATCGAGCCACGTCTGCCAACTTTTATGCTATCGCCAAATTCTTTATCGCAAGTTGGCTCAGCCACTACGCAAAATTTTGGCAAATCATTTATTTCGCGTAAATATTCAAGTGCTAAAGGCGTACCATATGTGCCATCGCCCTCTTCGTCGCTTGTTAATATGAGGCTTAGCTTCCCATCAAATTTCGCATCTTTAGCAGCGCAAACAAAGGCAGCCACGCCACTTTTCATATCCTGTGTGCCTCTTGCGTAGATGTAGCCATCTTTTTCTAGCGGGGTAAATGGCTCGCTATCCCAGCCCTCACCTGGAGGTACGACATCAATGTGTCCAGCAAAAGCTAGATGCTCGCCATCACCATAAATTTTAGAAAGTATGATATTTTTGGTGCCATTTTTTTCTATAAATTTCGCCTCAAAATCAGGCAAAAATCTAGCGATAAATTCTAAGCTTCCAGCATCATTAGGTGTGATAGAGCGAAAGCTTAAAAGCTCTTTTAAAAAGCTAATTACCACTAAGTACCTTATGAACCAGCACGCTCTGGTGCACCAAAATAAAAGCCCTGGAACTCATCTACACCGATCTCTTTACAGATTTCAAATATCTCTTTTGAATGCACATATTCAGCAATAGTTTTTATACCAAGGTCTTTTGCAAATGCCACGATCGCACTTGCGATAGAGTGTGAATCTTTATTTATGTCTATATCTTTTATAATAGAGCCATCGATCTTCACGTAGTCAGGCTTGATCTTTATAATGTAAGAAAAATTTGAATATCCTGAGCCAAAATCATCGATAGCGATCTTTGCACCCATGCTTTTTACACGCTCAATAAAATTTGAAACTCTCTCTAAATTTTTAAGCTCTTCATCTTCAACGATCTCAAATACTACTCTGCCGGCAACATTGTGCTTGTTTAATAAATTTAAAACAAGTGAGCTAACATCACCATCGATCATATCTCTACTGCTTAAATTTATAGAAAGTACTAAATTCTTATCCTCTACAAGCTGCTTAAAACACTTTACAATGAGTTGTTTCTCAAGATCAGCATAACGCTTAATACGCTTTGAGATATCTAAAAAGACATTTGGTGATATAACATCACCTCTATCCAAAAGCCTTATCAAGCATTCGTATTTTACAGGTACCTTTTGGTCATTAACTATTGGCTGAAAATAAGGAACAATATTGTTATTTATAGTGGCGTATTGTATCAGTTTAGAGCGTTCTATTTGAGTTGCATATTCCTCTTTTTGATTTAGTCCTTTAAAATAGCAAACATAGTCTTTATCTTGCTCTTTTGCTGTTTTTAATGCTATTGTCGCTTTTCTTAGTGTTTGGTCACTATCAAGAGCAAAGCCTATCGTGCTATGTATCTCAATACCTTCTATCTCTCTACCATCTTCATCAACTATACTTAGCATACGACCTTTAAAAATTTCTATCAAATCTTCAACCATATCTTCATATCTATCGATAAAGCTATCGCTATCTTCTACCAGAGCAAACCTATCTGCTTCTATACAGTAAGCCTTCATATTCTCATCTTTGGCAAATTCACTGATCAAATCAGCCATCTTTACCAAAATCTGGTCACATGCAAATTTACCGTAAAAGTCATTCATCTTGCCAAAATCGTCAATATCTATAAGCACTACTTTAGGATTTTCATAGCTATTAATATCACGCACCAATGCTGTTTTATTTAAAAGTCCAGTCATCGGATCGATATAAAGCTTTTCTCCAAGCTCTTCTATCTGTTTTTTAGTATCTGTTTTTAATGCGTTATAGTTATTTTTTTCTTTTATATACTTGACTGCGTACCATATACAAGTAGACAAAGCAACTATTGCACCAACGAAGCTTAAGATAAATGTTAAAGCCATATTGTTTAAAAGCCACTCAAAAAAGTACTCATCATGCGTACCGGTAATACGTTGATCGACCTTTCCTTTAAAGCCTAATATATATTCTCCAACCGGTACAAACATACAAACTTGAGCAGCGTTTTCTGGCAAAATTTTTGCCCAAAAATAATCTTTTTGGAAATTATGAGCAAAGATATTTCCACAGCTTTTGTCGTTAAACTCTTGATTTATTATTCTTTTATCTGAAGACGCTACGACCTTGTATCCATTTTTATTATCATCCTTTAATAAAAGAACATCACCCATAGCACTATCGTTAATATAAGATTGGAAATTTGCGACATCATATTTGCTGACATTTTTGAAATAATCAACATATTGATATGTCAAATAATCAACTTTCTTTCGAAGATTAAAACCATTTTCAGCAGAAGCATTATTAAATTTAAAATAAAAAACTGCCAGGTTTTCGACTAAAAAAATACTTCCCAAAACAAACACTAAACCTATAATCGTTTTAGTGATGTTTAGATTTTTACCCGTTTGCTCGTCCTTGTTACTCAAAAGTTACTTCCCTTATTTTGTGTACTTGCCCTGATTATATCAACCTTAAAATAAATTTTAACTTTTAGGAATAAGTTAAAGCCTGACTATTTTAGCTCCATATCCGCCTTGATTTGCCGGTGCATCAAAAAACTCTTTCACGCTTGGATGCTCTTTTAAGAAATTTTTAACTGCAAAGGCAAGCTTGCCAGTACCGATGCCGTGAAATACGCTAACCTCATCAAACCCCATAACAAGACTATCTGAGATAAATTTATCAAGCTTTGCTATCGCCTCGTCAGCTCTCATGCCGTGCAGATCAAGCGAGAGCGAAGCCGTTTTTGGCTTATCTACGCTTAAACTTACACCGCCTTTTTTAGGTAGCACCACTTCGTTGCCATTTTTTCTTAAAAGCTCTAGTGGCACGCGTAAATTTATACCATTTGACTCGATCATCGCATCGTTTTTAGAGATGCTTAAAACCGTGCCTTTGATATTTTCATACTTCACTCTATCGCCTACTTTTAGGCTCTCGCGTTCAGTTTTTTTAGGCTTAACGATGGCAGCTTTTTTCTCATTTGCCACGTTTAGCGCCCTTTGCTTGTCTTTAATATCCTTGAAATTTATAACAGCTTTTGCCGCATTTATCGCTTCATAATACTCTTTTTCAAGGCGCGAAATAGTCGCATTTAGCTTGATCTCATTTTTCTCTTTTAGCTCTTTTTGCTCCTCAAGCAAGCGCTCCAGTCGCTCCTCTTTTGCTGCAACCTCTTTTATCCCCTCATCAAGCTTGGTTTGTAAATTTAGCGTCTTTGTGATGATCTCATTTAAATTCTCTTTATCTTCGCCGTAAATTTTCTTTGCCTGCGCCACTAAATTTTGAGATATGCCGTATCTTGCCGCCGTTTCAAAGGCGTAAGACTTACCGATCGTGCCCTTTAAAAACTCAAATTTAGGTCTTTGTGCCACCTCGTCGTAAAGTGCCGCCACTAGCTCAACCTCTGGATTTTTAGCTAGCAACATCGCAAGGCGCTTGTGGTGGGTCGTGATGATCATTTTGATATCTTGAGTGATGAGTCGCTCTATCATAACACCATACAAGCTCGCAGCCTCTTCAAAATCTGTGCCAAGCTCGATCTCGTCAATGCCGATGATGATCGATTTTTTAGTAAAAAGCTTTGCAAAATGCACCATCCTGCCAGCAAAGGTTGAGATGTCGTTTTTCACACTTTGCGGATCTTCTATGATCGCGTCAAATTCTTTAAAAGAGCCGATGCTTGAGCGGTTTGCGTCGATACGCATAGGCAGCAGATACTTTGCAAGCAGCGTGGCTGAGATGATCGATTTTAAAAGCATCGACTTACCGCCAGCATTTACGCCGGTTATTAAAAGCACTTTTTTACTAAAATCCACACTCACGCTTTTTGGGTTTTTTAGCGCTGGATGGGCAAATTTCTCAAGCTTGATAACATGCGAGCTGTTTGGTAAAACAAACTCATAGTCACGCGATCTAGCCAAATTTACACGCGCTTGATATGCGTCAAACTGATCAAAAGCGTTATTTATAAATTTCAAAAAGAGTAGGCTCTTGCTCATCTGCAGGCTAAATTTTTTGCAGTGCTCAAAAATGATCTCCTCTTTTCTATCAAGCAGCTCGCTTTGCTCCTTTTTTAGGCGCTCAGTGCTTGCAGGTGCGACGTAGAAGTAGCCGCCTGAGCTTCTAGCGATCACGGTGCCTTTTAAGGCGTGATTAAAGCCACCACGCACCAAAAGTGCCTCTTGCGAGTTGATGTAGTGCGTCTGGGTATCGACTAGATAGGGCGTGATGTGCTTTGAGTAGACGAGCTTTTTAAGTTCAGCGTCGATCTGGCGCTTTTTCTCGCTAAATGCCTGCTTTATCGCAGAAAATCTCTCGTCCACACTGTCGCTAAACTCGCCGTTTTCATCAAAGCTGTTTGCCATCTGGCTCATCGCTTCGGGGATTTCGACCTTTGCGATCCACTCGCCAAGCCTGCCTTCAAATTTTTGCTTTTTTAGATATGAAAAATACTTAATGATCTTTGCAAACTCATAAATTTCGCTGATGTGAAGCACTGCTTGCTTGCTAAGTCTCATAAGCGCGTCATCAAGCTCTTTTATCTCGTCAGGTGCCTTAAAATCATACTTTGAAAGCTCACTAATGTTTTCAAAATGGATTTTGCTGTCGCCTTGTAAAAATAGCGGTTTTTGCCTTGCTAAAAAGGAGTTAAATTTATCCAGATACTCGCCCAGATCGAGCTTTAAAAATATCTCTTCAGTCATTGCTCGCAACTTTTTATAGGCACGATGACGCCTGAGAGCTCGCTAAATTCTCTTTTAGCCAAAAATGAAGCCGTGCCAAATTCGTAGTTAAATTTCTCAGCGCTTACGTTGTATTCGCCACATTTTAGTGTTTTGCCCTGCTTAAAATCGCTAACTAGCTTTGAGATGGCGTCCTCATTTTTTGATAAATTCTCTTCGTAAAAATAGACACAAACAAGGATCGCTACAAGCACTGCGCTAACGAGCGCTTTAACGCCTTTGCTGATCTTTTCATCTTTTATCGCCCAGATCGCTCCAAAAAGCAGCATCACGCCGGCGATTATTATCAAATTTCTTACCATTTCACGCCTTTATACTTTGCGATGAGCTCTTTGTAAAGCTCAGCATGAGGCTTGATCTTTTCTAAAATTTCAGCCCTAACCTCGCTGATATCTTGCTTTTCAACTAGCAAGCAAACAGCTAGATAGGGGGCATTTGGCAGCATATCTTTTATCTGGGCGCTACTTAGCTTTTGTGACCTTGCAAGCGCGATCAAGATATCTTTTTTACCTAAATTTATAAGGCTTGAAATTTCTTCTTCACTAAGCTCTTTTTCTTTTATCTCTTTTAAAATTTCATTTTCATCTTGGGGCTTGAAGCTACTTAGATCCATTAGTAGCCGCCTCTTAGTTGCACGCTGATATCGCCCGCTCCAAAGCCAACTACGATGCCGTCACTTAGGCGGTTTTTCACGCCAAATTCATCTGTAAATTCTATCCCCTCTTCAACCCTCTCGACCTTGTCTGTAAAGATCGGGTTATACTCGCTAAATTCGCTCTTCATATCAACTTCGATCGGATTTTCACCTGCTGCATAAACTGGCAAGATAACAAGCTCATCAACGCCCTTAAAGCACTCTTTAAAGCCAGGTAAATTTGTGCTAAGTCTTGTGTAGCGGTGTGGCTGAAATATCGCTGTGACGCTCTTAATACCTAAAATTTTGGCGTATTCAAAGACTGATTTTAGCGTCGCTTTTATCTCGGTTGGATGGTGCGCGTAGTCGTCGATTAGGACGAAATTTTTGTTTGCGCTAAGTATGTCAAAACGCTTTTTGATGCCTTTAAAATTTAGTAAATTTTCTCTTATGTCTTTAAGCGGCGTCTCGTGCATCGCGGCTAGAATAGCCAAAGATGCGTCTATGGCGATGTGCTCGCCCATGCCAAAGGCTTCAAATTTGCCTAAATTTTTAAGGTTAAAGCTGGTGTATGGCTGATAGTCTCTTACAACCATCGTAAGCTCTGTGATATCACTGCTTGGATAAAGTCTGATCGCATCAAGCTTAAGAGTGCTTAAAAACTCATCCTCAGCGTTTATCACCCTAACTTTCGCGCGCTCCAAAAAGCCCTTGTAGGCTGCGTAAAATTTAGCTAGATCATAATCATAGTGCTCCATGTGCTCTGGTTCCGCGTTTGTGACGATAGCTAGATATGGGTTTGAGTTTAGAAAGCTTGAGTCGCTCTCATCGGCTTCAAATACGACGTTGTCGCTTTTAGCGTAGCGCATATTTGAGCCAAACTGCTTTGAGATGGCGCCAATGATCACTGAGCCCTCAATGAGGCTTGCTAACATCGCAGAGGTTGTACTCTTGCCGTGCGCGCCAGCAACTGCAAAGACGCACTTATCCTCAAGCACATAAGGCAAAATTTCTTTTCTAGAAAAGCACTTTATGCCCTTTCTCCTGGCCTCCACTAGCTCGATGTTATCCTCTTTTATCGCGGCCGAGTAGACCACAAAGTCTTGGTCTTTTATCGCCTCTTTGCAGTGTGGCGTGATGACTTCGATGCCTTCATTTTGAAGCTCAAGCGTCGTTTTGCTCTCCTTGATGTCACTACCGCTTATCTTGTGGCCTTTTTCGTGTAAAAATCTAGCGATGGCTGAGATGCCGATGCCGCCGATGCCGATGAAATGGACTTTTTTGATCTCGTTGTTTAGCTCTTGCAAATTTTATCCTTAAGTTTTTCGTGATTTTAACAAAAACTACTAAATTTAAGGCTGAAAATGGCTTTTATTTGCTTAAGCTAAAGCTCTCGTCTATCAGGTCAAAAACTGTTTTTCGTGAGATTTTGGAGTTCAAATTTACACTGATCCAGTGCTTTTTATTCATGTGATAGGCTTTAAAAATTTGTTCCTCGTCAACTAGCACCATCGCTAGATCAGGGCTGCATTTTAGATTTAAAATCTCTATCATTTCATCACTTTCAAGCGCAAGTTTGCTAGCGCTTAACTGCATAAGTAGCGCAAACCACTTCTCGTTTTTCTTATGGCGAAAGGTACTAAAATTTGGATATTTTGGGAAAATTTGCTCGCCCAAAACGTCAAATTTCTCTTTTATATATTTTTCAATCTCGCTTCGTTTCAAATTTCACTCCAAAATTCCTTTAAAGAGCGATCATTATCATAGTTGTGATGACACATTACTCAACTCACAATCGTGATAACTTTTGCTAAATTTGCTCTTTTCTACCTAGGCACAGCACTTCATCTTTTAAATTTCGCCTCTATCTGCATAAAGCCCCAAGTGCTTCTAGCCTCGCTAAGCTCCTTTTTGCTAAGCTCATCTATCATCATCTCTTCATTTTTACCAAGCCTATTTTTAACTTCACCAAATGGATTAATAAGCATCGAATCGCCGTAAAAACTCCACTGCGCATCATCGCTCTTGTGGCTTCCTACGCGGTTTACGCGCAGCACGTAGACGTTGTTTGTAAAGGCTCTAACCTTTAAAAGCTCCTCCCAGCGCGCCTGAGAAAAAAATGTACAAGCCGTTGGCACGAGCACGATATCAACCTTTTTAGCGCTCATATAGGCCCAGCACACATCAAAGTGCGCCTCATAGCCAAACATGACGCCAACTTTAAATTTATCATATGTAAAGATAGGCAAATTTAGCTCATCGCTTGTGTTATTAAAGAATTTCGCCTCATTCCAGTGAGCGTAAGGTATGAGAATTTGCTGATCATATAGCTTTACTTGTGTTGGGGTAAATTTAGCTAGACTTTTAAAAATTTCCTTGCCTTTTAGATTTACAATGGGTGCAACGATATTTAGATCATACTTTTTTGCCATTGCAAAAAGAGCCTCTTTTTTGCGCTCGCTTTGCTCTTTTATAAGGCTTTTTGGCATGCTAATGAGCTCTTTAAAAAAGCTATTTAGCACATATTCACCAAGCACAACAAGCCTTGCATTTTCGTCCGCACAAATTTTTAGATAATAATCAAGCCTTGCCTCACTTAAAGGCTGAGTTGGTAGCTGAAGAGCACAAATTCTACTCATCATCCACCTGCTTTATGCTAAGTTTTGCGTTTTCTAAAATTTCTCTTGCCTCATTTAGTAGCTTTTTGCCTTGTTCGTGCAGCTTTATGCTATTTTCTAAGCTCACATCATCTTTATTTAGATCGTTTAAAATTTTATCTGCAAGGGCTAATTTTTCTTCAAAGCTTTGCTCTTTTTGCTCCATTTTCTATCCTTTTAATATATTTTTTATATATCCATCAAATTTTTCTATCTCGACCAAAAATGCGTCGTGGCCGTAGTTGCTATCTATCTCTACGAAATTTGTATTCTCTCTTCGCCCCATCTCGCAAAGCGTGTCATAAATCTCTCTCATACAGCACGGCGGAAAGAGCAGATCGCCTTTGAAAGCGATAAGGTGTAAATTTGCTTTGATCGGCGCAAGGGCGTCTTTTAAGTTGTCATAGTGTCTTGTGCAGTCAAAGATATTCATCATCTTTACGATGTATAGGTAGCTTAGCGGATCAAACCTCTTTGGAAAGTTGTAGCCGTTGTACTCCATGTAGCGATCCACCTGAAAGCGCCCAGAAAGCTCATAAAGGCCGTCAGTCTCGACGTAGTTTCGTCCAAATTTCTCATCCATGCTATCAGGGCTTAAGAAGCTGATATGCCCTGCCATCCTGCCGTAAGCCATGCCTTTTAGCCCATTTTTTCTTATAAATTCCGCGTCGTATTCGCCATTTTTAAAATTTTCATCATTCAAAATGGCTTCAATGGCGATTTTGTTAAACGCTATCGCCCATGGCTTAGTCTGGTAGGTGCTTGCTAGCATTATGATATCTTGCACAAATTCTGGAAACTCGATAGCATAGCAAAGTGCTTGCATACCGCCAAGGCTGCCGCCTATCACGGCTCTTGCCCTTGTGATGCCAAGCTCGCCAAATAGCCTCATTTGCGCCTTTACAACGTCGCTTATGGCAAGGACTGGGAAATTTAGCCTATACTCTTTACCGCTACTTCTATCCACACTTAGTGGTGATGTCGAGCCAAAGCATGAGCCTAGGATATTTACGCAGATAACGTAAAATTTATCGGTATCGACCGCCTTTTTACTGCCTATTAGCCCGTCCCACCAGCCAGCTTTCTCATCGCCTGCGTAGGTGCCAGCTGCGTGGTGCGAGCCAGTTAAGGCGTGACAGATCACAATAACGTTGCTTTTATCGGCATTTAGCGTGCCGTAAGTCTCATAAATAAGCTTGAAATTTGATAGCATACGGCCACTCTCAAGATAGAGTGGCTCGTTAAATTTAATAGTTTTAGTTTGCAGATTTAACACTAATTGACTTTGTAGTTTGGTGCCTCGTGAGTGATAACTACGTCGTGGACATGGCTCTCTTTTAGTCCAGCGCTTGTTATCTCGACAAATTCAGCTCTTTCTTGAAGAGTTGGGATATCTTTTGCGCCAACATAGCCCATAGCGCTTCTTAGGCCACCTATTAGCTGATGGATCACATCTTTTATGCTACCAGCAAATGGCACGCGACCCTCGATGCCCTCAGGCACAAGCTTATCTTGTGCGGTGCCCTCTTGGAAGTAGCGGTCAGAGCTACCCTTTGTCATAGCGCCTATTGAGCCCATGCCACGATATACTTTGTACTGGCGACCTTGGAATGTTATAAGCTCGCCTGGGCTCTCCTCGCAACCTGCTAGCAAGCTACCAGCCATAATGCAAGCAGCGCCTGCTGCAAGGGCTTTTGCCACGTCGCCTGAGTATTTTAAACCACCATCTGCGATAACTGGGATGCCATATTTTGCTGCTTCGCTTGCGCAGTCGTCAATCGCTGAAATTTGAGGCACACCAACGCCAGCAACGATCCTTGTGGTACAAATAGATCCTGGTCCGATGCCTACTTTTATGCCGTCAGCTCCTGCTTCTGCTAGGTCTTTTACAGCTGCTGGATTTGCGATATTGCCAGCTACGACATCGACATTAAAATTTGCTTTTACCTCTTTTAAAGTGTCGATGATGCCCTTTGAGTGGCCATGAGCTGAGTCGATAACGATGACATCTACGCCTGCATCAACTAGCGCTTTAGCGCGCTCTATCTGACCCACGCCAATAGCCGCAGCCACGCGAAGTCTACCGTAGCTATCTTTATTTGCATTTGGATACTCTTTGCGTTTTTTTAGATCTTTTATAGTGATAAGTCCGTCAAGTCTGCCATCTTTATCGACGATAGGTAGCTTCTCAACTCTGTTTTGAGAGAAAATTTTCTCCGCATCATCAAGCGTGCAGCCCTTTGGTGCAGTGATAAGCGGCGCTTTTGTCATACGGTCTTTTACCAAAGTGCTCATATTTGTCTCAAATCTCAAATCGCGGTTTGTTAAAATTCCTATTAGCTTACGGTCTTTGTCGATGACTGGAACGCCTGAAATATGAAGATCCGACATAAGGCTTAGAGCTTCAGCCACGGTCGCTTCTGGGTGTATGAAGATAGGATCTATGATTACGCCACTTTCGCTTTTTTTAACGCGTTTGACCTCTTTTGCCTGGCTTTCGATATCCATGTTTTTGTGGATGACGCCGATACCGCCGAGCCTTGCCATCATGATAGCAGTTCTATGCTCAGTCACCGTATCCATCGCAGCAGAGACGATCGGGATATTTAGCGTGACATTTTTGCTGATCCTGGTTTTGACATCAACTTGCTTTGGCAAAATTTCAGAGTATTGCGGCACAAGAAGCACATCCTCAAATGTTAAAGCTCTCTTTACTATCTTCATATTTTTATCCTTTTATTAAATTTTCTAGGCTCTTAGCACCATTTATCAAGGTCTGTTCGTCCCACGCTTTTGCGATGAGCTGGGCGCTCACGTTTAAATTTTGATCATCTTTGCCAACTGGCACAGAGATAGCTGGTAGGCCTGCTAAATTTACGCTGATCGTGTAGATATCACTTAGATAGGCTTGAAGCGGATCGCTATGTGCTCCAAATTTATAAGCTGTGCTTGGAGCAACTGGCATAAAGATGAGATCGTTTTCTTCTAAAATTTTCTCATACTGAGCTTTTATATGCGCTCTTGCTTTTTGTGCTTTGATGTAGTAAGCATCGTAATATCCGCTACTTAATACAAACGTACCAAGCAAAATTCTTCTTTTTACCTCTTCACCAAAGCCTTCAGAGCGTGAATTTACATATAGCTCTTTTAAATTTCTAGCATCTGCGCGTCTGCCATATCTCACCCCATCGTAGCGGCTTAAATTTGCGCTTGCCTCTGCGGTTGCGATGATGTAGTAGGCTGCGACGTCATATTTTGAGTCTTCAAAATTTGTGTAAGTTACACTGTGACCGTGTGATTTTAGCTTCTCGATTGCTAAATTTAAAGCAGCTTTTGTCTGCTCGCTTGCATTTTCAACATAGTTTTTAACAACGCAAATTTTTAGCTTCTTCTCGCTATCTATCTTGTCGCTAATGCTAGCAAAAGGCACATCTGCGCTTGTGCTATCTTTTGGGTCGTGTCCAGCGATCACGTCATATAAAATGGCTGCGTCTTCTACGTTTTGCGCGATTGGACCTATTTGATCAAGACTGCTAGAATACGCGCCAAGGCCGTATCTGCTCACTCTGCCGTAAGTTGGCTTAAGTCCTACGCATCCACAAAATGCCGCTGGTTGGCGGATCGAGCCACCAGTATCGCTACCAAGTGCTGCGACTGCAAGGCCGGCTGCGACTGCTGCTGCTGAGCCACCGCTACTGCCACCTGGGACGTGAGCGTGATTTAGTGGGTTTAGTGTTTTGCCGTAAAATGAGCTTTCAGTCGTACTTCCCATCGCAAATTCGTCCATATTTGTGCGGCCAAATGGAGCTAAATTTTTGCCAAGTAGCTTCTCGATGACGGTTGCGTTGTAAGGTGCGACGTAGCCTTGTAAAATTTTTGAAGCGCTTGTTACGTTCCAGCCTTTTACTTGGATGTTGTCTTTTATAGCGATAGGCACGCCCTCGCCTAGTTTTGCGATCTCTAAATTTGCTAGCTGCTCGACATAAGCGCCAAGCTCTTTTTCTTTTATGATCTTTGCCTCAAGCTCAGCTCGTAAATTTTTTATCTCTTCAGCTGAAAATTTCAAAGCTTCTTTTAAAGTTACCACTATTTTTATCCTTTAAATTTATTAACCAAAAATATGCCAAACAAGCTAACAACGACCACCGCAACGATCGTTGCTATTATGATAGTTGCGCTTACTGGCTCACTTAGCACTTATGACCTCTTCGCATCTTGGGCATAGCGCATCTTCTTTACTAGCGTTAAATTTCCAGCATCTTGGGCATTTGTGAAGGTTGCTTGCTATGATCTTAAATTTATCACCCTCCAGCTCAAACTCGGCTAGTGGTTCGCTATCGTCGTAAGGTCTAACCGAGCTTACCATATAAAGATCGGCCACTTCGCGCTCGTCGTAGCCTATGATGCTGTGACTTGTTGTCTCTAGGCTTAGCTCTAGGGTTGATTTTATCTTTTTGTCCTTTTTAAGAACATCCACGATTTCGTTAAATTTCTCCCTGCTGGCAAAAAGCAGCTCATCTTCAAAGCTAAGATCAAAAATGATCGGCTCATAGACTAAGTCAAACGCGTCTTTTGCGTCGCCTTTGATGATCTTTGGAGCGTAGTCCATAACCTCATCGACGGTGTAAGTAAGCGTTGGAGCGATGAGTGGCAAAAGTGCCTTTGTGATGATCGCCATCGCGCTTTGGGCTGATCTTCTTCTTGGAGCGTCTTTTGCGTCGCAGTAGAGTCTATCTTTGCAAACGTCAAGATAGACGCCACTAAGATCGGCTGATAGGAAATTTAAAAGGATGTTAAAGCCCTTTGAAAAATCATAATTTTTAAAGCAAGCACTCGCCTCGTCAAAGACTTTTTTAGCACGCGCTAAGATCCATTTATCAAGGATGTTAAACTCTGTATTTAAGCTCTCAAGGTCATTTACGTTTGCTAGCAAAAAGCGTATAGTGTTGCGGATTTTGCGGTATTGCTCGCTGATTTGCTTTAATATATCTTCGCTTATTTTTAAATCGCTTGAATAATCACTCATGCCAACCCAAAGGCGTAAAATTTCTACACCATGAGTCTTAGCCACATCTTGTGGAGCGATGACATTGCCCTTGCTCTTGCTCATCTTCTCGCCCTTAGCATCGACAGTAAAGCCGTGAGTTAGGATGCTCTCATAAGGTGCGTGAGAATTTATAGCTGTGCTTACTAGAAGCGAGCTTTGAAACCAGCCGCGGTGCTGATCTGAGCCCTCAAGATACATGCTTCCAGGGTATTTGCCAGCGTCGTAGTTGTCGCTTTGTAAGACCGCATGCCATGTCGAGCCGCTATCAAACCAAACGTCAAGAATGTCCATCACTTTTTCTAAATTTTCAGCCTTGTATTTTGAGCCCTTTGGTAAAAGCTCGTCTATACTTAGCGCCCACCACGCATCAGCGCCTTTTTCTTTAAAGATAGCAACGATGTGGTCTAAAATTTCACTATCAAATATAACTTCTTTTGTCGCTTTGTCTCTAAAAAACGCGATCGGCACGCCCCAGTCACGCTGACGAGAGATACACCAGTCTGGGCGATTTTCTATCATCGAGCCTATTCTTTTTATGCCTACGCTTGGATAAAATTTAACCTTTTCAAGCTCTTTTAGCGCTGTTTGTCTAAGCGTTCTGCCACCAAGTTTAGCCTCATCCATAGCTATAAACCACTGCTTTGTGGCTCTATAAATGACAGGCTTGTGCGTTCTCCAACAAAATGGATAAGAGTGTCTAAATTTAGATACGCTAAGCAAGCTTTTGCCAAGTAGCTCTAAAATTTTCTCATTTGCTTTAAAGATGTGCATGCCGACAAACTCGTCAACCACGTCGCTTCTAAATAGTCCGTGATGCTTTAGGCTCTCATCGTAGCAGCCACCATCATCAACCGGCATCAAAATTTCGCTAAAACCATATTTCAAACATATGTAATAGTCGTCCTCGCCGTGTCCTGGAGCTGTATGAACAAGTCCAGTACCACCATCCATCATGACGTGATCGCCTAGTAAAAATCGCGACTTTCTGCCGTTTAGCGGATTTATCGCGTGAGTGTTTTCAAGCAGGCTTGATTTAAACTCTTTTTTGATCTCACCCTTGCTTAGGCCGCTTTGTACAACGCTTTCAAGTAGTGGCTTTGCAAAGATCAAATTTTCAGCCGTTAGCACGTAAATTTCATCTGGTTTTAGGCTTATTGCTTGGTTTGCTGGAAGCGTCCAAGGTGTGGTCGTCCAGATGACAGCGCTTGCCTCTTTTACGCCAAGCTTTTCTAGCGCGTCGCTGTCAAGCTCAAATGCTACGTAAATAGAGTAGTCCTCTTTCTCCTCGTACTCGACCTCAGCCTCAGCTAGTGCCGATCTAGCCGCCCAGCTCCAATAAACCGGCTTGCTTCTTTCTAGCAAAAGCCCTTTTTTAGCGATCTCGCAAAGTGCTTTGTAGATGTCAGCCTCAAACTCAAATTTCATCGTCATGTATGGATTTTCAAAGTCGCCGATGATACCAAGGCTTTTAAATTCATTTCGCTGGATATCTATAAATTCTCTCGCGTGCTGTCTGCAAAGCTCCCTGATCTCGACCTTGCTAAGCTCTTTTTTCTTATCGCCAAGCTTTACTTCAACTTGTTGCTCGATCGGCAAGCCATGACAGTCCCAGCCTGGCACGTAGCGGACGTTTTCGCCGTAAAAATAGTGCGTTTTTGTGATGATATCTTTTAAAATTTTATTTAACGCGTGGCCGATGTGTAGGTGTCCGTTTGCATACGGAGGGCCGTCGTGGATGTTGAAATTTTTAACCGCATTTTGGCGATTTTTCTTCATTTTTTCATAAACCTTGCGCTCTTCATACCATGATTTTAGTCTTTGTGGTTCATTTTGTGGGAGATTTCCGCGCATCGGGAAATTTGTCTCTGGGAGTAAAAGTGTCTCTTTGTAGTCCATTTTTTACCTTGATTTTAAAATTTGCTAATTTTACACCTGTGCTGGTTAAATCACACTGAAAAATAGTATAATGGGGCAAAAAAAGGAGCTTAAAAATGAGACAAAGTATCTTGATAATAGGCGAAGATCTTGAGATAAATAGAGAATTTCTAAATTATATTTTTCAAAGTTATGAGGATCATTTTGGCGAGCTTGGAGTGGTCAGTTTTGCTCCAAAAAATAGCAAAGAGCTACCTTTTATAATCGAAAATTTATCAAAAGATTACGACTTTGTAAGCATTTTTGGCTCGGATGAAAATTTTGCCATCGCCGCAAAGATCGTAGCAACGCTAACTGGGGGCTCACTAGAACTAAAAGACAGCACAACGCTTGCACTTAAAGATAGCTTAGACTACTCAAAAAATAGCTTTTTAGCTAGCCTAAATAACGCCCAGATAAATCTCATAAAAGCTAATCCAAATGAAGAGCTGGGCGAGTTTTTAATCGAATACGAGCCTGATTTTAGCTACTTTCATCTAATGGATATCGACGCAGATAGCGCGAGGATCCTTATGCTGCCACTTGCTAAAACTTATGAAGTCGATATCACTCTTGCGCAGATCCTGCCAAATTTGATACTAGTAAGGGCAAAAAGTAATAAATTTGGTCAGATCGAGAGCTTTTTACAGGGAGTAAAAACGCTATTTTCGCAAAAATTTATCCCACAAAAAGACGTGATAGAATTTGTGGCAAAGAAGCTCATGCAAAAGGGGCTTAAAATTTCATTTGCTGAGTCTTGCACGGCTGGGCTTGCCGCGGCTAAATTTGCAAGATATGGCGGCATCTCAGCTAGCTTTGATGGCTCACTAGTAACCTACGCAAATCACATAAAGCACGAGTGGCTTGGCGTCGAGGATGAAATTTTAGAAACTTATGGAGCCGTGAGTGAGCCTTGCGTAAAAGCGATGGTAAAAGGCACGCTAAGCACAACGAATGCGGACTTTGCGCTTGCCATTAGTGGCATAGCAGGACCAGGCGGGGGCACAGCTAGCAAGCCAGTTGGCACAGTCTATGTCGCAGCTGGCGATAGAAACGGTAACATCGAGGTTGAGAGGTTACTTTTAAAAGGAGATCGCAACTACGTTAGAGAGCAAAGCGTGCTAAGTGCCTATCTATGCCTACTTCGTCTAAAAAGCGAGATATTTTTCGCTTAAAAATTTGTCTTTAAAATCTTGTGCGATTTAGCTAGCCAAAAATTTTTATACTAAAAGATCAAAAGAGCCAAATTTAGGAAGCTAAAAATGCTTAAAAATTTTTACCACTCACCATTATTGCGTTATTTGCATTTGACACCAAGATGTAGCCGGGCGAAATAAAAGCAAGTATAACTCGCCTTTGGATACATTGGCGCAAAATTTTGGTGGATATGCCAATAAAGAGAGTAAAGAAGTTGTCACAAAAGATAGACAAGAGCTCATAAAATACGCGACTATGTCATCTATGTGGATGAGCTCATAGACCTTAGCGAAGGCAAGATCCCACAAAATGGCAATAGCTTGGGGCTAGATAAATTTATAAGTGAGATTAGCAGTGGTGAGTTTAGCTCTTATGCCAAATTTATGCAAGCTTACGGCGGCCTCATGCCTTGCAAATTTGGTAAGTCATAAGTGTATTTTTGAAAGCGGAAAATAAAGCTTTTAAAAAGGGTAGCGTTTGCAAAAAACTAGACAAATCGCTATTTAAGCTACCGTATAAATTTGATCTCATTTCAGCCTCAAACGTCCAAAACGAGGTAAATAAAATGCAGACATAGGCAAAACTAGCCGTTAATAAATTTTTTGCCAAAAACCATAAACTAGATAAGCTGCTTGGAGTCTAAAAATCAAACTAAATTTTTATATTTTTACAAGATAAAACGCTAGCACATAGCCCATATATCAGCACGCAAAGACTAACGCTTAATCCAAATACGCTAAGAGCAGCGGTCTGGCTAAAAGATAGCGTAAAAAACGAGATAAAACTCGTAATAAATGCGCAAAATATCCCATAAATTCGCTCTTTTTCGCTAAGACTCTCATTTAGCGCAAATATCATGTAATCAATCCCCACAGCGCTTGCAAGTATAAGCCCAAATACGCCAAAAATACTTAAATTTATGCCAAAAATAGCAAAAATAAAGAGCGTAAGAAGCACGCCAAAGACGATGATGCCCATCACAAGTGCTGAGATAAGCGCACTAAAATAAAACCACAGCAGCAAAAACGCGATCACAAGCGCTACTATTTTTAGCTTTAGAGCAAGCTCTTTTGCCTGAGTTAAGCTCTCATTTAGCGAGTCAGTAAAATTTAGGCTAAAAGCGTTGTGGCGCTCCAACACCTCATCACTTTGCGCCCCTTTTACAAAGCCACTCACGTAAGCTACGCTCGTATTTTCATCAAGCATAAATTTCTTAAAATCCTTCATTGATTTTAGAGCTAAAATTTCTTTTTTAAATCTTTGACTCCGATCTTTTCTTTTGAAATGGCTAAAACTGCGATATTTTCTTTATGAGAAAGACAGATTTTACCTCGCATCTTTGCTTTAAATTTTAAGTAGCGAGATATTTTAAATGAGTTTTGTTTTATTAAATTTGGGTATTTTTTTACTCTTCTGCGATCTTTTTTATCTAGTATTTTTGGGCTAAATTTCTCACCGCAAAAGCTGATAAAAAGATAAATTTCACCCCTTTTTATAGGCATTTAATCTCTTTTTATAATTTTCATCAAACTCTAAAGCCTTTTCAAACTCAGCAGTAAATGCTCTAAGACAATCATTTTTTTGCTGATTTTCATCGCCAAATGATCTAATACGTGACGTAAAAGTAATCTCATCTTTTCTAAAATCAGCCTCTTTTAGATTAAAGTTTAAATTGCTCATTTTGCTATTTAAGATATGCAAGGCACATTTTCTTGGCCCAAAGATAAAATTTTGCCCGCTTAAGGGCTTTAGGCTTCTTACTAAAACACCACCATAAAGCGATTGCTCGCCTTTAAAAGATATGTCAAAACCAAAGTTGTGAAAGTAAATCTCTCCTGCCTCGCACTGCCTTTTGTAGGTATTTGCGTCAAAACAAGTATAAATTTCAAGCTCACTAAATTTATACTCTTTGCCAGAAACAATCAAAGCTTTACTTTGCATAAGCTCGCATAAAAAGCTCTGAAATTTATCGTCAAAAAACTCTTTAAAACTAGCAGTCCCAACTATCTCTTGCTTTATATTTTTATCTAAAATTTTAAAGTTATTTTGTTTGAGCAGATCAAATTTTTCTTTATCAAAATGACTTTGCTCTAAAAATTTACTAAGCACCTCCACTAAATCAAATTTAGTAAAATGGCTTTTAAGTAGCTCGCCAGCTAGCATCTTTGCTCCTAAATTTTTTATATTTTAAAGGGTTTGAGCTTTACAAGATAATCTTTGATGAAATTTTACCAACTGCCACTTGCCCCACCTCCGCCAAAACTGCCTCCGCCGCCACTAAAGCCACCACTTCTTGAACTGCTTGAATGGCTGCTGCTACTGCTATTTGAGTCTGATCTATCACGCCCGAAATCACTGTGTGTATTTTTGCTTTGAGCATTTTTTTTAAAGGCATTTTTTAAAATAATAAAAAATATTACAAACACAATGGCAAAGACAATGAAGTAATTTTGCACGCCAAAAAATTGCTCAAATACCGTAGATGTAAGCCCTGCAAAACACGCACTAAAGCCAATTCTCATAAAAAATTTACCTAAAAAGCCAGAGACAAAACACGAGATCATGCCAGCGAAAAAGGCAACTATTCCAAATGGTATCTCTTCTTCATCACTCGCACTTTCAAATTTTTCACCATTAGCCACTTTTATGATGGCTCTTATGCCCTCTATCACGCCACCGCCCATATCGCCTTGCTTAAATTTAGGCACTATCACATCATTTATGATCTGGCTTGATATAGCGTCAGTTAGCACACCTTCGAGTCCATAACCAACCTCTATACGTACTTTTCTCTCGTTTGGAGCGATTATTAAAAGCACTCCATTGCTGCTTTGTTTTTGTCCCAGCTTGTAGCCTCTAGCTACCTCAAGAGAGATATATTCTATGCTTTTATTTTCTAGTGATTTAAGAGTCACGATAGCAATTTGTGTCGTACTATTTTGCTCGTAATTTTGCACCAAGCTTAAAAGCTCAGCTTTCTCATTTTTAGAGAGAATTTGAGCCTCATCATTTATCTGCTCGTTAAAATTTATGGCAAGACAAAAGCAAAATGTAAAAAATAAAAGAGCAAAAATTTTTTTCATCATTTCTCAAATGAAACTTTTGGATTTATCTTCTCTTCGTTGCTTATTTCAAGATTTTGTTTTGGCTTTAGCTCAGGATAAAAAAAGCTTGCTATAAATTTATTTGGAAAGCTTCTAAGGGCTACGTTATACTCTTTTACTGCTTCGATATAATCATGCATTGCTATGCTTATGCGGTTTTGTGTACCTTCAAGCTGACTCTGAAGAGATAAGAAATTTTGATTTGCTTTTAGCTCCGGATAGTTCTCACTAACTGCCATAAGCCTACCAAGCGCCAAGCCAAATGAGCTTTGTGCTGTCATAAATTCTTTCATCTTAGCTTCATCGCTAAGACCACTTGCATCAACGCTTACTTGCATGCTCTTGCTTCTAGCATTTGCCACATCTTCAAAAATTTTTTGCTCATGAGCTGCGTAGCCTTTTACAGTTTCAACTAAATTTGGCACAAGCTCGGCTCTTCTCTTATATTGATTTAACACCTGCGACCACTTTGCATTTACATTTTCATCAAGTGCAACAAATGAATTTATATACTTAAAAGCGCCAAAAGCAAGTGCAGCAATAACTATAATAACGGCTATTAAATTTTTCATATTTTCTCCTTTAAGGAGCAAATATTAGTAAAACAAGACTTAAAAAATAATGTGAGTTTGAGTTTGAAATGAGTGCGAATTTACGCACTCATTTTGGAGATTAAAGATCGGTTTGGATCTTGTCTTCTATTTGGATGTGGATAGTTTTGTCATTTACTTGATCTATACTTGAATAGCCTTTAAATCCAGCAATATCATATGAATGATCTTCAGTCCATTTATGAACTAGATCAACTTTTGTGATTTTATTGCCATTAGCATCAACATCACCACCTTTTATCTTAAGCACCGTATCAGGATTATCAGTGATATCAAGGATATTTTGTGCATTAAATTTGATCTTTGTTTCTCCTTTAAGCTCAAGGTTTTCAAAGCTTTCCACTTTTGAATCAAGATTAGCAATGCCTCTAAGATCAACTATTTGCTTATCAAACACCAAAGTATCATGACCTTCACCACCTTTCATATCTTTACTTGCGTCAAATTTAACTGTATAGTTTTGAACATTTATATGAAGTGATTTATCATAAGGCTCGTAAGACTTAGACTCTAAGCCATCTGAAGTTTTAAGTGAGACTTTAACATTTAGATCGTAGGCTGATCTTGCATTGATATCAAGCTCTTGGTTAAATGTGCCTTTTGCTATATCTGCAGCTGATAGAGTATATGTTGCAGTCTTGGTTAGTGCATGGTTGTCTGGATCAGTGTATTTATCTCCATCTCTGGCATCTTCATTAAGATAAACTTTAACCGTAGTAGATCTCTCACCACTTTCTGAGGTTTTTATATCTTTATTAAACATAATACCTCTTATAGCATCGATTTCAGCATGTGCCGTATCGCTTACTGCTTTGCTCTCACCAAATGTGTCAGTTAGAGCAACTTCAGCTTTTGTTTCTTTACCAACTGCGATAGTAGCATCAAGTTCAAGTGGATTATCCCTACCTAGTGTAATCGGATCATAGGATCTGCTATATTTTTTAAAGTAGTTTTACCACTAACGTCTTTTCCTATAACTTCGTAATGATTAGTCGCAGTAGATCCATCAGGATTCGTTATCTTGACATCTATCTTATCACCAGCTACAACACTTCCTGGGATAGAAACATAAACCTTTGAAATTTTACTACCTGACTCATCTCTTGAGATAGTGCCATTGTCATTTTTGTCAGCAACTATGCTTACACTTAATCCCGCTTCACTTAAAGTGGTTAGACCGCGTTATCACAAGATATGTATGTATTAAATGGTTAAATATATGTAGATAAAATAAGGAGATAAATACCTCCTTATTGATAACTATTCATGTTTAATTATCTTAGAACCTTTTGTGCCTATTAAAATAAAAAAGAATAAAATCAAAAAATATTTTATATTTATGAGTCAAATAAAAGCATTTTAGCATCACCATAACTGTAACAAATAGCTAGGTTTAATACTAAAAAATTTATTTTGCAACTTTAATATTAATGCATTTTTGAATTATCTAGTTATAATATTATATTATTAAATCTGCATCATAATTTTATGAAGATTATCTTTTTTGATACCTTGATATACGAAGAATAAATCGATCAAAGCCCATATTCCAAAACCACCAAGAGTTACGAGTTTAAAAATTCCGAGCACCACATTGCCCTTATAAAACCTATCTATTCCAAAGCATCCAAAAAATAAACCCAACAATAACCCAATCATAGGACTTTTTAGATTAAGCAAAGGCAACATTTGACTAAGCCTATCAATATTTTCGCTATTGATATTGTCAAGGCGATTTCTTAGCATTATCATGCCCTCGCCTGATATCTTGTCTCCAAGCATCATAAGTATAGAATTGTTAGTATAGAATTGTTCATTAATCCTCCTAAAGATTTATACTATTAGAATAATTATATCAAATTTTTTATTCATTTGAATAATTTTTATCATTTATTAAATAATAATTTATTTATTGTCAAAATATTATTGTTTCACTTTTTTTAATAAACCCAATAAAATATAGGTAGAATTTAGATGGTTGTAGTCAATCAAAATACTACAAGCGATCTTAAAACTACAAGGAAAAAAATATGCAATTTTTACTTGAATATAAAATTTTTAATGATAGAAAGAAAAAAGAGCTAAAAGAAAATACCAAAATCAATCAAAGACCAATTTTAAACTCTCTCGTAAACACATACGCACTATCTCTTTTTGTTAGTAAATTTTATGATTTTAGTAAAGAAAATGATTTATCTATACTTAAAAAGATGGTTGATAAAAAAAGAGATAGACAGACTAAAAAATTTATGGATGAAGTTAGCAAGGTTTGCGGTAAAGATGAGGATCTAATAGTAAATGTACCAAGGCTTCGTGGTTACATTAAAAATTTTGATAAAAAAATAAATAGCAAAAGAAGGCAGATAAATATAAAGCTAGAGAAGATATATGAAGAGTTTTTTGCACTTATAAAGCTAGATCAAAATTTATTATTGAGCCAAAAACAGCATATAAATGATAAAAATAGTTACATCCTAGCTCCAAATGATTACCTAGAAAATCATGTAAAATCTCTAAAAATTAGATCAATAAGTGATGATGAAAAATTTACATATATGCAAGACGCTGCTTTTATAATGATGTGTTTAAGCCCAGGAGACTACTTTTGGAAGTGTAGATACACAGACTTTTCAAGTAGCCAGCTAGATGGTGTGACATTTTATCTTTCAGGATATGATTATGACAAGATAAAAGCTCAGAGATTTTTAGAACATGTGAATGTGCTGATAATAAAAAAAGGCTTCGTAATGGGTCTAGACAGAGACAATCTATCGTTAGTTTTTAATAATATGAGATCCGAAATTTTTGAGCTTGAAATTTTTAAGGATAGATATATAAGTTTTAGGGAAGATGACTCTTTGGTTATATTCTCGCCCACATTCTTTAGAAACTTTAATAGAATTTATGATGAAATTTGGAAGATAGATCAAAAGGTGCTAAAAATAAAAGCTACCCTTGTCAAAAAGTGCTTAAGATCTTTAGATGATAGCTCGCTTTTAGATCCTGAGCTTATATATAAATCCCTTAAAGATGAAAACATTTTTGCATTAAATAAATTCAAAAAAGAGCTAAATGATCTAAAAAATGATCTTTCTTATAAAAAATTTGAAATAAACAAAGATAGATACGCAAGACAGTGGCTTATTGATGATATCTACGGACTATATCTTGCCACGCATACTCCTTTTAAATACAAAAACTCTAAAGAGCTAGCTAAAATTTACTTCGAGGATATCTTAGGCGAGAGCTTAAATTCGTTCATTAAAAAAGATAGGCTTTCCGCTTTGAGATATAGCATGAATGAATTTGAGACCTTATAATAACACTCCAAAACCACCAAGTCACAGGCTCTAGAAGCAATAGGTGGAATTTAAAGACACAGTTGCTATCTTAAACTTCTCTCACAAAAACCAAAAACAAGGAGAGAAGATGGCAGAGTTTGACAAGCTAAATTTAGCTGACATTCAAATGAGCTTACTTGCTGATAGAAATATCTTTTTATATGGGCAGATAGATCAAGAAATTTGCCTAGCTACACAAAAGATACTTTTGTATCTTGACAGTGTAAATCAAAGCGACATAAACATATATAAGTGGTCCTGGTGGCTCAATATATGATGGCTTTGGACTAATCGACTTTATGAAGACCATAAAATCACCAATCAATACATTTTGCGTGGGGCTAGCTGCCTCTATGTCTGCACTTATATTTTTAAACGGAGATAAGCGCTATATGCTGCCAAACTCAAGCCTCATGCTTCATCAGCCTCTTGGTGGCGCATCAGGTCAAGCAAGCGACATAGAGCTGATCGCAAATCAAATTTTAAAAATCAAATCAAAAGTCAATGAGATGATAAAGGCTAATAGCAACCTAAAAATAGCAAAGATAGAGCAGATCACCGATAGAGACTGCTATATAGACGCACCATCAGCCATTACTTATGGCTTAGCCAATGAAATAATATCAACTAATAAAGGAGAATAACATGTCAGTTTTTTCACTAATTAATAATATAAAAGGTGCAGCCCCAACTTCTACCTCAAACGTTCTTAACATACCTATAAACTTTACGCATGCGATGATAACAGGGCAAACAGGTTGTGGCAAGACCACTTCGGCGATTTTGCCAGCGATGGATGAACGTATAAAAGTAGGGCATGGCATGCTTGTCTTTGACTACAAAGGAGTTGAGCATAAAAAGGTTAAATTTTTAGCCAAGAAGTATGGTAGGCTAAAAGATGTTGTAATGATAAACGTGCCATGGGGCGATAAAATAAACATAATGTATGACACAAATGATGTATTGCTAACAAATTTTTTCAAAAAAACATTTGGTACTGAGCGTGATACTTTTTGGGGAAATTTGGCCACAAATATCTCAGCAAGCTCTATTGATATGATGAAAGCAATATATGACTTTAGCAAGAGTGCCTTTTGTAGCATAGAACTGTGCAAAAAAACAGAAGGCATCTATCCTAGCTTTGCGAATCTATGTAAATTTACCCAGCAACTATCTGATTTTAGAAATTTCTATGACATAGTGCTTGAACTAAGCAGATATGCAAATGACAACAAAGCGATAGCAGATGACATAAGCAGTAAAATCTCAACTCTTTGTCAGCCGATGATGCTAGCTGAAAATATTTGGGCATTAAACACTTTTAAACAAAAATCTAGCAAATTTTTGCAAGCTTTTAAAGAACACACTAGTGCTGTTGGCGAGATAGAGACATATAGAGCAAGGATGTTTTCAAACTATACGTTTATGCTTCAAGCACTAAGAGAACTAGCTGATGATGAGATGCTAAACGAAGACATCACTATGATGCAAAGCATAAGCACCCTACTAAATCAAGGAAAAATAGTGATCATAAATGCGCAAGGACTAAAAGATAATGTGATAGAACTCATACTAAACTCCACTCTTTCAAGCATGACAAGACGCATTTTAGATGAATATAAAGTACCAGTTAGTATTTTTATAGACGAGGCACAACGCGTGTTAAACCCACAAACAGATCTGCACGCAGATGTACTAAGAGAGGCAAAGGTGGAGCTCATACTTGCTTTTCAAAATGAAGATGTGCTAAAAAATTCTCTAGGTGGAGAGTCAAAATATAAAGAGCTAGTTGGAAATTTATCTCATCAATATTTCTTTAAAAACCACATAAAACAATACGCAAATGGAGAAAATAAAGACTTTAGTGGGCTTAAAAATTTTGAGTGCTATCATGAGGAGAAAATTTATAAAACAAAACCTATGTTTTTAGATGAAAAAGACCTTTTAAACGCTGAGCTTTGTTATCAAAAGAGCCTTAAGCTAGGGGCAAAATACACTGAGAAGGAGCTTTGTGAAGATGAAATTTTAGTATTTCATAGGCAGATGGCTAAAGACTATGGCTTGATCGCAGTACTAAATATAAAAACAAAAAATACTTACTTTTTACCTATACTAAGTGCAAAAGATAAAGAGTTGCTAAAAAGTATCAACAACCTAATAGAGTCCAAAAAAGTAGCTAGTAGTGGTCAGGATATTGAGGTGTTATAAACTCACTCATGGGATTGGCCTCCCATGAGTCTAACAATAGACTATAAGATATCTTCTAGTCTTGAGAGTTTATCCTCAAGCTCTTTTAGATGCCTTTTGTAGTCTTTATTAAGTTCTTTTACTGTTGTAGAGCAGATACAAAGCCTACAATATTCTAACACTAGCTCCTCTATAAACCCAGAGACATCATTATGTAATTTTTTGCAAAACTTATAGACTCTTTCAAAGGGCCATGGATCATTTTTACTACCACCAACTACATACTCCATCCTCTCTTTTTCACCACTATACAGTGTTTCAAAACCAATTAAAACAAAAGGTATTTTATATTTTAAACCAATAATAGCCATATCAAGCCAGCAGTTGATAGTCTGTAGCCCATTGTCTAAAGTATAAGGCTCCTCTGAATCAAAAGGTTTAAACAAAATTTGGTCTTGCCCTAATAAATAAAGCATTTATTTCTCCTTATTTTATTATTTGTTGTTTATAATAATTATACCTACAGAAAAGTTTTCTACTTTTTCTGACTTTTTTTTGAATTTTTTCTATGTTTATCCGTTTTAAGATGCCGTATATTTGGATTTTCTAGGTATTTAAAAAAGCCAAATAATGAGTCAAACCCTTTTATAATCTCTTGCTTTCTTTCTAAATACTCAGATCTAGCATATATATCAAAAGCATCAGACAGTCCGTAACCCAGCATATGTTCTACTAGTGTTGTATATTGTCTGCGTTCATATTTTTGAATATTTGGCTTATGGCCAAGAGCTCCATCAACATCCGCAATAGATTCACTTATTTCATTTCGCAAATCACACTCTGTTAGTATATTTGCAAAGTTACCACGCAAACGGTGATCACTAACATCTTTATCAGAAGTTATTTTTCTTATACATCCATTAACCTTTTTTCCAAAAGACTTTATATCTGGGTATTTTGAGATTATCTTTTTAACCCAATCATAATTATGTAAATCTTTAATATTTTCATGTATAACTATCGCTCTTTGGGATGTTCTACCACCCTTGCCTTTGGCTGTATTTATGATGACATAATTGTAAGTCTTTCCATTGATTGTTTCTGTTTTAAAGCTATCAACACTTAAACTAAAAAACTCTCTCATACGAAGTCCAACATGTAGTTTAAAGCGAAAATAGTCTAGTATCTCTTTTTCTATATTATGTTCTCCAGAAAATAACAGCATTAACTCGCTCATAGAGAAATTTCTCTTTGTCGTTTTCTCTTTAATACCAAATCGCTCTATCGCTTCTTTTTTAAAAAAGTTATCACCAACTACTCCTAAATGCGCAAGTCTATTAAACACATTTGATAAAAAGCCTACTATATTATTTGCTCTCTTTTCGTTTCTTGCTCTCACACCTTTTTCTTTAATAAGACCTTCATGAAAGTCCTCAGCTACTTTTACATTTATATCGCTTATGCTGATGTCTCTATCATTAAGAAATTCCTTAAGCAGCTTAAGTGCATGATGGTACTCTTTTTTTGTACTATCACTAAAATTTCGCTTCCTTGCAACATGCTCCATAAAATCTTTTTCTATATCTTCAAAGTTTTCTAGTTTAACACCATATTGATGCTTTACAGGTACTATTTTTGTCTTTTCTTGTTTTATAATACACTCTCTAATTTCTAAAAAAATATAACTCGGTATAAATTGACCCCTTACGAGAAAGCCATCTCTTACTTTATACACTCCATCAGATATTTTTTTACTCACTGGGGTGTTGTAATAATCATTAAAGTCTATCTGCCCATAATGCAGTTGAAGAAAACTATCCCACTTTTTTTGATCTATATGAAGTTCTGGCGGTAGTTTATTTTGACTTACGACTTGATCTTGATTAATAATTCTTTTTTTCGAGACTCTTTTTCGGCTAAGTTGTTAAAAAAATTAGTAATCGTACTACTAACTATGCCTTTTTTATCTAGTGATAAAATACACGGATACAAACTTGCTAGGTTTAAAAATATCTTAAGCCAATATTGTCTTTTTTTCTCACCACTAGACCTAGAATATCCCTTATTGAGGCAATATATTGCATCTTGCTTCAATAACTTTATATCAGTATCATAATACGCCCTTACTCTCCCATGATGAACATCCTCATATTTTTCTACACAAAGCAGCTTTTGCATTGTCACATCCATAGATTTTTTATTGTTTTCCATCGAAAATCCTTTTTGCGTTTATTACTAATTATACCGATTGCTTTCAAAAATCACTGGTTATGTAAAAATTTAAAAATTTTTAGTCCAATCATAGAATTTTGCTTAGCTTTTAAAGATATTTCCTTTGCATACGTATCAGTTGCAAGATCGGCACTATGTCCTAGCAAAACAGATGTTAGATCGGTCAAGGAATTCTCCAAACAGTAATCCTTTATAGCCTTAGCAAAATTTCCCCTAAGCCTATGAAATGTAACGTTTGCTAGTGGGATACATTTATGGATGTGTCTATTTAATCGCTTACTAAAGTAATCGCTATTAACCTTACTGCTCTTAATATTTTCTAACCACTTTAGATCGCTTAAATACTCAATATTTTCATGCAAAGGTATCTGTCTATACTTTTTCACTCCCACTCTTTGTTTTGCAGTTCTAACATTTATAAATTTTATTCCATCCTGCTCACCAACATTGTCGCTATCAAGTTGCCAAATTTCATTTAGTCTTAATCCCGTATGAAGTGCAAACATCATATAATCTCTCAAATCTTTTCTTTGAGTGTCAAAAACTATCTTTAATTCATCTAACGTAAAATTATCTTTTGGCGACTTCTCATCAGATGTAATTTTAAAAGATGTAAGCATTTTGAAAGGATTTACTGTAAGCTTACCTATTTTTATACCGTAATTAAAAAGCCTTTTAGAATAAGACGTATAATTATTTATAGTCTTTTTGTTTAGATTTTTATTTAACAAGCTTACTTGAAAGCCTTCAGCATCGCTGTATTTAAACTCCCCTGAATGATTTTTAAAAAACTCATCCAAAAGCTTGCCAGTCTTAATATAATAGCCCTTGGTTTTATCGCTAGATTTTAGCTTTAAACACTCGGTTGTCACGTATCTTTTAGCTATTGCTTCAAAAGACATTGACTTGTTTGGTTCACTTGACTTCTCTTGTTTATTATTTGGTGCCACCTCTATTTCTGATTTATCTTGCGCTGATATTGCAACATTGTAAAATTTTGCTATAACACTTTGAGATATTTTTTTATACTCGCTCACATCCAAATATAGACGTTCTTGTTTTATCTTATGGTCATTTTGTCTTTTTATGTTTATTAAGGATGTCAGGCTTTTAAGATTTGGGTGTTTTGTTGTTAGATGGCGTGATAGTTCATCATTTGCAGTGTTTTTTATAAGTCTGGCCAGTATCCTTGCCTCATCCAGATCCTTAGTAAATAAACAATACTTTACTGTTATTTTCTTGTTATTTTTAATAGCCGTATCAAAAAAATAAAAATTTGGTCTGTTAGGAACTTTGGTGATCATTCTAGAACTCATGGAATAATCCAAATAGTTTCTGTAACAAAATAGCAAATTTTCTGTAACAAATCTGATTTGTCCTAAATTTTGGACAAAAATATTCATTTAAAAACATAGCTAACACATTGAAATTTAGGGATATATAAAAGAAATTTAATGATTTTGTGGCGGACAGAGAGGGATTTGAACCCTCGAGCCCCGATTAAGAGCTGCACCCTTAGCAGGGGTGTGGTTTCAGCCACTCACCCATCTGTCCATAAAAAGAAATCGCATTATAATTGAATGCCGCTGATATCTTGCTTAAATTTACATTTCACAATTGCAGACCTCAGATAGAAAATCTAAAACAAAAATTTATAAATTTAGTCCTTCCAAAGCCACCATTTTAGCTTGGCTTTGTCTGGGTGCGGCATATTTACATAGTAGCAAATCATACGGTAAACATAGAGGATATACCTATCGCTGCCGCGTCCGAGCGCCTTTATGCATTCACGCTTCATTAGAATTTGCGCCATTTAGTAAAGCGATATCCTTAACCAAGTGCTAGTAGATACGCTTTAGCCGCCCAGCCAACAATAGGATTTTCTTAAAATCACTCAAATTTAGCTCTCAACTTCGTTTTAACGTCATTTTTACACAACATTTTGTAAAAATTTTTGTATAAAAACTATGATTAAAACATCTTTACATAAGCTCAAATATTAACCAAAATTCTTTCACAAATTTCTCTTGGGTTTGCACTCTCATAAATTGGCCTACCAACAACGATAAAATCACTACCCTCTTGCTTTGCACTCACTAAGTTTGCTACTCTTTTTTGATCTCCAGCATTCTCTCCAAAAGGCCTAACACCAGGGCAAAGAGTGATAAATTTCTCATTTGTTACATCTTTAATGAGCTTGCTTTCAAAAACGGAACAGACCATTCCATCAAGCCCTGCTTCAAAACTCATCTGACTAAATTTCCTAACAGCTCTTGCGATCGTATCGTTATAAATAGCGTCAAATTCGCTCTCACTAAAGCTAGTAAGTGCCGACACTGCGAGCACTAAAGGACGGCTCCCAAGACCAGCTAGCCTATCCATAACTGTTTTCATCGCACGTTCACCGGCGCTAGCATGCACATTTATCATATCTACGCCGATTTTTGAGACGACTTCGGCCGCATCAGCCATCGTGTTTGGGATATCATAGAGCTTTAGATCGAGGAAAATTTTAAAATTTCCAAGCTCTTTTAGCTCTTCTATAAACTTTGCCCCATCCCTAAGATAGCTTCTAAGCCCCACTTTTAGCCAAAGATCAAGCCCTTTTAGCTCTCTAGCAAGAGCTAAATTCTCTTCACGACTAGCCATATCAAGCGCAACACAGAGCCTCACAGATCAGCCTTTAGCTTATCAAGTACACCGTTTATAAATTTTGGCGCCTGATCACTTCCAAGTTCTTTCGCAAGCTCGATCGCTTCGTTTATGATGACAGCCTTATCAGTTTGGCTAAATTTCATCTCATAAAGTCCAAGTCTAAGGATGGCTAGTTCAGTCGCACCGACCTTGCTAAAATCGCCGTCTTTTAGATATGGCTTTAAAATTTCATCTAGTTTTTCTTTATTTGCGAGCACCTCTTTAAAAGTCTGCTGTGCCTCACTTTTACGCTCGTTTCTTATCTTTTTCTCTTCTAGAAATTCCTCTTCAAATGCAGCAGTTACTGGATTTATCTCATTTGAGTAGAGCAGCGAAACGACGGCCTGCCTAACCTGATGACGAGTCGCCATTTCACGCCTCCAAATTTTTATATAAGCTTAGCATCTCGATCACGCCCGTCATCGCTTCAAAGCCCTTGTTTCCAGCCTTTGAGCCCGCTCTCTCGATGGCTTGCTCGATGCTATCGACCGTTAGCACACCAAAGGTCACCGGCTTGCCGTACTTTAGCGTGACGTTTGCGATACCCTTGGTAGTCTCGGCGCTAACGTAGTCAAAGTGGGGCGTAGAGCCGCGGATAACCGCTCCCACGCAGCAAACTGCGTCAAATTTACCGCTGGCTAGCGCCTTTTCTAGCGCCATCGGTATCTCAAACGCGCCCGGCACCAAAATGAGGCTCAAATTTGCCTCGTCCCCGCCGTGACGCAAAAACGCATCCCTCGCACCCTCGACCAGCCTATCGGTGATGATATGATTAAACCTAGCGCCCACTATGGCGACCTTCTCGCCGCCTTTTAGAGCTAAATTTCCTTCGATTATTTTCATGGTTTCTCCTTAAGATTTTACTAAATATTATTTTTTGCTTTTAAAATTTTGATATCTTTTTTATTGTTTTTTATATTAAAGTTCTTTATTATATACTGTTGAGTTTCAGGCGACCAGTAAATTTTAAGGTATTTTTTCGCCCTAGTAATTGCTGTGTAAAAAATATTATGTGAAATATTCTCTTCGATTTCCCTTGTAATCACTATCTTTACACTATCATATTCCAAACCTTGCGATTTGTGAATAGAAACTGCATAAGCCAACATGAATGGGATTTTTTCACTAGCATCATCATTGTCTGTATTTATATTTTTATCCACACCAAAACCAACAATAGATTTATTATCATTTTTAGAAATAAGTTCTAAGCCAGCAGTAAAAACATGATCGTCTTCAAAAACCTTATCAACTTCTACTTTAAAATACAGCTCATTTTCTTCGTTTTTATCGATGATATTTATTATTTTGCCTTTAAGATTATTATGTAAATCGCTTACAAAAAAATTATTATCGACAAATAAAACAGGATCACCAATTTTAAATTCAAAATTTCCGATTTCAAAAGATTGATTTTTATTTACTATTTGCAAA
>NZ_CABPUR010000001.1:110608-323266 GCF_902460665.1 Campylobacter concisus | reverse complement strand
CTCCATAAAGACCATCATAATTCAAACAAAGCACAATTTCATCATCATATTCTTTTTTAAAAATTTCATCATTTTTTTCATCTAAATTTAAAAAATATTTCCCCCATACACCGAATTCTGTTATTGCATTATCGCCATCTTTAAAATTTCTAACACTCTCCCAAAATTTTAATAATTCATCATTGTTGGTTCTGTATGGCTTTACAAGCTCAAACAGGCAATGTTTTGGTAAAAAATCTTTTGCTATATCAAACCATGTACCATATCTTATGGCCTCTATTTGATATATATCCCCAATTAAAATAAGTCGTTTAAATTGCACTTTTTCCAAAATTTTGACCATATCAGCATTGCTTACCGTACTGCACTCATCTATAAAAAGCAAATCACACTCAAAATCTTGTTTAGAATTTACAATTTTAGCAATCGTATAAGTATTTCTAAAATTTGCATTTTGTACTTTTGATTTTATATTTTCTACAGCTGGATTTGTTTGAGCTAAAAATATCTGAGTTTTGCCTTGGTATAAATTTGCTATATAATCTGCTAAAGTTGATTTACCAGTTCCCGCCGCTCCATAAATAAATGCAACTTTTGTTTTAACAAAAAGCCTTTTAATAATCTCTATTTTATTTTTATCATCAATCCAATTTACATTATTTTCAAGCCAAGTATTAGCAAATTCTTCATATTTGTCTGAACCCTGCTGAGATAGTTTTTTTAATTTTTTCAGAATACTAATGACGTCTTTTTCGTAACTCTGTATATAATATTTGCCTTTCCACTCACAAATTTTACGATCATTGTGAGTTCTGTAAAGCAAATTATTAAATTTATTTATTAAATTTTGAAGATCTGAAAAATGAGATAATTCCTCTTTTCCCGTATATAGCATTCCGTTACTTTGTGTATTTTGGATAATAAATCTAGCTAAAAATTCATGCTCTCTATTTTTATGCTCTACGCATTCAAACAAATCTGATATTTTTGGATTATGCCAGCATAAACTTGAAACAAATGGCGTTCGGTCAAATGGAATACTTTTGTATTCTAAATATAAATTTGATAATTTATCGTTTGGACCGTATTCATAGCCAACTTTTGGTTTTAAAATTTGATCTTTGATTATTTTATTATTCATTTTATAAAGTAAATATTTTAATATGTTAGATCCGCTTTTGTTGCTTAAACAAATTTTTCTACACTTATCTAAAACTTCTAAAAAATGTATTTGAATATTTCTAGCCTTTATCTCTTGTATAAAGACTTCATAGTTAGCACTTGAGAAATTTATAATATCAACTAAATTATAATTGTTTTTAGTCATATATTCATTTATACGTTCGACTTCAGTAGTTAAACCAAATTTTTGTCTTTCACCAAAAATTCTAGCAAAATTATCAAATTCACAAGGCCTTATTGATGTTTCCATCTCAGAGATAATAAAAATAGGCATACTCTTATTTTGAATAAATATATTGGTTTTATCGAGTACTGCTTTTATTGCATAATTATCATTTATTAAAACTTTACTAAAAGCCACTATGCGACTAAATTTACTAACATTATCCGTAGCGTTGGTCAAAGTGATCTCGTAAAACATCTCTTCTTTTATAAAAATCGGTTTAACCTTCCATACATAATATCTATTTTTTATAACTTCTTGATTTTTTAATCTAAAATCTCCTATTTGGTTTAACTTTGATAATATTTTTTCATAATATTCATCTAAGTTTTTATCCAACTCCAAAGGAAATTTATGTAAATTACTAAGTATTTTTAAATCTAATGTTTTTATACAAAGTTTTTTTAAGCGCAACATATATTCATAATATTTTAACATCAACCGCTCTGAGTTATTTTTATCATGCGCGTAGTGAGATTCTGATACCTGAAGTAAGTTATGAAATTTTTTTATAAATCTAAACTCATTGTTCATATCACCTATTTTATTTGGTATTGATGGTATTTTTTCTTTAGCTTCCTCTAGGCTTATGTTATCATCTAATCCATTAAGACGTAGATTTATATACATTGAACAATGCTCTACTAAATTTCTAAGTTGAGAAAGAATATTTTGTGACAGAAAACCACGATCGTTTAATATCGAATTTTTATCTATGTTTTCACAAATATTTTCATCGATAAATTTTATTTGATCCAATATTTTCATAATCTTAGCCCCTTAGATTATTTTCAGCATTACCGCGCTTAGCGTTATTAGCGATAGATAAAACGCCTTTTGCGCGCTCATTTTTTCGCCATTAAAAACCACTCCGACGCCCACGGCTCCGATCGCTCCGATACCGGTCCAAATCGCGTACGCTACCGACATCGCCATCGCCTGCATCGCGTAGCTCAAAAGCCAGAGCGAAAGGGCGAAATTTGCGACCAAAATCAAAAAATTCGCCGCCTTTTTCACGCCGATGCTTTTTTGAAATTTGGTTAGAAAAAACACGCCCGAGACCTCGCAGCACCCGGCCGCCAAAAGAGCTAAGACGTGCGTCAAGATTTTAGCCTCTTTAGCCCCAGTACGCCCGCGATCAGCGTCGCTATGAAAAATAGCCGCAAAGCATCCGGCATCTGACCGCTCGCGCGAAATTCGCTCACGATCTCGGCGATCACCACAAAAAACGCTCCAAGCCCTACAAACACGGTGTACGTGATGCTAATAGGCAAGTATTTCATGGCGATTATAAACGACGTGAAGCTAACGCATACGAGCATCGCCGTGAGTGCGATCTCCAGCACGCTTGAGGCGTGTTTTAGCCCGTACGCCCAGCCGCACTCGGCGACCGCGCCGCCTAATACCCACAAAAATCCCTTAGTTTGCATCGCCAAGAGCCTGCTTTATCTTAAAAATTTGAGCGATATTCGCGTCTAGTTCGTCTAAATTTAGCATATTCGGTCCGTCGCAAAGCGCCTCGCAAGGATTAATATGCGTCTCGTAAAAAAATCCGTCCACGCCCGCAGCCGCCGCAGCTCGCGCTAGATACGGAACAAATCTCGCGTCGCCGCCGCTTTTTTCGCCAAGAGCGCTTGGCATCTGCACACTGTGAGTAGCGTCGAAAATCACCGGCGCATATTCGCGCATAAGCACCAAATTTCGCATATCTACGACTAAATTTCCGTAGCCAAAGGTGCTGCCTCGCTCGGTTAGCCACACGCCGTTTTGTTTAGCGACCTCGTATCCGTCGCCCTTTACGCCGCGCGTTTCTAGCACTTTTTTGACCGAGTGTTTCATCGCAGATGGCGCTAAAAACTGCCCTTTTTTGATGTTTACGACCGCTTTTGTTTTAGCCGCGGCCACGAGTAGATCGGTCTGACGGCATAAAAACGCAGGGATTTGCAGCACGTCGGCCACTTCGCCTACGGGCGCGGCCTGGTAGCTCTCGTGGATATCGGTTAAAATTTTAAAACCGAATTCCTTTTTGATCTTGGCTAAAATTTCGCACCCTTTTTCAAGTCCGGGCCCGCGAAACGAGCTTATACTCGTGCGATTTGCCTTGTCAAAGCTTGATTTAAAATAAAAATCTATCCGCTTATCTTCGTTAAATTTAACTAGCCTTTTTGCCACGTCGAAAACGAGCTGCTCGCTCTCGATGACGCAAGGCCCTGCTATTAGTATCATTTTTTCTCCTTTATTTTTCTTTCACAACTAAAATTCCGCTCACTATTACTAGCAAGATACCTAAAAGTGCCGTTTGATTTGGCAATACATCGCCCATAAAATAGCCAATGATAAGCGTGAAAATAACGTCTGCGTAGCTAACCGCAGCGATCACTCCAGCCTTTTTGCCAACCGCAAACGCCTTTGTCATGTACGACTGAAAAAAATATCCACTAAGTCCCATTAGCAAGATAAAAACAACGTTATACCAGCTTGGCATGCTAAATTTTGAAAACAAAAAATCAAGTGGCTCGTAGGTGAAAAATTCTGCCAAACCCATGCAAATAAGTGGCAAAAACGAGCCCCAAAGCATAAAACTTAACACTATAACATTTGTACCGTAGCTCTTGTTTAGCTCCTTAACACTCGTGTATGCGATCGCCGCACCAAGGCCGCTCCAAACGCCGATAATATCAGTCTTGCTTATGCCTAAATTTGGCTGGATAACAAGCAAAATTCCACCAAATCCCAAAAATACAGCAAACCAGCCAAGTGAGCTTAGACGCTCTTTAAAAATAAAGGCTGCGAGGATAGCTGTAAAGATTGGATTTGTCTTTTGAAATGTAAAAGCTGTGGCCAAATTTACATGAGCGACATTGTAAAAAAAAGCAAAAAGTGCGACAGTGCCCACAAAACCACGAAACATCAGCAAGAAAAAGTGTCCACCAGCTTGTTTAAATGGAAATCTATAAATGGCATAAATAACGATAAAAAGGCCTATTAAATTTCTAAAAAATACAACTTCGATAGATGGCATATCTTTGCTAAGATACTTTGCAAATGCGCCAGTAACGGCAAACATAAAGCAAGCAAAGAGCATATAAAAAATGCCAAGATGCGAAATATAAAACCTTTTTAACATCACAAGACCTTTAAATTTAAAGTAGCCATTTTAATGAAAAGTGGCTTAAATTTTGGTTGATTTTTTCTTTTATTTTGGCGCTTTTAAGCAAATTTTTATACTTTATATAAGTCAAAAATTTGTATAATCAGCCATCACGAAAAGGACAAAATTTGCAAAAAGTAATATTAGTAGGCAAGCCAAATGTCGGCAAAAGCTCACTTTTTAACCGCCTAGCAAGAAGACGCATCGCCATCACTAGCGACGTTAGCGGCACCACAAGAGATACAAACAAGGCCAAGATCGAAGTCGAGGGTAAAGAGTGCATTTTAATCGACAGCGGCGGACTTGATGATAGTAGCGAGCTTTTTAAAAACGTAAAAGCAAAGACCTTGGCAGAGGCTAAAAATTCAGACGCCATTTTATACATGGTCGATGGCAAAATGATGCCAGATGACGAGGATAGAGCCATTTTTTACGAGCTTAGCAAGCTAAATTTACCAATCGCATTAGTCATTAATAAAATAGACAGCAAAAAAGATGAGCAAAGAGAGTGGGAATTTGTAAGCTTTGGCGCGAAAAATTCCTTTGGAATTTCCGTAAGCCACAACACAGGCATAGATGAGCTTAGCATGTGGCTAACAAAGCACATAGATGACAAAGTGCAGATAAAGGCCGATACGAGTGAAGATTTTGATGATTTTTTAGAAAATTATAACGACGAGGGCGAGCTAAGCGACGAAATAGACTATGAAAGCAAAAACATTAGAGTTGGTATCATAGGACGTGTAAATGTCGGCAAAAGCTCACTCCTAAATGCTCTTGTAAAAGAGAGTCGCGCCGTCGTTAGCGACGTGGCAGGCACTACGATCGATCCAGTTAATGAAATTTACGAGCATAATGGCAGGGTTTTTGAGTTTGTCGATACTGCTGGTATCAGAAAGCGTGGCAAGATCGAGGGTATCGAGAGATACGCGCTAAATAGAACTGAGAAAATTTTAGAAGAGACAGACGTTGCGCTACTAGTGCTTGATAGCTCTGAGCCACTAACCGAGCTTGATGAGCGTATCGCTGGTATCGCCTCTAAATTTGAGCTCGGCGTCATCATCGTGCTAAACAAATGGGATAAAAGTAGCGAAGAATTTGACGAACTCTGTAAAGAGATAAAGGATAGATTTAAATTTCTCTCATACGCGCCGATTATCAGCGTCTCAGCACTTGGCGGCAAAAGAGTGCATAAAATTTACCCGCTCATAGTTGAAATTTATAAAAACTACACCCAAAAAATCCAAACTTCAAAGCTAAACGAAGTGATCGGCGAAGCGACCAAGGCACACCCACTGCCACGAGATAAAGGCAGAGTTGTGAAAATTTACTACGCAGTGCAGTTTAAGACAGCACCTATCATGATAGCGCTCATTATGAACCGTCCAAAATGCCTGCACTTTAGCTACAAACGCTACCTAACAAACAAACTTAGAGAGAGTTTTAGCCTAACTGGCGTGCCTATCGTATTAATCCCTAAAAAACGTGGAGAGAGCGATGAAAACAAAGAATAACAATATCGTTTTGATAGGATTTATGGGAGTTGGCAAGGGCACGACTGCAAGGGCGTTAAGCAAGGCACTAAAGACGATGAACCTTGACTGCGACGACTTACTAGAGAGCTCACAAAATATGAAGATAAAAGCCATCTTCGAAGAGTATGGAGAGGAGCATTTTAGGCAGCTTGAAAAGGATCTAGCTAAATTTTTAGCAACAAATGTCAAAAACACAATCATCTCGACAGGTGGCGGCTTTGCCAAGGTTAAAAATTTAAAAAAAATTGGTACCGTGATCTATCTAAAAGCAAGCTTTGATGCGATCATGCAAAGACTAAAAAATAGTAAAAATAGCGAGAAAAAACTTGCCAAACGTCCACTTTTAAGTGATCTAAAAAGAGCCGAGGCGTTACATCTGGAGCGAGAGGAGCTTTATGAGAAAAAGGCTGATTACATCGTCGAAGTCGAGGGTAAAACTCCAAAGCAAATCGTAAAAGAGATAAGGATGCTTTTAAAAATTTAGTTGTAAAGTGGCGTGAATGCTGCTTGCAACGATAAATTTTAAGATCAGGCTAGATAGCTATCTAGTGTGGTGTTAAAATTTGAAATGTTTGAGCTAAATTTAACGTTTTGTAGTTAGAAAATTTAGCGAAGTGTTTTGAAATGAATGTAAGTGCTGTGCGGTTAAATTTTGATCAAGACTAGGCATTTAGCCTGCTAAGCTAAATTTTAAGATTAGATTAGATACAAAAACTCTAATGTAACGTTAAAAATTTAAAAAGTATTTTTGACGAAGTATCGCGAGATGATTTTGATAGTTGTGTAGAAATTTTAAGCCGAGGCTAGACACATAGTCTGCCGAAAGCTTAAAATTTTAAATCTCCATCAAAAGCGCTCACGAGAAAAAGCCAAAATTTGAAAGGATAAGATGAGAGTATTAACCGGCCTCCAACCCTCCGGCAAACTACACCTTGGCAACTACTTTGCCTCGATAAAGCAGATGGTTGATATGCAAGAGCAAAATGAGATGTTTATGTTTATAGCAAACTACCACGCGATGACGAGCCTTAGCGAGGCCAAAGCCCTAAAGCAAAATACTTTTGAGGCTGCGTGTGCGTTTTTGGCACTTGGGATTGATCCAAATAAAAGTATTTTCTGGGTACAGAGCGACGTTAAAAACGTGCTTGAGCTTTACTGGGTGCTAAGTCAGCACACACCTATGGGGCTTCTTGAGCGCGCGCACAGCTATAAAGATAAAGTCGCAAAAGGTCTTAGTTCACACCACGGACTCTTTAGCTATCCAGTTTTGATGGCAGCTGACATTTTGCTTTATAATGCGCAGGTCGTACCTGTGGGCAAAGACCAGATCCAGCATGTAGAGATCGCTCGTGATATCGCGATAAAATTTAACAACGAGCATGGAGAAATTTTTACATTGCCTGAGGCAAAGATCGATGAAAATGTCGCCACCGTGCCTGGCACAAACGGCGAAAAGATGAGCAAAAGCTATGGCAATACAATCGACATCTTTGCCGATGCTAAAACGCTTAAAAAGCAAATTTCTAGCATTGTGACAGACGGCACACCGCTCGAAGAGCCAAAACAGTGGCAAAACTGCAACGTCTATAATATCGCCAAACTTTTCTTAGACGAGAGTGGGCAAAAAGAGCTTCAAGCTAGATATGAGCGTGGTGGTGAGGGTCATGGACACTTTAAAGCTTATCTAAACGAGCTTATTTGGGACTATTTTAAAGATGCGAGAGAGAAATTTGAGCATTATCAAAATAATCCTGACGAAGTGTCTGGAATTTTAGAAATAGGAGCCAAAAAGGCAAGTAATGTTGCTCAAACAACGATAAAAAAAGTTCGTGAAGCAGTCGGAATTTATTAATAAAGGAAAAATATGCAAAATTTATATCCATACGCACAAATAATTCATCTTTTTTGTGCAATCATCTTTGTTGGTTACCTCTTTTTTGATGTAATCATTTTTAAGGCAGCTTGTAAAAAAATGCCACCTGAGCTTGCTCAAAAGGCAAAACAAGCTATCGGTTCAGTTGCTATTAAGATAATGCCGCTTTGTATCTTGCTTTTGGTATTAACTGGAGGTATGATGATGAGTAACTGGGTCGGATCAAAGGCTGGTGGCTACTTTGAGACAAATTTACAAATCATTTTTATGATCAAATTTTTCTTAGCAATGCTAATCGTAGCCGCGGTTATAACAAATTTAAGCTGCAAATTTATATTTAAACGCCCTAGCCCACTTGGCAACATACATCCATTTGCGCTAACAGCGGCAGTTTTTATCGTACTTTTTGCAAAAGTTATGTTTATGGTTTAAGGATACGGAATGATAAATTTAAAACTACTCGAGACAAATTACGATGAATTTGTAAAAAAACTTGAGGGGAAAAATGTAAAAGCTGGGCTACTTGACGAGCTTTTACAAACTTTTAACGAGCTAAAACAAAAGCGCAAAGCACTTGAAAATTTCCAAGCGATCCAAAACGCAAAGAGTAAAGAGCTTGGCATAAAGGCAAGAGCTGGTGAGGACGTAAGTGAGCTTAAAAGTGAGCTAAATTTAAACAAAGCTGCACTTTCTGATGCTGATGATATCGTTAAACAATATGAAGAAAAGCTTGAGCAAATTTCATTTAACGTGCCAAATATCACCGATGATGACGTGCCATTTGGTAAGGACGAGGACGATAATGTCTGCATAAAAACGGTGCTTGAGCCGACTAAATTTAGCTTTACACCAAAAGAGCACTGGGAGTTAGGCGAGAGCCTTGGCTGGCTTGACTTTGAAAGAGGCGCAAAGCTCTCAGGATCTCGCTTTACCGTGCTTCGCGGCATGGGAGCAAGGCTTAGTAGAGCGCTTGTTAATTACATGATCGACTTTAACAGCGCGCGTGGCTTTGAGCTTGTAAATGTCCCTTATCTAGTAAGCTCAAACACACTTTTTGGCACCGGTCAGCTGCCTAAATTTGAAGAGGACCTTTACAAAGTGCGTGACGAGGATCTCTACCTCATCCCAACTAGCGAAGTGCCTGTGACAAATTTATACAATGACACGATCATTGAAGCTGAGCAGTTACCTATAAAGATGACTTGCTACTCAGCATGCTTCCGCCAAGAAGCGGGTTCGGCAGGACGTGACACTAGAGGTATGATCCGCCAGCACCAGTTTGAAAAGGTCGAGCTAGTAAGTATCACAAGACCTGATCAAAGTGAAGATGTGCTAAATGAGATGGTATCGTGCGCAAGCGATCTACTAACTAGCCTTGGACTTCCTCACCGCCATATGCTTCTTTGCAGTGGTGATCTTGGCTTTAGCGCGGCAAAGACGATAGACCTTGAGGTTTGGCTACCTGGCCAAGGTAAATATAGAGAGATTAGCTCTATTTCCAATACTCGTGATTTTCAAGCAAGGCGTGCAAAAATTCGCTTTAAAGATGGCAAGAAAAATATGCTTGTAAATACGCTAAATGGCTCGAGTCTAGCTGTGGGTAGGACGCTTATTGCCATCATGGAAAACTATCAAAAAGCAGATGGCACTATCGAAATTCCAGAAGTTCTTAAGAGGTATATGTAGTGGCTGAAGAAGAGGTTGTAGTTTTAAAACCACCTGGCGAGCAAACAGAGCAAGAAGTGCCTGAAGAGGCAAAAGCCGAGACACCTGAAGAGATCGTCTCGCTTGAGAGTATCGCAAGTGAAGGTGTGCTACAAGATGAAAGCATCCCGGAGCCAATCCCTGTAAAAAAGAGCAATAAAAAGCTCTTTATAATAGCAGGCGTGGTCGCTCTAGTGCTTATCATCTTGATAGTGGTTTTGCTAGTTGTTTTGCTAAAGAAAGACAAAAAAGAGAACATAGATACTGCAAGTATCGTAAAAAATATAGAAAACAACTACCAAACGCAAAATTTTGGCGCTTCAAAGATCGATGAGATGATAAATAAGGCCAATCAGCTCTACGAGCGTGGCAATAAATTTGAAGCGTTAAAAATTTATGAAAACATAGCTGTTTATAACCAGTCTCTCTCAAACTACAACCTCGGTGTTTCGCAGATGAAACAAGAAAGATGTGATGAGGCGATCGTATCTTTTAACAAAGCAATAACTGATAGAGAAAACACAGCAGTTAGCGCCATAAACGCTGCTGTTTGCTCACTTGAGCTAAATAACACCAAAAATTTTAACTACTATATAGGACTTGCTGATTCATTTTTGCAGTATGAGAACAACTCGCCACTTTATAGCTATTACTACGCACTTATAAATTATTATAAAGGCAACTATTACGAGGCGCTTCAAGCACTTTCTCATCCAAATACTGCAGATTATAAAAATGAATATGCTTATTTAAGTGCAAAAATTTTATCACTTCTTGGAGATGATGAGAGAGCAATAGCTAAGCTTGAGAGCCAAAAGGCATTTAAGGCCGACTTCACGCTAGCACAGCTCTATGCAAGACTTGGCAAATACGACAAGGCAAGGGATTATCTAACAAAAGCTTCTAAAAATACGCCAAATATCGATCTTATCAAGATGACTGAGGCGCTAATTGATCTAAAAACTGCTGACTACGGCGATGCGGCTGCATTTATCAAAGATGTTTACGACTACAATGCTTCTTTGCCAAGCAAAATTTACAAGATAAAAACGATACTAAAGCCTGATCTTTTTGATGTCAGCCTAGCTCAGGCACACTTTAGCGATGATATGTTTTTTGATAGAACAAGGCGCTATGAGACGCTTTTTTACTTCGCACCTTACAAGGTCTTTGATGCAAAACAGAGTATTGAGCAGATAAGAAAAGGCGGCGTTAGCGTCTTTTTAGACGATACATCAGCAGCAAATGACTATCTTAGCCAAAGCGCAGCTGCTTCAAAAGTCAATGCCAAACTTAGCGAAGCTATCGCAAAAGCACTAAGCTACCGCTTAAAAGAAGCGAATAAAGAGTTTGAAGAGCTAGCTAGCACTTATCCAAATCACTCTATCTTGCAATACAATCTTGCCTTAAGCTACGCTCAGCTTGGAAATTTTAGCCTTGCAGCAAAGCACTTCATAGCAAGCTATCACCAAGATGTAAATAACCATCTTGCAGGTATTTTTGGGGCGATTTGTCTAGATATAAATAGAAATTTAAACCCAAAACTCATTGAAGAGATCGGCGAAAATTTAGAGAACGATAAGAGCTTAAAGCCTGTAAATTTATATGCCTCGCTTCTAAGCCTGGTTAGCGGCAACCAAAGTGCGATGATAAGATGGCTTGAAGAGCCAAAAGAGCAGACAATGCTAAATTTAGCCTTTGATATCATCATCGCAAAAGTAACAAACAATGACGAGCTAATGGCAAAGAAAGCTGATGAGCTACTAAAAATTTTGCCAAATGATATTATTGCAAATATCTTAAATTTCATCTCGAAAAACAAAGAGCAAAATGTCAAAGAGTATGCAAAAGCGATACAAATTCACTTTAATGGCAAGCAGCTTGATTCAAATGCTTTCTATCACGGCGCTGACATCATCAAAAAGCAATACATCAAGCTACTTCAAATTTCGGGCCTACTTACAAGAGAGCGTGATAAGTTAAGAGCCGAGCTAAAAAATGCTCCAAAAAATATAAATTTAATCCAAACTCTAGCCTATATCGATATCTTTACAAACGATTTTGAGGAGAGCTATAAACTTTATAATCAAGCGATCGATGAGTTTAAAGTAAATGACGCTAGCACATTGTTTTTAGCATCTGTGGCTGCAACAGGAGCTGGAAAAGTATCAAACGCAATCGCACTTTTAGAGCTAACAAAACTAAATGATGCTAGTGCTATCGAAAATAGAATAGCTCTGGGTCTAATGTATCAGCAGATAGACAACATAAAAGCAGCTCTTATACAATACAGCAAAATAGGAAATGTTGAGTATGAAAGCGAATTTTATGACTTTGAGATAGATAATGAGTGATAAAAATTTAACTAGGCTTTGGCCTAGTTAAATCCATGTTATAAGAGCTTTAAAATTTCTCAAAATTACCGACCAAGAAAGTAAAAATTTTATTAAAGTTTAGCTTTTTATTCGAGCTTAGTTTAAATAGCACTCGTTAGTGCCCCTACCTTTGCGAGACGTTATAAAAAAAGCTAACGATCTGTTTTGCTAGGCGTTCTTTAAAAAACGGCCAAATGTAGCTTGGCGAATAGACATTACCAGCTTGCATAAGTGAGATATTTGTCGCCTTTTCGCCACCATTTTTTGGACGCACTAGCACGCTTACTTGCATGTGATAAGTATAGCTATTCGTGCTAAAGTCATCATCATCGTAATAGCCAAATGGGAAAAACATCGAGTAGCCAAAGCCAAAGCTTGGTCTACCAAAGCCATATCCCATCCCCATTGAAAATCTAGGATCTCTTTTGATTATCCTGGAAAAGCTTTGCACATCGCCAAGGATGATGAAGTCAGCATTTTTGATATTTGGCTCGTTTCTGAAGCCAGCCTTTGCAAACTCACTTAAAATTTCAGTATTTACATCTTGTCCGGTCGCGCTATTTTTAAAATTTACATAGACGCTTTTATTTGCTTCATTAAGCGTAAAAAATATAGGCTCGCTCGTTTTAACCGAGATATTTGGAGTACTACTAGCACATCCAACAAAAAATACCGCTAAGACAAATAAAAAGAAATTTTTCATATTCACTCCTACAAGAGCGATCTTATAGCACTTTCAAGTACACTTTTTGGTGTAAGACCGATAAATTTCGATCGCATCTTACCATCTTTATCAAAAAAATAGATAACTGGCACGCCCATAACGCCACCAACTGCCTTGCTAAAGTAATCAACCGAAACCTTATCGCTAGTAGTTTTAAAGGTGATGTTGTGCTCTTTTAAAAGCTCAATATCTTTATCAAAACCCTTACTAGGCCCTAAAACACCAATGAATTGAACCTCTTTACCATACTCTTTTTCAAGCGTATTTAGGTCAGGTATTGCGGCCTTGCATACTCCGCAGTCAGTGCCAAAGAAAAATAGCATATATGGCTTATCGCCTATCTTTAGCCTCTTTTCTGTTGGAAAAAACTGCGTATCAATGCCACTTGAGTCATTTAGCGTAATGTGATGCTTCTCATACTGCTTGACGCAGCCCATAACTAGGGCTGAGACTAGACATAAAAATAAAATTTTATATCTCATTTGGTACCTTTGGGTTTTCAATAGTGCGAATTTTCTCTAGCTTGCCATGTCTTAGATAGACGATCTTATCGCCATACTCGCCAAGATCAGGGTTGTGAGTTACTAGAAGTATCGTCTTGCCCTCTTTTCTTAGCTTGCAAAATAGATCAAGTATAACTCTTTCATTTGCTTCATCAAGGTTACCAGTTGGCTCATCTGCTATTAAAATTTCAGGATCGTTTATGAGCGAGCGTGCGATACAAAGGCGTTGTTGCTCACCACCACTTAGCTGACTTGGTCTGTGTGTTAGCCTGTGAGAAAGACCAACTGCCTCAAGTGCCTTTTTAGCGTCCTCTTCATCAACTGAGCTGTGATAGTACTGAGCGATCATTACATTTTCAAGTGCGCTAAGATATGGCACTAAGTGAAACTGCTGAAAAATAAGACCGATCTTTTCACGTCTAAATTTAAGTGTATCATCAGCATTTAGATTGCTCGCATCATCGCCACCAAGCATATAAGTGCCACTACTTGGAGTATCCATTAGTGAAAGAATATTTACAAGCGTACTCTTACCACTACCACTTGGCCCCATGACGCTGACCCACTCACCTTTTTTAACCTCAAAATTTATATCATCAAGTGCTTTAACATCGCCAAAAATTTTACAAATATTTTTTAATTCTAGTGCATTTTGCATATCATTCTCCTCTTAATGTATCTGCCATTTTATTATTAAGTGCCCGTTTGATCGGATAAAATGCTGCGATCGCTGCAAATAAAAGCGATATTATCACAGCTACTGGGATGCTTAAAATTCTAAAATCAATACTAGAATCAAATATCGCATAACCTAAAATTTGAGCTAGTAAATATCCTAAAAATGCACCAACTAATGCTGAGATGAGCGCTGTCACAAATGTCTCAAAGCCAAATAGCTTTAATACATCTTTTTTGCTTGCACCTATGGCTCTTAGAAGTGCGATCTCCTTTGAGCGAGAGAGCAAGATAGCACTAAGCGTTGTGTTTACGCACATTGAAGTAATGAGCAAAATAACAAGGCTAACAAGTGCCATTAGAAGTTTGATCTTTTCTAAGATATAGCCCTCAGACTTTGAGACCTTTGCCACTGGTTTTGCAGCTATTTCTTCATTACTTATAGTCTTTGCAAGTGATGTTATCTCATCAAAGTTACCAAGTACAACAGCTTCAGCATAGTTTATTTTGCCAGCTTTATTTGAAATTTTTTGAGCCAAAGATAATGACGTGATCAAAAGTGCATCCTCTTTATCTCCACTTGCCACTACGCCTTTTATCTTTACATTTATGCTCTCATTTGAGCCAATGGCACGAATTTCTATATCATCGCCTGCTTTAAAGCCAGCCTGACGAGCTAGATCGACGCCTATTAGCACATTTTTATCGTCAAAATCGACATTTATCATCGTTCCATCTCTAACATCTAAAAATGGTTTAACTTTTTTTAGATTGCTAAATTTTGTTCCCATGATGATAGCATTTGTTGGACCGATATTTGCCTGAGCAAAGAGATAGCCGCTCTCACCAAGAAGCTTGTCTTTTGGCACTTTAGCGATCATCTCATTGTAAGTTTTTTCACCCATATCATCGCTTGTAGCCATATCTTTTGGAGCAAAGATCATATTTGCGCCATAAGTTTTTAGCTCACGTGAGACTTTAGAGTCTATATCAAGATATACATTAACAAACGCCGCACACACGCATGCTCCAAGTAAGATAGAGATCACGATGACCATGACTCTTGATGAGCCGTTTTTTAAACTTTTATAAATTGTATTGTAAAAGAATTTGCTATTTGCGGTCATATAGCACCTCCGCAGGTAGTAAATTTATGACGTTTCTCATTGGCATTAGCGAGCCAACGACTGAGATAAGCAAGGCAAATGCCACGCTTATAGGTAGCACGATCCAAGCTATGCCGATGCCATGTGAGAAGATAATGTAAGACATCATGTAGCTTAGCGCATATCCTAAAAATGCTCCCGTGATGCCCGCAAAAAAGGCAACCACAAGGCTCTCGCTAGCAAAAAGGGCGTAAATCTCAAAGTTACTAGCACCTATGGCTTTTAAAAGGCCGATCTCTTTTTTACGGCGATAAATTTCACTTGTCATTAGCGATGTTATACCAATGGCTGAAACCACAAGAGCGATGATGCTAACGATGCCCATTAGGCTTTGGATTTTCTTTACGATATTACTCTCCGCATCACTTACTTGAAGGCTTGCCTTTGCGCTAACGTTTGGTAAATTTTCTTCTATCTGAAATGCGATTGATCCTGCATAGGCTGAGCAGTACCATTTATCGTACTCTGCACTATCAAGGTTGTCTAAATTTCTTCTTGCTTTTAGCGATAGGTCGTTTTCTGGGATCGTCATAGCTGAGACTTCAGCCTTTGTGTATGAGTTTGCATGCCCAGAAAGATCTCCAGCAAGCTTTAGTGAGCCAACTAGCTTATGTGTCTCGTCACTAGCTCCTTTTAAGATACCAACCACACTAACCTCTCTTACGCCATTTTTGCCCACAAGACTAAGTTTGTCGCCAACCTTTAAATTTTTAGCCTTAGAAAGTTCTTCGCCAACTAAAATTTCATCCATACTTTCATCTTTTGGCCAAACACCCTCAACGCCCCAAAAACCATACAAGCTCTTAACGCCTGTGCTAAATTCTGGCTCATCTTTTAGTCCGATATTTTTATCAAAATAGGTTCCTTCAAAGGCAAATTCAATTCCTTTTTCATCTTTAACTTTTGCCTCTAAAAACGGCGCAAAAGCAACGATATTATTTCTCCAAAAGATCTCTTTTATCTTATAGATATCAGCCTCTGGGAGTAAATTTTGTGATTTTAGTGGGGTGAAATTTTTACCCTCGATCTCGATGCTTAGGCTCTCACCGCGTGGCAAAACGACGATATTTGAGCCATATCCTCTAAGCTCAGTTGCTACTTGATCGCCGATTTTTAGCGTGATATTTAGCATGCAAGCTATCAAAAGAGCAGCTAGCAAGATGGTAATAAAGGCCATCGTCTTTTGTACCTTTGAGCCCGTGATCGAGCTTTTTATCATTCTTAGTTGCATATTTTTCATTTTAACGTTCCATTTGTTTCTACATATTTTTCTGGATTTGCTTCAAATTTCGCTTGAGTTTCGTTATTTTCAAAGAAATATGTGCGTCCATAGTATAAATATGATCTTGACTCAAGGTTGCTCACCTTTTTGCGACTAACTGGATCAAGCACCATTTTTTCGACAACCTTACTAAAGAAATTTGCTCCATCTGTAATAGTTTTATAATCAACTATGATATTTTTGCCATCGAAGATAAATGGCATTGGTATCGGATTGCAACCACCTTCTTTGCCAACTGATGGCAAGAAAATTCTAACATTACAAGAGATACAAATAAGGTCATTTCCTCTTTTTATATAGCCCATATCGCCGCAAATCATACAAGAGTCAAAGACGATGACAGGCGAGACGCGGTCACTAAAGCGGTTTAACAAGAAAAATCTTATCTGCTTACCCTCATCTGTAATATAAGCAAATCTGTGAAGTTCATTGTCTTTTAGCATATCAACATCAAATATAAATTTATCTCCCACTGGCTCAACTAGCACTGGCTCTGAAATTTCAGGTGGACGAGATGCGTAAAGGTCATAATAGAGCGAAAATCCAAGTGCTATCAAAATACTACAAAATGCAAATTTTGCATTATCAGAAATATTTTCTCTAATGGCTTTTGTAAAGCGGTATTTGATAGAACCAAATTTATTTTTATCAATACTTTTTGGCATAAAGAAAAGCGCGGTGATGCATAAAAGTAAGATCACAAAGATATAAAAATAAGTACCAAATTCTGATACGTAAATACCTTTTGCACTAACAGATAGAATCTGAGAGTTTAACTCACTACTTATTTTTAAAGCCCCAGCACGCAAAAGCTCAAGTGCTGTCTGAGAGCTCCTATCGATTAGCAAGAAAACTAAAGTGATAAGGGCTAAAATTTTAGCTATTAATGGAGAAATGCTAGATTTTAAATTCGAAATAAAAAAGAATAAAAATACGAGCAAAATCATTGCAAATATCATTAGAAAGAAGCTAATGACCGAAAGCGTATCTAGTAGCTCACCACCAAATAGTGGAAATAACACACTGCTTGAACTATAGCCAAAGCCAAAGCCGATGCCTAAAATAAAAAACGTTACAATTTTTGCTATCTTAAGCTCAAGAAATATCCATAAAATGCTAATTAGTAGAAAAACTAGCGTCACTGAATCTATGAACATTTTAAACTGGTCATCAACAAGTGCATGACGAGCAGCTTTAAAGATAAGCACACCAGCAACAACGCCAAGAAATGATGGTAGAAAGATCGTTTTTAAACTTTTGCCATTGTTATTTAAGGCAGCAAAAAGCGTAAATCCAAGGAGGGCTAAAAAGACCTGATAGAAATAAATTGACATAACTAAACCCTGTGAGAATTTTTTAAAAGGGGCGAGAACGCCCCTGGTGATTATTTAACAGGACCACCTGTCCATTGAAATTTATAAGTTGTTGTGAAAGGCTCAAACCATTTACCAACACCGCTCTCTTTGTCAGCGTGACGACCAAAACCTTGTTTTTCTGGATTATCAATGTGGAATTTAAGCTCATAGTTGCCTACGCCTGTATCCATTTTTACGTTAGCACCATAGTGTGGGCCATCGCTTGCAACCATTGGCATAAAGGTACCTTTTTTAACTTTGCCGTTATCAAGGTTTTTTAGCTCATAGTTAATCTTTAGGTATGGGATCCACTCACCTTCGCCAAAGCCGTTTTTATTACCAGCAATAGCATGTATGTCAGCTTCTAGGTGAAAATCAGCTAGGCTTGGAGCTAGGTCAATACCCTTTGGTTCCATGTCGATTGGTTGCAAATAAACTGCAGCTATCTCCATGCCATTAGCCTCTACAGGCTCGCCGATTGGGTGCTCACCAGCAAGTGCAAAACCAGCTGCTAGGCTAAGTGCTAGGGCTGAACTAAGAATTTTATTCATATTCTCTCCTTTAAATAAGATTAATTTTTATTTTGTTTTGATTTCATGATAACGATGCCTATAACTAGGGCAAGCACCATAATGATTTGAGGTACTAAGCTCTCATAATATGGCTGAAGTCCTAGCCAGTCTCTCATCCAGTCAGGGAAGCTAAGTCCATTTATGATAGTTGGGATGAAAATTTTACCCTCAACTAGCTCGCCGACACCCTTGCCAACAAAGACAATCGACATATAAAAGATAATAGCTGACGTAAATATAAAAAATGGTTTAATAGGAATTTTAACAGCAAAAATTTTAAATAAGAAATAGACTATTAAAAGAACGACAAGTCCTATCACAAAGCCAGCTGCTATCATCGAGTAACCAGCTGAATCTTTAGCTCCAAAAATAAGTGCCTGATAAAATAGTACAGTTTCAGCACCCTCTCTAAATACTGCTAAAAATACAGTCCACCAAAGTGTTGTAGTTGAGCCACTTGAGATAGAGTCAGAGACGTGTGATTTGATGTAGTCATTCCATTTTTTAGCACCAGCATTTGAAAGAAGCCAAAAGCCAACGTAAAATAGAAGTCCCACTGCAACAAGCATAGTGATGCCTTCCATAAGCTCTCTTTTTTGACCTGCTGCCTCGCCAAAAATGACATTCATTAACCACGCCATCACAAAACTTAAGATAACAGCCACGCCAACTGAGCTATAAACAACTTTGCCCATCGCTTTAGCATTACCAGTTTTTACAAGATATGCAACAACAGCAGCAACAATGATAAGTGCCTCAAAGCCTTCTCTTAAAATAATAGTCAAAGCCCAAACAAATAAAGACCAAGGTGAGCTTGAACTACTAGTTTTCTCAAGTGCAGTTGCAAGCTGAGATGACATTTTGCTTGCACTTTCTTGAAGAGTTTTTTCATCTACGCCTGATTTCATAAGGGCTACGAGGTTACCAAATGTAGCTTCAATAGCTGTTTTTAAATTTACATCTATTGCGCCTACTTTATTCTCCATGCCGCTACCTTCAAACTCATCAAAGTAGATGTCCTGGATATCGCCCATGGCTTTTTTTACATCACCATTTTTATAAAGTGTGATAGCAGCTTGAATTTTGTCGTTTATGTTTTGAACGACTTTGGTATAATCTACACCACTATCTTCTTCAGAAGCTGCTTCTACATCGCTCATATCAACTTTTGCAAGTTTTGCAGTATCAGCTGGGAGTTTTGAGATAGCATCATATGCTAGTTTCTTGATCTCATCTAGCTTAGTTTTAAAGTCATCTTTGCTTATACCATTTGTGATGCCGCTGATCGCTTCGCCCATCTTTCTTTGGATATCAGCATCTATGCTTTTACCATTTTCTATATGTTGGCGAATAGCGATTTCAAGTTGAGTATTTCTGTAGTCTGTAAATTTAGCATCTTGGATAGCACTTTTAGCATCATCTTGCTTATCACTCTCATAGCTTGCTATTGCTTTATCTAGATCGGCTGATAAATTTGTAAATGCTACCTTCCACTCAGGGATAAATTTAGAAGTATCATAGTCAGTTGCAGCAGCTTGAGCTGGGCTGTCTGAATACTCACCAACTAGCCTATGTCCTTTTAAAATAACCGGTAGAACTTCAGCGATCTCGCTATTTATCTGGTCAATTCTTTTTTGAACATCATCAGGCGCTTCACCTGCTTTTATCGCCTTTCTGATCTCGCCAAACTGCTTCTCCATTGAGTAAGCTTTTTTCTGACCTAAATTTATTCTAATGCCGGCTTCAACATCTTCAAATAAGCCAAAATAAGCATTTTGAGTATCACTGACTGCTTGTTCAACATTACCAGCTCTATACTCTGTTATTACTTTTTGTAGCGACTCTTTTATCTGAGCTGCGACTTGCTCATAGTCGTCGTTTTTTGCCACGAGCCAAATAGGCAACAACATAATTAGCATAAATTTTAAGAATTTATTCATTAAATAAACCACCTGTGAGATTTTTTGAAGCGAATATTACCAAGGCTTTACTTTGATTAAAATAAAAACGATTATCATAAAATAGAGCAAATTGAGATAATAAAGAGAAATTTGTCTTCAAATAGCCAATTTTAAATGGTTTTAGAAATTTCTAATGTAAATTTAAAATTTATCTTTTGAATATAAAAATAGTAGTTTTATAAAATAATGAAAAGGTTTTAAGTTTAAAATTTAGAATTTAAAGGAGAGCAAATGCTCTCCTTCTTGTTAGGCATTTAGCCCAGTATTTCTTAGCATAACGCGTTTGCGATATACGTTTGATACTTCAGCCGCATCTCCAACTAAAAGTGCATTTGTAGCACAAACAGCCGCACACATAGGCACTTTTCCTTCGGCCATTCTATTTTGACCGTATAGTTCCCTCTCCTCGTGTGAGTTTGTTGGCTCTGGACCGCCTGCACACATTGTACATTTATCCATTACGCCTTTTACGCCAAATGCACCATCTTTAGGGAACTGTGGTGCACCAAATGGACAAGCATATAAGCAGTATCCACAACCTATACACTTATTTTTATCATGAAGTACGATACCATCGGCTCTAATGTAGAAACAATCGACCGGGCAAACTTGCTCACAAGGTGCATCAGTACAGTGTTGGCATGCAATAGTAGTTGAAACCTCTTTACCTTCGATACCATCATGAAGTGTAATGACCTTTCTTCTATAAATTCCCACTGGAAGTTCATGAGCAGAAGAGCAAGCAACTTGGCAACCATAACAACTAATACATCTATCAGTATCTACGAAAAATTTCATTCTTGCCATTTTATTCCTCCTTACTCTTTACCCATGGCGTCTCTCTCGCCATATTCATGGAAAAACGATGTTTTAAATGTATTTTCCTCAGCTTTTTCTATACGGCAAAGACCTGCGTTAAACTCTGAAATTTGAGTAACTGGATCAAATCCATAGTTAGTAACGGTGTTATAACTTTCACCAATAACATAAGGCTTAGTGCCCTCTGGATAGCGAGCTGAAAGATCAACGCCTTGCATAATACCAGCGAAGTTGTATGGCATACAAATTCTATCTGGAGTTACCATCTGGCTGTGATAGCATCTTACTTTGATCTTTGTGCCTTGTGGGCTGTGAATCCACATCATATCGCGATCTTTTATGCCGTATTTTAAAGCTAGCTCTGGATTAACATTAGCAAACATCTCTGGCGTAATAGCTGATAGATATTTACTAGTTCTTTCGATCATTCCTGCACCACTTAAGTTTACGACACGTTGCGTACTAAATACGATAGGGAACTCTTTCGACCAATCTTTTGCTTGTTGCTCTGACTTAAACTTAGTAGAAACACGGAAATTTCTAGCTTGATCATCAAATGTCGGATACTTTTGAACAAGATCCCAGCGTGGTGAGTGAACAGGCTCTCTATGTTTTGGAATAGGATCAAGAAATTCCCAAACGATAGCTCTTGCCCTTGCGTTACCATAAGGCACAACACCTTTTTCACGGCATTTTTCAAAGATAATACCACTATAATCCATGCTCCAGCTTGGTCCCATCTTAGCTTTCTCTTCTTCAGTTAGAGTTATGCCCAAGACTTTTTCTATATTCTCTTTTGTGATTTGTGGATAGCCACCTTTTATAGCTGAGCCAACAAGTGTTGTCTCTTCGCTAGCTAGCTGACTAACGCCATTATGTTCGAGTCCAAAGCGATTTCTAAAACCTGAACCACCTTCAACATAAGGCTTGCTCATATCATATAGTATTGGTGTTCCAGGGTGTTTTTCATCCCATGCTGGCCATGGTTTACCGTAGTATTCGCCTTTAACTTCACCACCAATACCTATTAGCGTATCTGGATCAAATTTATCCCAGTTTGCTTGATGGCGTCTAAACATCTCGGCTGTTCTACCACCATAACCTATAGAATTTCCAATCCTTGCTATCTCATTTGTCGCATCATCAGGCCATACAAAGTCATCTTTTACTTGTTTTATTTCACGATCTACGATACCCATTTTCATGCCTCTTACATATTCATCGTAAAAGCCAAATTTCTTAGCAAATAGGAACATTACTTCGTGATCACCCTTGCTCTCATAAAGTGGATCAACAACTTTTGTTCTCCATTGACCTGAGCGGTTTGTTGCGCTTAAGTGACCTTCATTTTCAAATGCAGTCGCTACTGGCAAGATATAAACGCCATCTTTTCTGTCTGAAAGGATAGAAATTTCATTTACAAATGGCTCAGCCACAACAATCATATCTAGTTTTGAAGCTGCTTCTTGAATTTTAGCTAGGTGCGCCATAGATGTTAGACCAGTTCCTTGAACCCAAAGAACTCTTAATGCACCACTACTAAATGTATTCTCCTCTTTCAATACGCCTTGCCACCATTTTGAAAGTGACCAGCCTTTTTCGTTTCTCCAGTTTCTATCTTCTGGATGTTTAGGATCGTGGTAATAATACTCTTCAAAGACTGTGTTTTTAACAGGAGTGCCGCCTTGCTTTGGCTCTTTTGTTGAGACTGCAAAGCGTTTAATAAATTCGTCATAATCAACGCCCCAGCCTTTGCAGTAATATTTCCATGCTGCATCAGTTAGGCCATAATACATTGGCAAGCTATCTGAAAGATTGCACATATCAGTTGAGCCTTGAACATTGTCGTGACCACGAATGATATTACAGCCACCGCCTGCTTTACCCATATTTCCTAGAATTAGTTGAAGGATAGGTAAAATTCTTGTATTTGATGTACCAACTGAGTGTTGAGTGATACCAAGTGCCCAAACAACAGTACCCGGTTTTGTATGAGCTAGGATATCTGCGGCTTTTAGTAGCTTATCAACTGGTACTCCAGTAACATCAGACGTAACCTCTGGTGTCCAGTGCTCAGCCTCTTTTCTTATCTCATCAATACCGTAAGTTCTATTTTCTATAAATTCTTTATCTTCCCAACCATTTTTAAGAATGATGTGAATAAGACCATAAACAAGTGCAATATCAGTTCCTGATCTTTGTCTCAAATAAAGATCAGCATGTGCAGCTGTCTTTGTAAAATTTGGATCAGCCACAATTACTTTTGCATTGTTTCTATCTTTTGCTTGTAAAGTGTGCTTCATGCCACCAACTGGGTTTGCCACAGCTGGGTTTGCTCCAATGATAAATATACATTTTGAGTTCGCAGCCATATCTCCAAAGTGGTTTGTCATCGCGCCATAACCCCAAGTATTCGCCACACCGGCGACTGTTGCGCTATGTCAAATTCTTGCTACGTGATCGTTACTGTTTGTACCCCAAAATGCACAAAATTTTCTAAAGTAATATGATTGCTCATTATTAAATTTAGCCGATCCTAAGAAAACAACACTATCAGGGCCATCTTCTTTGCGGATCTGAAGCATCTTATCGCCGATCTCATTTACAGCTTGATCCCATGAAATTCTTTGCCATTTACCATCAACTTTTTTCATAGGATATTTGATGCGTTGTTTGCTGTGTGTAAGGTCGATCTGATCGATACCTTTTGAGCAGTGTGAGCCCTGAGATATCGGATGATGCATCGCCATATCTTGACGAACCCAAACACCATCTTTTACCTCAGCCTCGATACCACAGCCTGCTGAGCAAATAGAACAAATCGTTCTAACCTTTTTTGAGCCAGGGAAAGGATTTTTTATCTCCTCATCACTTGCATTTCTTATCGTTTCATTTTCTCCAAAAGCCATTGTGCTTCCAGCACCAAGTGCGGCTAGCTTTAAAAATGAACGTCTTCCTATACGTGCATCACTCATGGTTTTCTCCCTTAGTAAGCGATTTTATAGTAGGTTTCCCAGTTCTTGCTTTTTTTATAAAGCACCTCTTTTTTGTTTGACTTGCCAACGACGACACCATTGTCATCAGGAGCTAAGTCGTCACTAGTCACTTTTGCTACGGCTGAGACTGCGAGTACACCGCCGGCAGCACCGACTTTTAGAGATTTTTTTAGAAAATCTCTTCTTGATCCTTGCATTTTTTCTCCTTAGCTCTCAAACTTAAAAATTTGAGAATTTGGTTTGATTGGTCTTCACAATTTGCAACTTTAGAAATTCTAAAATATTGCAAGGCCTATTTCAGGGCTTTTTATAGCCTAGATTTAAACTCGGTAAATTTAGCATAATTGCAAGATAATCAAAGTAAATATAAAGCTTTAATTAAATATGTTAAGTTATTGTTAAAAATATAAGAAAATATATTTAATATTTTAACTTTTATGAATTTTGAGAGAAAGGCTAATTTAAAGTATAAATTCTAGGGAGAGCTCCCTAGAAAAGATTATTTTAGATCACTTTTGTTTATGATAAATGGCACTGATCTAACGCCGGCTGAGAAATATTTTTTACGTAAAGTATCGATCTTGTCGCTCTCTTCTTTACTAACATTTTTTTCATCTACGTTATAATCTTCAGAGAAATACTTTCTTAAAATTTTAACCTTATCGCTATCACTTTTTGCATTTTTTATATCTTTATAGATCAAAGCACTTTTTTGTAAAGACGATAGTTCATGCACTGGAGTCAGGATGATTTCAACGTTATTGTCTTTTAATGTCGTTTCGATCTTTGCTAGCTCGGCTCTACAATATGGGCATTCAGGATCTGAAAACATGATAAGAGTTGGCTTTTTGCTATCATTGCCAAGAGTTATAACATTTGCCTTGTCTTCATTTTTATAAATTTTAGCTAGTGATTTTACTAAATCAAGTGCTGCTTTTTCTGCGATTACCTTTTTTTCTTCAGCTAAATAAGACTTTTGCTCCTTTAAATTTACAACATCAGGAAACATAAGATCGCCCTTAACAAAAGTCACATCTTCTTGAGACATATCTCCTTTGCTAAATTTTAAGCTTACTTTTTCTATATCATCTAAAATTTTAGTACGTTCTACGACTTTTACATTAACACCATCGATATTTTGATTTTTAAAAACTTCTGAGTAAAAATCTTCTATTTGCTTATCGCTTGCTGCCATTAGGCTAGTTGCCGCTATTATTGAGGCTAAAACCACTTTTTTCATTTTTTTCCTTTTTAAAAATTTGGCGGATTATATTTGCTTTTTGTAAATGAATACTAACCACGAAAGACTCTATCATTTCCTTGCTTCATTATGTCACTCTCAAGGTCAAGTTGCTCAAGATAGGCGATTACATATTTTCTACTTAAATTTAGTGCATCCTTGGCGTTTGTGACATTTACAAAGCCTTGATTTTTGATGATCTCTCTTAGCTTATCAAGTGCCATTTTTAGCGAATTTCTAGTGATGAAAAGGTTATGCTCCAGCCTTACAACTCTACCCATTGCAGTTAGTTTTTTAAGGGCATTATCGCCACTTAGCCTATCTATTTCCAGCTCATCATATATATTATAAGGTGCCGTTGGAGCTAGCTTTCCGCTTTCTAAAATTTCATAAATTTTCTCTTCAAGCCTTACTTTTAGTTTGCTTATATCAACGCCCTTTTTTGTATAGACGCCATCATTTTTAGAGATCAAGTTTATACTTTCAAGCTCATCAAGTGCTTTTTGAGCCAAATTTTGACTAGCCCAAGCAAGCTTTAGACTTATGCTTTGAGCTGAGAAAACAGCAAATTCATTTTTCTCTATCATAAATTTAACCACAGATTTTATCCGCTCAACCGCGCTTAGATCGTAGATATTTAAAGCCTTTTCATCGACAAAGACGTTTGAGACTTTTTTAGCCACATTTACGGCCTCTTCGTGACTTAGTCCAAATCTTTGATAAGAGGAGATGATGCCAAAGCCATTTTTGTGGGCTTCTTTAAGTATAGAAAATGCCCCAATGAAATCATGCTTTAAAAGTGCAGCCAAAAAGAGAATTTTGCCAGCCTTTTTTAGTGGCTCAAGCACAGGATTTAGCACTCTGCCACCGCCTATCACGCGTGCATCTGAGATAAGCACAAATGCCTCGTCAAATTTCAAAAACATATCGCTTTGAAATTTAAAGGTAACAAAGTAGCTATCATCTTTTTGGCTTAGTATCAGCACCTTTGCAGGCACATTTTTAGCTCCTACGCAAAAGGTTACGCTTTGCGAGTGGATGAGATTTTTAGCAGTTACGACCGCATCAACCTCTCTAAATCCCCTAAAATAGCCTTTTTTACTAAGTAACTGCCCCTTTTTTAACTCATTAAGCTCAATGCCAGTTAGATTTAGCGCCACACGGCTGCTAACCCCTGCATTATCTACAAATTTATCATGGCTTTGCACGCTTCTTACTAGCACCTCTTTGCCAGCGTCGTAGTTAAAAAGCTTCTCGTTTTTACTAACGCTTCCCTCTATAACGGTGCCAGTCACGACATTTCCGATACCTTTTAGGCTAAAAACTCTATCGATGTAGTATCTAAAAACGCCCTCTTCATCACGCTTTTTGGCTCTTAGCGTAAAGAGGTAGTTTCTAAGCTCGTCAATGCTTGCCTTATCCTTTATACTAACGGCAAAAATTTCTAAAATTTGCAGGTTTTTAAATTTAGAAATTTCATCTCTTATCTCTTTTTTTCTTAAATTTATAGTCGCTTCATCTACGAGGTCACACTTTGTAAGTGCCACGATCAAAGACTTCACACCAAGAAGATTTAAAATTTCAAGGTGCTCCAAGCTTTGAGGCATAAGGCCGTCATTTGCCGCCACTACAAATAAGCACGCGTCAAAGCCATACGCACCACTTATCATCGTTTTTATGAGATTTTCATGCCCAGGCACGTCGATAAATGCGATATTCTCATCATTTTTGCTTAAATTTGAAAAGCTTAGATCGATCGTTATGCCACGCTTTTTCTCCTCTTCAAGGTTATCACCCTCAAAGCCGTTTAGCTCCTTTATAAGCGCGGTTTTTCCGTGGTCGATATGCCCTGCTGTTCCTATTATTAGACTCATTTTTCTTCCGTTTCATTTATTATTTTTATTAGTTCATTTACATCGTCATCTAAAAGCGTTCTTAAATCAAGCAAAAATTTATCATTTTCTATGCGGCCGATCACCTTTTTTTGCCTAAATTTTTGCTCATTTAAAACTGCATCTCCACTAACTGCCAAAGCCATGCTTGGAATTTTTTTATTTGGCATCGCACCGCCTCCTACAAAGGTTTGTGTGCGCACCATCTCAAGCGGAGTTTTTAAATTTTTATTTATAAAATTTGCTAAGCTTTCAAGCTCTTTTACGCTTTTGTGAAGTAGTTTTTGTGTTGTGATTAGCTCAAATTCTTTATTTAAATAAGCTTTCATGCTCTCAGCCAAAAGCGAGATGATCACTTTATCTACGCGAAGCATTCTTAAAAGCTGATTTTTTCTAAGTTTTGCGATGAGCTCTTTTTTGCCAACAATGATTCCGCACTGCACCGCACCAAGCAGCTTATCACCGCTAAAGCTAACTAGCGAAACATCTTTTAAATTTTTTAGATCTGGCTCATTTTTGTCTAAGTTAAATGGCAAATTTCCATAAAATCCGCTGCCAAGATCAAAATAATCTATCAAATTTTGCTCACATGCCAATTTACTTAGTTCATTTGCTGTAACCTCTTCACTAAAGCCCACGATGTCAAAATTTGAGCGATGAACCTTTACAAGCATCGCCGTATTTTCATTAATTACCTCTTCGTAGTCTTTTAGCTTAGTTTTGTTTGTCGTGCCAACCTCTTTCAAAAAGCAGCCCGCATTTGCCATCACCTCAGGCACTCTAAAACTACCGCCGATCTCAACTAGTTCGCCTCTGCTAACGACCACTTCCTTGCCCTTTGCAAAGGTGTTTAGCACCAAAAATACAGCACTTGCGTTATTATTTACGACGATAGCGTCTTCAAAACCAAATGCTCTTGCGATCATCTCACCGATATAGTCGTATCTGTTGCCGCGACTGCCTGTTTTTAGGTTGTATTCAAGATTTGAATACCCTGTGATTACCGGAGTTGCACGGCTTAGAATTTCTTTATCGATAACACTTCTAGCAAGATTTGTATGTATGGTCACACCGGTTAAATTTAGCACTCTTTGAAGGCTTGATTCATTAAATTTATAATATTCGTTTAGGATTAAATCTATTATTTCTTGCAACGCAAAATTTGCATTTTCATTTAAAATTTTAGCTCTAACTTCATTTAAAATTTGCCTTGCAAGCAATGTGACTAAATTTATATCAAATCCTGAAAATGCTTCGTTTTTTATAATCTTATCAACTTGTGGGATATCTCTTAAATCGCTCAATTTGTGCTCCTAGTAAGTTAGTTTTACCAAGCCGTGATTTTAACATAAAAAATATTATAAATTAAACCTTAGAGTAAAAAGGAACATATAAAATTCAGAGTCCATTAATCCCATTAATATTAAAATAAGCCTGTTTTTGATAATAGGAGAAATTATGAAAGAATTTGGCTTTTATAACGATTTTGACGATACTTTAATGCTAAATGAACAGATAGAAATAAATAACGAAAAAGAAGAATATTTAGTTTCTAACTCGCCAAAGCTTAAAGCAAACATTACCGCACCTGAGATAAATTTTTATCTAAAAAATACAACTGCAAGCGTATTAGAAAAAGCTAAAAATACACTTTTGCTTTATGAAGCAAGAGCAACTGCATTTGACATGGCAAAGGATGTTGATTACGAAAAAGAAGTCGGCAAAAATGTCGTAATAGTAAGCAACTCAGGCCGTGCGGAGCTAGCAAATTTATTAAAAGAAAATGGCTATAAAGTCATTGAATTAACGCATTTTGAAGTGAAATTTATTTATGGCGCAGCTGGCGAACTTAGTGTTTTGATACTTAGAGCAAATGACGAATTTGAGGTCGATTGCGACTTTTTCTTGGTTGAAAATGCAAGGGATTATATGCTAAAGCAAAGCGGCTGTTATGAAATAGCTGGGCTAGAAGATGAAGCTGTGCTTAAAATGTTAAATGAAAAAACTCCAAAATTTAAGTACAAAAGCTTAACTCAATATGACTCTTCGATCTGTCAATATCACGAACGACGAAATGAAATTTGTGGACGCTGTGTCGATGTTTGTCCAACTGTAGCCATTTTAAAAGAAGATGAGACAAAGCATCTTGTTTTCTCACAAATCGATTGTGTAAATTGTGGCAACTGCATTAGCGTCTGCCCTAGCGGATCTCTTGACTCTACACTTATGCCACAAAGCTCATTTGCTACTATCGCCAAGCTTTATAAAGGTAAAATTCCGCTAATAATCTCTAATGAAACAAATTTAGATGAGCTAAATATAAGCCTACCTGAAAATGTCCTGCCTTTTTTCATATCAGCACCGCATATGTTAAATCAAGCTCATCTTCTTACATTGCTTCAAGAAAGTGGTGCGAGTGTGATTTTATTTAGCAAAACTCTTGGCAAAGGCGAAAAAGACGCCATTAGCATCTTAAATCAAATTTATGAGCTTAAATTTAAAGAGACGGCGATCTATCACGCTAAAGATAAAAATGAGCTTGAAGATGCGCTCAAAAAGGCAAAATTTATAGCTGACTCACAACACACGATAAACGAATATGCCTTGCCAAAAAGAGAAATTTTTGCAAAAAGGCTCGAGTTTTTAGTAGGTAGCGAAGATCTTGGCGTAGTAAAAAGCGGCGAGATGATAAGATATGGCGATGTCAAGATAAACACTGATAGCTGTACACTTTGTCTAAGTTGTGTTGGCGCTTGTAACGTAAGTGCGCTAGTGGCTGATAAAAAGACAAATTCGATTTTATTTAATCCAAGCGTTTGTACAGCTTGCGGATACTGCGAACTAAGCTGTGCCGAAAAAGATACCATAAGCCTTGAAGTTGGAAAAATTTCTCTTAAGCCTGAGTTTTTTACATATAATGAGCTGGCACGAGATGAGCTTTTTGCCTGTGTTGAGTGCGGAAAAGAGTTTGCGACTAAAAAAGCGGTCGAAAAGATCGCAACTATAATGCAACCAAGATTTGGCAACGATAGGGTCAAGATAAAAGCACTTTACTGCTGTGCTGACTGTAAGGCCAAACTAATGGTTCAAGCCCAAATAAACGCGATGAAAGAGGATTTATTAAATGGATAAAAACATCATAAAAGCAAGATCATATTTTTACGAATTCCTAGCATATCCTATGTTTTTTTACACAAATGATGAGAAATTTTCAAGGTGGAAAGAGCAGCTAAAATACTTAAGCGCAAATCCTTTAAGCGAGGATAGTGATATTGCATTTAAAAATTTAGATAAATTTAGCTTTGAAGAATTTTCAAAAGAACAAAATGACGTTCTTTTTGGCTTTACAAACATCCCCTTAAGCGCTTCATTTTATGAAGAGGGCAGAGATAACGGAGCAGCTAGGCTTAGGGTTATTGAATGTTTAAAACTAAGCCCATATAGACGTGATAGCGAGCTTTGCAAAGACAGCGAGGACTACGTTGGATTTATATTTTTAGCGATGGCTACATTTTTAAAAGATGAGTTTGATGATGCAAAAAATATTAGCAATAAGCTCTTTGGCGAGACTTTAAATTTATTTGTAGATGAGTTTTCTCAGCTACTTTCAGCTCACAAAGAGGCAAATTTCTTTAAATCATACACAGTCATTTTAAAAGACTTCATCGAGCTTGAGCGCTCTATACTAAACGTAGAAGCACCAGCTAAACCAAAAGGCGATAGTGTCGCTATGGCGGCACTTAAAAAAGAGCCATTTCAAAGTAAGATGCCAACATTTAAAACCAAGCTTCATTGGGAAGAATTTTCTCCAGTCATCTCACACGAGTTTAAAGACTAGCTTAAATTTACTCTTAGCCTAGCTAGGAGTAAATTTAACATCCGCTTAGATCCCGCAACTATTCTCAATATTTTATAACTATCTTAACCCTTCGGTAGTAAATTTCTTTAAATTTTTACAAAGGATTTACAATGGTAATGACACACTACATGGAGCTTTTATCGCTCGATCAGCCTTACAATCTAATCCTCTACATGGTGATACCTATGGGACTTGCGGAGCTTTTAGTGGCGATGGAGTTTTTCACGATGTATCACATGGATAGCGGCAAAAACGCTGGCTTTAAGGCTGTTAGCAAATTTGTTGGTATAGTACTTGGGGTCTATTTTACAGCTCTTGTGATCTACTTTTTAGCAAAAATTTATCCAAGTATAAAATGGCGCGGATATGCCGATGTCATCGCTATCTACTCATATCTTATCGGCGTCATCCCACTTCTTGGCATCGCCCTTTTAGAGCTAAATTTGATCTATAAAAACGCAAGCCAAAAGGCAAAACTAAAGCTTCACTTTTGCCTGCTTATCTTCTTCTTGATCGTCGGACACGTCGCTATGATATTTGGCATGGTTGATCCTACTATAACTGGCTACAAGGCTAATGATGGCGCGATGGATATGCAGATGAATATGCCAATGAACATGCCAGCAGATATGCCGATGCATGATCACCACAAGATGATGATGGATATGCAACAGATGAGTGATGATAACTCAACTAACATGCATATGCATCACTAAAATTTTTATAGCTTATTGGTGCCTACTAAGAAGCTATAAAAAATTTAATTCTTTTTTTCTGCTTTTAACAATCTATCTTCTTTAAAAAATTTTCGGAGTGATTTTTGCTCTTTTGGACCAATCTTATAGCTTATAAATTTAAGATACCACTTGATATCTTGCTCGCTTATGCCTCTACTTTTGGCATACTGGGCTAAGATATAGTTTGGGATCTTTATATTTTTTTGTAGAAATTTTGCAACCAGCCTTTTATAAAATGAGCCATTTTTTACATAAGAAAATCTACCAAAAACAAATGGCAAATTTGTCTTCTCGTGCCAAATTTTACCAAGGTCGTAAAAGCACTCTTTGCCCTCGCTTAAGTATGCCTTTAGTGCCCTATCACCTATGATCACTTCGCCATTTAGATGAAGTACCTTAGCTAGGGCGTTTGAGCTGGCTGAGGCAGGATCTGGCTTTGGAGCTGAGTTTTTGCGCACAAGCACGCTTTTTACATCTTTTTTGGCGACTATTCCAAAATTTATCTTCTTTAAATTTGTCTTTTTGCTAGCTATGCTTGAGATCACCGCGGCGTCGATCTTTCTAGCGTTTAGCGCTCTATTTAGCTTGCTTGGCACACCTTTTTTAAACTCGATCGCCTTTTTTATCTGAGAGCTTAGTGGAGCTGATTTTAAAAAAACGTGAAATGGGAGTAAATTTAGATAATCAATCTTTCCAAATATCATTTTTCATCTTTTACAAGCTCAAATTTAACTAGCTCATTTTCGTTGCAAACGTCACGAAATAGCTGGGTTAAGCTCTCTTTTGCACTATCATCCAAAGCATTTTCATTTTTTAGCTTTATAAGCGTTGGCTCATTTATCTCACAAAGGCAGTCAAAGAGCGCATCTAAATTTTTGCCGTAGTACTCTGGCAGGTCAAATTTCTTAGCAAAATACTCATGCATCTTCTCTTTTTCAGCCATCTTTTTGGCATCTAAGATCACGCTTTTCATTGCATCCTCTTCTCATAAAGCAGGTAAAAATGCTCGTAGTGATCGGGTGTGTAGTAGATAAGCCCGTCGTTTGAATATAAAATTCTCTCAGCACCGCGCCTACCACCATTATAATTCACATCGCACTCAAACCACTTTCTACTATCAGCCTCAGGCAGCCTCTTTTCTCTGTTTGAAAATCTATCTCCGCCGATACTTTTACCACCGCTTATCTGCCATAAATTTCCGCTTTTTGCATCCCAGCCAAGGTCAAGTGCTTCTTTTTTGGTTATGAAATTCTTTGGTAGCTTGTTAAATTTATAGATATAAAGAGCGACCTCATCTTTTGAAGTGTATGAGCCATTTTCTGCAAGGCTCTGGCTTTTTTGTCCCTCTTTGTTTAGTTGCTCAAGTAAAATTTGAGCATTTTTATTTGCTTCACTACCATTATTTGAAAAGAAAAAAGTGCCAACAATAATAGCAATGATAAAGGCGACTAAGGCTGGCAAAAGTCTTTTATTCAAATTTTGCCCTTAAAGCGTGTTAAAAACTCTATCGCCAGCATCACCAAGACCTGGAACGATATAGTTTTTCTCATTTAGCTTCTCATCAATCGAAGCTGTATAGACCTCGACGTCTGGGTAAATTTCGCTAAATCTCTTTAGCCCTTCAGGAGCAGCGATGATAGAGATAAATTTGATCTCCTTAACGCCCTTTTCACGTAAGAATTTGACCGCATCTATCGCCGTGCCACCAGTTGCAAACATAGGATCGATGATGATCGCCATGCGTTCTTTTGCGTCTTTTGGAAGCTTCGCGTAGAAAAACTCAGCTTGTGCTGTCTCTTCGTTTCGCTGAAAGCCCAAAAAGCCCACACTCGCATCTGGAATGATAGTAAAAACGCTATCAAGCATACCAAGAGCAGCCCTTAAGATGGGGCATATCATCACTTTTGTAGTAAGCCTCTTTGCATCTGCCACCGCAACTGGAGTTTGGACTTTGACATCTTTTACCTTTAAATTTCTAGTCGCTTCAAAGATCATAAGATAACTGATCTCATCAACTAGCATACGAAACTGAAAAGGCTGGGTATTTTTATCACGTAGAATGGTTAATTTATGCTCGATCAGTGGATGTGAGATGAGCTTCACGTTTTGCATTTTTTATCCTTAAATTTACTGTTTTTAGAAGGTTTATCTTTACAAAATGCCAAAAAGAGTTTAGCCCAAAAATTGGACTAAAATTTAAAATCCTTTTGCAAGTTTGGCTCTATAAGCCTCAACATCAAAATCTTTTACTCTCGCCACGCCATCTTCAACCGCAGCTTTTGCAACTGCTGGAGCGACCGCTGTTAATACGCGTTTGTCAAATGGTTTTGGGATAATATACTCTTTGCCAAATTTTAGCTCACTAACGCCACTTGCCTTTAAAACTTCAGCTGGCACTGGCTCTTTTGCAAGCTGCGCAAGCGCTCTAGCTGCAGCCATTTTCATATTTTCAGTGATCTTTTTGGCTCTGACGTCAAGCGCACCTCTAAAGATGAATGGAAAGCCTAAAACGTTATTTACTTGGTTAGGATAGTCACTTCTGCCTGTGCCCATCATAACGTCACTTCTTACAGCCTCAACATCCTCTGGATAAATTTCAGGCACTGGGTTTGCCAAAGCAAAGATGATAGGCTCTTTATTCATAGACGCAACCATCTCTTTTGTAAGTACGCCAGGCTTTGAAAGGCCTAAAAACATATCAGCGCCCCTCATCGCATCAGCTAGAGTTCTATCCTCAGTTTCAAGCGCAAACTCTACCTTTTCAGGCGTTAGGTCTGTTCTTTTTGAGTGAATTACGCCTTTACTATCTATCATCACGATGTGTTTTGCACCAAGCGCTTTATACATCTTCGCGCATGCAATGCCAGCTGCGCCTGCGCCGCTAACTACGATCTTTATCTTTGAGATATCTTTGCCAGAAATTTCCATCGCATTTATCATACCAGCACTTGTTATCATCGCCGTGCCGTGCTGATCGTCATGCATGACTGGGATATCGACTGCTTCTTGAAGTTTTCTCTCGATCTCAAAGCACTTTGGAGCACGGATATCTTCTAAATTTATACCGCCAAATGTCGGAGCAAGAGCCTTGCAAATCTCAACGATCTTATCAGGATCGTGCTCATCTAGCTCGATGTCAAAGGCATCAACATTTGCAAATTTTTTAAATAAAACTGACTTTCCTTCCATAACTGGCTTACCAGCGATGGCGCCAATATCGCCAAGTCCAAGAACAGCTGTGCCATCAGTGATGACGGCTACCAGATTTGCTTTATTTGTATATTTATAAGCTAGTTCATTATCAGCTTCTATCTCTTTGCAAGGCTCTGCAACGCCTGGTGTATAGGCCATTGAAAGGTCTCTTGATGTTTCGCAAGGCGTCTTTACCTTTATCTCGATCTTACCACCTATATGGTAGTTTAATGCTTCTTCTTTAGTTACATGTGTCATTTCTCTTCCTTTAATAAATTTTGTATTCTATTTTTCGTCTCGCTACTGCCCACTACTTCAAGCACTTCAAAGATGCTTGGGCTCACGCTTGAGCCAGTTAGCGCTATTCTTAGAGCCTGAGCTAGGTCTTTTAGCTTTAAGCCATTTTGCTCTAAAAATTTATTAGTTAGCTCTTCATAGCTCTTCGCGTCGAGGTCACGGTCTAAAATTTGAGCAAATTTAGCCAAGATTTCTTTACTATTTTCATTTATAAATTTAGCCCAAGCTTTCTCATCGTAGCTTTTTGGAGCGTTGATGATCGTGTTTGCGCTATTTGCCATTTCGATTAATGTCTTTGATCTCTCACGGAGCGAATTTAGCAGTAGCTCGCCCTTTACCAAAGCCTTAAAATCAACGCCAAACTCAAGCATATCGTGCGCTAGCCTCTCGTAAGGTAAAGTCTTAATGTAGTGAGAATTTAGCCAGTCAAGCTTTTGAGCATTGTAGGTGCTTGAGCTTTTGTTGATATCGTTTGGATTAAAGTATTTAAGCATATCATCGATAGTAAAAATCTCATCATCGCCGTGGCTCCAGCCAAGACGAACGAGAAAATTTAAGAGCGCTTCAGGCAGGTAGCCCATCTTTTTATACTCCATAACGTCAGTTGCGCCGTGTCTTTTGCTAAGCTTTTTACCATCCTCTCCGTTTATCATAGCGACGTGATAAAATTTTGGTACCTTAAAGCCAAGTGCTTCGTAAAGAACGATCTGTTTTGGAGTATTTGAGAGGTGGTCATCGCCGCGGATGACATCTGTTACACCCATTAATGCGTCATCTATCACAACCGTGAAGTTATAAGTTGGTGTGCCGTCACTTCTTGCGATGATGAAGTCATCTAAGATATCTTCAACTCTAAATTTAACCTCGCCCTTTATGCCATCATGTATGACAATCTCGCCGCTAAGTGGGGCTTTGATACGGATGACTGGCTCGATGCCAGCTGGAGGCGTGCCAGTAAAATCTCTATATCTATTATCATATTTTGGACGCTCTTTTCTTGCCTCTTGACTAGCTCTAAGCTCTTCAAGCTCATCCTTGCTCATATAGCATTTATAGGCTTTGCCCTCATCAAGCAGCTTTTTAACATACTCTTTGTAAAGACCAAATCTCTTTGACTGATAGGTCACTGCGCCGTCGTGATCTAGCTTGCACCAAGCAAATGCCTCTTTTATGGCTTGCGTGGCCTCTTCTGAGTTTCGTTTTAAGTCAGTATCTTCGATGCGAAGTAAAAATTTTCCATTATTAGCTCTTGCATATAAATAATTATAAAGGGCTGTCCTAAGTCCGCCTATATGTAGGTATCCAGTAGGCGACGGAGCAAATCTAGTAACTATCATTTTGTGCCTTATTTTTATGTTATAATTGCCCAAAATTATATTTACTAAATACTTAAATAAAGGTTTTATTATGAAAAAATTGCTCTTTTTGGCTGCTAGTATGCTAAGTGCTTTAAATTTATATTCGGCTCAGATGATAAATGGTATCGCAGCCATTGTAGAGAACGAACCAATCACGCTTTATGAAGTTTATAGCTTGAAAGAGCAGCTAAGAGCTAGCGAACAAGATGCCTTAAATTTACTCATAAGAGATAGACTCGAAGATGCTCAGATAAAAAATTTAAACATTAGCGTAACGCCATTTGAGTTAAACGACAGAATCGAATCAATCGCAAAGCAAAATGGTATGACAAATTCGCAGTTTAGAAGCTCCATCCAAGCTCAAGGCATGGACTTTTTGGAGTTTAAAAACAACATAGAAAAAAAGATGCTTCAAGAAAAGCTTTATAAAAGCATCTTGGCTGAAGCTGGCAAAAATGTAAATGAGCAAAAAGCAAAGATGTATTTTGATGCTAATCCCGATAAATTTAAGGTCTTTAGCACTGCTAAAGTGGTCCTTTATAGGGCAAAAAATCCTGAAGAACTAGAAGCTCAAAAAACAAGTCCATCACTACTTAGCAGCGTACAAACGCAAGAGCTAAGTTTAGACTATCAAAGCATAGATCCAAGGCTAGCAGCTATAATATCTGGCACAAATAATGGCGAATTTACCCAAATACTACAAGGCGCTGATAGTTTTGATATGTTTTATGTAAAGGAAAAAATAGGCTCATACACTCCAAGCTTTGCAGACATTAAGGATAATGTTATAAACGAGCTTTATCAAGGCGAGCAAGAAAAACTTATGGCTGATTATTTTGATAAACTCCGTGCAAAAGCAAAGATTCAAATTTTAAGATAACTTCTCTTAGCCGTCATTTGGCGGCTAAAATACACTAACTTACAAAATTTAATTTTTAAAATTATTATTTAAATCTCTTCAAATTTATAAAGAAATTGTAAATTATAGGTCAAATTTTTATCATTTCTTAATCTATGATTTATATAATTCCAAAACAATAATGATTATTAAAATATGAGTATATTATGAGATATAAGCTATCCATTGCACTTGCGGTAGCTCTTAGTGTAAATACACTGTGTGCAGCAAATAGCACCGATCTAAACAAGACAAACGATGCAGCCACTATCCAAAATAGCACTAGTCCAAACGACCAAAATTTAGTAAATGACGCTAGTCTTTCAGAGGTGCAAGTAGTGGGTGATCTTTCAAAGACTGAAGGTACTGGCTCATATACAGCCGACAGGATGAATACTGCAACTGGGCTAGGTTTAAGCATAAAAGAGACACCACAATCAGTTTCTGTCATTTCAAATCAACTTATAAAAGATCTAAATTTAAAAGATGTAAATTCAGCCTTGCAATATGCTCCTGGAATTGCCGTTAGAAACGATAGTGGACGCCTTAGGATAAATTCGCGTGGCTTTGATGTAGATAATATCCAAGAAGATGGTATCGCCTCGTCTGTATCCTCATCAGTCCAAGGACCACTTGGCTATTCTAAAGAATTTACAGATCTTGAGTTTTACGATAGAGTTGAGGTTTTAAGAGGCGCAGCAGGACTTACACAAAGTAATGGTGAGCCAGGTGGTACTGTAAATTTAGTCCGCAAACGTCCAACAAGCGAATTTGCCTTTAATACAAGCCTAAATTTAGGTAGCTGGGACAACTACCGAGGCACGTTTGATATTGGCAACTCATTAAATGAATCTGGTTCAGTACGTGGAAGACTCATTGGTGTTTTAAGTAAAAATGGCACATATAAGCACTACCGCAACGGCTGGCGTGGAGCGCTGGGCGGGATATTTGAGTTTGATTTAACTGATAAAACACTACTTACTGCTGGGCTTATATGGCAAAAGACAAGCGAAGTTTATGACATATACGGCGTACCAGCGCTTGATAAAGATGGCAATAATTTAAATTTAGATAGAAAGAGTTACTTTGGGGCAAATTGGAACAATAGCATCTATGAAAAGTATAATGCTTTTACAGAAATTTCTCATCAGTTTAATGATGACTACAAAGCCTATGCAAAGCTAAACTATACAAAAAGCGATGGCATAATAAAATTTGGCTCAATGGGTGGAACGAATCCATATGATCCAGCAGCACCTTCTCATAATATACGCTTACAAAAATACGACAATGGCTCAAAAGAGGTCAATCTAAAGCTTGGAGTAGATGGAAAGTACGAACTATTTGGACAAAAACATGATATCTTCGTAAATGGCTCACTTAGTAAGGAGAAATTTGTAGAGCATGATATCAGAATGCCAAGTATATCTTTAGCAGCGCTTGGACTTGGCATATATAACTGGAGCTCTTCAGCCATAGCCGAGCCAAACTGGGGTGGAACAAATGCAACTTTAAATAAAACTTTTACAAATACAATTTACCAGCAAGCTCTAACAGCTGGCACTAGATATAACTTTAGTGATGATTGGCACATGATCCTTGGTGGAAGATTTGCTAGAGTGAAATATGACAAATTTAATGAAAATCATAAAACTGGCGTAAGATCTCCAAACACATACATTACAAAATCAAAATTCTCACCTTATGCAGGCCTAACATGGGACTTTTTAAAAGATCATAGCTGGTACGTAAGCTATGCTGAAATTTTTAAGCCTCAAAGCGCAACTGATGCAAATAAAAATGTCCTTGAACCAGTCGTAGGATATAACATTGAGACAGGCGTGAAGTCTGAGTTTTTAGGTGGTGCGTTAAATACGGCTGTGGCACTCTTTCAAATAATCCAAGAAAATAGAGCCATAACAGATCCAAACAACTCAAACTACTCTATCGCTGAGGGAAAAGTGAGAAGTAGAGGTATAGACGCTGAAATTTCAGGCTCAATAACTGAGAGATGGAGCGTGATGGCTGGGTATACTTTTAACAAAAGCATCTATCTAAAAAGTGAAAGAAAAACATCATCAAATGTTGATTACAACAAAGGGGCTGACGCTAAAAAATATATCCCAAGACATATGTTTAAGCTCTATACAAGCTATGAAATACCACTTGTTGGCACTCAAAAACTAAGCATTGGCACAGGTGTTAGATACCAAAGTAAAACAAGTGGTATCTATATGAAAGACAATATGAGCTCAGGCTCAGCCATAAGCTACTACGTACCAGAGCAAAAAGGTTATGCCCTTTGGGATGCAAATATCAACTACTTGATAAATGATAACTTTAGTGTAGGTCTGATCGTTAAAAACATAACCGACAAGAAGTATTTTTACAATACACACAATAGAACCGCTGGCATGAACAATTTCTACGGTGAGCCAAGAAGCTTTATGTTAAGCTTTAACTACAAATACTAAATTTAATCCCAAGGCCTTTTGGGCTCTTGGGCCTTTAAATTTAAAGGAAAAATTTGAAAATTTTAAGGCAGTTTTTTGAAATTTCAGCTTGGTTTTGGCTAGATAAAAAAGCTTTAAAAGCATGGGTGGTTCTAGCTTTAATGATATTTGCAAGTCTTAGCGTGACAAAAATAGCAGTCTTGATAAATGAGTGGGAGAAGCGTTTTTACGACGCACTAAGCACATTTAACAAGGGTGTGATCTTGTCTCTTGTGGGAGAATTTTCACTCTACACGTTATTTATTGTTATTTTCATAGTTTGTGGCAGTTATTTAAAGAAATTTCTCATCATTTCCTGGCGAGAGAGTCTAAGCTCAAAACTAGAAAATCTGTGGCTTGAAAACTCTAGTTTTTACAAAGCAAGCTTTACAAGTACAAATTTTGATAACCCCGATCAAAGGATCGCTGAAGATAGTTTTTTATTTGTCGAGCGAAGTGTAAATTTAGTAAAGTCCTTTGTTTATAATGTCGCAAATTTAATAGCATTCGTCTTTATTCTTTGGCAAGCTTCTAAAATTTTAAAGATTGAACTTGCTGGAATAAATTTAGAGATAAGTGGCTTTTTAGTCTACATAGCTATCATCTATACACTCATTTGTTCACTCATTACTCACCTTATTGGCAGAAAGCTAAAGCCACTAAATTTTGATAAACAACACCTTGAAGCCAACTATAGAGCAGACCTACTAATCCTTAGAGAAAATGCAGAAGCAGCCGCATTCTTAAACGGAGAAAAGAGAGAAAAAAGGAGGTTTAGAGATGATTTCTTAAAAATAGTCAAAAATTATAAGCATATTATCAACACCGAATTTAGGCTTGAGTGCTTTAGTGCAAGCTACCTAAAAATAACAAACCTAATCCCAATCTTTGCCTCGTTGCCACTTTATTTAGCTGGTACTATGAGCTTTGGTGATATGATGCAGGCAAGAACAGCATTTTATAAAGTTCAAGATGGTCTTGCGTGGTTTATGGACTACTACAAGCAGATAATGGAATTTGCCGCTAGCGTAGAGCGTATATATGCCTTTATAAGTATGCTTAACGAAATAAAAAAGGCTCACGAATTTAGTCAAAATGACGAAGCTGTGATTTGTAAAAATTTAACGCTAAAGACGCCAAATGACGAAATTTTATTTAAGGACTTGAGCTTTAGTTTAACAACAAAAAAATGGTTGGTATTAAGTGCAAAGAGTGGAGCTGGTAAAAGTACGACTTTTAGATACCTAGCAAATCTCTGGCAGCATGGCAAAGCAGAAGTATCGATGCCAAAAGATGGAGTGATGTTTATACCCCAAAAGCCTTATTTGGTCAGATCTAGCCTAAGAGAACTCATCTCCTATCCGAACAAAAATGAGGAAAATGATAGTGAAATTTATAAAATTTTAGCCAGAGTTGGCCTTAGCAAATTTAAAAATTTAGATGAAATTTTAGACTATCCTAAGATTATGAGTGGAGGCGAGGCTCAGAGGCTAAATTTTGCCAGAGTCTATCTTGCAAAGCCTAAATTTTTATTCTTAGACGAGGCAACCTCAGCACTTGATAATACTTCAGCAGCTGAAATTTTGAAAAATTTAAAGAGCGATTTTAAGGAACTTGGCGTGATGATGATCACACACTAACGTGAGCTTTTTGGACTTTTTGATGAGGTGATAGATATAAAAAGTGAGTAAATTTGACTGCAAAGGCAGCCAAATTTATATTATGCTTTTTTAGTAAAAACTCCAACATAAATAGCATAGATAAAGCCGATCGCTACGGCATATGGGGCGTAAGGAGTTATACCAGCTCCAGAGCTTGCAAGTATGAAGTTGTGGCTTATCGCAGCGCCTGCTCCCATGCCTAAAACAAATACAGCCGAGCTTAAATTTCCAGCTCCCATTTGCACTAAATGTTTGCCTGGGCAGCCATAACTTAGGCTAAAGCAAAGACCAGCCAAGCTCATGCCAAGGAAATTCCAAAGAACGTCATTGTGAGCGATAGGTTGAGCTTCAAAGCCAAATTTATATTGTCCAAGAGCTAAATTTGTGATACTTGCAAAAACGATGATAGATACAATGCCATAAAACATTGAAAGATCGCGCTCAAAAACTTTGCTAATCGCTCCAACCGAGCAAAATTTACTTCTTTGCATAAAAATGCCAATAACAATGGCGCAAATAAGTGAGATAAAGATATTTGCGTGCTGTGAGCCTGGGCCTTTTTCTGAGCTAAATAATGCACCATTATCGCCAAGTTTTAAGCCAAAGACAAGGGCTATTAAAAGCAAAATAGCAATGATCAATGGCAAAAATGCAACTGGTTTTGTCGTAGCATCATTTTCAGGTATGACGTAACCATTTTTCTTGAAAAATCGTCCAACAAAAACGCCAGCAAATAGACCGGCAAGACCAGCAATAGCAGTCATATCTCCGCCGCCAAGGCGCAAAAACGCTCTCCATGGACAACCCAAAAAGATAAGGCAACCAATCATAGCAAACACGCCTAAGAAAAATCTAGAAAATGCCGCACTGCCTGATACTGGAGTAAAATTTCTACTCCAAAGCATACTTGCTAGAAAGCCTCCGATGATAAGACCTAGAATTTCAGGCCTTAGATACTGCACGACCTTAGCTTGGTGAAAACCAAGAGCACCTACGCTATCCCTTAAAAAGCAAGCCGCACAAACGCCCATGTTTGCTGGGTTGCCAAAATAAACAAGCACTGGGCCAAGAATGCCAAGGCTTGCACCTGCGATGATGTAAAGCACTGTTTTATTCATAAATTTTCCTGTGTATAGGGTAAAATCAAACTGATTTCTTAAATGGCATTTTAATAGAGCATAAATAAAGAAAGTATAAAATTTAAGAGCCAAATAGTTAAAATAATAAAATTTTACGAAAAAGGACACAAAGTGCGAGATATTATGAGTTATGAGGATAGTTTAAAGATTTTAAAAGACACAGTTGAAATTTGGGATAAAGTAGAAAAGATCGCCATCACAGACGCTCTTGATAGAAATATCGCACACGATGTGATAGCGGATAAAAACTATCCAGCAAAGCCAGTTTCTGCGATGGATGGCTACGCATTTGCATATGGTGATAGCTTAAGCGAGCTTGAGCTCATCACCGATCTTCCCGCAGGAAGCGACAAGGAGATAAAAATAAGCGGGAACAAATGCGTTAAAACCTTTACTGGCTCGCTCATGAGCGAGGGCTCAGATACGCTTGTGCCAGTTGAAAATGTCGAAGTTAGTGGCTCAAAAATCACTATCAAAAAAAATGTATCAAAAGGCTTTGCCGTGCGTGCGGTGGGCGAGAGCTACAAAAAGGGAGAAATTTTAATAAAAAAAGGAACCAAACTTAGTTACGCAGAAATCGCACTTCTTGCTGAGCTTGGCATCTTTCACGTAAGCGTTTTCATCCGCCCTAGAGTAGCGATAATTGCAACTGGTAGCGAGATCAAAGACCTTGGCGAGCCACTAGAAAACGCTGCACAAATTCATAGCTCAAATCACATAGGTATAGCGATGCAAATACGTAAAATGGGAGCTGAGCCAATCCTTTGCGAGATCGTAAAAGATGAGGCTACGCTTGTTAAAAAAGCTATCATAAATGCACTAAAATCAGCTGATGTCTTAATAACAACTGGTGGCGTTAGCATGGGAGATTATGACTTTGTAAAAGATACTTTAAAAGAAAATTTTAGCGTCATCATAGACAAAGCTGCTGTTAAGCCAGGGCGTCACATCAAGATAGCAAAATCAGGCGAAAAATATATATTTGCACTGCCTGGCTTTCCGTATTCGGCGATGGTTATGTGCGTGCTTTATGTTAGAGTTTTGATAAATTTATGGCTAGGCAATGACGAGCCAAAGATCACGGCGATAATGGACGAAGACTATAAAAAGCGTTCGCCATTTTTAGAATTTACGGCTGTAAATTTAGAAAATCGTGAAGGAAAAAATTTTGTAAATCTAAATGGCAAAAAGCTTGGTAGTTCAGCGATCGTAAATAATTTAACAAACAAAGCTGCACTTTTAATGATCCCAATGGATAAAGAAATTCTTAAAAAAGGCGAGATAGTAGAAGTCTTGATGATGCCTTGTTAAAATTTTAAGGATAAAAGTTGAACGCATTAGAAATTCAAACAATTATAGTTTTTCTGCTAATGGCATCACTTGCCTTTGGAATAGATCTTTTTGCTCATAAGCATGATGAGAAAATTTCACTAAAACAAGCTGGCATTTGGTCTATCTTTTGGATAGGAGTTTCGGTACTTTTTGGCATATATTTATATTTTGAGCGAGGCAGTGAAATAGCAAGTCTTTATTTTGCAGGATATGCGCTAGAAAAGTCGCTCTCAGTAGATAATCTTTTTGTGATGATGGCGATTTTTTCATGGTTTAAGATACCTGAAATTTATCGCCACAGAGTGCTTTATTTTGGCGTTATAGGAGCTATGGTATTTAGGCTCATCTTTGTAGCCGTAGGTACGATGCTTTTTGCCATCTCGCCTTGGATGGAGCTAATATTTGCAGCAATAGTCGCATATAGTGCCGTAATGATGATAAAAAAAGATAACTGTGATGAAGATATAAAAGATTATTCAAACCACATAGCTTATAGGGCAGTTTACCGCTTCTTTCCTGTTTTACCACAGCTTTTTGGACATAGCTTTTTTGTTAGATTTAGCGAAATTTCTAATCAAATTTTAGATAGTCAAAAAACTACTCTTAACGATCAAATTTTAAGGCTAAAAGCCACTTGGATAGCAACACCATTATTCTTGTGTCTTTGTGTGATTGAGCTAAGCGATGTGATATTTGCTTTTGATAGCGTTCCAGCCGTCATTGCTGTGAGCAAAGATCCTGTGATTGTTTATTCAGCGATGATATTTGCGATACTTGGGCTAAGAACGCTTTATTTTGTGCTTGAAGCACTCAAAAATTTTTTAAAGCATTTAGAAATTTCTGTGATAGTGCTTTTATTTTTTATCGCAGCAAAGCTAGCTATAAATGCGACTGCTCATATCTTTCACCATGGTTTTGAAATTTCTGCACAAATTAGCCTTTTTATCATTCTAGCCATCCTTGGAGTTGGGGTCGTAGCAAGTTTGGTTAAAAAATAGCTACCACAAAAGTATACAAGCTAAAGTTAGGTGAGCTTAGAATTAAAATTTTACTTGCTTGTGTAAAAGATTGATTACTGTATATTTATGCTACCGGCTGGAGTTGGCATATCACCTTTTTCATCAGCAAATGGTGGCCCTTTTTGAAGCAAAGTGGTGATCTCAGATGCTACTTTTGGATCCATTTTTGCCATGATAGTTGATATCTTTTTGGCATCAAGAGCATAAAGTATGGTGGCTGCGTTTGATCTAGGCATTTTAGAGAGCACCTCAGCTGCCGCGCCATCTTTCATCTTAGAATATGACTCATTGACTTTATCACTAGTCATTGTGCGAAGTTCTTTTAAAATTTTCTCATTTTTGGCGACCACTTCATCGATCTCTTTGCGTTTTTGCTCGATCACTTTCATTGTTGCATTTAGGTCAGCTTCTTTTTTGGCAAGCTTTTTATTGTTTTCTTCATAGGCTGCTGCCGAGCTTGCACGAAATACCTCTAAAGCTTGGCGCTGCTCATCTATGATCTCAAGTTCCTTTGAAATTTCTTCTTTTCTAGCTTCAAAAATTTGCGTACAGTCAACTGGTACTTCAAAACAAAATGCAAAATTTAAAATAATAAAGAATAATAAAACCGCTCTCATTACAACTCACTCTTAGTTGTAAATTTCATCACTGCAAACTCATCAAGTGCAAGTGCTTCGGCCTTTTGTATGCGTTTTATCTCTTTTTTAAACTCTTCTTTTTCTAGATACTTCATCTTTTCGTACTCTAAATTTGCATTTTTATATTTATGTTCGTAATGCAAAACCTCTTTTTTAGCTATTTCAAGGCTCTCTTTGCAGGCATTTAACTCTTGCCTTGCTATCTTTATAAACTCTAAATTTTCCTTTAGCTCGCCTATATTGCCACTTTTTGGCAAGCAAAACTCCTCAAGCCTTGCTCTTAAATGTACTAAATTTTCTTCAAAATTTCTTACATTAAGCCTAGCAACGGCGAGCTTTGCCTCTACCTTATCCATCTCTTGTTTTTTTACGCGGACGATAGAGGTAAATTTACTTTTCATCTAATGATCGTATCGCTTCTTTCAGGGCTTGTTGAGATGTAGCCTATCTTTACGCCAGTTAGCTCTTCTATTCGCTCGATGTAAGCTCTTGCATTTGCTGGCAAGTCTTCATATTTGCTTATGCCTTTTACGCTATCCCAGCCTGCAAGTTCTTCATAGATAGGAGTTGCATTTTCAAGATCTGTCGGCATATAATCGATAGTTTCACCATTATATTGATAAGCTTTGCAAATTTTTACCACTTCAAATCCATCAAGTACATCAAGCTTCATAAGCGCATAAGTATCAACACCATCAAGTCTTGAAGCATATTTTACACTCACAGCATCAAACCAGCCACAACGTCTGCGGCGGCCTGTTGTTGTGCCAAATTCCTTACCGATATCACACATCTTGTCGCCACTTGTGCCTTTGTCTTCTGTTGGGAAAGGGCCAAAGCCAACACGAGTCGTATAGGCCTTTATTACGCCTATTACTTCACCGATTTCTTTTGGATTTAGTCCAAGACCTGTGCAAGCACCTGCACTTATGGTATTTGAGCTAGTTACGTATGGATATGTGCCATGGTCGATATCTAAAAGCGTGCCCTGAGCGCCTTCAAGTAATACCTTTTTATTTTCATCAAGTGCCTTCCACACTAGATTTGTAGTATTTGCGATAAATGGAGCTAAAACCTCTTTATATCTTTTTAGCTCTTCAAGCAATTCATTCTCATTAGGAATTTTTACTCCAAGTGCATCAAATACGCATTTGTTTGTCTCAAAATCATGCATCAAAGCATCGCACAAACGCTCTGGCTCAAGTAACTCGCCTACTCTGTGGCCACTTCTACTTATTTTATCAGCATAAGTTGGTCCTATGCCTTTGCCAGTCGTACCGATAGCCTTTTCGCCCTTTAGTCTCTCTTTTGCTTGATCGATTTGACTATGGTAGCTTAGATTTAAATGTGCTTTATCGCTAATATAAAGTCTTCCCTCCAAATTTTCAAACTGTGCCATTTCAGTGATTAGCACTTCTGGACAAACAACAACGCCATTACCAATGATGTTTATGATATTTTTATGCAAAATTCCACTTGGAACAAGGTGAAGCGCGTATCTAACACCATCAACCCAGATTGTATGGCCGGCATTATGGCCGCCCTGTGAGCGACAGATCATGTCATAGTTTAGTCCTAGCATATCAACTATCTTGCCTTTGCCCTCATCACCCCATTGAACTCCAACTACTAAATCAGCCTTTCTCATTCTTACTTCCTTAAATTAATTTTTTCTTCTATCAATGCATCTGTATAAACAGCAAAACCACTATTTATTTTTCCGTCTATTTCGTAGCTGCCACCACTTGCTATTATGCTATTATTTCTTAAAAATCTAAAAAATAAACTATCGTAATATCTCATTTTCGAGTAATATAGCGGAACTATTCTTAAATTTTTATATTCTAAAGCACTGGCTAAATTTCTCAAATTTTCAAGCGGTTCTTTTAGTTTGCTTGGAGAAATTTTAATCACTTCATCCAACTCATCAACTGACTTTAAAAGAGCAAGAGCGCTTAGCCATGGAACATTTTGAGATAAAATTTTTTCCATTTGTCCATTTTCAAAAATTTCAATAGGCACGCTTAAAATTTCACAAATCACTCTTGGAATTTGTATATTGCTCACTTGCAAAAATGTATCCATTTTTAGCTCATTAAGAAGCTTTGCTACGATATTTATGCTTTTTAAAACATCATTTTCACCGATTAGCTCGGCTCCGATTTGATAAATTTCTTGACTTGGATAGCGAAAGACTGGCTGGATATAAAACCATCTTTTTGATTCATTTGCCTTTAGCCTTCTAAGCACGATCCTTACAGTATCTACCGTGCTATCAGCTCTTAGGCTTATTTCGTGATTTAGACTATCGCTAAAACGTAAAAGATTTGTAGCATCTACACTTAAATGCTGGTGATATGAGAAAAATGGTGTTACGATCTCGCTAAAGCCTTCATTTTCTAAAATTTCACTAGCTTTTTGTTCAATCTGCCTCTTTAGCTTTGCGCTACTAGCAAAGTATAGCTTGCTTCCATTTGGGATTTCATGCTCATAAACATTTAAAGCATTTTCATTCATTATTTATTCGCTCCACTCAAATTTAGATCATTGTCGCATAACAAAATTGCCTCATTAGCTAAATTTATTACGTTCTCTTTGTCTATTTTTACAAGGATCGTATCTAAAATTTCAGCTAATTTTTCATTTATTGTTCTGATATCATCTACTTGATTTGCTATTTCGATTTTTAATTTTTCGCTTACTTTTTCATCGCATTTAAGCAAATTTATCAAACGAATCATAAGCTCTTTTACGCCTACTATTTTGCAAAGCATATTGTAGTTCTCATCATCTTGAAAATTTCTTACATTTAGCGGAGATGATAGAGTGAATTTAAATTTTAGTACGTCATCCAGGCTAAGCTCTGGCGCAAAAAGTCGTCCTTGAAATCTACTAAAGCCAAATCCAACAAAAATTTCAAGCATGCTTTTATCTTCTAAATTTTTTATCATGACATCAAAATTAAATGTATCTGATATATACTTTATCATGCGCATGGTCTTTAGTGCTTCTACTGAATCAAAAATTTGTTTGCAAAACCTTTTGTCTATATTGAACCTGTTTGTTTTTAACATGCCTAAAGCTTCTACCGAGCCTGAATAAGATGCAAAATCATCAAGCGAAAAGCTAACGCCTAGCTCCTTATAAGCATCGATATATCTAACAACATCATCTAAATTTACGCCACTTGCGGAGTCAACAATGTCTATGATTAGACCATTAGCGTCTAGTTGCTCATCTTTTAAAAGCTTTTTAAATTTCTCAAAAAACTCAGAAGTCATTAGCTTTTTAATGCATAAATTTACTCTAACTTTTGCATTTATTCCATCTTTTAGCCATACAGCCCTAGCCTTTAAAGCATCTTTTAGTGTAAATAATGCGATAGCAACAACTGCTTTTGAGCCTTTTGCAAGTGGCAAGAAGTCTGATGGCCTTAATATCTTATCGCCATTTTTCCATCTAATAAATGCCTCAAAGCTACTAACTTCCCCACTTTTTATATCAATCTCAGGCTGATAAAGCAAGAACATCTCGCCAGCATCGATAGCTTCAATGATCTTTGAGTCATCTCTATATTCATTTTTAAAGTACGTATCTTTTTTCGAGTTAAATACATAATATTTATTTTTTCCATTAAGCTTTGCTTGATACATAGCCCAATCAGCTCTTTCAATTAGATCATCAACACTAAGCGCATCGCTACTTAAGCTAATACCAATACTTACGCTAAGTTTTTTCTCATCATCAATAGAAATTTTACTCTGGCCCACTCTTAAGATGTTCTCAGCAGTTTCGTAAATTTCTCCCAAATTTTCATAAGGCATAGCACCTATAAACTCGTCCCCGCCTATTCTTGCAAATATTCCTTGTTTTGGAAAAATTTCATCTATTTTTTTTGAAATTTCTATTAGGATTTTATCGCCTACTTGATGTCCGTATCCGTCATTTATCGATTTAAAATTATCAAAATCAACATAAAAGGCTGCTACTTTTAAGCTTTTTTTCGCTTGTTTTAGTAGATTTTCTAGCTTATTAAAAAGTAAAAATCTATTTGGCAGCCCAGTCAGCGTATCGTGATACGCGATAAATTCGAGATATTCTTTATTGTAGCAATCATCATTTGCGCTTGAAGCTAACAAAATATATCCCTCTTGATCACCAAACGCGTTTAAAAGCTTACTTATACTTATGACTTCGAGTCTGTTTTTGCTTCGAACATCATGAATAAGACCTTGCCAAAAGCCAGTTATTTTAAGTGAATTTAAAATTTCATCTTTAATATCTTTTAGTCCGTTTTTAAAATTTATTATATCTTTTGAGTAAATTTTCTCTATAAAATTTTTATCTCTAGAAATATCAAGCGTATCGAAAAAAGCGTCATTAGCATCTATGATCCTAAACTCATCATCAAGCATAATAATTTGCTCTTTTGCGTATGAGAAAATTTTTGCTAAAAGGTCTTGATAAGAAAAAAAGCTATTTTGCACACTAAGATCTTGCATTGTGCCCTTTATAACGCTTACTTCACCATCATAAAAAGCTACTGCTTTTGCTCTAATTCTTACATAAATAATCTCTTTATCAGCCCTATAAAAACGCACTTCGCCATCATATACTTCACCTTTTTTTATAAGGTCAAAAAAGTCCTTAAAGCTTACAAATTCATCTACAAATATAGTTTTTGCACGTTCAAAATTTATACTCATATCTCCATTTAATGCATATCCGAGCGACTTGGCGATAGCATTTGGGATATAAAGGGTGTCGCTTTTTTTATCCCATGAAAAGACAAGCGCTTGACTTGCCCAAAGTATGCTTTGAAAATATTTTAATTCAGCATCATATTTTTCTTGCAACTTTGCTATATCGCTTAGGTCATTAAAAAAGTAGATGATTTTTTGCTCTTTGTCAGCACCATTATCTATAAATTTTACTTTTATCTTAAATGGCGTTTTGTTGTTTTCATTTGTTTGCATATTGGCTACGAGATTTATCTCGCTATTTTTGCTACCTTTTTCAAAGAATTTTTTAGATTCATTAGAAACATTTACAGCAAACTCATCTAAACTTTCAGGACTTATTAGATCTTTTAAATTTATAAGCTTCTTATCTTGTGGGACTTTAAAGACACTATCGATATTTTGCGTACTTCTTACGATAGAAAATGGATCGCTACTTAATGCTTCTGCTATTACATTTGGCGATAAAAACGAATAATCATTTATTGCTTCGTTATCCTTTTTCGTAAATTTTCCATCATCAAGCTCATGTATAAGCATAAAATTTAGCCTAGAATCCCTTAGCTCGATCTGTGACTCTTGTAAAAATCCCTCTTTAGTGCCGCCATCTTTTGTTTTTAACTCGATTTTAAAGCTCATATCGCTATTTTGAGCGTCTTGTTTCATTTGCATAAACAATGCAAAATCACCATCTATTAAATCATTTAAATTTAGCTCTATAATCTCATCTTTTGTGTAGCCAACAGAAGATAAAAATGCATTACTAGCATCAATAATATCGCCGCTATAAGCATCATAAACTACTATTTTCAAAAAGCTTTGCTCAAAAATATAGCCAAATCTACTTTTGTATTCTTCTAACCCTTCAGTTGCTTTTTTGGTTTCTATCTTTAGCTTGTTTATTCCATTTTTTATATCTTCAAATTCTGTTACATTAAAGCTTCGTCTTATCTCGTATTCATCGCCATCTAAAGTATCTCTTACCTCTTTTAAAGCTGGCATTATTCTATTTTTTATAAATTTTACATCTCTAACCCATAAAAATATGGAAGATATAAAACAAAAGATCGATAGCCAAAATAACACAAACTGCATAAAGATATGAAAATGTTTCGTTGAAGCGGTAATAACAAAAATTTTATACTCTGGCATATAGCTTATGAGATAAAAGCCCATATGGCTTAAAGAAAATATTATTTTATCCTCTTTAAACTCGTCGCCAAGACTCACATAAGGCAAAAACATCGATTCATCAAATTTTTTATAAAACTCATCTCTTGATAAATTTCCATATTTATCTACTAGATAAGCATAAGTTTTGCTTTTATCATCGTAACCTACATTAGTGTAGTTTTGCAAAAATTTTATATCAATTTGAACTAAAATGCTGCCTCCATTTTTTAGTCCATAAGATGCATAAATGTCTCTAAAACGATTATTTCTGTAGACACGATCTGATACTGTAAATTTTCCAGCATCTGTCTCGTTTAAACTAAGCTGAGATAGATCCTTTTCAGCTATGTCATCAGCACCTAAAAATCTCTTTGAATAGATTAAATTTCTATTTTTATCAAAAACGTAAAAAGCTATATAAAGATCATTTTTTGTTGAATTTTTATCAAATAGTATATCACTAAGACCTGCTTCAACCATTTTTGATTTTAAAAATAGATCGTTTTTTATTATAAAAAAGCTATTTGAGATTGATGATTTTATATTCGAATTAGTTGAGCTAAGATCATACTTTATATCGTTCGTACCGGCACAAACTACAAATAATGCTAAAAATATAAATGAGAGTAGAAGTAAAATAGCCTTTGTATAAAACATTTTTACTATTTGAAGGCTGGTTTTTTGTTTCTCAAGCACGATAGACACCTCGTTAGTTTAGGTTTTGGCTCTGATTTTATCCCATTTTTACTTGATTTGGGTTTATAAAGGTAAGTATTTATTTAGAATTTATTGATTTATTTAAAATTGAGCCAAAAATTTATTTAAAATTTGGCTCAAATATCTTAATAGATCCAAGTAACGATATCAGAAATTTCTCTGCGAAGTTTTTTTGGTTGTGGATTTAGGCGGTAGCCAAATGGTACCATAATAGCCAATCTTTGAAAGCTCTCATCAAGCCCTAAAAGTTCATTTAAAGCGTGTCTGTCAAAGCCTTCTATCGGGCAACTATCAATGCCCAAACTCGCAGCTGCATTCATCATATTTGTGGCGATTATCATGCACTGCTCATGTGACCACTGAAATGTTAGTTCATCATCATTTTTAAAATTTGCTAGCAAAAAGTCATGGTAAAATTTTTGCCTTGCAGCAATGGCTTCAGGATCTTTATTGGTATTTCTAGCGATCATTTTATTAACGTATGCGCTTCCAAATTTTACCTCTTTGATCTTAGCTAAAACGACAACTAAATGCGAGCAAGATGTGATTTGTGCTTGATTCCATGAAAGAGCTTTTATTTTTTCTCTAAGCTCTTTATTTTGAACGACTAAGATATCCCACTGCTCAAGGCCAGTTGAGCTAGGGCTTAATCTACCAGCTTCTAGTATAAAATCAAACTCTCCAGCACTGATTTTTTTGCTTTTGTCAAAAACCTTGCAAGCATGACGAAATTTTAAAATTTCAAGATAATTCATCATCTCTCCTTTGTAGTTTTTGAAATTATAGAATGGTTAAGTAAATTAAAAGATTTCACTAACGCAATGGATAGCATGCTATTTTTAAAAATTTATCTTAAAAATATACCAAACTCGCTCTTTGACACCGCGGAGCCAACAATAGCTGAGTGCTCATAGCCTACTTCTTTTAAGCGTTTTACTGCAAGCATCGCGTCCTTTTCACCAACTGCGAGCAAAAGCCCACCTGAAGTTTGTGCGTCAAATAGCAAAATATCAGCTTCTTTGTCTACAAAATGCTTTGCAAATTCGCGGTTTTTATAGCTTCCCTCTGGAATTATGCCCATATCTGCAAATTCCTTTGCGCTTGCAATGATTGGTACGTTTTTCTCATAAATTTCAAAACTGATCTTTTCATTTAACATTTCGCTTAAATGCCCCAAAAAGCCAAATCCAGTCACATCAGTAGCGCCGTAAACTTTGATGTCATCAAGTGCCTTTAATGCATAAAAATTTAGCTGTGCCATGATAGTTGCAGCCTCTTTTATTTGCTCAATGCTTAATAAATCAGCCTTTATTGCTGTACTTAAAATACCGCTTCCAAGGGGCTTTGTAAGTATCAAAACATTGCCATTTGTGGCTGTATTATTTGCCCAAAATTTATCAGGATGTACCCTTCCAGTAACGCTAAGCCCATAATACATCTGCTGTGTCTCGATCGTATGCCCGCCAACTATAATGCCACCACACTCTTTTACTTTATCGGCCCCACCTTGTAAAATTTCGCCTAAAATTTCAGGTGCCAAGTTGCAGCTATCAAAGCCCACGATGTTTAGAGCATTTATCACCTCGCCACCCATTGCAAAAACGTCGCTTAGGCTATTTGCAGCAGCGATTTGACCGTAAATAAATGGATCATTTACCACAGGCGTTATAAAGTCAAGCGTTTGAACAAGTGCAAGATCACTTGAAATTTTAAAAACACTCGCATCCTCGTTAGAATTGGTGCTTGAGAGCAGATTTGGATGAGATAAATTTAAACTACTAATCGTTTTGTTTAGACCCGACGGGTCAAGCTTAGCAGCTCAACCAGCGGCTCTAACAAACTGCGTAAGCTTTTTGTCGTGATAGATCATAATTTGATTTGCTCGTGAGTTGAGAGTATGTCGATGATCTCATAAGCATTTGAAATTTCGCCAATCGCAAGATCACTTACTAGCTTATAAGCCTCCAAGCAGCTTCCGCAGCTTAAAATTTTAACACCAGCAGCTTCAAGATCTTTAAGCGGCTTAAAGCTTGGGTGTGAGCGGTTTGTAGTCATCTTTACAGCGTTATTTACGCAGATTATTATCTTTGGCTTTTTCTCAACTTGAAGAAAAGCTCCTAAGAATTTTGATAGTAAATTTATTCCTACTTCGCCGCTACCTGCACGCTCTTCATTCAGATAGAGTACTTTATTATTTTTTGGTGTTATGTCGCAGACAAACTCATCAAAATTTGTAAGCTCAAGCGCATTTTTGCCTTTTGTAGCTAAAATTTTAGTCTCGTTGCCATTGCTTTCTAGGCTAAATTCTATATTTTGATTTTTTAAAAATCTTGAAATATTTTCTTTTGGGGCTAGTGCATTTACCAAAATTTCTAAGCTTTCACCTTCACTTAAGCCATCAAGTGCATTTTTTGTCATTATGACTGGTTTTGGACACTCTAAATTTCTACAATCAATTGTTGTCATGATTTTTCCTTTTGCAATTAGTATTTCAAACCTTGAAACTAGTTTGGATTATAGCCAAAAAATATTAATTATTTTAAAAATTTTAATGTATAAATTTGAGATAAAAGAGAGCTTTGACCTCGCTTACTAGCAAGGTCAAAGTAAAGTTAATTATTTTAAATTTGTATAAGACTTTTCATAATCAGATACTGGAATTTTATTTTCTCTAACGAGCTCTTGGTACCAGTAGTGATGAAGAACATAAACTTCTTCTTCCTCTTTATATCCAGTAATCATCGACCAAATAGCACCATGAATAGCAATAGCTGCCATATAAATATGAACTAAGAAAAATACTGCACATGCGATGCCAAGACAATTATGAATAATTACGCTGTATCTTAAAAGATCGATTTGTGTAAGACCAAACCAAGAAGCAACCGCTGGCTCTTTGAAGTCCGTAAAATACATAATCGCGCCAGTAATTATCATAACGATACCACCAGGGATAGCGATCCAGTACCATGCTTTTTGACCAGCATTAAATTTGCCAGCTGGAACAGGTCTCTTTTTCTTTGATAAATAGCCACCAACTATCATCATCCATCTGATATCATAAATTGCCGGAAGCATTCTCTTTGTCCAGGTAAATAACATAGGAAGCACAGAAACAGCAAAGATCACAGTTGCTGTATCGTGCAAGTATCTACAGAAACGCACAAATGTTCCACCGCCAAGCTCTGCACCCCACATAATGATGATACCAGTTGGCACTAAAATGATCCATGAGATCGCTGCCAAACCATGAGCTATACGTATGATCAATGAAAAAGCAAACACCTTTTTACCATCATGACTAAAATGTTTTGGTCCAATGATTAAAAAGTGTAATGCAAATGCTCCAATAACAGCCAAAATGATAGAAAGTGCTGCTATTGCAAAGTAGTCATTACCTTGGATAAAAGTAAATATCGGCCCCAAACCTTGTTCGTATGGCTTGATATTTTCTATCCTTTCAGCCGCCCAAATGGCACTATTATATTGATTGACGCCAGTTGGTCCTTGAGTTGCCATTGCTGTTACAAATAATGTAAAAAGCAGAGTAAGAATTCTCGTCATTGTAGTCCTTTATGAGTTTGAGCTTAAACAATTTAAGTATTGGTTAAATACGTTAAATCGCATAGCTACGCTATTTTGGTCGCTATTATATCAGAGCTAATCACAAGCAAACCTTAGCAAAAAAGATTACTAAAAATTTTATAAAAAACATTTAAGTTTTGTTAATTTTTAGAGTTTTTTGATCTGAAAATTTAGCTAAAATAAAGCCAAAATTTAGCCGAAAAAGGATCGCACTATGCATCTTTTTTGCCTTATATTTGATGAGTACGAGACGCTTGATCTCATGGGGCCAGTGGAGTTTTTAGCAAGGGTTCCTGAAATGAAGATAAACTACGTCTCGTTTGATGGCGGGATGAAAAGAAGCAAGCAAGGCTTTTTTATAAAGACCAAAAAGCTTAGTAAGATACCAAAAAAGAGCGTTTTGCTACTCCCTGGAGGTCAGGGCACGAGGGCACTTGTAGATGATAGTGAGTTTATCTCAAGACTTAAAGAGTGCGTTTTGGCATCTCAAATTTGCCTAAGCGTATGCACGGGTTCTGCTCTCATCGCTCGCACTGGAGAGCTTGACGGACTAAAGGCTACCTCAAATAAAAGATCGCTTGAGTGGGTAAAAAGTTGCGGCGAAGCTGTAAAGTGGCAAGAGCGCGCTAGGTGGGTGAAGGCAGGTAAATTTTACACAGCTTCAGGCGTGGCTGCTGGCATGGACATGGCGCTTGGCTTTATCAGCGATCATTTTGGCAAGGAGCTAGCCCAAAATATCGCAAACGAGACCGAATACAACTGGCAAGAAAGCTCAAAGATAGATAAATTTTCCAAAATTTATGGATATTAATCTATAAAAATTTTATAGATATACATACAAACATACAAATGAACTTTTAGTATTTAGCTATCAAAAGCTAACCAAAACACTAGTGATTAGTTTCTGCGTCTATACTCTTCGTATCCAAATTCACGGATCATCTTTATCTCACCATTTTCTTTTAAAAGCACCAAATTAGGCAATTTAATGCCGTTAAATGTCGTATTTTTCACGATGGTGTAGTGGATTTGATCTTCAAAGATGACGCGCTCGCCGATTTTAAGTTCGCTATCAAATTTATACTCCGCGTCGCCCGCTTCAAGCCCCACTATATCGCCAGCTAGGCAGGTATTGCCACCAAATCTATAAGCAAATTTGCCATTTTCACTCTCGCCTCTAACGGCTGGGCGGTAAGGCATGAGCACAGTATCTGGCATGTGCGCCTCAGCTGAGGTGTCAAGGATGGCGATATCTTTCTCGTTGTGCACGATGTCAAGCACGCTGCTTATCAAAAAGCCAGTCTGCCAGCCCACAGCCTCGCCAGGCTCCAGATAGACCTCTACGCCGTATTTTTCGCGGAAGCGCCTAATGATATTTATAAGCAGCTCCACGTCGTAATCAGCCCTCGTGATGTGGTGGCCGCCGCCCATATTTATCCACTTCATCTTTGGTATAAACTCGCCAAATTTCTCCTCAAATGCCTCCAGTACGGTTTGCAAGCTACTAGCACTCTCCTCGCAAAGCGCGTGAAAATGAAGCCCAGTGATGCCATCAAGAAGTTCTGGCTTAAAATTTGCTCTCGTGATGCCAAGCCTGCTAAATTTAGCGCATGGGTTGTAGCTATCAGTTGGGGCGAGCGAAACCTCTGGATTGACCCGCAGGCCACATATGATGCCATTTTGCAGGGCAATGCCTTTAAATTTTTGCCACTGAGCAAAAGAGTTAAACGTGATGTGCTTTGAAATTTTTAAAATTTCATAAAAATCCTCATCTTTAAAGGCTGGGCTATACGTGTGGATCTCGCCTTTTACGTATTCGCTCGCAAATTTAGCTTCGTGAAGCCCACTGCAAGTCGCTCCGTCAAGGTATGAGCCCACCAAGTCCATCACTCCGCTAAATGCAAAACCCTTAAGAGCCACTAAAATTTTAGCTCCACTTTGCTCTTTTACATACTTTAAAAGCTCCAAATTTTTACGTACTTTGGCCTCTTCGCAGACGTAGGCTGGGGTTTTTATGCTTTTTAAAATTTCGTTCATCTTCTATCTCTTTTGTAAATTTTCAAATAAGTATATCTAAATTTATTTTTAAGTAAAATCAGCAAAAATTTCAAAGGATAAAATGTGGTAGAGATCGAATTTCTTGGGCCTATAGGGCTTGAGAGTATAAAAGTAGAAGCAAAAAATTTAGGCGAGGTAAAAGCGGCTTTAAGCGAGAAAGAAGAGCTTAAAAAGTGGCTAAATATCTGCGCTGTGGCTGTAAATGACGAGATCGTAAGCGATATAAATTTCGCTCTTAAATCAGGCGATAAAATTTCTATATTACCGCCAGTTTGTGGAGGCTAAGATGCAAATTTATAATGGAAGCTTGGACGTTCAAAGCATCACAAACGAGTGGTATGATAAATTTAAAGATAAAAACTGCGGCGCGCTCATCACTTTTGTAGGCATAGTAAGAGAAGAGGGCGGTATTTCGGCGCTTAGCTTCGATATTTATGAGCCGATCCTTAAAAAATGGCTAGATGCTTGGCAGGAGCGAGCTAAAAAAGAAAATGCCTACGTGCTCTTTGCTCACTCAAAAGGCGATGTACCGGTGCATACGAGCTCTTATGTAGCAGGTGTAGTGAGCCCTCAAAGAAAGGTCGCGCTAAGGCTTATAAACGAGTTTGTCGAGGACTTTAAGGCAAATGCGCCGATCTGGAAATATGACGTGATAAATGGCGAGAGAATTTATGCAAAAGAGCGCAGCCAAGCGATAAATGGTGCTGGAATTTTAGCTTAAAAGGAAAAATGATGATAACAAAAGAGAGTAAAAAAGATGTTTTTTGGGCACTAGCCTTTGGGCTTGGACTTTTTATATTTAGCATCGTTGGCTACTTTTATCTAGCTCTTGGTGCAGTGTCTCTCTTTGGCATCATCATTGGTGCTCTCTCAGTGTTCTTTTGTGTTAGAAAAATTTTTCAAAACAACTTTTTACGTATTGAAGATGATGGGTTTATCATCACAAAAGGCTCAAAAAGTATAAAATTTTACTTTAAAGATATCGACGAAATCGCCATTAAGAGCTTTGGTGATAAGAAAAAAGTTGAAACTTTAAGCGTAAAATTTAAGAAAAACCGTCTTGATAGAGATGCTTGCTTTGGGTTAGTGCAACCACTAGGTGATGATTTGATCATCATTTTTGATAAATATGAACTCTCAAAATTTACCATTTCAAAAGAGCTAAGAGATAGGCTTAATAATTTTAGAGCATAATTAAATCAACCTATGATTTAAAATTTTATATAACAATTATCAAAATTTTATACATTTTTCACATTAAATTTACACCATTTAGCTACTCTTGCAAAAATAAAATTAAGCATTTTATCTACAATAAGCTCGTAATTATGGATTAAAAATTTAAAAGATGACTTACATCAACTTTTATAAAGGCTTTTACTACTATAATTCTGATAAAAGAAATCATAATTATATCTTTAAAAAGGAGTTTACATGAGGCCCATTTTAAGCCTAGCAGTTCTTTCATCACTGCTTCTAGCAAATGAAGCAAATTTAGACATTATAAAGCCTATTAGAGAATTTGCTCCGCCACCAGTCATTACGCCAAACATTGCACAAAGTGCCTTTGTGGAAAATCAATTTGACCGCACTCAAAGAGGCGAATACCCATTTGTTACAAATTTGCTTGACAACTCAGCTGATATGTTTCATATCTCGGCTGGAATGTATGGCAAAAGCTTTTACAACTCATCGCTTTTTAAATATCGCGGCGCAAATTTTTATACCATTTTAAATGCAAATTTCACCAAAGCAAATAATTATAAAGATGGAAGTGGCAAAAGATGGGACTATGGCTACAATAGGCAAGGCCAAAGCGCTATCTTAGGCTTCGTGCCAAATGATCTTAGCGAGCTTAGGCTTACGTTTTTAAGAGACAATATTGATAAAGACAAGCAGCCAGAGCACGCGATGGATGCCTTTAAAACGACAAGAAAAGTTGGCAAGCTAAATATTCGCTTGGGTGAAGAAGATCTTTCAAATACGCTAAATTTTGAGCTTGCTACAAAAAAGGTTGAGCGAAAAGCTGATAATTTTCATCTAAGGGATGCCACTCCAAATGTAAAAGTGGATTTAAAGAGAAATATATTTGAGGCAAATTTAAAATATGACGCTGACTTTGCAAGCTTTCACAATCAAATAGGCGCTGGCTTTGAAAAAGATAAACATGACGGCAAAAGATACATGAAACAAGGCAACAACTGGGTCTTTAACGGATACAGATTTGCTGATGTCAGAAATGATAAATTTATGCTCTTTGACACACTTGCTTATAAATTTAATGAAGCAAATGAAGCCTCGCTTGCCTTAAAATATGAAGAGCAAAGAAGTAAGCTTAACGGACTTGATACTAAATTTTTTGCACCAAATCCAGCTATTAGTACGACTCGTGGACTACTTCGTCAAATTTATGGCAAAGACGTAAGCGATAAGATCAAAAAAGACGCTTTTAGTGCAAGTTTAAAATATAAATTTACACCAAACGACAAGGATAGCTACTTTGCAAAACTTGAGAGTTTATCTCGTTTGCCAAGCAACATGGAGCGTTTTAACGCACTTTATGGCGTGGGCGATAAAGGCTGGATAGCAAATCCAAATTTAGAGCCAGAAAGACACAATAGAGCGGTTCTTGGCTTTAAATTTGGCAGCCAGTTTTACAAAGAATACCTAAACTCGCTTCAAAACAAAGATGCATTTAGCTTTGGAGGACATTTCATCGCTGATAGCGTTAAAAATTTGATTATTTTTGATAGACGCCACTCAAAAGCTGCGATGCCACTAAATAAAAATGCTGTCGTCTCAAGAAACGTTGATGCAACGCTTTATAGTGTAAATTTCAATACAGAATATAGTTTTGCAAGGCACTTTGGCTTAAAAAGCTCGTTTTACTACAACTACGGACAAAACAAAACTGATGGCAGGCCGCTTTATCAAATAAGGCCTTTTGAGGCAAATTTTGCATTTGACTACAAAGACTATGCAAGCTTTGGCAGCTACAACCTAGGCACCGCACTAAGGCTAGTTTCAAAGCAAACTAGAGGCGATTTTAGCAAGCAAAATGGTCTAGGTATCGACAAGAAAGAGGCCGCAAAAGGATTTGGTTTGCTTGATCTTTATGGCGGCGTAGAGTTTAAAAACAAAGTTGGCATAAGGTTTGGCGTAGCAAATTTATTTGACAAAGATTATGCGGAATTTATCAGTGGCGATCACGTGGCAGCACTTGATCCAGTAGTCGTTCATGCCCCTGGTAGGATATTTTTCATTAGCTTTCACAGCAGTTTTTAAAGGAGAAAAAGATGTTAGATAGAAGAAAATTTTTAGGACTTAGCACAGCTTTAGGCGTTAGCGCATTTGCACCAAATTTATTTGCAAAAGAGAGCTTTAATATGTGGGGCGCGCCAGCGATCCCAAGTGTCATAATGGCAGTTGCTGCACTGCAAGGCGAGTTAAATAAAACTTATGATGTAAGCCTAAATATCTGGAAAACACCAGATCAGCTGCGTGCAGGCGTAGCTAGTGGAGATATCAAAGTCACAATGTCGCCTTCAAATGTCGCTGCAAATTTAAGAAACCAAGGGCTTGATTTTGCGATGTTAAATTTACTGACACTTGGCGTTATGAACGCTATGGTTAAGGATGAAAAGATCAAAAATTTAGAGGATTTTGTAGGCAAAAAGCTTATCATGCCATTTAGAGGTGACATGCCTGATCTTGTTTTAAGAGCGCTTTGCAAGAAGCGAGGCATAGACGTTAGCAAGATAGATATCACCTATACAGCAACGCCTCCTGAAGCCCTACTTTTATTTTTACAAAAAGATTTTGACATTTTAATAGTCCCACAACCTCTTGGCGAAGCGACTATTTTGCGTGGCAAAAAAGCAGGCGTTAGCGTGCATTACTCAGTTGATTTTCCAAAAATTTGGGGCGAGAGCTTTGGCACAAAACCGATAATCCCAATGGCTGGCATTATCGTAGAAAGAGGCTTTTACGAGAAAAACTTAAGTCTATTTGATACGCTTCATAGTGATCTTAAAAATGCACTTTCTTGGATACTTGAGAATAAACAAAGCGCAGCAAAGATCGGCTCAAGCTACTTGCCAGCTCCAGAAGTAGCACTTGCAAATGCTTTTGACAAAGCAAATCTAACAGTAACAAAAGCAAATGAACTGCAAAATGAGATCATGGCGTTTTTTGAAGAAATTTATCAGTTTAATCCAAAATTTCTAGGCGGCAAGATGCCAGATAAAGGTCTATTTTTATGATACTAATTGATGGCATTAAAAAAGATCGCTCAAGCTTTTTAAAAATAATTGACTATTTTTGGGGTGGATTTAGCGGATTTGCCGTAGTTTTTTTGATCTTAGCCATTTGGCAAGTGGGAAGCGAGTTTAGCTCCCCACTCTTGCTTCCGCCACCAAAAGATGTATTTTTAAAAGCCTGTGAAATTTTAAAAGATTATAAAAACAGCGAGATAAATATAACGCTTTGCAGATCACTGATCGGAGTTTGCTCGGCAACATTTTTTGGTATATTTTTAGGGCTAATAGCAGGTAGCTTTAAAAGTTTTGCAGCCTTTTTAAAGCCTGTTATCACCTTGCTTTTGTCAATGCCACCAATTATTTGGATAGTGCTTGCTATTTTTTGGTTTGGATTTGGAAATTTTAGCACCGTTTTTACTATCTTTATAACCGTTTTACCGCTTACTTTTGCAAGCTCAGCAGTTGCTATGAGTAGCGTAGATGAGGAGCTAAAAGAGATGTTTGACGCTTATAATCTAGGAATTTTAAAAAAGATAAGACACCTTTACATCCCGCATCTTACGAGCTACATAATAAGCTCTATTAGCGTAGCTGTCGCAATGGGTGTAAAGATAGTCATAATGGCTGAGCTACTAGGTGCAAATAACGGCATGGGAGCAAAGATATCAAATGCAAGGGCAATGCTTGAAACAACCGAGGTAATGGCGTATGTTCTTTTAAGTATCACTCTTATCATGCTTTTTGAATATCTCATCATCGAGCCACTAAAAATAGCTTTGATGCCTTGGAGAAGATGATGCTTGAGCTTAAAAATGTAGAGTATGAAATTTTAAGAGATAAGGTCGTAAGGAATTTTAGCCTAAATGTAAAAGGTGGCGAGGTAGTGACGCTTTTTGGACCATCAGGATGTGGCAAGACAACGATACTTCGGCTTATTAGCGGACTAAATGAGCCTAGAAAAGGAAAAATTTTTAATAACTTTAAAAAGACTACATACTTTTTTCAAGAAAATCGCCTGCTAACATGGAAAAATGCTCTTGAAAATGTGCTTTTGGTTATGGATAAACCAGACATTAACGCTGTTTTAGAGCTTTTTAAAAAGGTTGGATTAAGCCAAAAGGATACTTTAAAATACCCAAGCGAGCTAAGCGGCGGTATGAGGCAAAGGGTAGCTTTCGTAAGAGCGGTTGTAACAAAGCCTGATCTACTTTTGATGGATGAGCCTTTTTCTGGGCTTGATTATGATATGAAAGAAATTTTAATTGAAATTATTGGCCAAAGAGTGAGCGAAGGTATGAGCGTAGTTCTTGTCACACACGATAGAATGGAAGCTGTAAAGATGTCAAATAGAATTTATTTCTTATCAAGTAAAGGTGCAGTCATACAAAGAGAACTTGAAATAGACAAAGATTTCAAAGAGCGCGATTTTACTTTTATTAGCAAGATGATAGATGAAAATTTCAAAGGGCAAATTTATTATGATTAATAACTTTTTTACTCATCCTATAAGGATATTTTTCTTAATGAGTGCCGCCTGTGCGGTGCTTGGCGCTAGTGTGTTTTTTACTCCAACTGATTTTGTGAGCTTACATAAATTTATATTTTTGCAACTATTTTTGGCGCTTGCTTATGCTGGATTTTTGCTAACTGGACTAACTGATTGGACAAATTTCAGCTCATCACTAAAAGTCCACGCTTATATTTTATTTTCACTCTTTGCTACTAGCTTTATAGCAGCACTTTTTAGCTTATTTTTAGCACATTTTTTTATTACGTTTTTTTGGGCATATCTCGTTATGCTTTGTCTTTATATGATCTGGCGAGATAAAAATGTTGATCAATTTGGCGTGCTAGGATTTTTGTTTGGCATTTTAGGTTTTGAAATTTACTATCTAATAAGTGGCAACGAAAAATTTTTAAATTTGCAAATTTATCTTCATATCATCGCTATCTTGCTTATTTCATATCGTGTTAGCGTTGTACTTGGCAAAGAAGCGCTAAAGCGAGAAAACGATATGGATGAAGCTGTTTTTGTGCCAAATTTTATCTATAAAAATATCGCTATTTGCTGCGTTTGTGCCTTTTTACTTTTAAATATATTTTTTGAAACAAGCTTAGGTGTCTATTATGCTGCGATAGCTTGTGGAAGTGCGGTACTTGCAAAGCTTAAAGAGTGGCATTATAAAGAGCTTTTTAAGCATAGTTTTGTGCTTTTATACTATTTTATGCAACTATTTTTAGCAGTTGGATTTTTAGGGATCGGCTTTAGCGGTATTTTTGGGCTTCATCTTGAAACAAATTTTATGCATCTAATAGCGATAAATGCAGTAATTTTTAGCGTAATGCTTATATTTAATGTCGCAGGACTTCGTCACAGCGGGCAAGAGCTTGAGTTTTTACGCCTTAGCAAAATTGCATTTATTTTAGTTCTTTTAGCTGGCATTAGTAGAGGAATTTTGGCTTATTTTTGGAGTGGCTTTTATATTCATTTACCAGCAACACTCATAGCAATTGCTTTTGTTTTTTGGCTCATAAATTTTTATGTGATCTTTAGGGATAACGATTTTAGCGATGATCCAGAGTAAGAAGCTATTAAAAATTTATTCATTAATTAAAAAGAGATTTTAAGTCTTTTTTGAAGTAAGTGGGTATATAATTTGCGATATTTATTATCAATATTATAAAAAGGATTCTTTATGAACAAACTTACTTCTGTTGCTTTAGCAGCTTCATTTTTCGCAGTTTCAGCTCTTGCATTTAGCGTAGAAGGTGAACCAAAGGTAACATTTACTGGTTACAAGCTAGCAAATAAAACAGCCGTACCAGGTACTTTTAAAACGATAAATTTTAAAAGTCAAGAAAACGCAAATTTTGCTGATTTTTTAAAGAGCTTTGAATTTAAGCTTGAGCCAAAAGATATCGATACAAAGCTGCCTGACCGCGATAAAAGGATTGGCATTATTTTCGATGGCAAGTCCGTAGATGGCAAGATCGTAGCGGTAAATGGCGATAATAAAGCCGGAGAAATGGATGTTGAGCTTAGCATAAATGGCAACTCAAAAATTTTTAAAACAAAATATGAAGTGCAAAATGGCAAGCTAGTAGCAAAATTTTCGGTTGATCTTGTAAATGATTTGAAGCTAAATGAGAGCTTTGATAAATTTGCCGCTGCCGCCAAACCATTTCACGGCGGAAAGAGCTATCCAGATGTAGATGTTGGATTTGAGGCAGCGATAAAATAACTTTCAATTTCGGCGCCAGTAAGTTAGCTTGTGCCGAAGTTACCTCTTTATCCTAGTTTCTTATTCTGTGATACCAAAAAATCGAAGATGACGGACTTTTAGTGCAAAAGGGCGGTAAGAAAGCGAAATTTTATTTTAAAGATATCGATGAAATCGGCATCCCCAAGATAGACGCCAAGCGCAGAATTAGTGTTTTTAATATAAAATTTAAAAAAGGTGGGCTAGCATACGACCTCATGCAGCCTACCGGCGATGATAATGCCGTGATATACGACAAATACGAGCTATCCAAGCACGAAGTTTTTAAAATTTAAAGCAGAAATTTGAGAAGTGTAATTAAAAATAATAAGGTTTAACAATGAAGGTATCTAAAGTGCGTATACAAGAATTTAAACGTTTTAAGGATTTAACTATTGATTTAGGAGATAGCCCAAAGAAAATCGTTGCTATTGTCGGCCCAAATGGTTGTGGTAAAAGTAGTGTATTGGACGCTTTTATTGCATTAGGCCCATCTTTTGGTGCACGTATAGGAACAGACCCATCCGGTAGTGTTAAGAATTATTTTTTTAGATCAAATAATAAAAATTTCTATGAACTAATTGATATAGATTTTGTTGTAGGTGGTATTGTTTATAGAAAGGATGAACTGCGTAATATAGAAAAATATAAAAATAGTCTAAATAGTCTATTTTCGTTTAGAAGCCCATATAGATATAACAATGATTTAAATATTAAAGAAATTAGAGCAGTCAGCCCAATAGAGGAAAATAGATATGGTGCTAGCTATTCCGTTAGCATTGATGAAAAAATAGAAGAAAACTATAGGGGACTGCTTGCATATTTTAATTCATATAGAGATGACAATGATTTAAAACCGTCTGAAGCTAGAAAACATGTTATAGACCAACTAAATAATTCAATTAAAAACTGTTTAGATTTAGAAATAGTTAGTATGGGAGAAGTTGAAGGTGGCAATGGCACTTTATTTTTCAAAAAGCCTGATTCTGATGTAAAATTTTCTTTCAATAGTTTATCTTCTGGCGAAAAAGAAGTAGTTGATATACTTTTAGATTTATTTTTGAGAAAAGAAAAATATAAAGGCTCTATTTATTTAATAGACGAGCCGGAGCTTCATATAAATACATGTATACAAAGAAATCTTATGAAAGAGATAAATAATCTAATAGATGATGAAGGTCAAATTTGGATAACAACGCACAGTATAGGTTTTTTAAGGGCCTTACAAACGGACTTTATAGGCGATAGTCAAATCATTAAATTTCATAAAAACATTAATCTATCCGATAAAATAGAACTAAAACCCATTGATAAAAACTATAATGAATGGAAAGAAATTTTTGAAACTGCCTTAGACGATTTAACAGGCTTAATTGCACCTAAAAGAATAATTTATTGCGAAGGGAGAGCAGAATTAAAAGATAGCTATGAAAAAGGATTGGATGCAAAGGTATTAAATAATATTTTCAATAAAAAATATCCAGATACTTTATTTGTATCAAGTGGTGGAAATACTGAGCTAGACTATAGAAGTAGAATAGCGATAGCCATACTTGGAAAAGTATTTAAAGACTTGGAAATTTGGGTATTTAAAGATAGGGATATAGCTTCAGGCGGCAATGTGAGTGAATTTGATAGGCAAGAATACCTTGATGGTCAAGAAAATAGCTTTAGAGTTATGAAAAGATGGGAAATAGAAAATTATTTATTTGATAAAGAGATTTTAAAGGCTTATTGCGACAAAAAGGGGTGCCAATTTGATGAGAGTAGGTATGATGCTGTAGTAACAGATGTAGTAAATAACAATGTGAAGGATAAGGGTGGAGAAATTAAAAAGTGTTGTGGCATAACGACGCCTATTAATATTGAAATCTTCAAAGAAAATTTATCAAATTTTATTTTACCAGACACTTTGGTTTATAAAGAGCTTGAAGACTGCATATTTAATAGAAAATAAAAGATGGTAAAGAATTTTACCATCTTGTTAGAATATTTCTTACTTTACTTCATACCTCTCGCCGGGTTTCATTTCGATTATCTCCCACGGCAAGCCCTGCTTATTTAGCTCGTCCATGAAGGGCTTGGCGTCGAAATTTTCCATATTAAAGACGCCCTTGCCGCTCCAGATACCCTTTGCCACCATCATCGAGCCGATCATCGCAGGCACGCCCGTCGTGTAGCTCACGGCCTGCGCACCCGTCTCGGCGTAGCAAGCCTCATGGTCGCAGACATTGTAGATGTAGACTTGGCGCTCTTTGCCGTCTTTTAAGCCACGTATCACGCAGCCGATGTTGGTTTTGCCCTTCGTGCGAGGGCCTAGGCTTGCAGGATCTGGTAGCAGTGTCTTTAGAAACTGTATCGGCACGATTTTCACGCCGTTGTGCTCGACCTCGTCGATGCGTAGCATGCCGACGTTTTCTAGGCATTTCATATGCGTGAGGTAGCTTTGTCCAAAGGTCATGAAAAAGCGGATTCGCTTTAGTCCTTTGATGTTTTTTACTAAGCTTTCTAGCTCCTCGTGGTAGAGCAGATAGCTATCTTTGACGCCGACTTTAGGGTAGTCCCATTTGAACATTATTTCCATCGGCTCGGTTTCTTTCCACTCGCCGCGCTCCCAGTAGCGACCCTTTGCGCTCACTTCGCGCAGGTTGATTTCGGGGTTGAAATTCGTCGCGAACGGGTAGCCGTGATCGCCCGCGTTGCAGTCCAGGATGTCGATCTCATGGATCTCGTCAAATAGATTTTGCTGCGCGTAGGCGCAAAATACGTTCGTCACGCCCGGATCAAAGCCAGAGCCGAGAAGCGCCATGGTGTCCGCCTTTTTAAAGTCCTCGTCCTTCGCCCACTGCAGCTTGTATTCAAATTTAGCGGTGTCGGGATGCTCGTAGTTTGCGGTGTCGATGTATGGGATGCCGGCGCGAGAGCACGCATCCATGAGAGTTAGGTCCTGATAGGGCAGTGCGACGTTTAAAAGTAAATCGGTGCCCGTTTTTTTGATGAGCGCGACTACGGCATCGGTATCGTCTGCGTCGATCTGAGCGGTGTCGATAGCCACGCCTAGGCGGTCTTTGATAAATTTAGCGATTGCGTCGCACTTGCTTTTGGTACGGCTTGCAAGGGTGATCTTGCTAAAAACGTCCGCGTTCATCGCGCATTTTACAGTTGCGACTTGGCTCACGCCGCCCGCGCCTATGATTAAGATATTTGACATTTGGGCTCCTTTAAATTTTAGTGATTTTAGCGAAGTTAATATAAATTTCTCGCTTTAAAAGGTAAAATAAGGCAAAAATTTAAAGGTAAAAAGATGAAGAAAATTTTGCCATTTTTAGCGCCTATTTGCCTCTTTGCAAGTAGCTGTGACGAGCTAATACAAGAGAGTGTGAGGGAGTTTTATAAAAGCGATAGAAATTTGGAGAGAGCCATAAATTTAGCCGAGCAAGCGACTGATGTCTGCTTAAAAGAGGGCAACACCGAGCAGGCGATCACTTCGCTCATAAATGGCGCTAGCATGTGCATGGTAAATAAAGAGCCACAAAAGACGCTAGAGCTCTCGCAAAAAGCCCTAGAGCTCGCGGCAAACGTTAGTGACAAACTTCTGCTAGCGCGCTCTTATCACAGCCTAGGTGCAGCACAAAAGGCGCTAGGCAGATACTACGAGGCGCTTGCTAATTTTCAAGAAGCTCTAAAAATTTATGACGACGTGCCAAATGCTCCGATGCACGACGAACTCATCTGTATAAAAGGCATCGCTAGCACCTACTACCTAAAAAACGACTTTGACAAAGCCCATGAAAACCACCTTCTAGCGCTAAATTTACTTGATATCACGCCAGAGTTAAGCAGCAACGAGCTTGTGCGATCAGAGCTTTTAGTAGAGCTTGCTAACGACCTAGCAAAGCTTAAGCAAAAGGACGAAGCCGCCAAAAACTACAAAAAAGTGCTTGAAATTTTAAATGGAAAAGAGCAAAATCCTCGCGCACGGGATCTTTTAGAGCGAGCCAACAAAGGGCTAAAAGAGCTTAACTAAAGTTTTTCTTTAGACTTTTTAGCACGAAATTTGCAAGCTCAAGCCCATTTGAGCGGTGAGAAATTTTAAGCTTCGTCTCATTATCTAGCTCGCCAAGCGTTTTAGTAAAGCCATCTGGGATAAAGATCGCGTCGTAGCCAAAGCCATTTGTACCACGCTCCTCATTTACCGCTTTGCCATACATAAAGCCATGCGTCGTGTAGTCGCCAAATTTTGAGCTAATAGCGATACAGGCAGTATAGTGCGCTGATGAACTCTCTAAATTTAGCGCCTTTAGCTTGCTAATGAGTTTTGCTCTATTGTTTGCGTCATTTGCGTTTTTACCGCATACCTTGCCATTTTCATCAAGGTCAAAATAGCGAGCTGAGTAGATTCCCGGCTCACCACCAAGTGCATCCACGCTGATACCGCTATCATCGCTAAGAGCGATAAACTCATTATCAAGCCCCTGCTCTTTAAGCTTTGCAAAGACGGCTCTTGACTTTATGAGTGCATTTTGCTGAAAAGTGCTGCCATCTTCAACGATCTCAAATGGCTTTACAACCTCGCCTAAGGCGTAAATTTCATAGCCTTTTAAATACTCTTTTATCTCTTTTACTTTGTCTAAATTTGATGTCGCAAGCACGATCTTCATTGCAAGAGCTCCTTGATTTTTGGGCGTATTTTACAAAAAAGTAGATTAAATTTTTAAATTTAAATTAGCGTTAAAATGATAAACTTAGTCCTTTTAAAAATAAGGAAAATTTTATGTTAAAAAGCGTTTTACCACTATCTTTTATCATAGCAAGTAGGTTTTTAGGTCTTTTTATAGTTTTGCCAGTGCTTAGCCTTTATGCCTTAAATTTACGAGGAGCAAACGAGTTTTTAGTAGGGCTAATAGTAGGCGTCTATGCGATCTCGCAGATGATATTTCAAGTACCTTTTGGAGCGCTCTCGGATAGGATAGGACGCAAAAAAACATTAACAATCGGACTTTTGGTTTTTATCATCGGCTCAATAATTTGTGCACTTACAAGCGATATTTTTATCATGCTATTTGGTAGATTTTTACAAGGCGTAGGTGCTATCGGAGCAGTTGCAACTGCGATGATAAGTGACTATATAACAGAAGAAAAACGCTCAAGAGCCATGGCGATAATGGGTGCTTTTATAGGGCTTAGTTTCACACTTTCTATGGTGCTTGGGCCGCTTCTTGCCAAAGACTACGGACTTTCAAGTCTCTTTTATCTAAGTGCCGCTCTTAGCCTACTTTGCATTGTACTTCTTTACACCGTTGTGCCAAAAGAGATAAAAGTGAGTGCTAAAAGTGAAAAAGTGCCATTTGGTAAGCTTTTTTTACAAAAAGACTACATGATCATAAATTTTACCTCTTTTATGCAAAAGATGCTAGCAAGCATCGCATTTCTGGTGATCCCTATCGTTTTAGTAAAAGAGTACGGTTACGAAAGCAGCGAGCTTTACAAGATCTATTCACTTGGTGCCGTACTTGGCTTTTTGGCTATGGGGCTAGCTGGCGCCCTTGGCGATGGCAAGGGGCTTAGCAAGGTCATCTTGATAGCTGGTACGCTGCTTTTTGCTCTAACCTACACTATTTTTGCCATTAGTTTTACGCTTTTTATCTTCGTTTTGGGAGTTGCTATATTTTTTATAGGATTTAACCTTCACGAGCCCATTATGCAATCAACTGCAACAAAATTTGTAAAATCCTCACAAAAAGGCTCAGCTCTCGGTGTATTTAATTCATTTGGCTATCTAGGAAGCTTTGTTGGAGGTGCATTTGGTGGATACATCTTGCATGCCTTTGGCTTTAAAGTACTCGCCATCATCTGCGTGGTGCTTTGCGTGATCTGGCTTATTTTACTCTTTAGCCTAAGTGATCCAAGAATTTTTAAAAACATCTACCTAAGCCCTGAGGTAAGCTTAAATTTAGAGTTACTAAATAGCCAAAAAGGTGTCGTGGATTATTACAAAAACGAGAAAAATCAAGTGATCAAATTTGACTCTCGCCTAACAAGCGAGGCTGCTTTAAAAGAGAGCTTGAAGTTTTGATCTACGACGTCATCATCATTGGCGCCGGTGCTAGCGGACTATTTTTAGGAGCAAATTTAAATGGTAAAAAGGCTGCCATCTTAGAAAAAAATAACAGCGCTGGCAAAAAGATCCTAGCAAGCGGTGGTGGCAGATGCAACATCACAAATCACTTCATAAGCGCTAAAAACTATCTTGGCGAGCAAAAATTTATAGAACAAATTTTAAAAGTGCTGACTCCAGATCAAGTTTTAAAATTTTTTAGCGAGCTTAAATTTAGTGAGGAAAAGCAAAATCAGTTTTTCTGCGATAGCGGCGCAAAGAGCGTCTTGAGCGTACTTTTAAAAAGGCAAAATGCAGATATTTTTTATAACAAAGAAGTTCTTGGCGCTAAAAAAGTAGATGAAATTTTTGAAATTTTGACAAAAGATGAGAAATTTAGAGCTAGAAATTTAGTCATCGCAAGTGGAGGATTAAGCTACAAAGCCCTTGGCGCAAGTGACATTGGCTATAAAATAGCAAATGATTTTGGCATTGGAACATCAACTCTTGCGCCTGCACTTGTTGGATTTAGTGTACAAAAAGATGAGTTTTGGTTTAAAGAACTTAGTGGCATTAGCCTAAACGCCGAGGTGGAGATAAATATCAAAAATGAAAGCCATAAATTTAGTGACAATCTGCTTTTTACGCATAGGGGCATAAGCGGACCAGCGATACTAAATGCCTCGCTATTTTGGCAAAAGGGGCGAATTTGCATAAATTTTTTGCCCAAATTTAGTGAGAAAAATTTAATAGATGGCAAAAAGCAGCTTAGCTCGGTTTTGCCCTTGCCAAAGAGATTTGTGCTGGAGTTTTTAAAAAATTTTGGCCTAAAAGATAGAGCTTTTTATGAATTTAGCGATGAAGAGAGACAAATCATAAAAAGGCTTTTTGCTTATGAATTTGCCCCGGCTGGGACATTTGGCTTTGAAAGAGCGGAAGTTACAAAAGGTGGCATAAAGAGTGAATTTTTAGATGAAAATTTACAAGCTTATAACGTTAAGGGACTTTATTTTGTTGGTGAAGTCTTGGACATCACTGGCATGCTTGGCGGATATAACTTACATTTTGCATTTGCAAGCGCTCTAAAGGTGGCTAGGGTCTTAAACCTACGATCTCCTAGAAGTTAGCTAACTTTTAGACAAATTTTCATATTTTAAATAAGATAGATTTACTATGAAAGTAGGCTTTTAAAGCAAATTTATTTAGAGTAATTTAGATATTTAAAATATTTTAAAAAGATTTTGGAGTAAATTTTATAGCTAAGCAAGCTAAACGTTATGTTGAATTTAATTTAAAATATAAGCAGTTTAGGAATATTAGATTATTAAACCTCTTTTATAAAGCTAACGGCTTCAAATGGGTTTGAGAAAATATGTTTACTAAATTTCTCCAAATCACTCTTTTGACCATATCCACAAGTTAGTCCCACGCCTGTAACAAAAGCAGCTTGTGCAGCCATTAGATCCATAATGGTGTCACCTACCATAAATGCATTATTTTTATCTTTATTAAGTCTAGTTAAAGCCAAATTTATTGGCTCTGGATCTGGTTTTGGATTTACGACATCATCTCGTCCGACAACCGTTTTTATAAATTTCATAACGCCTAGATGCTCTAACAAAATAATAGAAAATTTTGAAGTTTTCGTAGTAACTATACCAACATCAGCAAAGCTACTTGCCTCATTCAATGCTTCATTTGCATAATCTAAAAGTACCGTCTCATCAAGATAAATTTTTTCGTAGCAAGCTTTATACTCTTTTATATAGCTGTCAATTAAATTTTTGCTTGCACCAAGTCTTTCAAACATTATTTCAAGCGGATGACCAACCAAAGACTTTAATGCATTATGGTCTGGCTCTTTTTTACCATGAGATAAGAAAGCTCTATCAAATCCTTTTAAAATAGCAGAAGTCGAATCAATAAGCGTACCGTCCAAATCAAAAAGTATGGTTTTTTTCATCATTTTCTCCGTAGAAATAAAAAAGGGCCTAGCCGAAGCTAAGCCCCTAAAAGAAGTAACTTTGAATAATAAGATTATTTATTGAAAGTAGCTTCAACGCGTCTATTTTGAGCGCGACCTTCTTTAGTTTTATTTGTAGCAATTGGTTTAAGCTCACCGTAGCCAACTGTTGAAATTTTATCCTCGCTTACGCCATAGCCAGCAAGAACATCAGCTACTGCTTTTGCTCTTTTTTCAGATAGTTTTTGGTTATAAGCTTCTGCACCTACGCTATCAGTGTGACCAGCAAGTACAACTTTATAATCTGGGTGTTCGCCCATAAAGTCAGCTACTTTTTTGATCTCAGCTGCATATTTTGGTCCAACTTTGTAGCTATCAAATGCAAAGTTAACATCTAGATCTCTAAGAACGATAACTTTCTCGCATCCTCTTTCATCAACAACAACGCCAGCTGGAGTGTTAGGGCATTGATCTATATCGTTTGGCACGCCATCATTATCATCATCAAGAACTGGAGTTGCTGCTGGAGTTGCTGCTGCAACTGGAGCTGCTGCTACAACTGGAGCTACTTTTGAATCAAGACCGATACCAAAGCCTAGTGAATAGAATAGGTTATGATCAGCATGTTCAAATTTGATAGCATCTCTTGCTTCTGCTTTAAGAGCAAATCTATCAGTTACTTGATATCTTAAACCAAAACCATATTGTCCAAAACCGCCATCTTCATTTTTAACAAAAATAGCTGGAACATCTTCATAACCAGCACCAACTAAGCCATATAGACTAACTGGTCCAAAATCAACTATATCTTTTACAAGATTTGCATGATATCTAAGAACTCTTCCTTCTCTTGTTAAGCTACCTGTTTTTTCTTTTGCTTTTTGAGTGTAATCAACACCAAGCTCTACTTGATCAAAGAAAAAATCTTCAAGATTTCTAGCAGCTCTAACACCAACGAAGTTGTGGTCTTTTACACGCAAATTTCCCTCTGGGTGAACACCACCAATAGTTGGAGTAACTTCATAATTATATGCTGCGTTAGACGCAAAAACCGCTGTTGCGGCAACCATAGCTAAAGCAATCTTTTTCATATTTAGAATTCCTTTCTTAGGATTTATTTTAAAGTGGTTACATTTTAACTGAATAAAATTTAACCGACTCTAAATCATAATTTAATTAACAATGTAAATTTGAAATTTACACAACTTAAATTTTGCAAATGCAAAAGCACTTGCAAAAATTCATTAACGTTTAGAGAATTGTGGGCTTCTTCTTGCCTTTCTTCTACCAAATTTCTTACGTTCAACAACACGAGAATCTCTAGTTAATAAGCCTTTTGGTTTAAGTGCTGCTCTAAAATCAGCATCCATATCAGCTAAAGCACGTGAAATACCGTGTCTTAAAGCCTCTGCTTGTGCTGAATAACCACCACCTAAAGTCGTAGCTACTACATCTATTAAACTCTCTTGTTTAGTAACTAGAAGTGGCTGAATTACTTTAAGCTTTATAGCTTCATGTCCACCAAGCCAAGTATTAAGATCCATACCATTTACTACGATTTTACCGCTTCCAGCTTTTATCCAAACCTTTGCTACGGCAGTTTTTCTTTTACCAGTTGCATAAACTTTTGCCATAATTATTTTCCTTCTTTTTTAGCTATTTGTGCCGTATGAGGATGCTCACTGCCAGCATAAACTTTTAGTTTTTTTATCATCTCTCTTCCAAGTTTAGTTTTTGGAAGCATTCCACGAACAGCTAATTTAAATAGTTTTTCTGGCTTATTTGCTATCAAATCGCCAAATTTTTCACTCTTTACGCTACCAAAGTATCCTGAGTGTCTGTGATAAAGTTTATCTTCAGCTTTGTTATTACCAGTAAATTCTACTTTTGAAGCATTTATGATGATAACATAGTCGCCACAATCTACGTTTGGCGTGAAGCATGGTTTGTTTTTGCCACGAAGTATAGTTGCTACCTCAGTTAGCAATCTACCAAAACGTTTACCAGCTGCATCAACAACGATCCAGTCTCGTTTAACTTCGTTTGGCTTTGTTATTTTTGTCATTTTCTTACCTTTGCCAAGTTAATTTTTGAGTTGTGATTGTATTTAAACAATGCTTTTATAAAGCTTAAATTAAGTAGCATTTAAACTTCAATATATGAAATTTTTCCATCAAGAGCGTAGAAGATGACGGCGATTATACTATGCTTTGGATAAAATTTACTTAATGCCTCTTTGTATTCTCCAACTTGTTTTTTATTTTCCTCGATATTTTTATCGGTCGTTTTATAGTCAATCACACAAATTTCGCTCTCTCCAATACAAAATAAGTCCATCTGTTTTAGTTCATTTTTTACTTTAAATGGCTGCTCTTTGTAAATTTCTTTATCTTTTATGCACTTTAGAAATTTTGGCTCATTTATTAGCATTTTTGCCCGTTTAAAGGTATCTTCAAGTCTATCAGGTGAGAGAAATTTATAAAATTTATTTAGCATTAAACTTTTAGCTTTTAAAAGCGAATTTTCATCAAATTTCTCACTCATCTCAAGCAAATAGTGAAACGCTAAACCAAAATAGATTGCCTCTAAATTTTTACCGCTCGTTTTTTGCTCTCTTGCCTCTACCTCTTGCCTTTCTATCTTTAAAATTTCAGGCATTTTTTCATCTTTTTTTGCCTCTTTTTGCTCACTCTTGCTAGGCAAAATTTTACCAAAACTAAACTCTTTTAGATCAAGATAGTCGTTTACTTCGCTTTTATCACTTCTAGTATAAAAAGAAAAAAAGCTAGGACTATTTCCACTTGGAGCAGCTTGTTTAATGATGATAAGCGACTTTGTGGCTCTTGTAAAGGCGACGTAAATTTTATTGATATTTTCTTGCTTCTCAAGCTCTCTCATTTGCTCTAACACACCAGCATACTCAGGGTCAAAATTTTCTCTACCAGAAATTCGGCTTTTTACTATCCACTCGCCTTTTTCGCTATATTCTGTTATAAAGTTTGAGTCATCGCCTCTGCCCTTACTCATCATATCACAAACTATCACGTGAGCAAACTCCAGCCCTTTTGACTTATGAACAGTCATTATTTTTACGCCGTCAGCATTTTTAGGGCTGATTTTAGAGCTAAAATTTTCAAGATTAAAGATAAAATCACTTAAATTTTTGTAGCCATTGCTTAGCTCAAAAAGCCTTAAAATATCAACATCAGCCATATTTATATATAAATTTTTAGCTAGATAAAATAGGCTTTTTGTCGCACTATCTTCAGCTTTTATTTTTAGCCTTTTAGGATTTGTATTTACGAGTGCTTTTACATTTTTTTCATAAATTTCTTCACCAAAAAGACAAAATTTCGCATACTCGATGATCGCTGCAACAAATGACGTTCGCTTTAGCTCTAAGGTGCCTTCATTTACGCTTTTTATCCCCTCACTGCTAAGCACCTCTGAGATGAGGCTGATATCGCTATTTTTCCAGCAAAGCACAGTTATCTCACTTGCATTTACGCCAGCTGCAAGTAGCTCTTTTACTTGTGAAACGACTGCACCAGCGATATCTTCATCGCTTAGCACGCGCAAGTAGCCGTAGTCATCTTCTTTGGCTTCAAAATAAGGACACTCGCCACTTACTTTGTAGCTTAGCTCCTTATCTTTTTTAGCTGGTTTTTGCGGCTCAAAGCTAAGCCCATATCTATGATAAATTTCTTCAAAAATAGCGTTATTAAATTTCACTAAAACCTTTAAACTGCGGTAGTTGCTTGGTAAATTTTCTATATCTATCTGACTAAAATCATCTCCAAGCTTATCGAAAAGCTCTTTTTTACCGCCCCTAAATTTATAAATGCTCTGCTTCGTATCTCCAACGTAAAAAAAGCTTCCAAGCCCGTTTTGTCCGTATCCTGAAACAATCTCAGTGATAAGTGGCAAGATGATCTCATATTGGATCACATTTGTATCTTGAAACTCATCTATCAAAAGGTGATTTATGCGACCATCAAGCCTGAAATAAAGCACATCTTTATCAAAATTTTCAACCAAAAGCTTAAAGACCAGCTTATTTATATCAGCAAAGCTTAAAGCGTTTATCTCTTTATTTAGCTCTAAATTTGAGTGCTTATAAACATTTAAGAGCTTACTAAAACCGCTAAGTCTGTATCTTTCGACCTCCAAAGTATACTCTTTTGCCGCCTCTTTTAGCTTTACAAAAAGCTCATCAAGCTCACTTGTATAAATTTTGCTAAAAGTGCGGTAATTTAGGCTCTCTCTTTCAAAGACCTTATTTTTAAAAAGCTCAAATAAATTTTGCTCACTAAATGTCTTTTTAGCCGTATCGCTAGCACCATTTTGCAAGGCTATATGCTCATTTATCTCCTTTTGCGCTGCTCTTACCTTGCTATCATCTGGATAGCTTGCACCACTATCTTTTAGCTCACCACCAAAGCTCTCATAGAATTTAGCCAAAGTCTGTGAAAAACTCGCCTCTTTTTGGCTTGAGATTATCATCATGAGTGCAAGCTCACTAAGAAGCTTTTGATCTTTGCTTGCCTCTTTTACAAATTTTTTCCACGCCAGATCTTGCAGACTATCTTGCACACTGTAATCAGGACTGAGTCCTAAATTTTGACTAAATTTTTTTAGGATTCCAGAGAAAAATGCATCAAATGTATAAATTTTTAACTCACTTTGCAAAAATCTATCAAGCTTCTCATCGCGTCTTTTTATGACCTCATCTTGGTTCAAGCTAAGCTCTTTGCAAAGCTTATCAAGCTCGTCCTTTTTGTTTTGCAAGTCCAAAAAAGTTGTGATTATGCGCTCTTTCATCTCATTGGCCGCTTTTTTGGTAAAGGTTAGAGCGATGATCTCGTTTATATTTTCGCCTCGAAGCACCAAAGCGATATAACGAACGCTTAAAGCGAATGTTTTCCCGCTTCCAGCACTTGCTTTTAGGGCTAAAAAATCTTTCATAACTCTCTCCTACAAAGTATGGCATACTCGCAAAATTTACAAGCTCCGCTTTTTCTTTCAAAATTTATCTTAGTGTTATTTATACTTTTTAGATTTTCTATCTCAGCCTTTAGATCATCTACGCTTTTTTTTGAGCTGATAAGTACTGGTTCATTCTTTAGAGCAAAGTAAGCACTTTTTACCTCTCTACCGTAAAGTGCTTCATAAAATGCAAGCTGAAGCGAGTTCGCATTTGCCTCACCAGTTTTATAATCAAGTATAAAAGGCTCACCATTAGGGCTAGCATCGATCCTATCGATAATGCCTTTTATCTTTACATCACAAAAATCACTCTCTATATCTTTTTCACACTCAAGCACTCTAAAGCCAGCACTTAAACGTTCATTTTCAAACTCTGCGTATTCTTTAAATTTCTGCGACCAAATCTCAAGCTCAAGCGAAGAAAAATCTTGCTTTGCAAGTATTTCTTTAAAAATAGCCAAATCAAATATATTTTTTTGTCTATAAAAATCACTTGTATAGTATTCATAAAGCGCCTTATGCACGCTATTTCCTTGCTTAGATCCTGGCTCAGTTGCTATTGCTTTTGCTCCTTTTATACCAGCTATCTTTGCGTAATAATACTTTCTTGGGCAAGTTAGAAATAAATTTAGTGTAGAAAATGATAGCGGTTTAGTGAAAAAATCATGCTCCAAAATGATCTCATCATCGCTTAAATTTAGGCTTGTACTTCCTTTTAAAAATAATTCTAAATACGCCTCGTCACTAAATTTCTCATCTTTTATTGTTTTGAAATTTTTTAAAAATCTTGAAGGAATACTCTCTTCGTTTAAAACACAGCTTATGGCGACCTTTTTGGCATTATTTATAAGACTTTCATAGTAAAATCTCTGCAAATTTTCACGCTCAAGGTAGCTTATAAGTCCTGCTTTTTGCCTCACTTTTGAGTTTAAAAACATCTCATTTGTGCTTCTTGCTGGGATGAAGTTATCATTAAAATCAACTATGATCACACCATCAAATTTTATTCCACGACTCTCTAGCATGCCCATGACGCTAATCTTTCCACCACCCACATCATCGATGCTAAGACGCGAGATATTTAGCAAGAAAATTTCACTTAACTGCTTTAAGTTAAAGCTAAAATACCTGCATAAATTCTCAATCCTAAAAAGCTCAAGCGCAAGCTTTTCTTCACATCTTGGCTCATTTTCAAGCGTTAAAAGCTCGTCTATTAGCTCTTTAAATTTCGCAAAGTCACAAAGTTCAAAGTAGCTTGATTTAAATTTATTAAAAAGCTCTTCGCTTATGCCAAGCGTGCTCAAGATAAAGCCAAGCTCCTCGTAGCTCTCACACTTGCCTTGATCAAAAACCGGTCTTACCTCTTCATTGATCGCTCTTGTGATGTAAAAAAGTACCTCATAAAATTTTGTATTTTTAAAGCTCTCGCCCATAGCGTAGTTAAAAATTTTATCTCTATCATGAAGCCTTAAAATTTCACTAAAACTCTCATCTGGTAATATGACAGCGATATTTTCAGGCTTTATTCCATCACGCACAAACTCGCTCGCCTTTGCCATAGCGTAGGCACATTGCAGGCTTCTAGTGGCAAATCGCTTTTCTAAGACTGGCTCAAATTTTTTGATATTTTCTAAGCAAATTAGCTCATTTGTCTTTAAATTTAGCTCATATTTTTTATAGTTTTCAATCTCGCTAATAGCTGAAATTTGCTTTATTTTATTGATTAGCTTTGTGTTGAAAACACTGGTTTGAAAGATAATTTTTAGCGCAGTTAGCTTTGAGATTTTCTCTAAAATTTCCCACTCAAATTCACTTAAAATTCCATCTATGTGCAGTGAAATTTCACTAAAGCTCTTAATGTAGGCTTCATTTACGTTATAAATTTTTGGCAAGGTTATATCATCGTAGAGATTTTCTCTATCAAGCAAGCTCTCATACTCTTTTAAAACCTCTTCAAGTATGTCTAGATGCTCCTCAAAATTAGCGTAAATATCGTTAAATTTGATCTCAGAGATACTCTTTTTACTAATAGCTAGCTCTTTAAAAAATGAAAAAAGATAGTCATTGTTTTTCAAAAATTCAAAAAACTCAGTTGGAATTTTAAGCACCGAGTTTGCCTTTTTGACACTGGCACAGGCTCTATTCATAAGCACTAAAGCATAGGTGCTATCAATCTCAAACCTACCATCTACATAAACTATCTTTTTATAAAACTCAGCGATACTTAGGCTTTTTGGGATTAACTCATCATTAAAACTTGCATTAAATTCACGAATCTTACGCGAGTTCGTAAAGACAAAAAGTTGGTTTAGGTTATGCATTTTTCTCTCTTAAATTTTTAAGCAATGATAGCTAAATGCTTATAAAAGAGCGCTTTTTACGCTTAGGCAAAGCTTTAAATTTTTATCTAAATACATTAAAATTTTAAGCCTTAAAGAGCCAAAAGCTACAATCACAAAAAAGGAGCAAAAATGCATAAAGAGTTAAACAGACAAGGTTTTTACTACGGCTTTCCGGTTTTGCTAGCCACCACAAAAGATAAAAATGCAAACGATGATATCACAGTGCTTTCATCCTCTTGGACGTTAGGAAATACAGTGGTGCTTGGCATAGGCATTGAAAATCAAGGCTTTAAAAATATCAAAAATGGTTCAGATATCACGCTAAATTTATGTGATGAGAGTCTGCTAGAAGCTGTGCAAAAAATGGAAAAACTAACTGGTGATAGTGACGTGCCAGAAGAAAAAAAGAATCTTGGCTACACCTACGAGCACGACAAATTTAAGGCAGCAAATCTCAGCAAAGAGCCTGGCATAAATGCAAAAACTGCCAGGATAAAAGAGTGTAAGATACAGATAGAAACGGTTGCAGAAAAGATAGAGTTAAAAGAGTGGTTTAGCATCGTTACTTGTAAGATTACAGGCATTTTTGTAGATGAAAATTTACTAAAAGATGAAAAGATAGATACGCAAAAATGGCATCCACTAATCTATAAATTTAAAGAATATGTCGGCACTTGCGAGCGTTTGGGATTAAATTTTGGATTTAAAGAGATTTGATTTATAGCTTTATTTGATAAGAACTTAGCAACTTGGTTTTAGTTTTAGCCAAAAAGATTAGTTTGTTAAAATTTAAATCTGACTTTAAGATCTTTCTCAGATACCAAAGCTACAATCTTAAGATCATTTTGTGACATTAAGATCAAATTTATAATACCTTGTATCATTAGTGTCACTTAGCCTTAAAAGTAGTTGCCATCTACCTTCTTTTAGACTTATTTCTTCGCTTACTAGATCATTTTCTTGCCATGAAGCTCTTAAAATTTTATTTTCTTTATTTGTCTGTGGGCGAGTGAGTAAAATTTCATATTTTAAAGCTGAAATTTCTCCTTTTTTTGGAGTTAGATGAAATTTAAACTTAGCATTTAGAGCATTAAAATTTGGCTCAAATTTTAGATCAAATTTCTCATCAAAACGTTTTTCACTCTCTTTGATAAAGGTTATGTTTTCATCGACATTTTGGTAGCTTTGCATATAAGAGCTATCCATTTCGACTGGATGTTTCAGCGCTATGATGATCGTTGCTGCGCAAGCGATAATGATAGCAATGAAGCTAAGCACGATAGCATAAGGCCAAAAGGTTTTTTTATCCATTTTTTACCTTTTTATAAAAGATAACAATTATAAAAAATGCAACCAAACCATAGATGAAAAATCTTAAAAAATTTAACGTAGTTTTATTTGAATTTCCAACACTACTTTCAAGCTGTAAATTTAAGCTAGATGCGATTTGCTCGGCGATATCTGCGTAGCCGTTTAAGATAGCGGCGTTATAGACGTCTTTGCCATTTTTTGAAACTAAAATGGGGATGATGGTGCCTGATTCTGGATTAGGACTTAAAATTTGCTCCTTGTTAAAGAGCTGTGAGGTTTTGCTGTCGGCAAAAATTTCTACTTTCTTTTTATCCTTTATAAGCAGTAAAAAGGCATAAGGCGAGCTAAGGTTTTGCTCTTTAAAAAGAGCTTCTAGCTCACCATCTTTATATACGCCAACTACTAAATTTATACCGCTTTTTGCGTAAAGCTCACTGCCGATCTCATTTAGCTTTACACTTACTTTCTGGCTTAGAATTTCATCATTATTTATCACAAAATTTGCTCCCAAAGCCAAACTTTGTGAGAGCAAAAATATAAAAATGAGTATAAATTTTCTCACACCTAGCCTACAAAAAGGTGGTTTGATGTAAGCACTGACCACGCACAAATAGCTCCTGCAACAACTATCAGCAAGATTATGGCTTTTTCTATTATGCCTAGCATCACTACTCCTTTATAATGACGTGTTTAGCGTTATCAACGCTCTTCATCTCAATACTACTTGCATCTTTTAATGAGTAAGGCCTGGTTGCTACATCTTTTTGCAAGCCAATACCAATATAAGTAAGTACGCCAAGGATAGATAGCAAAAGCAAAACTGCCACCAAATAACCGCTAATGCCATTTAAAGCAAAGATGTTTCTATTTTTATTTTCCATTATTCGCCCTTTGATAGCGATATGACATATTCGCCAACTGCTTTTTGTTGTATCTCGTTTAATCTGCCATCATTAAATTTAGGCATAACACCGATGTTGCCGTTTTTACCACGATTTAGTACATCCACTATAAACTCACTTGAACCATATTTACTAAGATCAGCCGACATGCCATCCATGCCTTTGCCATCATCTCCGTGACAAGCTGCACAAGCTGCGTAAAGCTCTTTTCCCATAGCTACTAAATTTTCATTTTTTGTACTTTTTATAGCACTTATCTCTTTTGCAACATAAGCTGCGATAGCCTTTGCTCCATCAGCATCAGCTAACCCTGCTGGCATCTCACCCATAGGATAATCAAGCCCTTTTGAGCCATTTAGTATCGTATCGACTATTCCTTGTTCGCTACCCCAAATTTGTAAATTTGCAGCTTTGCCACCAATGCCATCGCCTGTGATGCCATGACATGCTGAGCATTGCACCAAAAATACGCTCTCTCCCATAGCATGAAGCGTTTCTTTGCTTGGGTTTGCATACTCTTTTTCAAATTTAGCGTTTGCCTCTTTTACCTCTTTATTGTATTCACCGATTTGTGAGTAAGAATTTAGTGGATAACCAAGTAAATAATACCAGATCGCCCAAACAAGCGTTAGTAAAAAAACTACCGCCCAACCAAATGGAACTGGATTTTTATACTCGCCTATCCCATCCCAGTTGTGCTCGCTAAGCTCTACGCTTTCATCCTTTTTAACTTTCATTTGACCAACATACTTGCCAGCTACAACGACAGTTAGTACGATAATTAAGATGGCACCTATTAACGCAAGTAAATTTATATTATCTTCTAAATTTAGCCATTGCATACGCTCTCCTTTGTAGCCTTTTGCTCTAAAATTTTACTTCCGATCTCATCATCTAGGGCTAATCTTGAATACTTCTCATAATTTCTTCTACCTTGCTTTTCACTTTTGTAAAGATGAAAAAAATAAGCATACAAGGTGATAGCTAAGAATGCTGTCAAAATAAAATAGCCATAAGCTTGAAGTTCTCTAATATCCATTACTAACTCCTATTTTAGGCTATTTAGATAGGCGATAAGTGCCACAATCTGGCGAATTTCACCCTTTGCAAAGGCACTTTTTACTTGCTCGTCTTTCATACTTTCAACGATACTTGCAGCCTGCTCTTTCACGTTAGCATTTGCTTGCTCAAAAGTGCCAAGAGCTGGCATATCTTTCTCATCATAAGGTGTGTTAAAAACCTTTTTAACAGTTAGCGCTTCAGCGTAAGCAGTCTCTATATCAGCATTTTTCTTAAATAAAAATGGATATGCTGGCATGATCGAACCTGGCACAACAGAGGCTGGGTTTAACATATGATTTTCATGCCAATCTGTCGTTCTATAATTACCCACACGCATAAGATCTGGGCCAGTTCTTTTTGAACCCCAAAGATGAGGGCGATCATAAGCAAATTCGCCACTTAGCGAGTACATGCCGTATCTATCAGTCTCTGCTTTAAACGGACGTATCATCTGTGAGTGGCAAGTATTGCAACCATTTTGTATATATATATTTTTTCCAGCAAGCTCTAAAACTGTATAAGGTTTTGTACCCTCAAGTGGCCTAGCTCTATTTGCAAAGTCAGGTAAAATTTCTACCACACCAGCATAAGCTATGACTATAAAGACGCAAACTGCAAAAAAGAATGGATTTTTTTCTAACCAAGCAAACATCACATCACCTCCGCATTGGCTTTAGCACTGCCCATAGGCGTTGCACTTTTTGGCTCTGCCAAAATAGCTTTAGCAGAAGTTGATTTGTAGATATTGTAAGCAAACATCAAAAAGCCAATCAAATACAAAAGTCCACCAATAGCTCTAATGTAATAATAAGGTATAAGCACTACAACAGTATCAATAAATGAGTAGAGTAAATTTCCATAGCTATCAGTCGCTCTCCACATCATACCTTGCGTAATACCAGCAATCCACATCGAAGCAAAGTATAAAACAATACCTGTTGTTTGTATCCAAAATTGAGCTTCCATTAAGGATTTTGAATAAATTTCGCGCTTAAAGACACGTGGCGTCATATGATAAAGTGCCGCCATAGTCATAAAACCAACCCAGCCAAGTGCACCATCATGTACGTGTCCTGGCACCCAGTCAGTATAGTGAGCTAGTGCATTTACAGATTTGATGGCTAAGATAGGGCCTTCAAGAGTTGAAAACATATAAAAAGTTGAAGCTAGGATCATAAATTTAATAAGCGGGCTCTCGCGAAGTTGTGTCCATTCGCCTTTCATTGTAAGAAGCATATTAATAGCTGAACCCCAAGAAGGTAAAATCAAAACAATAGAAAAAACCGAACCCATAGTCTGCATCCAATCAGGCACAGCAGTATATATTAGGTGGTGACCGCCAGCCCAAAGATAGATAAACATAAGACCCCAGAATGAAAATAGCGAAAGCTTATAAGAAAATATCGGCTGTCCGCTCTCTTTTGGCAAGAAATAATAAATTTGGGCGATGATCGCTACTGTAAATACAAACGCAACTGCGTTGTGGCCGTACCACCACTGAACCAAAGCATCATTTGAGCCAGCATACATCGAAACTGAGTGTAGCCATGAGCCATATCCACTAACTAGTCTTGTTGGAATTTCCATGTTATTAAATAGATAAAGCATAGCAACACCAAGAAATGTAGCAATGTAATACCAAACTGAGATGTAAAGTGTCTTCTCGCGGCGTATGCCAATAAGTCCAAATATACTTACGCCCCAAAGCACCCAGACTACTACTACAGCAATATCTAGTGGCCACTCAAGCTCGGCATACTCCTTAGATGTACTCTCGCCCATAAAAAGTGTCACAACAGCTAGAATCATAACAAGTATATAAAGCCAAAAATGAAGCTTACCAATGAACATCAAAAACGGAGATTCGCTCATTGATACTTTTAGAACACGCTGTCCTATGTAATACCAAGTGGCAAATATACCAGAGAGCATAAAACCAAAAATGATACCGTTAGTATGAAGAGGACGCAATCTACCAAATGCCGAATACTCACCAGCTATATAGTTTAGATCAGGACAGGCAAGCTGAAAAGCTACCAAAACACCAATAGCCATACCAACAATACCAAAAAATATCGTGGAGAACATAAAGAGTTTTGCCACACTATAATCATAATGTAGCAACTGGGATGGTCGCATAAATTTTCCTCCTAGTTAAATTTATATTAATTTTCGGTTATTTTAGAGTAGAAAAACTATAAAAAGACTTAATTAATATAAATTCTCTTTTACTAGGAGAGTCTTCTATCTATTTTGTAACCAAGTCCAGGAACATTTTTTATAAAATTACTACCGACTTTATCTCTGACACGCTTAACGAAGGTCCTAATAGCAGCCTCTGTCACGCTCTCGCCAACCCAAACAACATTTTTTATTTCATCGTGAAGCACAAGCGTACCAAGTCTTTTTATGAGTAAAGATATAAATGCAAGCTCTTTTTTTGTAAGAGAAATTTCAACACCATCTCTGATAAGCACACGTTTTATTTTATTAAAACTATATCCATTTGTAACCTGAATAATATTTGCTGTTTCTATCTTATTTTTAGCAACATTTTCTAATGTAACCAAAAAATCATCAAGATCAATCGGCTTTAAAACGTATTTATCAATACCAACATCTATCGCTTTTAGAAGTGTTTCTTTTTCACTATTTGTGCTAAAAACTATAATAGGTGTATCTTTTGAAATTTCTTTAATACTTTTAGCCATATCAAGGCCATTCATTATAGGCATAAAAACGTCTGTTATAACCATATTTGGATTATATTTTTTAAATTTCTTAAGTCCTTCATCGCCATTTTGAGCAGTGATAACTTTTTCGAATTTATCTCGCATAACTTCTTGTACTATTTTTTTACCATCTCCCTCATTTTCAACGATAAGAACAGTTAGATTATTAAGAATCTTGCTCATTTATTCTTCCTTTTTGGTTATATTTATCAAACTTCATAAATTTTGACGCAATTAACAATTATTTCTCTTATTTTTCTATCTTAAGCATTTGCTCTATATCCTAAAAATGATAGATAAATTCCATTTATTATCATTATGCTAGCTGAAATCTTAAACATTATGTCTTTAAATTTTTCATTTAAAATTCCAAATACAAAGCTAGCTAAAAGCATAGCTGGCAATGTGCAAAGACCAAATACAAGCATTGTAAAAGCCGAATCAATAAAATTTGCACTTAAAATCCCAAGTGCCAAAAAATAATAAACCACACCACAAGGTAAAAAGCCATTTAAAAAACCAAGTAATAAAAAATTTGTTAAATTTTTCTTTTGAATCCTCGTTTTTGCAATTCTTACTACAAAATTAAGTGCCTTTTGATTCTCTACAAATTTTAAAAGCTCGCCCCTAAAAAGCAAGGCAATGCCGATAAACGCGATCATTAAGCCAATTATGAAAAATATCAAACCTCTTACTTGCATGCTAAAGCTAATAACAGCTCCAAAGGCACCAAACAAAGCTCCTAAAACTACATAAGCAAAAATTCTAGCTAGACTATAAAGCGTACTTAGCATTAAAATTTCTCTCTTGCTTTTGCCTTTAAAAAATAGAGTCTGTAAGCTCAAAAATCCGCTGCACATACCTACACAATGACTAAAGCTACTTAAAAATGCAACTGAGATAATCATGTAAAGGTTTATATTTTGCATCTTATAAAATTTCTAAAAACTGCTTAAATATATATTTACTCTCACTTGGACCACCACTTGCTTCTGGGTGGTGCTGAACTGAAAAGATCGGATAGTCTTTGTATCTCACACCCTCAATTGTGTTGTCAAATAAATTTCTATGAGTCACAACCGCTACTTCTGCGATACTCTCTGGCACGTTGTAGTTGTGATTTTGTGTTGTTATCTCAATTGCTTTTGTCTCTAAATTTAGCACTGGGTGATTTGCTCCGTGCTGACCAAATTTAAGCTTATATGTCTCGTACCCAAAGGCGTTTGAGAGTAACTGATGTCCAAGACAAATGCCAAATATAGGTATCTTAGCCTCAATCATCTTTTTGATCTCGCCTATTTCAGCCTTTAAATTTTTTGGCTCACCAGGACCATTTGATAAAAATACCCCATTTATCTCACCGTTTTTAAATTTTTCTATTAAAATTTCAGCCTTAGTGTCGTGTGGCACGACGATGACTTCAAGGCCAATTTCACATAGCTCGTTTAAGATATTTCTCTTTACACCAAAGTCAAAAACAGCTATTTTTTTGCCAATACTTTTTAGCGGCTTATATGACTTTAAATTTCTATCCCATGCACCTTTTTTGTGCTCATATTCATCCATTGCACTAACTGTTTTTACATAGTTTATATTTTCTATACGTCCGCTACTTTCAAGCCTACGTTTTAGCTCATCTTTGTCGCTTATCTGCGTTGAGATATAAGCCATCAAGGCACCCTCGTCACGCAGCATCTTTGTGAGGTATCTAGTATCAACGTCATAAACGCCAAATTTACCTTGCTCTTCGAAAAATTTTCCCAAAGATTTTTGTGAGCGGTAGTTTGACGGAGTCTCGTTGTAGCTTCTCATTATAACGCCACTTGCATGAATTCTAAGACTCTCCATATCGTCTTCGTTTATACCTACTATGCCTATTTCTGGCATCGTAAAGACGATAAACTGACCAGCATAGCTTGGATCGCTCATGATCTCTTCGTAGCCAGTCATCGAGGTATTAAAAACGAGCTCACCTGCACACTCGCCGTGAGCACCAAAAGCTTTTGCTTCTAAAAAAACACCATTTTCAATATAAATGTAAGCTTTCATCAAAGCATGCCTCTTTTTTTAAGCTCATCTTGATACAAACGCTCAAAGACAAGATCATATTCATCAGTTCCTGGGATTAGCTTATGTTTATAATTTTGCATCATTTCATAAACATCATCTTCTATCTTCTCATAGCTTTTTAAGTACTCGTCTATTGAGTTATAAATCACATTTTTTACGCGATTTTCAGATACATTATAGTCAACAAGACCACTCTTCCAAATAGTTTCAAGCACTTTGTGAGCGATATTGCTAAATCTATCTTCGTGGGTTAAGATTACATCAAATTCACCTGCAAGCTTCTTTTTAACGAGCCAAAACATGTTTTTACGGTCAATTTGCATAGTTTGCATTTCGTCTTCATTTTTCTCCAAAAGCTCATTTGCTCGCTCATCTAAAGCTCTTTCTTTTTGAATATCGACTGTTAAAATTTCACTTGTTTTTGCTACGATTGGCTCAATGCCTTTATTTAGTCTTACGAAACCACAATTTAGAAGATCTATTGCTATTTTATGTGAAATATACGGAACGTGTGGGAGTTTTAAACGCATTTTAAACCTTTAAATTTTTATGCCATTTTAACTAAATAAAGGTAAAACTTTACTTTGAAATTTTAACGACTTTATTATTATCGCTTCTTAAAAAATAAATTTCTCTTCGTCCATCATAAAGTATCTTTCCATCAATCTTTTGCTCATTTTCTAAATTTGATGAGATATCTAAAGATAGCGATTTGCTCATAAAATAATTCTCTCCTAAGGTGCGTCCAAAGTCAGGATACCAACTAAAAGCACAAACTATCAGCAAAACTAAATAAAAGGCTCTAAAAATTTTTCTAAATGGCGCGTAAAAAAAGCAATACCCAAATATAAAAAATATAGGCAAAAGCCATAAAAAAGGCACGTTATCAACAAAAATAACATTAAAATACTCGCTTATGCCATAGTAAGAAAAGTAGTTGTTGTAAATTCCAACAAATAGCGTAAAAATAGGAGCAAGGACAAATATAATACCCGTAAAAAAAGCATTTAAAATTTTCATAATCTCTCCTTTTGAGTGAGATTATATTAAACATAAGCTTTAATATTACTAGATTGATGAAAGCTAGACTAAAATTCAAAGCAAAATGCCATACATAGACATCTACTGCTTCTAGCAATACTTTAAAAACAGTTTAGCTATAAGCTAAACTGCCTTAAATTTATTATTTTTTAGATAAATACTCTTGCAAGCTTTTTACTTCAAGTGCTTTACCAGTTTGAACTGCACTTAGCGACTTAGCAGCAGCAAGTGCTGCACGGATCGTTGTAAAGTAAGGTATCTTAAATCTAGAAAAATTTTAAGCTCTCAAGCATTTTTATATCACTAAATTTATCTCTAAAATTTATAAAATTTGCTTCTAGCTCAGCCTTTCGTTTAAGTGCAATATCTATAAATTCTTGTTCTTTTTCAATACCTATAAAATTTCTACCTAGTAAATTTGCAGCTATACCAGTTGTTGCAGAGCCTGCAAATGGATCACAAATGACACTATTTTCATTACTTGCCATCAAAATAAGCCTTATCAAAAGCGAAAGTGGTTTTTGTGTAGGGTGCTTACCGCATACTTTCTCCCAAGGAGCGATCGCGGGAAAACTCCAAACGTCTTTCATTTGCTTGCCGTCGTTTAGCTTTTTCATCAGTTTGTAGTTGAAAATATGCTTAAATTTCTCGCTTTTTCTCGCCCAGATTATCTGCTCGGTGCTATGCGTTAGATACCTACAGCTAAAATTTGGCGGAGGATTAGTCTTTTGCCATGTAATGATGTTTAAAATTTTATAATCAAGCTTTTGAAGCGCTCTACCTATAGAAAAGATGTTGTGATATGTCCCACTTATCATCACGCTACCATTATTACTAAGTGCGTTTTTAGCGAGTTTGAGCCATTCTAGATTAAACTCATCAATTTCATCGATATTTGTGCCCTCATCCCACTTGCCTTTATTTACGCTAACTATCTGCCCGTTTTGGATGCTAAGTCCGCCATTTGAAAGAAAATATGGTGGATCCGCAAAGATAAGATCAAACTCGCCTTTAAATTTAGCTAGTTCGCTAAAGCAGTCACCATTTATGAGTCTGAAATCGTTATGCATTTTTAAGCTCATTTATAAAAAGGTGCAAATTTGCAAGGTTATAAATCCTTACACACTTATAGGCCTCTTGTAGCTTATTTCTAGCATCGTGCCAACCCCAGCCATCAGTGATCCAGATAAATTTATACTCTGGCAAATATGAGATCTTTTTGGCTATTTCGATGTAGGCTCTTGCTACTTCGTTTAATTTCGAGCCACCGCCACTATAAAAATTTGCTTCGATTAGATAAGTGATATTTTGTATACGAGTCGCAAAATCAAATATCTTCACATCACTACCTAAATTTAATGAAAAATTTGAGCTTGATACTTCAGCTTGAAAGCAGATATTTTCACGCTTTTTAGAGAATATCGAAGCTGTTTTGAGGTGCTAAATTTACTAATTGCCGTTCGAGAAAGTGGTAGAAAAGTTGTGAGTTCAAGCGGCAGTTTACTTGAGTTAAAGAGTTATTTTGATGAGCCAGAGAAAATTTACAACTTTCTTTTAGAGACTGGACTTGATGAAATTTTCAAGGATAGAAAAGTTAAAAATTTATGTGATTATGTGTTTGGCGTAGAGGTTGGACTTGACACAAATGCCAGAAAAAACCGCAGTGGAACAAATTTTTCGAATTTAATCTCAGAAATGTTTCGCTCTGAAAATATCTGTTTTCAAATCTTTTGAACCAAGCAAGGAATTTAAAGCATTAAGTTTGATAGCGACCTTCACGAGGTTTTTAGAACATTTTTCAAAATCACAAAAGTAGCCGAGCGTGGCATTTGTCTCTTTTAAACTTGCCATAAATTCATCAAAAGGAGTTATATTATTCATTTTTTACCTTGATCTTTTGACTTACTTGTGGACAAGATTTAAATTTCACTTCAGTAAAATCATCAGCTCCAAGCACGATCTCGCTCTTTTCATAAGCCTTTTTGGCGATCTTACATGCCTCATGCTGATCTTTTGCTTTAAACTTTATTTTTTTACTTAAAATTTCAGTTATCTCAACTTCAAATTCTTTCATTAAATTCCCATTTTAGTAAATGCTTGCTCACTCTCTCTTTCAAGCTGCCTTGATATATCTTCGTAACTAGCAAATTTCACCTTTTGAGCTATCTGCTTGTAGATGCTAGCTCTCAAAACGCTTTCATACTCTCTTTGCCTCTTTTTGTCTGCGACTATAAACATCCTAGCATTAAAGTCTTGAAGCTCAAAAAATTTGTTTAGTGAATTTTTAAAGTCTGTACTATGTTCAACTTCGTAAAATGAGTTTGGTAAATTTCTTTCGTTAAACCATATTGCATCTATTGTTTTTGCTCTTTTAACGATATCTTCGTAACTAAATTTATATATCCCACTCAAGCTCGCAAAGTTTCTTATCTGATTTATAAATTTTGTTCTTATCTTGAGCTGGGATGAATGTTTGAAAATGTCTTAAATTTCCTATCTCAACAATAACGCCTTGAAAATAAGAATGTGTAAATTTCTCATTTTGCTCACTCTTACTATCACCTGTTTTGGCTAAATTTTTATCCCTAAACTCGCAAAGTCCCCAAAGTCCGGCTCTGATCTTATAAAATTCTTTATTAGTCTGCACTATCCGTCTTATACTAGCAAATGGGGTTTTACTACCCCAAGTGCTAACATCAGTTTTATGATAAAGATCAAAAAGCGTTGCCATGCCACCAAGGCTAGCTAACGCTTCTACTACACACTCTTTTTGGTTCATTTCTCGCTTAGATACTCTTGCAAGCTTTTTACTTCAAGTGCTTTGCCAGTTTGAACTGCACTTAGCGACTTAGCAGCAGCAAGTGCTGCGCGGATCGTTGTAAAGTAAGGAATTTTAAATCTAAGCACATTTTGGCGGATCTTTTTGCCATCATCCACGCTTGATTTTGTATCGCTTGTATTGATGACAAGCGCGATGTCGCCGTTTTTTAGCCTATCTTCGACGTTTGGTCTGCCTTCGCTTATCTTATAGACAAACTCAGCCTCAACGCCAGCTTCGCTTAAAATTTTATGCGTACCACCAGTTGCGATGATGCTAAAGCCAAGCGCTATTAGCTCTCTTGCAAGGTCTGGCGCGTAAGATTTATCAGCGTCAGCTAACGTTAAAAATACCCTGCCTTTGCTTGGCAAAGTATTGCTAGCAGCGATCTGGCTCTTTGCAAACGAGCTTGCAAAATCGTGGCTTATACCCATTACTTCACCCGTACTCTTCATCTCAGGACCAAGGATGAGATCGGCGCCACTTAGCTTATTAAACGGCAACACGCACTCTTTTACGCAAATATACGAGCTAACGCGAGGTTTTAGGATATCGCCATCTTCATAAACCACTTTGTAATCATCATAAAATTTAAGCGCTTCACGTAAATTTCCTTGCCACATAACTCTTGTCGCTACCTTTGCCATAGGCACGCCAGTAGCCTTGCTCACAAACGGCACAGTCCTACTCGCGCGAGGATTTACCTCGATCATATAAAGCTCGTTTTCATATATAGCAAACTGGATATTCATAAGGCCGACAACGCCTAAATTTAGAGCAATATCTCTGGTTTGCTTCTCCACTTTTTTTATCATTCCATCACTTAAACTCATCGGTGGCAGTATACAAGCTGAGTCGCCAGAGTGAATTCCAGCCTCCTCGATGTGCTCCATTATCGCACCGATATAGACCTCTTTGCCGTCACATATCGCGTCTACGTCGAGCTCTTTTGCATCTTGTAAAAATTTATCAAGTAGCACTGGCGAGTGGTTGCTAACCTTTACCGCTTCACTCATATACTCTTTTAGCTCACTCTCGTTGTGTACCCTTTTCATCGCCCTGCCGCCAAGGACGTAGCTTGGGCGAACAAGCACTGGATAGCCGATATTTGCGGCCTTTTGTAAGGCTTCCTCTAAGCTAGTGGCGGTGTCATTTTTAGGCTGAAGAACGCCTATTTTATTTATAAATTCGCTAAATTTCTTTCTATCTTCGGCCACATCGATCACTCTTGCAGTTGTTCCGATGATCTTAGCACCGATCACGCTTAGGCGTTTTGCAAATTTAAGTGGAGTTTGGCCGCCAAAATGCACGATCACCCCGTCTGGCTTTTCGCGCTCGATGACTGCTCTCACGTGCTCAAAATCAATCGGCTCAAAATATAAAATATCGCTCGTGTCGTAGTCGGTTGAGACGGTTTCTGGATTGCAGTTGTACATTATCGTTTTTATGCCAAGGTCTCTTAGAGCGTAGCTTGCATGCACGCAGCAGTAGTCAAACTCTATGCCCTGGCCGATCCTGTTTGGACCGCCGCCTATTATCATCACCTTTTTAGCGTCTTTTGCTAGCTCTTTTTTAGGAAATTTAGTGATATTTGTGGTTGAGTAAAGATACGGCGTTAGTGCCTTAAACTCGCCCGCACAAGTATCGACCTCGTTGTATTCAAGCTCGATGCCAAGCTTTTGCCTAGCAAAATAGATATCATTTTGACTAAGCTCAAGATCGTCTTTTTCATTTATAAGCACAGCTATCATCTTGTCTGAAAAGCCCATACTTTTGGCCTCTCGCAAAAGCTCTTCGTTGTTTAAGATATCCATGTCGATCTTATCTTCAAATTTAACTATCTCATAAATTTGCTCTAAAAACCAAGGATCAATCTTACTAAACTCATGCACCTCAGCCACGCTAAAACCATCTCTAAAAGCTTGTGCTAGATATAAAATTCTCTGCTCATTTGCATTTCTGATACCATAAATCAGAGCGTTTTTCTCTAGGCTAAGGCTATTAAATCCGCAAAAATCGCGCTCTAGACTGCAAAGCGCCTTTTGGATACTCTCTTTAAATGTCCTGCCAATGGCCATAACCTCGCCAACTGACTTCATCGCAGTGCCTAGATATGGGTTTGATCCTGGAAATTTCTCAAATGTAAAGCGTGGAATTTTTGTCACTATGTAATCAATCACCGGCTCAAAGCTAGCAGGTGTGCCTGTGATGTCATTTTTGATCTCATCTAGGCTAAAACCAACTGCAAGTAGAGTCGCGACCTTTGCAATAGGATAGCCAGTAGCCTTACTTGCAAGTGCAGAGCTTCGGCTCACACGTGGATTCATCTCGATAACGATCATACGGCCCGTTTTTGGATCTATGGCAAACTGCACATTACTACCACCAGTATCAACACCGATCTCACGAAGTATGGCAAAGCTAGCGTCACGCATAGCCTGATACTCTTTATCTGTGAGTGTGAGTGCTGGTGCAACCGTGATGCTATCGCCTGTGTGAACGCCCATTGGGTCAAAATTTTCGATCGAGCAGACGATGATGCAGTTATCGTTTCTATCTCTGATAACCTCCATCTCATACTCTTTCCAGCCAAGCAGGCTCTCTTCTATCAAAATTTCATGTATTGGGCTTGCGTCAAGGCCAGTGTTGGCTAACTCTTTAAATTCGTCCATATTGTAAGCCACGCCGCTTCCTGCGCCACCAAGCGTGTAGCTAGCTCTTATGATGAGCGGAAAGCCTATCTCATTTGCCGCATTTAGCGCGTCGTCCATGTTGTAGGCATATCTACTCTCAGGCAAGTCCATGCCGATCTTTTGCATGGTCGCTTTAAAAATTTGTCTATCTTCGCCCTTTTTTATCGCTTCTGGGTTTGCACCAAGAAATTTCACATCCTTTAAAAGGCCGCTCTCAAAGACCTCCATAGCGGCATTTAGCGCTACTTGTCCGCCCATCGTTGGCAAGATAGCATCAATATTTTCTTTTTCGATGATCTTTAAAATGCTATCTTTTGTGATCGGCTCAATATACGTTGCATCGGCAAAATTTGGGTCAGTCATGATAGTGGCTGGGTTTGAGTTGATAAGTACTACGCGGTATCCAAGCTCTTTTAGCGTCTTGGCTGCTTGCGTGCCTGAGTAGTCAAATTCGCAGGCTTGACCGATGACGATAGGGCCTGAGCCGATTAGCAAAATGGTATTTATGTCTGTTCTTTTTGGCATTATTTTTCCTTTGTTACAACGTATAGATAGTTTGGTATGTTTAGCTTCGCATAGGGCTCAACTATCACACTTTGATAGGAGCTCTCTTTTAAAATTTTACTCACGCGCCCTACTGGCACCCCACTAAAAAATATCCCGTCAAGCCCGCTCGTAAAGACCTCGTCACCCTCTTTTGGGCTGAGCCATTGTGGGATAAATTTCACCATTATTTGGCCTTGATTTCCATGCGCGACGCCTGGAATTTTGTCATTTCCTATGTAAACCGCAAATATACTTTTTGGGTCATTTTGCAAGTAAGCTAGTGGCTTGCCATCTTTTGCGATGACGATGCCAGCGCTATTTCCTTGATAGATGAGTCCATAAATTTTATTTGGATCGTATCCTTCAAACTCACTTATCCAAATTTTATTATAATCCCCGATATGCACGTAGCTAAGCCCTTTTACAAGCTTTACAGCTGGGGCATAGGCAGTCGAGTTTTTATCTTTTAAAATTTGATTTAGCTCGTTTGCAAAAGTAGAAAGAAGTGTGGCCGAGCGCTCTAGTTCTTCATTTTGTGCTCTTAGTTTTTCTATCTCACTAGCCTGCCTAAAATATTCGTTTATATAATCTTTCACGCTTTTAGCAAAATTGTCGTATGAATTTGTAGCATAGTTACTAAACCCGATAGAAAGATTACTTAAAATTTCTCCCTTAAAAACTGAGGCCGTAGCAAGCAATGCTATAAAAACAAAAAGAACAATCTTACTCTTCATTTGTCAGCTGTTGTAAAAGCCCAATCTCTTCAAGTGCCTTGCCCGTTCCTCTAGCAACCGCGAGAAGTGGCTCATCTGCTACAAAAACTGGAAGTTTAACGATATCAGATAAAAATTTATCAAGTCCTCTAATAAGCGCTCCGCCGCCAGTTAGTACGATACCAGTCTCCACGATATCGCCAGCAAGATCAGGCGGCATCATCTCAAGCACGGTTTTAAGCGCATCTGCAATCTCTTTTAGTGGCTCTCTCATCGCCTCTCTCACATCTTCGCTTGTTAGTTCTACTCTACTTAAAAGACCGCTCACTTGGTCGCGACCTTTTACCACTACGCTTAGCTCTTTTTCAAGCTGCACGGCAGAACCTACGGCGATCTTTATCTCCTCGCCTGTTCTCTCACCTATTAGTAGGTTATATTTCTCTTTTATATAATTAACAATGCTAATATCAATCTTGTCACCAGCTGTGCGGATTGATTTTGAGATTACTAGGCCGCCAAGTGAGACAACACCTATCTCAGTCGTACCACCACCGATATCAACTACTAGATTGCCTTGTGGCTCACGAACTGGTAAATTTGCGCCAATTGCTGCTGCCATAGGCTCTTCGATCAAAAATACCTCTCTTGCTCCAGCACTTAAGGCACTTTCTCTAACAGCCTTTCTTTCGACCTGGGTTAGCCCATAAGGAACTGAGATGATGATCCTTGGGCGTAAAAAGCTTTTTCTTTTGTGAGTCTTTTCTATAAAATAGCGTATCATACGCTCAGTCATATCAAAATCCGCAATAACGCCATCTCTCATTGGCCTTATCGCCTCAATATCGCCTGGAGTTTTTCCTACCATCTCTTTTGCAGCATGTCCGACCGCTAAAATTTTTTGTTTGCCATATTTCTCACGCCTTACTGCAACAACAGAAGGCTCGTTTATTATTATGCCTTTATCTTTTACCAAAACAAGTGTATTTGCCGTACCTAGATCTATACCCATATCACTTGAGAAAAAACCTATAACCTGATCTAAAAACATCTATTTCCTTTACGCTATTTTCTTATCGTGCTTTATTAAAATTGGCTTTGCCTTATCTTTTACAGTCTCTTTTGAGATAACAATATCATATTCTTTTAACTCTGGCAGCTCATACATTATGTCCGTCATAAGCTCTTCCATTATACTTCTAAGCCCTCTTGCTCCGGTCTTTCGCTCGATAGCTAAACTTGCTATCTCTTCAAGTGCTTCATCATCAAATTTAAGCGTAGCACCGTCAATCGCACAAAGCTTTTGATATTGTTTTAGTATCGCATTTTTTGGCTCGGTTAAAATTTTAACCATATCTTCTTTTGTTATTTCGTTTAAAGTAGCTACTACGTGAAGTCTGCCAATAAGCTCTGGAATGAGGCCATATCTTACAAGATCGTCTGGCTCAAGTAGGCTTAGTAAATTTTCTTTTTCATTTTTGCCACGTTTTTCTTGATTAAATCCAAGAACATTTTTACCAACTCTTCTCTCGATGATATCAAGAAGTCCGTCAAATGCACCACCGCAAACGAATAAGATATTTGTCGTATCTATCTGGATGAAGTCTTGGTTTGGATGCTTTCTGCCACCTTTTGGCGGGATGTTCACGACGCTTCCTTCGATGATCTTTAATAATGCTTGCTGTACGCCTTCACCCGAAACGTCTCTTGTGATGCTTCTATTTTCACTCATTCTAGCGATCTTATCGATCTCATCGACAAAGACAATGCCCTGCTCCGCCTTTTTAACATCGCCATTTGCAGCTTGTAAAAGCCTTGTTAGGATATTTTCAACGTCCTCACCGACATATCCAGCCTCAGTTAGGCTTGTGGCATCACAAATTGCGATAGGCACATCAAGAAATCTTGCCAAAGTCTGAGCCATTAACGTCTTGCCGCTTCCAGTTGGGCCAACAAGTAAGATGTTTGATTTTGAAATTTCAGTATCGTCTTTAATGTCGCTTTGTTTAAAAATTCTCTTATAGTGGTTATATACGCCGACACTAAAGACCTTTTTAGCCCTGTCTTGACCGATCACGTAGTTATCAAGTACCGCTTTTAACTCCTTTGGTGTGAGCTTTTGATACTCTATCGTTTCGTCATTTTTACTCTCTTCTACGCTAGTATCTCCATGTATCATATCGTATGCGGCTGCTATGCAGTACTCGCATATATAGGCGTTTCCTTCGATATCAGCGAGTAATCTTCTCTCAGCAGACTCAGCCTCGCCACAAAAATTACACTTTCTAGCCATTAATCTCTTCCTTTTGCAAGCGGAATTCCTCTTGTCGTTTCTAATATAAATTTACACATTTTTTTAACATTTTCATCACTAGTTTTTGCGATCAGCTCGTTTGCTTGATCTTTTAGGCTAATGCCTTGATTAAACAAAAATTTATAAGCGCGAACTAGCTCTTCAACCTGCTCTTTATCAAATCTACGTCTAATGCCAACTAAATTTAAGCTTCTTATATATGCTCTATTGCCCTCAGCTAGGCAAAATGGCACTACATCTTGACTAAGCGCGCTTGCACCTGCGATCATGCAGCTTTCCCCTACTCTAACAAACTGATGAATAGGCGTAAGACCACCCACAACAGCGTAGTCACCAAGCTCGACGTGACCTGCCAGGGTTGCGTTATTTGCCAAAATGACGTTGTTGCCTATTATACAGTCGTGTGCTATGTGAGAATATGCCATGATAAAGGCGTTATCGCCAATCCTTGTTATACCATCACCCTTGTGCGTGCCTGAGTTTATCGTGCAAAACTCACGTATAGTTGCGTGCTCACCAATAATAACGCCGGTATCAGTCTCATCTTTATAGCTGATATCTTGCGGGATATCGCCCACGATCGCGTAGCTAAATACACGAGAGTTATCGCCGATCCTCGTCTTGCCAATCACCCTTGCGCCTTGTTTTATCGTGACGTTGTTGCCAAGGACCGCATCTTTACTTACAAATGCATAAGCCTCGATATTTGCGTCATCTCCAATGATCGCTCCATCTTCTATAACGGCTGTTTGGTGGATATTTTTCATTGTCTCTCTTTTTCTTAAAGCCTATTTATCGACTATCATCGCTTTTAGTTCAGCCTCGGCGCATAGCACATCATCGACGTATGCTTTGCCCTCAAGCACCCAGATATTACCTTTGTGTTTTAGCACGTTTAGTCTGTACTCTAGCCTATCTCCAGGGCGGACTGGATGGCGAAATTTCGCTCCGTCAATGCTCATAAAATAGACCACTTTATTCTCGATGCCAGCTTGATGCTCATCACTCATGCTTTTAAATGCTAGCACGCCGCCAGCTTGCGCCATGCCTTCGATTATCATAACGCCAGGATATATCGGATGGCCCGGGAAGTGCCCCTGAAATATCGGCTCACCAATGGTTACATTTTTATAAGCCACGATATTCTTAGCTGGCTCTAGCTCAACAACTCTATCTATAAGTAAAAATGGAAATCTATGTGGAAGAATTTTTTGAATTTCTACGACGTCTATCACGTTTTAGCCTTAGTAATGTAAATTTGTGGCGATTGTAACAAATTTATACTAAGAAAAAAATTATTAGCCTCTTTTAAAAATCTCTAAATTTCGCCTTATGTGGCAAAAATTTAATTCACTGCTTTAAGATAAATTTTATAAACCCACTTTTAGTCTAAAACCAAAATTTCTTCGCTATCGTTATAAAAAACAGCCTTTGCGTAAATTTCGTAGCTACCCTTTTTGACCTCGTCTAAGACGATGATAGGATTTTGCGAAAATTCTCCGCTTATATCACGGCGAAATTTTAGCTCCTTATCAAGCTCAAGCGGCCTTTTGCAAAGCTCATCTACGCTTTTAAATTTGCTATTTGTAAATTTATTAAAGCGCTCTATACTCATAAAGATTGCACACTCTTTTAGCTCATCGTCCATATCACAAGAATTTTCTACATTTAGCTTCAAATTTTCTCTTTTAAAGCCAGAGTAAAGCACAAAGTAGCTTGGTATCACAGCGTTTTGAAATTTCACACTAGCACGTAAAAGCCTGTAGTTTAAAAATCGCCTTCTAAAAAGATGAAATTTCTCACCTCTCGCCTCGCACTCGCGCACCTTTTTATAAAGCTCAAGCCTAGCTTCTATGCTGCCATAAAGCGCCCTTGCGTGTAGCTCGCTCATTAGCTCACTTTGGGGCAAATTTTGCGAGTCGCGCTGTTTTTTTAGTGCAAAGACGCAGCCGCAGTAATTTTGGTGATAGAGCTTGTCTTTTTTAGCGAGGATAAATTGCTCGCTTGTGCCGCTATTTTTTCTATAATCAACCGCAACAGCCTCCAAATTTGAGCCAGCCACCGCCTCATCAAGAGCCTTTTTAAGCTGAGAAAAGTCCTTTTTTGGGCTCATCAAAAGCGTTGTCGTGATCTTATTAAGTCTCAGCTCAAGCGCCTTTTTAGCGGAGTCTTTCATACGAAAATCAAAGCAGTATTCGCACCTTTTACCCTTTTCTGGTTCATCTTCAAGCCCCTTTGTGCCGCCAAGCCACGCTTCGTAGTCGTATTCGCCACATATTAGCTCGATGCCTAGCTTCTCGCAGCTTCGCTTCACGTCCTCAAAACGCAGTAAAAACTCGCTATATGGATGTATGTTTGGATCGTAAAAATAGCCTACTATTCGTTCATTTGGATAGTCTTTTCGTAGGCGCCCTAAAAAGTAGTGGCTATCGACCGAGCAGCAGATGTGAACTAGCAAAATTTAACCTTTTTTGCTCGCATTATATCAAAGATTATTTTTATAAATTTTTGCAGCATCAAGATATTTTTTAAGGACATTTTGGCTTGCAAGATCATCAAATTTACCAAAAGCCACTTGCTTGCCAGATTCGATTATAAGTACTTTTTGCGCTATCTTCATCGCACTTAAAATATCGTGCGTGATAAAAATAATGCTGATCTTTTCATCTAAGCTTAAAAGCAAATTTATGATCTTTTGCTTTGTCTCGTTATCAAGCCCACTTGTTATCTCGTCGCAGATTAGGATTTTTGGCTTTGAAAGAAGCGCTAACAGTATCCCGACTCTCGTCGCCTCACCGCCACTTAGCTGAGATGGGAATTTTTCTAAAATTTCATCTTTTAAATTTAAATTAGCTAAAAGCTCTTTAAGCTCATTCTCACTAAAGCTAAGCTTGAGATATGACCTCACGTGAGCGATCGCGGTTTTTACTTTTAGCGCTGGATTTAGGGCTTGCTTTTGATTTTGCAAGATATATCTGATGTCCTTTTTGAGCTCATTTTTATCCGTGATCTCCTCATCGTTTATGTAAATTTTGCCCCCACTTTTTGGCTCACTAAATGATATGAGCTTTGCAAGCGTGCTTTTGCCACTACCACTTTGCCCCAAAATGGCTAAATTTTCGCCATCATCAAGCTCGTAATTTATCCTATCCAAAAGGTGCAGCACTTCAGCTCTAGCGTTAAAATGCTCCTTAAAACTTAAACTTTTTGAGACGTTTTCAAGCCTGATTTTCACGCATTTTCCTTTAAGCTTAGCCGTCCATCTCTCATCTGCCAAATCTCATCACTAAGATAGCTTGTTAGCGCCTCATCATGCGAGATAAAGATAACACTCATCTTGCCCTTTAAACTCTCCAAGATACCCGCCACGTGGCTAGCGCTAATGCTATCAAGCCCGCTTGTTATCTCATCACAGACTAAAATTTTTGGCTTCAGACAAAGCGCAAGAGCGATCTGCACACGGCTAGCCTCACCGCCACTTAGCTCGTATGAGTATTTGTGCCAGATGAGATTAGCATTACCCAGCCCAAACTCCCTAAAATAAGCAAATGCAAGCTCTTTATTTGATTTATTATCGCCGCCAAGATATGCGTTAAAGTGATCGCCCACGTTTAAGAGCGGATGAAGGCTAGCAACGGAGTTTTGAAAGATGAGCGAGGCGACCTTTCTTCGGTGCTCCTTTAGCTCATTTTGGCTAAGTTTTAAGATATCTTTTTTATAAATGCTAAAATTATCCGCCCTCACTCTAAAATCATCATCAAAAAGCCTTATTAGGCTCTTTGCAAAGAGCGATTTACCGCTACCACTTGCACCCGTGACGCCTATAAATTTACCCTCACTCATGGCAAAATCAAGCTCACACAAAAGCTTCTTATCCTTATAAAAAACGTTTAAATTTTTAATCTCTATCATATTTTTATATTGCCATTTTTTGAATTTGACATGATAATCGAGGTTGCAAGGATGAGCAAAAAGAGCGTCATGCCAGGGAAAAGCACCATCCACCAAGAGCCAAGGAAAAGCGCCTCTTTGCTCTCATTTAGCATGATGCCAAGGCTTATTTTATTTGCGTCGCTACCCACGCCAAAAAAGCCAAGTGTGGCCTCCATGACGACTGCGTTTATCGCGTTTATGCCAAAGATACTAACTATTAGATGCTTTAAATTTGGCAAAATTTCAAAGTAAATAAGGCTAAATTTACCAGCCCCATTTATCACGGCTTGCTCGGCGTAGTCGCACTTTTTATTAAGTCTAAAATTTTGCATAAAAACTTTTGCACCCTGCATAAACGAGCAAATGGCTATGATAAAAGAGGTGATAAGCAGATCTCCGCTACTAAACGAGCTAAAAAGCATGATAAAAACGATGTTTGGGATGCTTAAAAAGGCATCAAGCCCCTTGTCAAAAAGGCTCTCGTAAATTTTGCTCTTGCTCGTGCCAAAATAGGCATATATGAGCGAAAAAAGTGTCGTTAAAAAGCCAGCAAGAAGCAAGATAAGAAGCGAGTTTTTAAGCGCATAGGACACTCTTATGAGATTGTCCCTGCCTAGGATGTCAGTGCCAAAGATGTGCTCGCTACTTGGGGCTAAATTTACCGCCATAAAGTCAGTGAAATTTGGCTCAAATTTAGAAAAAAATGGCGTTACAAAGGCAAATGTGACAAGAGCCAAAAAGACAAAACAGGCTAGGAAAAATATGACTTTTCTCATAAATTTCTCTTATCTACCAAGATAGCGAAAATTTTAGCCAGTAAATTTGCAAAAACGACAAAAACGGACGTTAGCAAAATGGTCGCAAGTGCGACTGGATAGTCTTTGGCGATCACCGCATCAAGGCTAAGCTTGCCTATGCCTGGAAATGAAAAAATGCTCTCGATGACGTATGATCCAGCAAAAACGCCGGCCACAAGGGTTGCAAAATAATAGACCATATCGGTGCTTGCGTGCTTTATGGCAAAGAGATAAATTTTGCCGCGCCCCAAACCTCTAGCGTGAGCTGTCTGGATAAAATCAGCGTTTAGGCTTTGATTTAGCCTGTCTCTTACAAATTTCACGTTTGCGCCAAGGTGCGGCAAGATGATGGCAAGCGTTGGCAAGATAATAAATTTAGCCCCAACACCGCTAGATCCTAGCTCGTTTACCCCAGAGCTTGGAAGCACGTTTAGATATACACTAAAGATCGCTATAAGCACGAGAGCTACGTAAAAATGCGGCAGTGAAGCCAGTAAAAATGAGCTAAAATTTATAAAGATATCGGCAAATTTATTCTTATAAATGGCGCTTAAAAATCCTAAGAAAAATGATAAAAAAACTATCAGAAAAAACGAAGCAAAAAATAAAATAAGCGAGTTTAAAAGCCTCTCTTTAATGAGTAAAAAAACACTTGCCCCACTTACAAAGCTGGTGCCAAAATCCCCTGCAACAAAGTGAGCTAGCCACCTAAAATACTGCACGAAAAAGTTATCTTTTAGCCCTAAATTTTCTAAAATTTGCTCTTTTATAGCAACGCTTAGCGCTTCACTCCTTGAAAACATCGCGTCAGTGACGTTTCCTGGCAAAAAATATATGAGCAAAAATAGAAAAAATGAGATGAAAAACAGCAATCCAAGGCTTGAGATCACTGTTTTTAATGAGATCACTGTTTTTAAAATGGCTCTAAACAAAGTTTTTATCCACTATTTTACTTGCCACTCTCTTATATTCCATAAAAATCCAGCCCCATGGTGGCCTAAAATTTGCGTCTTTATGCCTAAAATTTTGTTATTAAAGACAAGCGGATAGTCAAGATAGGCTATAAAAATGTAAGGTGGATTTTCAAAAAGCGCTTTTAGAAATTCTTTGTAGTATTTTTTCCTAAGCTCCACGTCCTTTGTATATCTTGCGTTTTTTAGGGCAAGATCGACGTTTGCGTCCTTGTAGTGGCTAAAATTCCAGCCATTTTCATTGACATCGATGTCGGCAAATCCTCCAAAAATTCTATATGTGTGAAAGTCTGGATCAAATGGGCTTCCCCAGCCGATCACAAAGCTATCAACCTTGCTTATGCTAAAGGCTGTTTTTGGCTTTGCATAGGCTTTGGCTCTTACGCCAAATTTCTCAAACTCGCTGCTTAAAATTTTAGCTAGATTGACCCTTAAGATGTCGTTATTAAAAGCGTAGATGTCAAAGCCAAGCTCTTTGCCGTCCTTTTCAAAAAAGCCAGCCTTGCTTTTCTTAAAGCCACTCTTTTCAAGTAGCTCCCTAGCCTTTTGCGGATCGTAGCTAAATTTAAACTCGCTGTCGTTTGCAAAGCTTTTTTCTATCGGATTGTTCGCTACGCTTGCATATCCGTGAAATAGTTTTTTAACTATCTCATCTTTATTGACAGCGTAGTTTAGGGCTATCCTTACATTTTTATCTTGAAAGATAGGATCATTAAAGTTAAACATCAAAGCTCTATAGTCCGCACTTTTAAATTTAAGCAAGCTTAGTTTTTTATCATCTTTTATGAAATTTACACCAGTTGGAGAGATGAGCGCAACGTCGATCTCACCGCTTTTAAGACCTACAAGTCTTAAATTTTCATCGCCAACTATCTTTAAAAATAGCCTTTTTATTTTTGGCTCACCTTTATAGAATTTATCATTTGCCACAAACTCCAAGCTCTCATCTTTTTTCAATTTTACAAGCTTGTATGCGCCAGTGCCAATAGGAGCGTCGTTAAATTTATCAGTTGCGATATCTTTGCCCTTTAAAATGTGCTCAGGCAAAACGCCAAAGCTAAGTGCGTCAAGAAACGGTGGAAAAGGCTCTTTTAGCGTGATCTTGACTTTATAATCTCCTAAAATTTCAACGCTTTTTACTACCTCGTAGTTTGAGATAGCAGGTGCGTTTAGCTTCTTATCTTGAGCCGCTTCGATGGTAAATTTAACGTCCTTTGCGCTAAATTTCACCCCGTCATGCCAAAACGCATCATCTCTTAGCTCAAAAACATACTCCAGCCCGTCATCGCTCACCTGCCAAGACTTGGCAAGCTCAGGCACGACGTGGCTATTTTCATCGTGGCTAGTAAGTCCAGAAAAAACCAGCGAAAGCGTAGGATCGTGATCCTCGTCGTAAAGTGGATTTATACGAGGTGTTTGCTCCTCGATAGCGACCACAACGGCATTTTCATTTGCATAAGAAAGAGTACCAAACAACAAAAAAAAGATAAGCAAAATTTTCTTCATCACAATCCCCTTTGTTTAAAAATATTTCTGCATAGTAATACGAATCGTATAAAAGTGTTATTAAGCTAAATGTAAATTTAAAGTATAGAAGTTTTAAATTTCTAACTATCTTTTAACCTTTTTTGAAGTAAAATCTCTCCCTATTTTAGACAACAACAAGGCAAATTTTACAATGAATAAAAATAAAAAAATAGCACTTATTTCAGCCATCTGCGTAGTTTCACTTTTAGTTATTTATACTATTCTTGGATTTTTTGGAGTACCTTATGGCATTAAAAATATCACTCCAAAATATCTAAAAGACTACAACGCAACGCTTTTTGTAGAAAGTGCTAAATTTAATCCTTTTACCTTCGAGCTAAATGCCACAAATGTCGAGTTAAACACTACTTCGCCACTTTTTAGCACAAAGCAAATTGACGTCAAGCTAAAGCCATTTTCTATCTTTAAAAAATTAGTTGAAGTTGATATTTTTAGGCTTCAAGAACCAAATGTCAAAATTTTACGAGATAAAAATTCAAAATTTAACTTTAGTAATTTTATAAGCGACGATAACGTAACTACCGAAGATAACAGCACTAGCTCTATAAATTTTGCCCTAAATAACGCAAAAATCATCAAAGGCTCATTTTCATATAGCGATCAAAATTTAACAAATCCATTTAACGTAAATTTTGATGATATAAACTACGAGCTAAGCTCACTAAATACGAAGAAAAATAGTGCAGGCAGCCACATCTTTGACTCAAACTCAAGCCTAGCTCACAAGATCGATCTAAATGGTGATATCAAGCTAAATCCACTAAAAATTGAGGGCAATATCAGCATAAAGAACTTTAGTATCGATCCAGTGGCGATTAGCTTTATCGATAACGACACACTAAATCTTAAAAATGCGGTCATAAATTTAGGAATAAATTACGCTTTAATTGCCGACGAGAACGCTACAAATATAAATTTAAAGGATAGCTTTTTAAATGTAAAATCGCTAAACATAGATGAGGGCAAAAACGAACTAAGTCTTGGTGAGCTAGAGCTTCCAAAATTTGATCTATCGAGTAAAATAGCAGACAAGATAGATGCTAAATTAGAGTTAAATGCCATAAATTTAAGCGATGTTTCATTTAAAAATGCAATAACAGCAAGCTTAAAATCACTAAATTTAAGCAATATTTCGCTTTTAGCAAATTTAAATGAAAAAAGTGAACTAAATGCAACAGCTACGCTAAATAGCATAAATGCAAATACCCTAAAAATAGATGAATCTAGTAAAAATTTATTAAACCTAAAAGATATAAATGCCTCAAATTTAAATGCAAATTTAGCAAATAACAAAACAGCTCTCACGCTTGAAAAAATAGAGTTTGATGGTATCAATGCCCCACTTAGTAAAAATGCAAATACAAATGTGGCAGGGGCTAAATTCTCAAACATTAGCTTCGCTCAAGATACTAATAAAAGCCTTGCAACTCTTGATGAGCTTAGTATAAATGGCATAAATTTAAAGGCACAAAATAAAGAAATTTTAGATATCGCTGATGTGCTGACAAAAACGATCAAATTTGATATTTTAAATATGGCTTTGAGTGCCGAGAATATTGATGTAAATAGACCAAAATTTAACTCAGAGTTAAATGGTAGCGGATTAAGCGCGATAAGCCAGCTTGGGCTTGGTGAGAAAGAGCCGGCAAAAACAGCCAATCATCGCACTAAAACTAAAAAAGAGAATACATCAGCTTCAAAAAGCAAAGAGAGTGAATTTAAATTTGATATAAAAAATATCAATGTAAATAATGCTAGTATCGCTTTGACGCATCTTTTTGAAGGCGAGAAAATCGCTCATAAATTTGATAATTTGTTTGTAAAAATAGCAAATTTAAGTAGCGATTTTAATAAGCCATTTGACGCGAAAGTGGATATAAAAAGCTCGCAAAAGCTAAATTTAGACCTAACCTCAAAGATCAAACTTGAACCTCTTGATATAACTGCTAAAATCAAACTTAAAGATAAAAATTTGCCAAAATATTTTGCCTACGCAAAGCCATTTTTAGAGGCAGACCTTTCAAGTGGAGAGATGAGTGCAAACGCCGAGCTTCACTATGCAAAAGATATAAAAGCAGATGCAAAACTTAGTGTAAAAGATATTAGATTAGATGATAAAAATAAAGAAAAGCTAATCGCGTTTAAAAGTTTAGAAGTGGATAAAATTTCACTTTTTAAAAATAATCTTGAAATTACTGGAGTTGCTCTAAATTCGCCATTTATCAAGGCTCATCTAAGCAAAGAGCGCGAATTTAATCTAAGCAAAATCGTAAAAGAAGATAAAAACAAAGCCCAAAATGAGCAAAAAGCTGAGAGCAAAAAGGTGGCTAGTAAAAAAGATGACGAGCTAAATTTTAGTATCAAAAATTTCTCACTTAACAACGGCGAGGTTGATTTTTCAGATGCGTCACTATTTATGCCATTTGCTACGAAAATTTCAAATCTAAATGGCAAGCTAACTGACATCGATAAAAAACGTCCGAGTTTAGGCGAGTTTAAAGGCACAGTTGGCAAAAACGGTTTTTCTCAGATTACAGCAAAACTATTTCCTTTTGAGCTAAAGCAAAATACCGATATTAAGCTTGATTTTAAAGACATCGATCTAATCGATATAACACCATATAGTGGGCAATTTTTGGGTTATAAAATAAAAAAAGGTAAGTTAAATTTAAATCTAAATTATAGCGTTGTTGATTCAAAACTAAACGGCTCAAATCTTATAAATTTTGACACACTCACACTTGGAGAAAAGGTTGATTCAAAAGATGCTGTAAATTTACCACTTTCGCTTGCTATATCGATATTAAGCGATCAAAATAATCAAATAAATATCGACCTGCCAGTTGAAGGAAATTTAGACGATCCTGACTTTAAATATGGCAGTGTCATTTGGGCTGCTGTTAAAAAACTCTTTGCAGACATTACGTTAGCTCCGTTTAGATTTTTAGGTAATGCTCTAGGACTTGGCAGCAAGGATCTTAGCTCTATTGATTTTCTTGCTGGAAGTAGCGAGTTAATAAGCTCAGAAGCACCAAAAATAGCTGATTTTATAAAATTAACTACTGCAAAGCCTATGATGAAACTTAGCATCACGCCTACTTACTCCGAGATAGATGTGCTCTACTTTAAAGAAAAAAAGCTTGATCAAAAGATAAATCAAATAATCGCCTCAAGCGGCAAAGATTATATCACTGTGCTAAATTCTCTCGTTCCAAACGCTAAAGATAAAAGCGATAAGGCCTTAAGAGAAGAGGCAATAAAAACTATCGAAGTGGATAAAGAAAAGCTAGTTGAACTTGCAAATGAGCGTGCAAATGCGGTAAAAGAAGCGCTCATAAAGGCTGGGCTTGAGACTAGCCGCATAAATGTAAATGATGCAACAAGTTCAGAGCCTAAGCAAAACACCTACACAAGCGTGCTTATGGGAGTGGCGAACTAAATTTCATTTATCTCGCTGCTTCTTGCGTTGTAAACAAACCAGCTAAGAAGCATAAGCATCATGAATGCGCCAAAAACTAGGCTTGCGTAAAAATATAAGCTAAAGCCTTCGCCTAGTAAATTTGCATTGTGAAGAGCGATCATAACGCCAGCAAGTGAAATTAAATAGCCAATTAGCTTAATGATAAAAATTTTTGGATTTACAAGGATGAGTAAAAGCCCGCAAAGCATGACACTAAGGGCTATTTGTAAATTTAAAATGTCAGCTTGAGCACTTGAGCCAAATGTCAAAAAACCAAGCAAAAATATGACTAAAACCATCAAAACAGCATAAACTGCCCTGCTTCGTCCAAAGCCGTACATAAAGCAAACAAAGCCTTTGTTATGTTTGTTGTAGTCCATTTTTCGCTCCTATGTAACAAGTTTTTGTATTTTAATGCCAAATTCTTAAATAAAGGCTTTAATCTGAAATTTCACTCATTTTGGCTAATATTTTACATCTTGAAAAAGGAGCAACAATGCCTTATGTTAATATCAAAATAGCAGGCCCAGAGCCGACAAAAGAGCAAAAAGATCAAGTCTTTAAAGAGGTGACTGAGACGCTTGTAAGAGTACTTGGCAAGAAAAAAGAGGCGGTTATGATTTTCATAGAAACTCATGATGCTAGCAACATCGGCGTAGGCGGCGAGAGCGTAGAAGATAAGAGAAAGGGGATAAAATGAGCGAATTTAACAAAGCAGACTTAGAAAGAAAGATAACGCTTGAGGTTGGCGACAAAGCGCCAGAGTTTGAAGCGCTAAATCAAGACGGCGTAAAGGTCGCACTAAAGGACTTTATAGGCAAAAATGTAGTGCTTTACTTCTACCCAAAGGACAACACTCCAGGCTGCACGACCGAGGCTTGCGAATTTAGCGCAAACTACGATCAGTTTATCAAAAATGACACCGTTATCATCGGCGTTAGCCCAGATAGTGTGAAGTCTCACGTTGGCTTTATCGCAAAGCAAAATTTAAAGCACATTCTATTAAGTGATGAGGATAAAGAAATTTCAAAGCTTTATGGCGTTTGGCAGGTTAAGAAAAACTACGGCAAAGAGTATCTTGGTATCGTTAGAAGCACATTTGTGATCGGCAAAGACGGCAAGATCGCTAAAATTTACAAAAGTGTAAAAGCCAAAGACCACGCCGCAAAAGTGCTAGCTGATCTTGTAAAATAAGGAGCAAAGATGAAGCTTATAAAAATGCTAATTTTAAGTGCATTTTTTGCACTAAATTTATCAGCACTCACTGAAGGCGTGGAGTATCAAACTCTAGCAAAACCGCTTAACGTGCCTAAAAACTCAGTCGTCAAGGTCTTTAGCTACGACTGCCCTCACTGCTATAAATTTGACCGAACGATCACAAGAAAGCTGATGTCAAAGCTTGACGGGGTTAAATTTATCCAATATCACCTAAGCACCAAAGGCAAGCTTGGCGAGACCGCGAGTAAAATTTTTGCCGCTCTTATATCGATAGATGAGGCAAATGGGACTGATCTGCTAAGCGATGAGTCTAAATTTAAGCAAGCTAAATTTGCGATCTACAAAGCAAGACACGATGAAAAAGATGACTTTAATGACGGCAAAGATAAGCAAAGTTTTATAGATCTAGCGCTAAATGCAGCTCACGTGAGCAAAGACGAATACGAAAAAGCGCTAAGCTCAGATCGTGCAAAAGAGCTTTTAGACGCATGGTTCGCCTCTTATGATGTGGCAAGTATCAGCGGTGTGCCAGCTTTTGTAGTAAGCGGCAAATACTTAATAAATTTAAACGCAGCTTCATCAATCGATGAGATGGCAAAGATCATACAAGAGCTTTTAGATAAGTAGTTTTTAGCAGGTAATATCTGCAAATTTTGGTCTTAGAAATATAAATTTAAAGCAATTTTAGATAAACTCAGACCAAAATTTCTAAGAAAAAAGAAAGGTTTAACAATGAATGCTTCAGAATTTATCTGGATGGATGGAAAATTAGTTAAATGGGACGATGCAAAAGTACACGTTCTAACTCACTCTTTACACTATGCTAATGCCGTATTTGAGGGCACAAGAGCTTATAAAACAAAAAAAGGTCTAGCTATTTTTAGACTTCAAGATCATACAAAAAGGCTTTTAAGATCAGCAAAAATGACTGTTTTAAATGTACCTTACACTGAGGAAGAGCTTGAAAAAGCGCAAATAGAGCTTCTTCGTGCAAATAAATATAATGGCAATGTTTATATCCGCCCACTTATATTTTTAGGATACGGCGTAATGGGCGTAGCTCACACAAAAGCACCAGTGCAAACTGCTATCGCTTCATGGGAATGGGGTGCTTATCTTGGCGATGAAGGCCTAGAAAAAGGTATCAGAGTTAAAATTTCAAGCTTTGCAAAACTTGCACCTGCTGCCCAAATGAACAGAGCAAAAGCTAGCTCAAACTACCTAAGCTCACAAATGGCAAACTACGAGGCAAAAGAGGCTGGATACGACGAGGCGCTACTTCTTGATAGCGAGGGCTTTGTGGCTGAGGGTCCAGGCGAGTGTTTCTTTATCGTTGAAAATGGCGTTTTAATCACTCCACCAAACGACAACAGCCTACTTAGCATCACTCAAGATACAGTCATAAGACTTGCTCACGATCTTGACATCGAAGTAAGAAGAGAGCGCATCACAAGAGATCAGGCCTACACAGCTGACGAGGCGTTTTTCACAGGCACAGCAGCTGAAGTAACACCGATAAATAGCATAGATAACCGTATCATTGGTAACGGCGCTAGAGGCGAAGTGACAAAGAGACTACAAAAAGCTTATTTTGACGTAGTTTATGGACTCAATAAAAAATATGAATCATTTTTAACATATATTTAAAAATTTAAAGGAACGAAATGCCCGCTGATTTAAACGATTATTTCAATAAAAAAAAGCCAGGAAATGACAACAGAGGCTCAGGTCAAAATAGCGACAAAGAGCCGCCTTTCAAAAAGGACTTTAAAATGCCAAATTTACCAAGTGGTTTTGGTAAATTTGGAGCACTTGCCTATATTATAATTGCAATTATTGCTATTTTTGCTATCACTCAGCCATTTAAAGTGATTCACTCAGGTGAAGTTGGCATTAAGTCTACAGCAGGTAAATACGAGCCAAATCCTTTGCAACCAGGCTTTCATTTCTTTTTACCTTTTATCCAAGACATCATCATCGTGGACACCAGAGTTAGGATCATAAACTATACTTCTGGCGAGGATATGGGCGAATCAATGCAAAAATCATATCAAGGCGTTGGCGCTGGAATTTTACGTAAAAATTCTATTTCAGTGCTTGATGCTAGAAATTTGCCAGTTAGCATTGATATTACTGTACAATACCGTTTAAATCCAGAAAATGCCCCTCAAACTATTGCCTCTTGGGGCCTTAGCTGGGAGAGCAAGATAGTTGATCCTGTCGTTCGTGACGTGGTTCGCAGTATCGCTGGTAAATATACAGCAGAAGAGCTACCAACTAAGAGAAACGACCTAGCAAGGCAGATCGATGAGGGCATAAGAAAAGACATCGATTCACAGCCAAACAAGCCAGTCGAGCTTCTAACAGTGCAGCTTCGTGAGATCATCTTGCCTTCAAAGGTAAAAGAGCAGATAGAGCGTGTCCAGATCGCTAAACAAGAGGCTGAGAGGACAAAATACGAGGTCGAGCGTGCAAATCAAGAGGCTCTAAAACAAGCTGCCCTTGCAGAAGGCACTGCAAAAGCTGCGATCATCGAGGCAAAGGGTAAGGCCGATGCTATCAAGATCGAGGCTGACGCGACTGCGTATGCAAACAAAGAGATCGCAAAAAGTGTCGATCAAAATCTACTAAATTTAAAGCAGATCGAGACGCAAAACAAATTTAACGAGGCTCTAAAAGAAAACAAAGATGCTAAAATTTTCTTAACACCTGGCGGAGCTGTGCCAAATATCTGGCTGGACGCAAAAGATAAAGCAAGAGCTAGCTCAGTAAGCGAGAGATAAAAATGAATAGCGTAACAAAAAGTATAGACTGGCAAAAAGTTGGTGGATTGCTTCCAGTAGTGGTTTGCGATCATGCCACAAATGAAGTTTTAATGCTTGCTTATATGAACGAAGAAGCATTAAATTTAAGTCTATCTAGCCGTTACGCTCACTACTTTTCACGCACTAAAAATAGAATTTGGAAAAAAGGCGAAGAGAGTGGCAACACGCAAGAGATCAAGGCTGCGTTTTTAGACTGCGACAACGACACTTTGCTTTTAAAAGTGATTCAAAACGGAAGCGCTGCTTGTCACACTGGAGCAAGGTCGTGTTTTTTTAATGAAATAAATTTGCATGACGGTAAAATTTTAGATACAAAAACTGAAGTCAAAAAAATAAATTATGGCGTACTTGACGAGCTTTACCATGTAATAGAAGATAGAAAGCTAAATGCCAACCCTGAAACTTCATATGTGGCAAGTCTTTTTAAAAAAGGCGAAAATCAAATTTTAAAGAAAGTTGGCGAAGAGGCTGGCGAATTTATAATGGCCGCAAAGGATCTTAGTTTCGCAGAAAACTCAAAGCAAAATGAGCAAAAAGCAAAAGATGATCTGATCTATGAAGCAGCCGATCTTTGTTTTCATGCACTTGTAGCACTTTCAGCCCATAATATCCATCCAGATGCTGTAAAAAACGAACTTGCAAGGCGTTTTGGCATGAGCGGCATTGAAGAGAAAAGATCGCGAGATGTTAAATAGCATTAAGCACAACTTGCTTTTTGTATTGCAAAATGCAAAGCTCATTGATTTTTTAACCTATGGCTGGATATTTTTAGCATTTATACTAATTGTGCTTTTAGGGATTTTTATAGCGATAAAGTCGTGGTGGCAGATAGGATTTTTATTTATTCTAGCTGGTTTTTTCGGACTTTTTGTAGGTAATTACTACGTGAACAAATATATAAATGAAAATTTAAGACCAGTTAGCATAAGCAAAATAACCACCAAACAGCTTCAATATGTCGATGCACTAATGGTTGATTTTAATATTACAAATAATTCAAATAATGCACTTAGTATCTGTAAAATCGAGCTTGACTTCTATCTAAGCTCAAGGCAAAATACGAAAGACTTTTTTAACTCACTTAATCCATTTGCTAGAAAAAGAATCATCTTAAACGAAGAATTTTTACCAAAGCAAAGCATTGAGGTTAAAGAATTTGTCAATGACTTCGCATTTATAGACTACAATATCTCTAAGAAAGTGGAGTGTTTTTGATGAGCTCAGCATATTTTACGATCGTTCATATTATCGTTCTTTTTGCGATTGCTCTGCTTTCCATTTTATTTCTTGTTCTCTCACTTAGAGCTGAGCGAAAGTTATTTTTATCACTATTTTTTACAAACATTCTAGTCTCAACCACACTTGCTGTTTTTTTAATGCTAGTGCTTGATAAATATACAAAAAAAGGTATGCTCGAAAATGTAAAAAGTGAGCGAATTTTGCGAAACGAGAGTATCGTTTTTAAGGGGCAAGTGAGAAACATCGGTAAATTTACAATTAGCAACTGCACGCTGACAGTCAAACTAATCAACCAACCGCTAAATAAAAATGACCTTGGCGGTGAAGCATTTTTTAAGCCAAGTGGGCTTTCATTTTTCTCATGGGTTCTTGGCACAGATAAGGACGAGAGGCCAAATACAGTTGAATATAAATTTGATGTAGCCAAAAATTTACCAAAGCAAAAAAGCACACCATTTACCGTATATATGCCATATCCGCCTTACTTTAAAAATGGCATGAATATCACAAAACTAAATTGCTACTAATCAAATTTAAAGCAAATTTTTACAAATTTCATAGGATAAAACGCTAAGTCTTAGTTTGATTTTAGATTAATTTTTTCTTTTTAGTATCTGCAATAAACACTAATTTCTAAGCTAAAGACTTAAAAAGTACAAAGTATGTCAAGTAGCCTACCCAATTTTTGTAGGTCATTTAAGAAGAGTTGCTTTGTCTTTTGTGTAAATTCTTTTGCTTCCTCTAGGATTTTAGTCTCGGCTATATTATAAACAAACTCTTTTTTTAGGATCTTTGCACCTTTTTTATAAAAGAAATTTGCCTCTATTAAGCTTGCAAAAAAGCTATCATCTCTTAAATAGTAGTTTGTTGCTACATTTACATGCACTGGCTTTTGTAGCAAAAAATCACCACAAACACTATTTTGTGAGGTAAATTTAACGCTCTCAAGCGCATCAGGTCTTATCTCATAAAATTTTATCTCATTAGCTTTTTTTAAAGCCAGAATATCACTTGATTTATTTAAATTTATAGAGCTATTATTTACCTCAAGTACGTTTATAGTGCCCTTTGCAAGCGAATAAGCATTTAAAATTTTATCTTCTACTAAAAAATTTACTACACCAAAAAATGGCACACTAGCATTTTGTTCTGCAAAATTTTGAGCAGTTTTTATTTGCAGCCGCTGTTTTGTGCCATTTATCTCATAGTAGCTTACGTAAATAGAAATTTCGTCTTTTTTGCTTGGATTCTTTTGTGAGCAACCACTAAAAAATATTATAGCGAGCAAAAAAATGGCTAAATTTTTCACTTTATGAAATAGTCGCCATCAAAGCTTACAAGCGAATATTTTCGCTCATCGCCGATACTTTCTTTAAGTTCGTCTATACTTAAAAATTCTAAGCTATCTGCACCGATATATTCTCTTACTTCCTCTGCATTTTTTTTAGAGCTTATTAACTCTTCAAAGCTTGGCGTATCGATACCGTATCGCTCAGGGTATTTAAGCTCAGGGCATGCGACTCTAAAATGAATCTCTTTAGCGCCCGCATGTCTTAAAAGATCAACCACCTTTTTTGAAGTAGTACCGCGAACGATACTATCATCGATAACAACAATACTTTTACCTTTTAGAACCGATGACATCGGGTTAAGTTTTAGCTTAACTTTTAAATTTCTCATCTCTTGGCTTGGCTCGATGAAGGTTCTACCCACATAATGGTTTCTAGTGATAGCTAGCTCAAAAGGTATCTTGCTCTCGTTTGCATATCCAAGTGCTGCTGGTACTCCGCTATCTGGTACAGGCACGACGAAATCTGCTTTAATTTTGCTCTTCTTAGCTAGTACTTCACCCATTTTTTTTCTAACTTCATAGACACTTTTACCTTCTATCACGCTATCTGGGCGAGCAAAATAGATATATTCAAATGCGCATATTCTAGGATCTGGCTCATAAATTTGAATGCTTTGAAACTCACTTTTTCCATGTTCAAAAACTATCATCTCACCAGGCCTAATATCTCTTATAAAGCTAGCTCCCACAAGGTCAAAAGCACAAGTCTCGCTAGCTACGATATATCCACCATCTTTTAGTCTACCAAGACTTAGCGGTCTAACACCCCAGCGATCTCTTATGGCAAAGGTTTTATGGCGTGACTGGATAAGCAGACAATAAGCACCTTTTATCTTGTCAAGTGCCGCAATAATACGGCCCTGCAAGTGTTCGCTATGGTTTCTTGCGATTAGATGGATGATATTTTCAGTATCCATATTTGTCTGAAATATCGCACCATCCTTAATAAGCTCATCTCTAACCTCATCTTTATTTACCAAATTTCCATTATGGACGATTGAAATTTGTCCCAAAGAGTAGTTAGCGGCTATTGGCTGGGCATCACGACCTGAGTTTTTACCAGCCGTTGCATAGCGGTTGTGACCGATCGCCATATCACCCTTTAGTGATCTTAAAATTTCTTCATTAAAGACCTCTGTAACTAGGCCATTACCCTTGTGAGTAGAAATTTCTCCGTCATCACAAACACTAATGCCACTCGCCTCTTGACCGCGATGCTGCATAGAAAATAACGCATAATAGGCAGTCTTTGCTGCATCTTTAGAATTTATAATACCAACTATTGCACACATTTTTTTCCTTTAGTTTTCATCATCTTTGTAAATTTCAAGAACATTTTTGTAGTTAAACTTGATCTCATCGCCAGCATTTAAACAGCCTTTTGTAAATGGCTCATTGTCTAAAATGCCGGTAAATTCGCCGTTATTTGTCTCGCTAACGACCACCCACATGCGCTCAACCTGAGCAAACTCATCATCTTCAAATCTAAATATAAGCTTTACTATATCGCCAGTTCTTAAATTTTGACGCTTTTTACGCTCCAGCAGGTAGAATTTATCACCAAATTCTAGTTTGTAACTCTCTACATCATCAAGCTCAAATTTAATCATCAAGCCCTAAACTATCGTCTATCGAGTATAGTCCACTATTTTGATCTTTTAGCCAAATAGCAGCCCTGATCGCACCTTTTGAAAAGGTTGCCCTACTTGTTGCGGTGTGATTTAGCTCAATAAACTCGCCGTCATTATAAAAGCCAACTGTGTGGCGACCAACCACATCTCCACCACGAAGTGCCATAACTGCGATCTCGTCTTTACTTCTTGCGCCCACCATGCCAGCTCTGCCAGTTACTAAAACATCTTTTAAATTTAGATCCCTTGCCTCCGCCACACAGCCAGCTAAAGTCATCGCTGTGCCGCTTGGAGCGTCCTTTTTGTGCCTATGGTGTTGCTCTACTATCTCTATGTCAAATTCTCTTAATGTTTTTGAAGCAATCCTTGCAAGGCGGTTTAGTACAGCTACGCCTAAACTCATATTTGTTGCGTAAAGAATAGGCATAGTTCCAGATGCTAGGTGAAGTAAGTTTTTATCTTCGTTATCTAGGCCAGTTGTACCGATAACTAGTGGTTTTGGATTAGTTCTAGCATAGTTCAGCAGTGCCATGGTCGCCTCTTTTTGACTAAAGTCGATTATTACATCGCATGCTTCAAAAAATTTAGCAAAGTCATTTGTCAAAAGTTCGCTATTTAAATTTTCAACCTGATTTTTTTGGCTAAAAGCGATGCTTAAAGTGGCATCTTTTTCATCTTTTAAACAAGAAATGATACTTTGAGCCATCTTTCCACTAGCACCATAAAGGCCTATTTTTACCAAAATTTATCCTTTGATTTTTGGTTGAAATTTAACATAAAATTTATTATAGATAGATTACAAATAGGCTTTGAAAATGTATATAAAATCAAAATTTTAATAGAAAAAAGAAGAGAAATTTAGCCAAAAAATTTGGCTAAATTTTAGTATTAATGCAAGCTTTCTATGTAGCTCATAGCGCTAAGTGCAGCCACTGCGCCATCACCTGCAGCTACGATGACTTGCTTTGGAGCGTCCTCTCTTATGTCGCCCGCTACAAAGAGCCCTTTTAGGCTAGTTTGCATCTTAAGGTTTGTCTTAACCTGTCCACCATCAACCATCTCGCAGATAAATTTGCCATTTTCATCTTTTAAAATTTCGTTATTTACATTTAGTCCGACAAAGGTAAAAATTCCTGGCACATCAAGCACACGCTCACCATTTTTAGTATCAAGCACGATCTTTGTTAGACCCATCTTATCGCCAAGCGCCTCTTTTATCGTTGCGCTTGTTATAAACTCGATCTTTTCATTTTTTCTAGCTTTTTCAACGGTTGTTGGCGCCGCTCTAAACTCGTCACGCCTATGGATTAGATAGACTTTTGAGCAGATATTCGCTAGGTAAAGTGCCTCTTCAACAGCTGTATCACCACCACCAAGAACAGCCACTTCTTTGTTTTTATAAAAGAAGCCATCGCATGTTGCGCATGTGCTAACGCCTTTGCCAAAGAACTCGTCCTCACCTTTAAAGCCAGCGCGTCTTGGGGTTGAGCCAGTCGCTACGATGACAGCCTTTGCCTGCTCGCTTTTGCCGCCTTCAAGTAAAATTTCAAAGATGCCGTCGCTGTTTTTTCTAACGCCAATGACATTTGCCCACTTGTGAACTAGTCCAAATGCGCTGCACTGCTTCCACCAAGTACTCATAAAGTCAAACCCACTCTCGCCAGGTGCTTTTTGGCCTGGGTAGTTTTCTATCTCTGAGCTAGAGGTGATCTGACCGCCAGGCTCGCCTTTTTCAAACATTACAACATTTTTTAATCCGCCTCTAGTGGCGTAAAGTCCGGCGCTTAGTCCTGCTGGACCGCCTCCGATGATCGCTAAATCAAGCATAAATTTCCTTTATTCTAAAACATTTATGGGTGAATTTTGTTTATAAATTTCGCCCCTTTGATGAACTATCTCAACACTACTTGGAAGCTTTGTAATGCTTAAATTTCGCATTAGCTCCAAGACAGTATTAATATCTGAGCTTATATATTTTAGTGTTGAGTTTGACTCATATCTTTTTTGAAAGATATCAATTGCCACAACTGTTTCGTTTTTGATTGGTAAAATTTCGTCTAATTTTGATTGATTTGAGCTAAAGATTAAAAGCGTGTATTTTGGCTCTTTTGGAGTAAAAATTTCGCTTTTTTCGTAGAAAACTAGCTTCGCAAAATCAACAAATTTATATTGTGAAAAACGATAGTTACTATACGCAAATGCAGCTGCTATCATAGCTGCACCAAAAAATGAACCAAATATATATGTAAGAGGAAGCAGACTTCCTCTTCTTTTTTCGCTCATTAAAGAAGCGAATTTAGTTTGTCAGTTAAGGCTTGTTTTGACTGTGCACCGACCATTTGTTCAACTAGCTCGCCATTTTTGAAAAATAGCAATGTTGGGATCGATCTGATGCCAAACTCAACCGCAAGATCTTGCACTTCGTCAGTGTTAACCTTGCAAATTTTTGCTTTGCCGTCAAAGTCTTCAGCAAGCTCTTCGATCACTGGAGCTAGCATACGGCAAGGTCCGCACCATGGAGCCCAAAAGTCTACTAAAGCAACGCCTTCTTTTGTAACATCAAAATTTTCTTTTGTAAGTTCGATGTATTTTCCCATTTTTTCTCCTTATTTTTTAAAATGTTGCAATTATACAAATTAAATTTAAATTTTATCTAAATAATAAATTTTATTATAAACTAATATTTTCTATCAATTCTAAATTTTTATTTTTTATAACGAGTAAATCAACTTGAAAATCTCTATTTGGCTCATTTTTCATCATATAAAAATTTATAGTTTTTAAAATTTTTATATATTTTGCCTTATTTAGTCTATATTCTGCCTCGTATTCTCCACTAGTTGCTTTTACCTCTATAAAGTGTAAAATTTTATCACTACTTAGTGCAATGATGTCGATCTCGCCAAATTTAGAGTGAAAATTTCTCTCTAAAATGACAAAACCGATCTTTTGTAAAAATTCGCATGCCCTATCTTCTGAGCTTTTGCCAAAGAGATACTCTTTTAGTCCCAAGCTACTCCTCAATCCTCATCATAAATGGCTCTTCTTTTATATACTCTTGCTCTTTTAAAATTTCAATTGTTCTTCTTACATCAGCCTCAAGACTCGTATGTGTCGTAAAAAACAATACCGCAAATTCGCTCTCATCTTTTGGTTTTTGAAGTATGCTATCGATCGATAAATTATTTTCGCTCATCAAATTTGTAATCTTTGCTAGCACACCCATTTTATCTTCGACTTTTAATCTAAAGTAATACTTTGTCTTTATCCTATCGCGGTCAAGTAGCTCAAGCGTATTTAATTCAAACGGCGCTTTATATCCAAGCATCGGCGATTTGCTATCTCTTGCGATGTCGATAAGATCGCTGATCACCGCGCTTGCCGTTGCATCGCCACCAGCTCCAGGTCCATAGTACATCGTCTCGCCAACGACCTCGCCAACGACACTGATCGCATTTGTCACGCCACTTGCCTTTGCTATCATTTTATTTTGTGGTACAAGTGCTGGATGCACGCGTAGCTCGATTTTACCCTCACTTTTTTTGGCAATTGCTAGAAGTTTTATTGAGTATTCGAAATCTTTTGCGAAAAATATATCCTCAGGTGTGATACCTTGTATTCCTTCGATCAAAATATCCTCTGGATCGCCGTGTACACCGTATGCGATGCTTGCCAGTATAAGAAGCTTATGAGCCGTATCAAAGCCACCCACATCAAAAGTAGGATCAGCCTCAGCGTATCCAAGCTCTTGCGCCTTTTTAAGTGCGTCTTTAAAATTTGAGCCCTCGTCCATCATCGAGGTTAGGATAAAGTTACTAGTTCCGTTTAGTATGCCATTTATACTAACGATATGATTTGCGCTTAAGCCTTCTCTTAATGCTCTAATGATCGGTATGCCCCCAGCCACACTTGCTTCAAAGCCAAATGGTATATTTTTGGCTAAATTTTGCAAGGCGTATCTATGATAGGCAAGAAGTGCTTTGTTTGCGGTTACAACTGCTTTTTTTCGCTTTAAAATTTCACTCACAACCCTAAAAGGCTCTTCCACACCACCCATAAGTTCGACAAAAACATCGATATCATCGCGATTTATAACGCTATTTATATCGTCAGTCAAAGGGATGCCCGCATCTCTTTTTTTGTTTAAATTTCTAACCACACCGATAACTGGTACGATCTCTTCGCCACTTCTTGCTGCGATTAGCTTTTTATTTTTTAGTAAAATTTTTGCAACTGACTCGCCAACGGTTCCAACGCCCAATATCGCTACATTCATTCAAATTCTTTCAAATATTTTTTTATATTTCTTGCTGCTTGTCTTATTCTATTTTCATTTTCGATAAGAGCTAGACGCACATAGTCATTTCCGCCCTCGCCAAAACCAATACCCGGACTAACTGCGACTGATGCCTTTGTAAGAAGCTGCTTTGAAAACTCAAGGCTGCCCAGATGACTAACTTTTGGCGGTAGTTTTGCCCAGATAAACATACTAGAGCTTGGTTTTTTAAGCTCCCAGCCAGCCTGAGCAAAGGCCTCTATCATCACATCTCTTCTTTTTTCATAAATTTGGCGTATCTCTTCAACACAGCTTTGATCGCCGTCAAGTGCAACGGTAGCAGCCACCTGTATCGGCGTAAACATGCCGTAATCAACCCATGATTTTATCTTTTTAAGTGCTGCACAAAGTCTTTTATTTCCGCACATAAAGCCAACTCTCCAGCCAGCCATGTTATAGCTTTTTGAAAGTGTATAGCACTCGACTGCGACATCTTTTGCGCCATCTACTTCAAAGATACTTGGCGTTTTGTAGCCATCAAATGTAAGATCAGCGTAGGCGATGTCAGATATGACGTAAAATCTCTCTTGTTTTGCGATGCTTACAAGGCGCTCGTAAAAGCTCTTTTGCACTGTCACGGTCGTTGGGTTATGTGGGAAATTTACGACTACATATTTTGGCTTTGGTGAGCTAGCGTGTATAGTCTGGATCAAATTTTCAAAAAATTTATTCTCATCTAGTTCAAATTTATCATTATAGTGAAGTGGCATCTTTGCGACACTTCCTCCAGCAAATAAAAACGCTTGCGTGTGTATCGGATAGGCAGGATCAGGCACAATAGCAACATCGCCTGGGTTTATCACGGCTTGAGCTAGGTGAACAAAACCCTCTTTGCTACCCATCGTGGCAACTGCTTCAGTGTCTGGGTCTAAATTTACGCCGTATTTTCTTTTGTACCAGTTGCAAATGGCAAGGCGAAGCTTATAAATTCCAGCACTGGCTGAGTAGCCGTGAGTCTTGTCCTTTTGCGCGCTTTCGCATAGTTTATCGACAATGTGCTGTGGCGTTCTGCCCTCAGGATTACCCATAGAAAAGTCGATGATGTCTTCTCCAGCTCTTCGCGCAGCCATTTTTATTGCATTCACTTCGGCAAAAACGTAGTTTGGCAAACGCTCAATCGTATTAAATCTTATCTCATCAAACACTGCTTACTCCTATTTTATAAGCTTGATAATTATCTCATTTTTTATATTATTTATATCAACATTGTCGCTAATTAATGCGTATTTTGCGCCTATTGCTAAATTTATAGAAATGGCGGTTTTTGCTTGCTCCTCTTTTATAGAGTCAATCTGATTTAAATTTTTATCATAAATCCTAACAAGTGGCATCCATCTATTTGACTCTTTTGATGCGATATCCAGACTACTTGCACCCTCAACATCAACAAAATAAGTACCACCGCTTTTTAAAAGTGGCGTCTCTTCGTCAAAATTTACCTTTGTAGCCTTAAGGATCATATTCTGAGCATCTAAAAATATCTCTAAATTCCCATCAACCCTATCAAATCCTAAAATTCTAAAACCGCTTTGACTAAGTGCTAAGCTTAATAAGTTTGGATCTATTCCGCCATTTTTTATGGCTGAAATTCCATAAGAAATTTTATCTCCATTTTTTAGGGAATTTATCCTTGAAATACTTATGTTGGCATCATCTAGAGTTGAATTTATTGATTTTACAAATAATGTAGAAGGAACCTTTTGCTCGCTTATAAATTTTAAATTCAAACTACTTGAACCAAATGAAATGCTATCGTAACTTGAGTTTTGTTTTAATCTTGATACTAACTCATTGACATTGAGTGAGCCATTTTGGTCTAAATTTTCTAAAGAAATTTGCACATTTTCAACATTGCTTAAAGCACTTGCGCTAGTTTGTAAGCTAAAGGCATAGGCAAATACACTAAAAGCGGTAAAAATCGCTATTTTTCTTACCAAGATTTACCCTTGTTAAGTTCTACGAACTCATCATAACTCACAAATTTCATCTCTCCATTTTCTACTAAAAATCTAGCTGGGCGACTTGGATTATATTTTGTCACCTTATCGCCGATCTTTAGCTCAATGTTACCATTTCCACAAACTACGAGCTGTCTTTGGTCTAAATTTATATTTATGCTTTTACTTGTGTCGTTTGATACTTTTTGACCATTTTCAAGGTTAATGATGCCTATCCAGACACGTTGTTTTGGTGTAATGACCGCCTCATTTAGTGGCTTTGTAATGTTTTGCTCTATCTTAGGAGCTGGCTGAGCCGCCATACTTGGCTTCACAGCGTTTTGCTCTATATTCGCAGGACTTGTTGTCACATTTTGCTCAACTGGAGCTGAAATTTTTACACTTGATACGTTTGCTTCTATTTTAGGGCTATTTTGAGAGATGGTGATATTTGTATCGATGATATTTTTCTTCACCTCATTTACTATGCTTGACTGCGAATAGCTCACGCTTTTATTCTCGTCATTTAAAAACGATAAAAAATTCTCGATATATTTGTAAGCATCAAAATGATATGCCCCACCAGCGATAATAGCTAAAATGATGAGCCAAAATAAAAATCCAGCACCGCTACTACCGCTTTGTTTTTGTATGGTAATATCTTTTGGAGTGTAAGAAGAAATTTTTGGAGTAACTTTAGTTTTGTGACTCTCATCTGGAGTGTTTTCTTGCATAAAGGCATCGTATTCAGCGAGCAACTCGCTTAAATCAACGTCATATTCACGTTGTAAAATTTTGGCATAGCCTCGAATGTTTAAACGTGATAATTTTTCAAAATTTTTATCAAAAATATATTGTAAAAATGTAGGCTCAATGTGCGTTTTACGTGAAATTTCCTTTATGCCTATCTCTTTTAAATTCTCTAATTCATTCATCTATCATCCTGTCACAAATTATTGCAAAAGCTGCACTTACATTTAAGGAGTCCCAGCCCTCTTTTAACTTTATACCAATACACTCATCACACTTTGCTAGAGCCTTTTGCGGTATGCCTTCGCCCTCTGAGCCCATCACCAAAGCTCTTTTACCAGCAAACTTCATCTCTTTTACGTTTTTGCCATCACTTGCTGTTGCATAAATTTTAAAGCCAAATTGCTTTAGTTCATTTAACAAACTAAGTCCGTCTTCAAAAATCGCTATTGGTATCTCATAAGCAGCACCACTACTTGATCTTAAAACGCCTTGCATATTTATACTTTTTGCCACTATCACAAGACCTTCGCAGCCTAGAGCATAAGCACTTCTAGCGATAGCACCGATATTGCCAACGTCGCTTATGCCATAAAGAATGGCGATAAAATTTAGCTTTTTAAGCTCAGCAATGTCTGAAAATTCAAACTCACTAACATTCGCTAAAAAACCTTGATGGTTTCCACCGCGAGCTAAAGACTGTGCTTTTTGATTATCTACGCGGATGATTTTTTTGCCTGTGCCACAAATTTTAGAGAAGAGTTTTTTGTCACACTCTTTTGAGAGATATATCTCTTCTAATATCTGTGGTCGCTTATTCAAAATATGTAAAAATAGTTGTTTTCCGTATATTATCATGGTAACTTATGGTAGCTAAAGTCAATTAAAATTTAACTTATTTTTGTATCTAACTAGAGTAAATTTTACACTTTCGTTTTAGTATCACTTAGCAGTTTTGTAGCATATAATTTAAGCTTTTATAAGCTCATCATATATCTTTTTTACATCTTCTCCGGTTATTTTGTTAAGCAATTTTGCTTTTACTTTTGGGGCAAGATTAAGCGAAAGTATCTCATCTTTTGTGATATTTTGAGTGGCTGTTTTGTCACTTTTTGAGATGACAACCACCCACTCTCCGCTTAAATTTGCTTTTTCTAAAATTTGAGCTAAATTTTGAGCCTTTTCTTTAAATTTAGTCTCAAATTTTTTAGTGGCCTCTTTTATGGCAAAAATTTCTCTCTCAGGCTCTAGATTTGCGATGCTTTGTACTAAGCCTAGTATGCGTTTTGGACTTTCGTAAATAACGGCTGGATAGGCTAAATTTAGAGCATTTTGGATAGCGAGGGCTCTATCTCTACCAGTGTTTGGCAAAAAGCCCAAAAAGATAAATTCCTTATCACAAAGTCCACTTGCAACCACACTTAAAAGTGCCGCATTTGCTCCGCTTAAAATTTCGTATTTGATATCATTTTTTTGAGCGTATCTTACTAGGCTAACGCCTGGATCGCTTATGCCTGGCATGCCAGCATCGCTCATGTAAGCTATATTTTTGCTCCAAATTTCATCATTTAAATTTGCGAAAAATTCATCTTCGTTATGAGTGTGAAGCGGGATAAAATTTGAGATATTTATATTTGCGTCAAAGCGTTCGTTTAGCAAGTTTATAAGACTTTTGCAAACTCTTGTATCTTCGCAGATAGCTATCTCGCATTCACGCAAAATTCTAATCGCACGAAGCGAGATATCTTCTAAATTTCCTATTGGAGTAGGAATAAAGTAGAGCAAGGCTTATTTTTGAGCGTATTTTTTCTTAAATTTCTCAACACGGCCAGCACTATCAACTATCTTTTCGCTGCCTGTAAAAAATGGGTGGCACTTGTCGCAAATGTCAATTCTGATCTCGCTTTTGTTTGACTTTGTTTTAAAAGTGTTTCCGCAAGCACAAGTTACAGTGCAATCTACGTATTCTGGATGGATATCTTTTTTCATCATTTTTCCTTTATTATTTTTGGGCTAATTATCTACATTAAAAGTTGCTGATTATATAAAAAGAAATCTAAAAATCAAATAAATTAAGCTAGGAATTTTGCCGCTACTGAGATAACTACAGTCTGTGATCTTAAGGTGTTTTTAGTATTTAGGCAGTAGCTATTTTTAAATTTAGCCGTCTCTTCCTCGCTAAATCCACCTTCTGGACCAATTATTAAAAGCTCATCATCTTTTTTCTCATTTAAGCTTTTACCACCAAAATTTATAGCTGAGACATTTTTATAAACACTCATTAGCTCGTCCAAATTTTTATAAATTTCAAACTCCATTAATGAAGTTCGTCCGCACTGCTCGCAAGAGAGAGCATTTATGTAGTTTAGCCTTTCAATATCTATCTTAAAATTTGCTTGAGAAAATTTAGTATAGACAAAAGCTATTTTACCAACACCAAGTTCGTTTAAAAATGGCAATGTCTTTTCGATCGTCTTTGGATCGACGATAGCCCAAGCGATCGTAAAGTCGAATTTATGCTCGCCATTTAAGCTAGCAAAGACAAGACTTAAGCTCGCACTTCGCCTATCAATCTCATCAATTTCATAAATATACTCTTTAAAGTCTCGTAAATTTCTAACACTTATTCGCTCACCAGCTTGCATTCTTCTAGCTTTTAGGTGCAAAAAAGCTTCATTTACTATCTTTAAGCTTTCATTACCTGCATTTTTATCATATAAAAATTTCATCTAACTCCCTGCAACTAAGACTAAAATAAGATCACAAAATCCCTTAATAAGGGCGAATTTTTTAAATTTTTCTAAGTCACCATTAGCTGCATAAATTTTTAGCCTTTTAAAACCTATAGCACTAAGTGCAATTAAAATTATTAAGATGATTAACATTTTTATGGCATTAAATTTAAGCTCATATCCATAATACGCCCATAAAATAAGTCCAGTTAGCACAAGAAAACTAAGTAGCATATGATAAATTGGTAAAAAATATCTTATACGAAGCACATAGTTTTTACTATTGTTGCCAAACTGAGTAAGTATTAAATAAAGTATATTACAGGCAACTAATGCATAAAAAAATGTCACATGAAAAGGCAAAGTATATGCAAAAAGCGAGGAGAGATGTTCGTTCATTTCTTATCTTTAGAAGGCTCGTTCTCTTCCACAACTGGCTCAGGTGGAAGTTGTTCATCGATTGTGACATTTGCGTCTGGTTGAGCTATGGTCACATCACTAGGTACAGGCTCGCTAATATCGTTTTTAACCTCATCTTTATCCCCACAACCCACAAATAGACCAGCTATAAATAAAAAAGAAGTTATAATTTTTTTCATCAAACGTCCTTTGGAATTTCTATTTTTAACCTATTTTTCATCTTCTCGAATAAATTTTTATCTTCCCACTCTTCTATGATAGCATCTGAAAATTTGATCTCATCTAGCTTTATCTCGCCCATTTGCGCATTTACGGCGTCCTCTTTAAAGCACTGCGCATAGCCTGTATCAGTCTCATGCACGATAATGCTATGAAGCTTCACTTCACGCTCACCGTTATTCATCACGCTAAGTTCAAGCAGTCGCTCTATCATAACAAAAAATATACGGCAAAACTGCTCTGCACTTGGATTTAGCGGGATCTCGATCCATCTTGCCGAGTGCTTTTTTAGATCATTTTTATACTCATCATTATCGCCTGAAAATATTGTCGTAGCGTGATCAAAACTATCAATGATCGTTTTTATATTTTGCTTCATTAAGCCAAAGTCATAAACCATGCCGGCGTTATCAAGAAAATTTGAGCTAAGTAAAATTTCAGCCACATAGCTGTGCCCGTGGATGCTAGTCCTACAACGCTTTGAGCTGCAAAATCTCACAATATGTGCATTTTCAAATCTAAAAAGCTTTCTAATAATCATCAAACACCTTCTTTATCGCTCCAAAGCCTGATATGAATACGCTCTGAATAGTTAAAACCATGCTTTATGGCAAATTCTGCTGTTTTTAAAGCATTTTCGTTTAGCTCAGCTTTATTCGCCCCTATTGCCATACACCAAACTGGCAAATCCACTTGATTTTTTATATTTATAATTTCGTCTAACTCGCTTTTGTCAAAGTGCGAGAGGACAAATTTTAAAAAGCTACTTCTTGCATTATTTTTAATAGCCAAAATAGCATCTAAATTTATACGTTTTTGCTCGCTAACTCCGCTATTTGCTAGCTTTACACCAAGTGCAAAATGGCATTTTTTATAAATTTCATATTTAGCAAAATCAATTAAGATAGTGCCATTCGTCTCAAAATGCACTTCATAATCTTCAAGCAATTTCTTTACCAAATTTATAAAATTTTTATTTTCATGCCAGATGAGTGGCTCGCCACCGGTTAAAACAATGATCGGTTTTTGCATTAAGCCTTTGCATAGGTTATCAACTAAGCCTAAAATTTCATCTACACTGTAAATTTTATAATTAAAATGCCCTTTAAAAACAGCCCTTATACTATCGCATCCTAGTAGGTTTTCACCGGTTTTTAAAGACTTTGTTTGCACGCCAAAGCCAGAGCAGTTTAAGTTGCAACCTAAAAAGCGTAAAAATATGGCGAGTCTGCCTTGGTAAGCCCCCTCGCCTTGGATACTTAAAAACGCCTCAACTAGCTCTAGCTCTTTGCTCATCAACCACCAGTTTGATAAAAGGCACGCGAAGAGGTTTCATTGTTAGCACCTATCGCCCATTTGTTCTCTTTTGGCTTGTTTGCTAGTACTTGCCTTAAAATTTCACTTGCAGCTACGATATCACCTTTTTCAACCGCTTTTTTGATGCTAAGAGCCTCTTCAAAGTAAAGGCAAGGTATCAAAAGTCCCTCAGCACTTAGTCTGATGCGGTTACAGCTCTCGCAAAAGTCGTGCTTATGCGGATCAATGATACCAAATTTATAACCATCATCAAGTCTATAAATAGACGCAGGCGCATTTGGTAGTTTTCCATCTTTTGTGACATTATATTTTTGTGAGATGATTTTTAAAATTTCATCGCTACTTAGCCCTTTTAGATCATCTTTAGCGTGTGAATTTTCCATATACTCAATAAATCTGATCTGAGAATCTCTAAATTTAGCAAACTCGAGCAAATTTATAAGCTCATCATCATTTACACCTTTTAGTGCGACAGTATTGATTTTTACCTTTAATCCAGCATCATGAGCTGCTTCAAAGCCAGCTAAAACTTCATGCAAGACACTTTTTTGTGCGATAAATTTAGCCTTTTGCTCATTTAGTGTATCAAGCGACATATTTATGCGCTTTAGTCCAGCGTCTTTTAACCTTTTGGCAAAGTGTGAAAGCATATAGCCATTTGTAGTAAGTGCTAGATCGATATCTGGATTATAATCACTTATCATCTTTATAAAAACGTCCAAGTCCTTACGTACAAGCGGTTCGCCACCAGTGATTCTTATCTTTTTTATACCTTCATCGATAGCCACTTTTACAAATAAAAATAGCTCTTCAAAGGTTAATAAATTCTCCCTTGGCGTCCAGCTAAATGGCGTTGTAGGCATACAATACCTACACCTAAAGTTGCAACGCTGAGTTACAGAAATCCTTAAATAATCAACAACCCGACCATATTTATCGATTAGCATAAAGCACCTTCTTAAGCTTGGTTAGAGCTTTTTTATAATTTTTTCAATTATATGTTAAAAGATTTAAATCAAAATAAAAATTTAAGCCAATTTTTGTAGTTTAAGAGTAGATTAGTCTTTTTAAAATTAGCCTGTAAATTTAGGCTAATTTATGAAATTTAAGCACAAACTCGACTCGCCCCATTCCAACATGAAGGTCCTTTGCGATCATCGCTGCACTTTTTCCGTCTTTAAACATTTTTAAAATTTGCTCTTCTTCATTGATGACGCTTGGTGCGATTTTATTAATATCTCTTGTTCGCTCTTCAAGACTAACTATCCTATCTTTTTGCTCTGTTGCAAAATCATCAATTACTCGCTCGATGCTCTTAATCGCACGAATTATTGGCACAATCTTCTCATTTATTTGCAAGTCAATATTTTCTTTTATCTGTTTTTTAAGTGGCTCATATTGTTCACTATTTTTAAACGCCTCGCCCTCAAGCATTGAAATTTGCTTTTTTAGATTAAAATTTTCTTGCATAACGCTTTCTATCGCTCGCTCAAATCTCGCAAATTTTTTATTTGTCTCACTATCTTTTATCAACATCAAAGCTACTATTATCGCTAAAACGATACCAAAGCCTAAAAAGATATAAATTTCCATATTTTTCCTTCTACGAGTTCGCTCTCATTTCTCTTATCATTACACGTTCCCTAGCCGTCACATAAGCGTTCCAGTCAGCCTCATCCTCTTCGTGCATATTTTCTATCTTTGCTAAATTTTCACTAACAGCCCTTAAATAAAGGCTCAAATTTCTCTTTGGAAAGATAGGCATAGCAATCCTTGCGTAGTAAATTTCATCTTTTATAAATTTTTCTTCGCTTATTTTTATATGTGTAAAACCGATTTCTTCGATACTAACCCTCTCTTTTAGTGGCAAATATTGCTTATGCTCATTTTTAATATAATCACTCAGTGCATCAACTTTTCTATGAAGCTCAATCAGCAAAGTTAATAAAACTTGATCGCTCTCTTTGGTTTCGCCACGTGATTTAGCTCGTTTTAGCCAAGCCCCAAGCGCATCCTCTTCACCAGGCAAGATGGAGTCAAACTCTCTTTTAAATTTCTCGCTCCCATCTTTATCAGACTCAAATTCCATATCAAGAGGTGCTTTAAACAGCTTAATCTCGCTCATAATACGCTAATCCAAACAAAGATAAAAAATAAAATTCCCAAATAGCCATTTAATGTAAAAAATGCTCTATCTATCTTGCTAAAGTCGCGTCTTACGATCCTATGCTCAAAAAATAAGATCACACCACTTACTAAAATTCCAAAAAATGCCATCGCTCCAAGCCCAGCCGCCCAAGCAAAAAGTAGCCAAAATATAAAAGCTAAAGCGTGAAAAATGGCCGATAAAAAAAGCGTAGCCTTATCGCCGTAAATAGCTGGTATGCTAAAGAGCTTGTTTTCTTTATCAAATTTCATATCTTGAAGCGAGTAAAGCAAGTCAAATCCAGCTACCCAAAATGTCACACCAAGGCAAAGTAGCACACTCCAAAGCGGTATAGCAGCGCTCACTGCGACCACGCCAGCGATGGGAGCAAGGCCTAGGCTAAGTCCAAGCACCAAGTGTGCTAGCTCGCTAAAGCGTTTAAATAGCGAATATCCGCCAAGAACAGCTAAAATAGGAAAACTTAGCCAAAATGCGAGCGAATTTATAAAATAAGCACATACGATAAAAATAAACGCATTTGCCGCAATAAAAAGCTGCATATTACTCCTGCCGATACGACCATCAACGCTTGGGCGGCTTGCAGTTCGCGGATTTAGCTTATCGATATCTTCATCTTTATATCTATTAAAAGCCATAGCAAAATTTCTAGCACTAATAGCGCAAAAAGTACCTAAGATAAGCAGTTTTAAGCCAAACCAAGCCGAGCCACTTTCTATCTTGCTAGCAACTATCATCGCAACAAAAATAAAAGGCAAAGCAAAAACAGAATGCTTAAAAACGATAAGTTCAGCGATAATTTTTAATTTTTCTATCATTTGATAAATTTCCATTTTCTTTAAAAATGGTTGATTTTACACCATTTTGCTTTAAATTTGAATTTATATTATCATTACAAGAATAATTTAAAACAAAGGGTTATTATGGGCAAAGTAGCGATTATTGGAGATAGTTTTAGTGCGTTATTTACGGCTTACGAATTAGCTAAAAAAGGTGAAGAAATTTTAATTATTAGCAGCCAAAAAGATGATTTTACAAATGGAATTTTAGCACCCTTTGGCACACACGCTCTTGCAAAAGATGGAGCGATATCTAGCTCGTTTATGGGATTAGTTAGCAAAAAAAGCGAGCTTGATATAAGTATTTGCTTAAATGAAAATTTTAGAGCTTGGATGACAAATTTTACACTTAAATCAACCAAAGCTCACGACAAAAAGATGCAAATTTTGTTTTCAAAATTTGGTAAGAAAAGCTTTGAAATTTTAAGAGATTTAAACAACAAATATCCGCAGATAAATTTCGATGAGAGCGGTGTTTATCTACTTTTTAGCAATGACGAAAGCTTTAAAAAAAGGCTTGATGAGATAAAGGTTGCCCATAGCGAGCAAGAAATTTTAAGCGTAGATAAAGAGCTTGCAAATTTTGGGCTAATAAATAAAAACATAAAAGGCGCTATAAATTTAGCCAAAAACGCAAGTATTGATACAAATGAGCTCAAAAAAGCTTTGATAAATGAGCTAAATTCTCTCGGGGTAAAATTTATAAATGATGAAATTTATGAGCTAAAAACGCAGGGGCAAATAGTGCAAAAAGCTATTGGTAATAACGGCGAATATGATGCCGATAACTTTGTGATCGCTTCAAAAAATTTAGAGCTTTCAAATAAGCTAGGCACGAGCTTAAATGCGATTTTGGCTAAATTTTATACCATTGATATTAGCCTAAACGAAGGACAAATCCCTAAAAAACCAATCATTTTAAATGATCTATTTGCCAAAATTTATCCAACTAAAAATGGTGTTACGATTATTACAAATTTACAAGTCGGCGCTATCGATACACTTGTTAAAACTGAAAAGATTAATGCATTTTTAAATGAGCTAAAGATACATCTTGGTATAAGCGAGCTAAAAGAGCCTAGCTTTAGAGCAAACTACGTGCTTCTTAGCTCAAACGATAAGCCAGCTCTTGGACGCGATAACATATATAGTAACTTGATCTATAACCAAGCTTATGGACTAAATGAACTTAGCTTTGCTCCGTATTTTGCCGGTGTTTTGGCAAGTCTTATAAAAGATGGTAAAAATAACGAGGAAAATGATGAAATTTTACTCTTTAGCTCGTTTTACGAGGGCTAGACTTGTTTAAAGAATTTGCAATAATTGGCACCACGGCAAGTGGCAAAAGCGATCTTGCATTTGAGCTTGCAAAGGAGCTTAATGTCGTCATATTAAGCCTTGATTCGCTTGCACTTTATAAAGAGATAGATATCGCCAGCGCAAAGCCAAATAAAGAACAGCTTGAAGCCATAAAGCACTTTGGTGTAGATGAAATTTATCCTGATGAAGAATTTAGCGTTGGGGCATTTTTTGAAATTTATAAAAATGCAAAGAATTTTGCGCGCTCACAAGACTGCCCACTCATCATTACAGGAGGTAGCGGCTTTTATCTAAAATCAATGCTTAGCGGACTTGCACCAGATGTGCCAAAATGTGAGCTAAATTTAAGCAATGAAGAAATTTACGAGTTAGCTGTAAAAATCGATCCAGAGTTTGCAAGCAAATTTAGCCAAAACGACTCTTATCGCCTCGAAAAGTGGTATCAAATTTATAAATTTAGTAACCAAATCCCAAGCATTTGGCTAAGAGAAAACACCAAAGAGAGCATCATAAAAGAGCTAGCTATATTTGAAATTTTATGGGATAAAGATGAGCTTAGAGAACGTATCAAAAAGAGAACAAAAGGCATGCTTGAAGCCGGGCTCGTAGATGAGGCGAAATTTTTGTTTAATAAATACAAAAGTGAGCCAAAACCACTAAAATCAATAGGTTTAAAAGAGTGCAAGCAATTTTTAGATAAAGAAATTTCTCAAAACGAGCTTGAAGAGCTCATAGCTACGCATACGGCTCAGTTAGCAAAACGTCAGCGAACCTTTAATCGCTCACAGTTTGAAAAAAAATTTGTGGGTGATTTGAATCAAATTAGAAGTGAAATTTTAAAATTCTTAAAAGAATAAAAACTAGCCCACAAGGGCTAGTCAATAAAATCAAATAGGCATTACCCTAATTTTTGGGCTTAAGCTCTCTTGCAAGACATTTTCAATCGCATAAAGAGTGCCAGTTGAGCCACTTGCACAGCCCGAGCAAGCACCAAGATAGCGGATATAAATATCAGTATTTTCTCCATTATCATTTCTGATATCTAAAATTTCTAAATTTCCGCCATCCATCTCGAGCATTGGGCGAATTTCTTTATCTATGACAGACTCTACCGCTTTTAACTGACCCACCATCGTCATATTTTCAAAGCTAATGTCGCCTAAAGTGTGATTTGCTTGGGCATTTGCCTGAGCTTCGATCTTCTCACGCTCCATCTCGGCCCTAGTATCACGCAAAATATCCACCAAATAATATTCTCTTTTTTCATGGCCACCAGGCTTTACACAAGACTTGCAAAATGCACCAGCTTTGGTGTATTGCGTGATTTCCTCAACTGTGTGAAGGTCATTTAGCCTTATCACTTCTTTAATCGTACCAAGGCTTACCCTAGCGCACTCGCAAACGATGATCTCGTCTTCAAAATGCTCTGGGTCTATGCCTTTATAGCTTGCAGCTGCTGCTTTTATAACGTCATACGCCATAACTGAGCAGTGCATCTTTTGAGGTGGAACTGCTGGCGTTTCTGGATTGTCGCGCATAGCCTTTTCGACATCAAGGTTTGTGATCTTGACTGCTTCATCAACTGTTTTGCCGATACAAAGCTCAGCCATCGTATCAGAGCTAGCTATCGCTGTGCCACAGCCAAAGCTTTTAAATTTAGCATCTATTATTTTGTCTGTCTTTTCATCAACAAGCCAGTATAGCCTAACCGCATCACCGCAACTTTCTGCACCAAAGTCAGCCACAATAAGCTTTGCGTTTGCCTTTTTAGCATCTTCTTCGGTTATCTCTCCCATAAATTTAGGATTATTCATCCTATCTTGCACTACCTTAGAATACTCATCCCAGATAGAGCCTCCGATCAAATTATTCTTTGCCATGTTATTTTCCTTTAAATTTTATAATCCACTCTTATGCCATTCTGGGGCGTAGGCAAATGTACTAGAGATACCTCTTAGTCTATTTACTGCTTTTGTTATGTGCTCGATCGCATAATCAATCTCTTCTTCTGTATTAAATCTAGAAAGAGATAGTCTAAGTGCGGTGTGAGCTAGCTCTTTATCTGCCCCTATAGCCTCCATTATTGGGTTACTCTCTAATGTTTCACTTGCACATGCTGAGCCAGTTGAAGCTGCGATGCCAGCTTTATTTAGATCCCAAAGCATAGCTTCGCCTTCAACGCCTTTTATAGAAGCCAAAATGGTATTTGGCACACGCTGCTCTTTTTTACCAACGACGCTAACGTCAGGAATTTTTAAAATTGCATCTTCAAGCTTATCACGCAAACGGCGAACATGAGAGTGCTCATAATCCATAAATTTATTTGCCAGTTCAAGTGCTTTACCCATGCCGATGATGCCAGGAACATCGAGTGTACCACTTCTACGTCCGCCCATGTGCTCGCCGCCGTGAAGCAAGCTACTTAGTGGCATACTATTTTTTATAAATAGTGCTCCAACTCCCTTTGGTCCGTGAAATTTATGCGCAGAAAAGCTTAAAAAATCAACGTCAAGATCTTGAACATTTATCTTTATCTTACCAACTGCTTGAACCGCATCCGTGTGGAATAAAGCCCCATATTCATGAGCGATACTAGCAAGCTCTTTTATAGGAAAGATCATGCCAGTTTCGTTATTTGCACTCATTATAGAAACAAGTGCTACATTCTCATCCATTACAGCCCTTAGCTGTTCTGGTGTGACTACACCATCGTTATTTACATCTAAAACAGTAAGCTCTACGCCATATTTTTCTAAAAATTTACAAGTCGCCAAAATGGCTGGATGCTCAACTGCGGTTGTTACGATACGCTTTTTCTCACCAGTTGCTATTTTGTCAAAGTAGATGCCTTTTACTACCCAGTTGTTGCTCTCAGTCGCGCATGAGGTAACAACGATATCATCGCTATCTTTTGCATTTAGTCCGGTATAGAGCTGATCTAGTGCTGTTCTTAAAGCTGGATGTGTTTCAGAGCCAAATTTATGAAGCGAGTTTGGATTACCGTATTTTTCACAAAAATATGGCTTCATAAGCTCAAAAGCTTCAGGATCAACCATTGTTGTAGCGTTATTGTCTAAATATACTCTCAAATTTAAAACCTTAATTAGGATAAAAAATATCCTTTTTATTTTTGTTGGGATATTATAACAAAAAAGTTAAAAGCAAGTTTAAAAATATGCTTTAATTTTTTCAAAATTCAGCTCATTTTGATATTAAAATATATTGAAATTCTTTATCAAAATTTGTATAGATCGCTATTTGCGATTTTTCTTATAAAAAAGTCTAATTATCTCCTAAAATTAATTTATTTTTTTAAGTTTATAGCGCGATAAACATATTACTTGCGTGCATTATCTCTTTATAGTTTTCTTCTAGTTTTTCATATGAGGTTTTATAAAGTTTTATTAGTCCAGTTATCATAGAGGTCCTATGTCTTTGATTGTAGTGGCTTAATATATTTATATTTGGCTCCGCTTGGAGCCATAGATATTAAATTTATTATCTAATCCTTTATATTATGCTCTTTAGCATAGCTTAGGATCTTAGCTCTAAGATCTTCAGGAAAGCTTTGTCTATACATTACCGGTGTTAGAGGGTTTAGCTTTTTATCTAATTTACCAGCCTCATATAGTCTTATTAGCTCTTCTGGTGTGTTGTAGTATGGTGCATTTGGATATCCTTCTGGTGGAGTTAGAGACATTATTTTAGCTTCTAGAAGGGTGGAGTCGATGTAAAGGTCTATGTCTCTTTGTGTCATCTTATTTGGAAAGCCTTTTTTGTCAAATCTAGTTGTAAAATGTGGCATTTCCTTTTTGAGATATGACATAAATTCCTCCCTCGTTGTTTCATTAGCATCAAAGTCTCTAGGGTCTAATAGTTCACCTTTATCTTCTACAAGTTCTCTTAAAAATTTATGTGTTGTTCCTTCTGGATCAAATGCTACTCCGTCCCTATTAAAATCCATCACGAAGTAATTACCTACTATCTCATCTAGATAAGGCATCATTCCGTATTCATCTAGTGGGGGATTGCTGGCTACTTTTCTAAATTCTTTAGCCATTTGTAAATTTTTATTTAGACCTGCTAGGTAGGTAGAATATTCAAACATATCAGCTAAAGCCTCTAAAGCCCCATCTTGACCAAGTTGAGCTGATAAAAACATTGATTGATATGCTCTTGCTTTAAATCCTGCATATCCTAGTCCAACTCCTCTTGAAAATCCAGCCGTATTTCCTAAAGTTCCAGCACATATATTCCACTCTGCTGCAAACAGTTCTGATTTTAGAGTATTTCTATTAGCATTTACTTCATCATAAATTTCAGCGTATTCAGGTTTAGTTAGTTTGCCTTTACTATCTACTCTAACTATTGCATCTTCAGGAATATCTATCATAGTGCATTTTAGATTACTTCTTTTTACTAGATAGATATATCTATCTCTTTTATCTTTTAAGCTTTCATAGTAAGCTTTTTCTGATTTAGTCCAAGGTGATAGTTTAGTTGAGCTTGGTTTATAGCTAATATCTAGCCACGGTTTAAATGATAGATAGTCTGTTTGGCCTAAAGAGTTTGGTTTAGGATTATAGTATAGTGGTTTATAGTTTTTATATGGAGATGAGTCTAGGATGGAGCGGGAGTCGAGGAGCATTTGGGAGTGTTCTTTTACGCCTATAGTTTCATTTCCATAATCAAGCGGTGAGACTGATAAATTTGTATTTTTATCAAATGGTATTTTCATTCCATTTGGAGCTATAACTATATATGTATTATTGTTATCCATTAAATTTCCTTTATTTATTCTTTTATTTACCACTATTAGTGATATAGCCATTACTAAGATAGCTAAAGCTGTAAATATAATCTTTTTCATCATATTATCCTATATAAAGACCATCTTCCATGACTATGGTGGTGGCTAGACGACCTACTAGGCGAGGGGGGATATTCTCTTTAGCTCTATCTTTTAAATCTACTTTGCACCCCACATACACGCCCTTAATGTTATTGTTACCTATGGTGTCTAATGCTTTTATTAGATCTCTTGAGAGATTAGAGTGATTGTTTTCACCACTGGTGTTAAAGATTCCTTTTTTAAATAAATTTATGATTTTTACTGCTTCTTGATAAGAGTCTATTGCGTATTTTGGTTTGCCTGCTACTAAGTTAGCAAGCGAATTTTGCTTATACACATCATAAATTTCTTTCTCCTCTTTTACATCTAAGTTTAATTCTCTTATCTCTACATCTGAGTTTGTATATCTACTTCTTGCATATTTAAAATAGTTTGCATCTACTTCATTGCCAGCTCCTCTTAGTTCATCTAAACATAGATAAGTACTAAGGTTATTTAGTGCTAGCTTTGAAGCAAGGTTATGTGAGAGTTTGCTTTGTTTATTGTTTATATCATAGTAGATAAATGAGTTATAGTCTAGTCCTCCACTACTTATATTAGCTCCTAGAAATAATCTATTTAAATTTAGACTTATATAGTTTTGATAGATCATTACTGGATAGTAAATATATGTATTGCTCTTTGTTTTGTCAAAAGTTTCTTTAATAGATAATGGCTTATAAGATACATTATTTAGTGCGTAAGCTTCATTAAATTTATATGTATATCTTGTATGCATTATTTCATTGTAGTTTTCTTCTAGTTTTTCATATGAGGTTTTATAAAGTTCTATTAGCCCGGTTATCATAGAGATGCCTATGTCTTTACCAAGAGTTTTAGTATAGTCTTTGATTTCTTTTTTCATAAGCTCTACATCTCTTATATTAAAGCTATACGTGTATCTCATAAAAGTATATGTCGTTATCTCGCTGTAAGATATATTTAGTTTAAAATGCTCTATCGTTCTATAAAGCATAGAGGTATTTTGGGCTTGCAAAATTAAATTTAGCTTTGATCTTTGAAGTACTATATTTGTAGTTTTTAATCTTGTAATATACAAAAAATATTCATCTATTTGTTTAGTCTTTTTTGCACTAAATAGTTTTTTTATTAAATTTAATACTCCAAGCTCGTCTAAAAAGGCATCTTTTAATTTCTTTGCATCCCTTTCAAATATAAAAGAGCTAAGCATCTCATAAATTTTAGATATGCCATCTTCACTTGCAAAGCCTGCTATTGGGAATAATCCTTCAATGGCTGTTTTTACAAGTAAAGAGCTTACCTCTTTATCCATATCTCTATCATTATGATAAGCCTTATCTTCTAAGTCTATGGCTTTTTTTAAAACGTCTTTATCCTTAGAAGCTATCACTTCTTTTATCAAAGCTTTATCTTTCTTGCAGCTTTCATCTATATCATTGGCTTGCTCTATTAGAAGCTTCATTAGATCACTTTGTAAAGGATCTTTTATATTTGTACTTACACTACTATCATTTTCTTCCAAAAGTTCTTTTATGCTATATACATCCTTAGTATTTCCTGCGCCATCCATATAATCACTAATCTCTTCTATACATAGATACTCATTTTTGTTTAATCCACTACTTTTAGCACTATCTTTATAAAAGAATAATCTTATATCACTATCACCTAATTTCACAAAAGAATTTACATTTATAGTACTTATCTCTTCATCACCTATTTTTATATATTCACGGGAGTTTTTTATAGATTTATTTAATAACTCTCCTGAATAGCTCTTAGTCATTATAAAGTAAGCCACACCAAGGCAAAGTACTTCTAAAAGAGAGTAGTACGGAGTTGGCTGATCTTCTAGCGCCTTCTTTACTAAATAGTCTATATCTTCTAACTCCTTATACTCTTCTACCTCTTCTGTCTTATTGTGGTCATGCTCTTCAAACTTCATCCTATCAATAACATTTTTATTAACTCTATCAAAGACTACTTTAAATGCTATAGTTGATTTTTCCATATACTCTTTTTCACTCTCTTTTATTTTCTCCATATCATTTGGTTGTTTTGTATAAGCATTTACATGAGAGATATTTATATCAAATAATTCGATATATTTCATGTAATTATCTATATACTTCGAATTAGCATTACGAGGAATATCGCTATATTTTTTTCTATTCTCTTCAATATTATCTATATAGCTTTTTTCTATCCTTGCAAATGGAGATAAATTTAGTAAAAGAGTTGATTTATCATTGTTTTGATCTATATCTATACTATATTTGCTATAGTCTTTTACTGGATTTAGAGTCTTTATGTCACTAAATTTTTGTTTTACTAGATTGCTACTTTTTGATCTATTTATATCGTCTTTTATAGTTTGATCAAGACTTTTACTAATAACTTCCTCTCTTAATCCTGCACTTGATCTAAAAGGGGAGTTTGAAAGAACGATGTAGTTTTTATTTAAATTTGAGAAGTCTTTGCTATTCATTTCATCATTTGTAGATGTGCCATTTTTGTCAGACTTATCTGATATTAGATTGGCTAGTTTTACAGAGTTAAAATTTGAAGCACAGATAAAATTTAAATTTGCATTTGTACATTTTATCTCATCTTTTAATCTACTAAATAAAGTATCATCACTTGAGCCAAAGCCTAAATTTTTATTTACCACGTCATAAGAGCAAACCTCTTTGGAGTAATCAAATACAGATACATCATCTAAATATCCATATACACTATATCCTTCATCTGTATTATAGTTTGTCTCTTTTTCGTTAATGCTATATTTAAAAGGGCGGTAGTCTAAATTTAAGTGAGTAAAGTCCAAGAAAAAACCAGATCTAGAATTTTTATCACTTTTAAACACTAAGACATTGCAGTTTGAACTTATATTTAAAGTATTTACGATAGAAGCAAACCTAGATGTAAAAAAACTTAGTATTGGTAAGGATACACCATAAAATGCCCTATTGCTATCATATTCATGAATTGCATACGCCATCTTTCCAAGCTCATAAGCCACAAAACCAAGATTTGATTTTTTTATTATGGCCTTTGGATCGGTTATATCGACTAGACTTAATATAAAAAGAGCTATTTGTTTTATTATAAATTCTCCATTTTCCGAGCTTAGCTCTTTTAAATTTTTATCTAGCTCATCAAAACACTCCTTTATGCTTCTTTCAAATTTGCCCTCGTCTAATCCTTCGCTAGCTATCAATGATTTAGCGTCATTTAGTAGATCATTTTTTAGAGTATTTAAACAATCTCTTAAAATATTTTTAGCCTCATTATAATTAGAAACAATAAGCTCAAACATATGATAAAAACTTGACGGTTTATCTTCTACATCATTACCATCTTTTAGCAACTCCCTATCATGCTCATCTTGAGCTAAATCCAATATCTCTTGATTATGTATTTTTGTTTGTAAAGGAGTAAGCCCTTCTCTTAAATTTTCAAAGAATTTATCAATAGCACTTTTTTTATGAACTACTTTTACTGGGATGCCTTTATATTTAAACTCCCTTACTCTATTTAGTTTGCTATCTTTAAAGCTCTCTTTGTCTACATAAAAATCAGTTATTATTGATATGTCTTTATCTTTACCTTTACAACAGATAAGATCAGAGACAATCTCCGCAATTATATTGCCAGAATATGAAGATAGATAGTTTAAACTAGACGTATAAAGCGTTACGCTCTTTGCATCAGCCATGTACTCTTTTATCTTTTTTAAACTCTCTTCGCAAGAGTAGGTTATATTTATATCATTCATCGTTATGCCACCACTACTGTTTTGATTATATTTATATCATCGCTATATTCACTATCTAGCCCACAAGCAAATTTTATGCATACTGTTTTTGCTTTACTTGGCGTAATATAGATAAGATTGTTATCGTCACTCATATCATCTACAAACTGAAAAAATCCTATTCCACTCTTAGGAAGCGTCATATCTTTATAGATAGGCTCAGTATATTTAGGGGTAATAAAAATAAAATTTTTATCCATAAGCGAGTATTTAAAGTTAAATGATGAGATACTAAATTTGTCATCTCTAAACCGAGCCTTTAGATACTCTTTTAGCTTCTTATCTTTTATATCAGAGCCTTCGTCTAAATTTAGCTCCATCTCTTTAAACCCCTCTTGGTTTTTATATTCCACATCATTTAGCTTATATATACAAACGGCAAGATTATCTATTTGATTAAGGGCTGATTTTATATGAAGCCTTATGTAGGCATTATTTAAATTTATATCTTTTATTATTTCGCTACTATCTTGCATACCAGGATTACTTAAACTATGCTCTAGTTTAAGTTTATTCTCTTTTTTTATGCACCTTAGCGAAGAGCCGGTGTTGCTTAGGCAGTTTGGCACTAGATCTTGCATTACAGCGTAGTGATCATTCATGCTTTTTAGACTAAGTGCCGATCTTGGCACATAAGCTACTATGACGCATGGGATCCTAGCTGAGCAACCTACTATCGGCGAGTTTATAAAATCAACGTCAAGTATCACACCTTGATCGTCTGATCTTATACTCCTGCCTGCCCTACTTTTTAAGATCACATGACCACCATGTGGGCAAATGATAGTGTCATCCTCTATGACAGGGCATGAAGTTGCAGTAGATGAAATTTCTTTAGATTGATTATCTTTTTGTAAATTTTGCCTTTGATTTAAATTTGAAAGAGCCTCTTTAGTCTTTTTACTCATTGGTTTTAGATCGATATTTAGGCTCTTATTTGATAGTGAATAATTTAATATATTTGCTTGAGAATTTCTATAAGAAACATTTAGCCTTCCTATATCTTTATCCTCATCTCTTGGCTGATGAGTAAAATTTAGAGGTATATTCTCATCACTATTATATTTTTCATCTTTAAAATAAAGTGGATAATCCTCCTCTTCATTGGCTTTAGACAAAAGAGCAGAGTTTAGATATATTCTTTGATTCATATTTTTACTATCTAGCTTAAATATCTCATTTAATACCTCAACATCGACTATGCTTTTATCTACTGCACTTACACTAAGGGTATCGTTGTTTTTATAAAAGATACTTCCCACGCTCTCATTCATAAGAGCTTTTATATCATCGGTTGCTACTTTATTGTTGTAAGCTACATCATCGTTATTTTGAGCAGATTTATTATTAGCTATTACTATGGCTTCATCGCTAGAGCTTATGTCATTAGAGTCTATGCTAGCTAAAAAATTTTCATTTTCTTTTAACTTTGCTAGATCCGCATATTTTAGATTTATTATGCTCTTTAGCATATCTATTCTATCTTTTACAAAGATGCTAGCCTCTGCTATATCTACTCTATTATCTCGTAGTATCGTTATATTTTTATAGATGTTTTTGCTATAAGAGAAGTATTTACTAAGCTCATTTACATCTATCTTTTTTTCAAATACAAATAAATTCAAAGCACAAATAGCCACTAGCATATCTATATCACCAGCCCTAGCATCACTTACTATCTTTGTCGCATCTAGTTTATCTAGATCATCTATATCTAGTATCTTTACTAGATGTGCCTCTTTATTGCTATTTTTATCTATGTTGCTGCCTAAATTTTCTATTATATACCCGACCATATCTTGCTTAAAATTTTCATCACTAAATTTGCCATATTCATAAAAGAGATTTAAATAAGCATAAAAAATATATAAAGGCGTATCTAGCATAGAAGCATCGCTTATATCATCTATATTTACATCCAAATTTAACTTCGATCTTATGCATTTTAGTTTAAATTTAAGCGACTGGATATATTCATTTAGATAATCAAGTGCTTCAGCTATATCTTTGCCTTCTATCTTGGCTTCATTTTCTTTGTTTTCCAAGAGATAACACAACATATATAAAACCAAAACACTCTCTTTTAAAAAGTGAGATCTAATTAATATATTCACCAAGTGTCTATTCTCAGTATTTTTATACTTTACTTCGCCAGTTGTATCTATGCCTAGTTTATAGCCTAGATCAGATATGACCGAAAAGGTAGGTTCTATCAAAACAGCTACATCTTTTGAAAAGCTATCTTCATCCCTATTGATACTTTGTTTAACGCTCTCTACGTGATGTATCTCTATGTCTATGTCTTTTTCTTTGCTAGCTTTATTTATATTAGAGCTAACCTTTTTATCTGCAAGAGTCTTTTGAGCTTGTTCATTATTTTTAACCACATCTACGTATTCATCTACACTGCTCTTATCATCTTTAAAGCCAAACATACCTTTTATCTTGTTAAAGACTGAGCCTACCATCTTTCCTATAAAGCCATCTTTATCTATGACTCTTGCTATCCATCTTGCACCTTTTGCTATGGCTTTAGCCACAAAGCTAAGAAGCCTTAAGCTCCAAGTAAAAGCTGAAGCCAATATACCACCATAAATTCCTGGAGCGTTATAAGTATAAAGTTCTTTTACTCCGCTATCTTTAAAGGTTACTGCATATATTTGAGCTAGATGACCTCCTAATGAGTGACCTGATAGGATGATATCTTTGGCAGTGTTATCTAAACCACTTAAGTTTTGACTATGAGAATTTATTGCTTCTTGCATAGAGGATTGAAGTGATTTTAAAGCAGATATTTGCATAAGCGCTCTTGATGTGATAGCCATAAAGGCATCATCTAAGAGATCATTTATTTTCATCTCTGTTCCTCTAAAGCCTATGATATAGTTTGACTTAAGCGTATCATAAAATATAGTTGAGCTAAAACCTGACTTTTGATTAGGTATGTGCTTTACTAGCTCATAGCGATTGACAAATAGTTTTGTGCGAGGAGAGAGGGATTCGGGTTTATAAAAGATATAGGGTGGCTGATCTGGTACCAAAGCTATAAAATTTTTTACATCATTTTTGAGTTCAGTATCTTTTGTTTCTCCATTTGCCCCAACTGGTTTCTTTACTATTTTATCTGCCATAAATCTTGCTTCTATACAAAGAGCATAAGCGGTAAGGTCACCAAATTTTCTATTGTTTGTTTGTGATGTGTCTGTTTCATTGCTTATATCAATTTTATCACCCAAGGTAATATCATCTGCATATCTCCAAACAGGCTTTTTCTTTTCATTTTCTCTATAAGAATTTACAATGTTTTCAGGGACATTATCTTTACCAAATTTATCATAAAGCTCATCAAGTCCATTTCTTTCATTCTCAAATACATTATGAAGCATTGCATAACTTGCATCAGCTATATCAATATAGTCTTTAAAGCAATTTATTAGCTCTTTATTTGATTTTTTAGTTTGCACTTACTTGTCCTTGTTTGCTTTTATAAATTTGTTGTTTGTTAGAATGAATTTGTTTCCACCGCTTACTGGAACTATACTTTTTTTACTAAAGCTTATTCCCATTCCCTCATCTCCAAATAAGCCATATTTAGTACTATATGTTTCATAATAAACATCTATGCTTATAGGAACTATTTCTCCATTATCATTTATATATAATTTTCCTAAATCTAAATATGGTTTTTCTTTGTTAAAATTTTCTAAACCTATAAACTCAATTATTTTATTTATATAGATTTCAGAGATTTTAGCTTTTTTGCCAGTTTGGTTTTCATAATCTATCCAGCGAGTGTAGTATCTTTTACCATTTGAGAGGGTTTGATCCATTTTTGGATTATCGTAAAACTCTGTTTTTAAAATTTCTCTCATTTTTTGATTTCTTTCATTTTTATTAGGTATTGTCTTTATTCTCTCTAAAATTTCTTTTCTTTTACTATCTCTTATTTGTTCTTGTCTCTCTATCTCATCAATAAATTTCTCATCAAATATATATACTCCACCATATTGTTTAGCTAAGTTTTCTAGTTCAGAGTTACTTATCTTTTTGTTTGTTTGATTAGCTGAGCAAGCTATTAAAAATATACTTGTTAGAAGTAAGAGTGTTATAGCTAGAAATTTCATTGATTATCCTTTTATGTTTGAAATTTTAGTTTGGATATTTTATTGTTATTGTATTTATAATATTATTAATTTATTATGTGCTGTTTGGGGTTTATTAAAATTTATTATGCAGATAAAAGTTTATTTCAAGTATTTTCATAACTTAGTTCATTTTTCATAAAGCTCATCAAGTCCATTTCTTTCATTCTCAAATACATTATGAAGCATTGCATAACTTGCATCAGCTATATCAATATAGTCTTTAAAGCAATTTATTAGCTCTTTATTTGATTTTTTAGTTTGCACTTACTTGTCCTTGTTTGCTTTTATAAATTTGTTGTTTATTAAGTAGAAAATATTATCTCCTGATTTTGTACCAAAAGACTCTTTAGTAAATGATACACCTCTACCTTCATCACCAAATAATCCATATTTGGTTTCAATATAAGTATATGAAAGATATATTTTTATAATTCTCATCTCTTTTCCATCAAAATACATATATTTAGGATAAATTCTAGGTTCTTCTTTTAAAAAATCATCTCCCATAAATTCTTTTATTTTATTTATATAAATTTCTGGTACTTCTGCTTTTTTACCAGTATCTCTTTCATAATCTATCCAACGAGTATAGTATTTTTTACCATTTGAGAGAGTTTGAGGGAATTTTTCATCTACCAACTTTGTATTTACAGCATAAAGACCGCCACCTAAATCTTTACCTTTTGTATTTTTTCTTAACTCTTTTCTTTCAGCTTCTCTTCTCTCTATCTCATCAACAAATTTTTGATTAAATATATATACTCCACCATATTGTTTAGCTAAGTTTTCTAGTTCAGAGTTACTTATCTTTTTGTTTACTTGATTAGCTGAGCAAGCTATTAAAAATATACTTGTTAGAAGTAGTAATATAAATGCGGTAAATTTCATAAATAAATTTTTAAAATAAATAATCAAAAATCTAAGAATTTTGCATAATGAAGTCAAGAAGTTCATCTAAGGATTTTGTCCTTAGATGAAAGATTAAGATTTTTTGATCGCTCTAATAGGAATAACAAATATTGCTGCGATCACATAAAAGGCAATACAAAAAACAGCCGCCATCATAAATATCTCGCCGATATCATAAAAGCTTGACTCAAGCCTAAATGTATCCACGTAATTTATCGCAAACCATAATGCTACGCCAAGAGCGATAGCAAAAACAAAAAATCCCCAAGAAAACAAGAAATTTAATATCTTAGTTCCCAATTTCTCTCCTTTTTAATTATTTTTCTAACTTAAAACCGCCACCAAAAGCTCTATAAACTTCGACTACACTATCAACCTCATCAAGCTTTGCTGAGACGTCTTGTAATTTTGCTTGAAGCAAATTTCTCTCCGCATCAAGAAGCTCTAAGTGGCCGATATAGCCAGCGTCATATTGCTCTTTAGCAAGCGAGTAAATTCTTTGTTGGGATTTTAGCAAATTTTTCACTTGTTCCAAAGAAATTTTTGCATTTTGCCTTGAAACAAGCGCATCTCTTACTTCACCAAGAGCCGATTTTACCGCGGCTTCATAATTAACAGCAGCAATTTGTTCATTTGTTTTAGCCACTGCAACATTATTTTTTGTCCTACCAAAATCAAAAATTTTCTGTGCTAAAGAGCCACCTATGCTCCATGTATTGGCATTTCCAACAAAGATATTTTCAAAATCAATACTTGAAAAGCCAAAAAGTCCAGTCATTGAAATGCTTGGAAAATACTCAGCCCTTGCAACACCAACAAGAGCATTTGTAGCTTTTAAATCAGCCAGTGCCTTTGCCACGTCGCTTCTTCTTAGCAAAATTTCAGAGCTGATGCCAGCACTTATCTCTGGAGAAGCTGGTAAATTTTGCGAGCTAGCAACAGCTCCACCTAAAATTTCATTATTACTTTTACCAGTCAAGATAGCTAGTGAGGTGATAGCTTTTGACTTTGCATTTAATATAGAAGTAAGATTGGTCTTAGCGCTTTCTACTGCTGCCTTACTTTGCAAATAAGTCATCTCATTTATGCTTCCAAGATCAAGCTGTGTTTTGCGAAGCGCTAGCGTGTCTTCATAAGTTTTTAAAGTCTCTCTTAGCACAGCTTCTTGCATATTTAATGAAACTAACGCAAAGTAGCTTTTTGCAACACTTGAGCTGATACTTAGTCTCGCGCTATCGTAGTCAAATTTGGTTGCATTTAGGCTTTCTTCAGCTGCAGCTACATTATTTCTTACTCTGCCCCAGAGATCTATCTCGTAGTTTAGTCCTAAATTTATGCTCGAACTTCTATAACGTGTTTGAGGCTGCTTAGTGTATGTTTCCCCACTGGTTTTTGCCTTGGTGTAGCCTACATTTAAATTTATACCAGGAAGCAAATCTGCCTCAGCTACGCCAAGACTTGCCTTTGCTTTCTCTAAATTTAAATAAGCAACACGTAAATTTGTATTTTTCTCGAGTGCATTTTCTACTAGAGAATTTAAATTTTCATCGTTAAATTCTCTCCACCAAAGATCCCTTATATCGCTTGTCTCGAAAGTATATGTTGAGGTGAAATTTGTATCTACATTTGGCATATCTGGACGAAATGAGCAACCAGTTAAAAACGCCACCGCTATAAGTATAAACGCCTTATTTTTCATCTTTTTTTGCTCCCTTTTTCCAGTATTTCTCATTTAAATTTTCAAGCAAATAATAAAACATTGGCACGAAAAATATCGCTATCGTCGTAGAAGCGATCATACCACCAACCACGCCAGTTCCTAGTGAGTGGCGAGATGCAGCGCCTGCGCCTGTGCTTATAACCATCGGGAATACGCCTAGAGTAAATGCGATAGATGTCATTACGATAGGTCTAAAGCGAAGTTTTGCCGCATTTATCGCTGAGTCAAATATACTCTTGCCGCTATCACGCTCTTGCATTGCAAATTCTACGATCAAAATGGCGTTTTTAGCCGCTAGACCGATAAGTAACAAGAGTCCGATCTCAAAGTAGATGTCGTTTGTTAGGCCTCTTATCCAAACAGCTAGCAACGAGCCAAATACCGCAAATGGCACGGCTGTGATAACCGCAAGTGGAATGAGCCATCTTTCGTACTGAGCAGCAAGGATGAGAAATACAAAGATCATACCAAAGATAAAGGCGACCGTGCCTGTTCCTTGAGAATTTACCTCTTGATACGCAGTTCCTGCCCAGCTTATAGCGTAGTCCTCGCTGCTTAGCGTGTCATTTACGACCTCTTGGATCGCTCTTATCGCATCACCTGATGTGTAGCCAGGTTTTGGATCGCCCATGATCTTAGCCGCTGGAAAGAGGTTAAATCTATCAACGATATCAGGTCCGATCGATCTTGTAAGCGTCGCTACTGAATTTAATGGCACCATCTCACCCTCATTTGAGCGGACGAAAATCTTTCTTAGATCCTCAGGGTTGTTTCTAAAGTTATCGCTCGCCCTTGCATATACGCGGTAAGATTTACCAGCAAGGTTGAAGTCGTTTATATAGTAAGAGCCAAAAGTAGCCGCTACCGTGCTAAAAATTTCGCTCTCGCTTACGCCAAATAGCTTTGCTTTTTCTTTATCAACCGTGATCTTAAACTGGCGGTAGTTTGTCTCAAGCGTAGTTCTCACATTTGTTAGCTCAGGTCTTGCGTTTGCAGCTGCAGTTACCTTTCTAGCGTCTGCTTCTATCTCGTTGTAGCTTTTGCCGCTCTTGTTTTGTAGATACATCTCAAAGCCGCCAGTCATTGATAGACCCATGATAGGTGGCACATTTACGACAAAGGTCATTGAGTTTTTTGATCCCCAAAGCATGCCGTTAAACTGACCGACCAAAGCATCTGCGCCGTCCGTTGCACCTTTTCTCTCGCTCCAGTCTTTTAGCTTGATAAAGCTAATGGCTGAGTTTTCTCTAAGCGAGTTAGCTAGCATATCGTATCCTGCAAAGCCCATATTAAATTCAACATTTGGATTGCTCAAAATGGCATTGCTGATAGAATTTACCTCTTCTTTAGTTTTAAGCATATTTGTTGAAGGTGGAAGTGAGGTGATAACCATCAAAGCACCCTTGTCTTCTGAAGGCACAAGCCCTTTTGGCACCTTTTGAAATAGGCCATACGTTGCAAATCCCATTATGCCAATGACTATAAAGCTAATGATGACATGTTTTAAAATTTTTGCCACGCCAGCTGTAAAGAGCTTAGTGCTAAAGTCAAAGAAGTCGTTAAATTTCTGAACTATCCAAAATGGCTTGTTCTCTTGCTTTTTAAGCATAACCGCACAAAGTGCTGGTGTAAGAGTAAGAGCGACAAAGCCCGAGATACAAACAGCAACGACAAGTGTTAGCGCAAACTGCTTTTGTATAACGCCAACAAAGCCCTCCATAAATGAAACTGGCACGAAAACCGCGCAAAGCACGAGCACGATAGAGATGACTGGAGTTTGCACCTCCTCCATTGCCTTAAATGTCGCGTCTTTTACGCTTATCTCTTTATCTTCATGCAAAATTCTCTCGACGTTTTCTATAACGATGATCGCGTCATCCACGACGATACCGATGGCTAGGATCAGGGCAAAAAGTGTGATCAAATTTATACTAAAGCCCATCACATAAAGTCCGCCAAATGTACCTATGATAGAGACTGGCACAGCAAGCATCGGAATGATAGTTGCACGAAAACTTTTTAAGAAAAAGTACATTACGACAAGAACTAGCACCATCGCCTCGATAAAAGTTTTTATAACTTCGTCTATTGAGACGGTGATAAATTCAGTTGGATTGTAAGCTATGGTGTGCTCTAGGCCAACTGGGTAGGTTTTCTTTAGCTCTTCAAGCTTTGCAGCGACTGCTTCAGATGTCGCAAGTGCGTTTGCATCGTTTTGTAAAAATAGCAAAAGTGGCACTGCTGGTTTGCCATTTAGCATAGCTTCAGATGCGTAGCTAGCAGCTCCAAGCTCGACTGTGGCGACCTCTTTTAGCTTGACGACTGTGCCATCTTCACTTTTTATCAAAATTTCGCCAAATTGTTTTGGATCTTTAAAACGCCCCTCAGAAACGACAGAATAAACATAAGGATTATCGCCTTTTGACGGCTGCTCGCCTATTTTGCCAGCGGCGTATTGTGAGTTTTGAATTTTTACTTGAGAAATGACGTCGCTTGGAGTTAGTTTAAACTGAGCAAGTTTGTCTGGCTTTAGCCAAATTCTAATCGAGTACTCTTTGTTGCCAATTAGCACTGTATCGCCGATACCATTTACCCTTTTAATCTCGTCAGCAATGTTTAAATTTACATAGTTATATAGCTCAACTTGGTTCATATTTGGATTTGTAAAGCCAACAACTTGAAGGATCGAGCCACTTCTTTCACGCACCGTTACGCCCATATTTTGCACTTCTTGAGGTAACCTTGAAAGGGCAGCTTGCACGCGGTTATTTACATCGATCGTAGCTTGTTTTGGCGATGAGCCGATCTTAAAATATACGCTTATATTCATAGTACCTGCTGAGCTTGAGGTGCTTTGCATATATAGCATATTCTCAACGCCATTTATCTGATCTTCAATCGCACTTGCGACTGAGTCGGCGATAGTCTGCGCATCAGCACCGCTATATGTCGCACTTACAGAGACGGTAGGCGGTGTAAGGCTTGGATACTCCTCTATTGGAAGCCCCTTGATACCCATAAAGCCTGCTATAACTATGATGATAGATATAACAGTTGCAAATATCGGGCGGTTTATGAAAAATCTTGAAAACATCTATCTGCCTTTACTTGCTACTTGTAGCGTTTACATCTTTGCCGTTTATAAATTCCGCACTTAGGTCTTTATCAGTTTCAACTGGTGCACCAACTCCTATTTTAAGGAAGTTATTAACAATTATCTTATCACCCTCTTCAAGACCTTCAGTGACTGCTACCATATTTTTTGTTTGATATCCTATTTTTACATTTTTTTGGCTTACTTTGCCATCTTTCACGACTAAAACATAAGAGTTTGTAGCGCTTTGTTGAAGGGCAACTTGTGGGATGTTAAAGGCATTTTTTTGAACAAATCCACTCATCTTTATATGACCAAACGCACCTGGTAAAATTTTACCCTCGCTATTATCAAAGCTAGCCTTTGCTAAAACGCTGCCAGTCGCGGTATTTACGACACTATCTATAAAATTTACTTTACCATTAAAATTTTCGCCATTGACACTTAACACAGTGTCACTATTTAGCTGTTGCCATGAGCCGTTATCCAAATTTGTCTTTCTAGTTAGATTATCCACATCGGCGATATAAAATTCTGCTTCAATAGGATTTATTTTTGTAAGTCTTACAAGTTTTGTTTGATTTGCTATGACAAGTGAGCCAACATCTACTTGGTTATCACCCACTACACCGTCAAATGGCGCTGTAATAGTCGTGTATCCTAGATCTATTTTCGCATTTTTTAAATTTGCTTTTGCGCTTACTAAATTCGCATTTGCAATGTCATAAGCCGCAACTGCTGCGTCGTAGTCTTTTTGAGAGACTGCATTTTTCTTATAAAGGGCAGAAATTCTTTTAAACTCGGTCTCGGCATTTTTTAAATTTGCATTTGCTACGCCAACAGAGGCATCAAGTGAGTCAAAGCTAGCTTGATATTTTTCTGGATCTATCAAAAATAACTTATCGCCCGCTTTTACTTTGCTTCCCGGCTTAAAAAACTGCTTTATGATAGTTCCGCCAACTTTTGGATAGATAATAACATCTTGACTACTTACAACCGTTGCGGTGTAATCAAAACTAATAGGTATGTCTGTTTTTTGTGCGGTAAAAATATCTACATGAGATAGTGGCATCTGGTGACCTGCTGCCGCTTTATTCTCTTTATTTTCAAAACAACCGCTTAGAAATAAAACTGCAACCGAAAGCACAAGAGCACTTTTAAAATTTGCCATAAAAACCTCTCTTAATTTTAAATTTTAATATCATATTTAGTTTTTTGTAATAATTGTTACAAAAATTTAAAGTTCTCGATTCTATTAGAAAACAAATAAAAAGTCAATTTTATTTTTTACTAACTCCATTTAAAAACAGCTCAACACACAAGCCAACATGCTTTTTACGCTCTTTTTCACTAAGCTTTGGTTCTTCATTTATCAAAAGCGAATCATAGTAATAAGCCCCAATCACGCTTTGTATAAAGTACTTCGCAGCAAATTTGGCTGAAAATTTTGGATCAAGTTTGGCTTTTACCTCATCTCTTTCAAAGAAATTTATAAGCACAAGATCGATCTTTTTTAAAATTTGATCCAAAAACGTCTTACCAAGTTTGCCACCATTTTTAGAACCCTCACTCATCATTATCCTACCAAGAGAGATATGCCTTTTGCTGCAAGTAATAGAAAATATTATGGTTGCAAATTTGGTTAAAAATTCCTCCAAGCTGTGAGAAATTTTAAGATCTATTTTCTCATCGATCTCTTTTATAAGGCTATCTATCTCTTGCTCAACGATCGCCTCAAAAAGCCCCTCTTTGTTCTCAAAAAACGTGTAAATACTAGAAAGCGATCCGCCACTTATCGCTACGATGTCACTTAAGCTTGTCTTTTCATATCCTTTTTCTAAAAATAGCTCAAGTGCTGTTTTTACGATAAGTTCGTATCTTTTTTTACCCTTTTCTGAGATCGCCGTCTTGCTTCCTATTAAATTTTTGCCATTTTATCATCTTTTAGGATAGATAAAAGTACTTTGTCTTTGCACGCTGATAGCTGGCTCGTCAGTGGCATAGGCTTTTATATTTATATGTTTTAAAAGATCTTTATCGCTTAAATTTTCATTTTTTGATTTTAACGTGACGATTACTCGTTGCTTTGCACCAGCTTTTAATATAAACGGCTTATTTGGACGAGAAATTTCTATATTCTTATCATCTACTTCAAAGTAAAAGGCGTGCTCTTTATTTTGTGTATTTTGCACCAAAAATACGTAAGAATTTTCGACTTCATTTTCACCTAAAATTTTATAAAGCTCGCTTGTTCTATTTATGTTTAAAAGCATACTTTCTTTTTTGCCACTCATCAATACCCCAGCTGTTAATACAATGCCCAGAATGACGAGATAAGCAACCGTTCTAAAACGTAAAATTTTGACTCTTTTTTGCTCTTTTATAGAGTTTATACTTCTCCACTCAATAAGCGAGTTTTCATCAAAATGCTTCATCACTTTAGCACAAGCATCGCTACACTCTAGACAATTTATACATTCAAGCTGCATACCTTTTCTTATGTCAATGTGCGTCGGACATATCCTCACGCATGCCTCGCAGCCAGTACACAGCGCACCCTCTTCTTTTGGCTTTTTAAATTTCTCTTGTCCGTTATAGATTACGCCGCCTCTTTTTTGATTGTAAATAACTTGGATCGTATCGTTATCAAACATCACTGATTGCACCCTAGCGTAAGGACAAACATAAATACAAAAATTTTCTTTTAAAATGATGACATCATAAACTAACCAAATAGCGATAACAAGCCAAAATGCAAGCAAAACTCCGTGCTCGCTTGGCTCTTTTAAATAAGCAAAAAAATCAAGCGGTGGCACAAAATACCATAAAAAATTTGCCGAAATAACAAGAGCTAAAACACACCAAATTCCAACTGCTAAAGCACGCTTTAAAATTTGTCCTTTTGGCTCATTCTGCTTATTTTGTATATTTTTTCTGATCTTTAAAATTTTAGTTTGCAAAAGGTCACGAAATATCGTTCTAAAAATAGTTTGCGGACAGCTCCAACCGCACCAAACACGCCCTGCAAGTGTCGTTAGAAAAAATATGCTTAAGAACAAAATGATAAATAAAAATGGCAACAAGTAAAGCTCTTGCATATCAAATTTTGTAAAAAATAGATCAACTCTACTTTTATCAAAACTTAGCAAAAATAGCTGCGCATCATTTACTCTGATAAATGGCAAAACAAAGACAAATAGCGTAATACAGGCGAAAAAAATGTAACGCCTCTTGGCGTAGCTAAGATGAAAATCCTTTGACATAATAAGCCTTTTTTGAAATTTTATGATTATAAAGCTTATAGCATTAAAAGAGTTTTAAAAAAAAATAGTTAAAAGCTTAAATTTATGAAAATTAAACTATACTCACGGCTTATTTTAATCTGAAAGGTGGTGAGGACGTTGCCTGGTATTAAGGTACATCCTAACGAGTCATTTGACGAGGGTTACAGAAAGTTTAAAAAACAAACTGACCGTAATTTAGTCGTTACTGAAGCAAGAGCTAGACGCTTCTTTGAGCCTAAAACTGAGATCCGCAAGAAACAAAAAATTGCTGCTCGCAAGAAAATGCTTAAACGTCTTTATATGCTTAGACGCTACGAGTCAAGACTCTAAAACCAAGACAAAGAGGGCTTTGCTCTCTTTGTTTAACTCTTCTTTTAGCCTTATTTTTTTATAATCAAAGCAATTTTTTTATTTTATTTTAAACGGAAATCCGATGCAAAAGCTAGCTGTAAATGAAGCTGCAGAAATTTTAGGCATAACAAAAGAAGCAGTCTATAATAGAATTCGCCGAGGCTCGTTAAAAACGGTCATTGAAAATGGCACAAAATTTGTCATCCTTGATGAGAAACCAAGTAGCGAAAAAACCACAAAATCCACTCCAAAAAGTACAAAAACCAAATCCCAAAATGATGAGTTTGTAAATTATTTGCTAAATGAGTTAAGCGAGTTAAAGAGCTTAAATTTAAACTTACAGGCTGATAAAGATAGGCTTTTTAAAGAAAAGGAGCAGATGCTAATTGAGCGAAAAAATGAAATTTTGCAAATTTATAAAGATAGAGACGAGAAGCTCATGCAGTTTCTAAATGCCATGCAAAGGCCGCTTTTAGCACAAAAAAATGACGATATGCCAAATAACGAAGCGATAGAGGCCGAGATAGAAAATGAGTCAAAATGGATAAATTTAAGTGAATTTTTAAAGGAGCTAAATCTAAAGCCAAAGGCAACAAAAAAAGCCAGTGAAAAGATAATAAAAGCGATACACCACTCAAAATTTATAAAATTTAAACGAGGCGTGATACTTGTTAGAAGACATAAAAATTTAAAAGAGTTGATAGGAGAGATATGAAACACATTAAAAAGATAGCTACTTATGCTGCGGTAGGCGGATTTGGTGCGATCGTTATGGCAGGTCTTGCTGGTTGCGGCAGTGACAATGGCGGTGATGAAAACGCACTAAATGAGGTTGCACAAAAAAATGGTGCCTTTGTCATCATCGAAGAGAGCGCGCCTGGAGTTTATAAAATTTTAGAAGAGTATCCAAGTACTGAAACTAGAGTTGTACTAAAAGACATAAACGGTACTGAGCGTGTGCTAAGCAAAGACGAGATCGATAAGCTCCTAGCTCAAGCAAATGCAAATATTGACAATGGTACTTCAAATTTAACACAAACGAGTGACGCACAGCTAAGCAGTGGCGGTCTAAGCCTTGGCGAGACGATCCTTGCTTCAGCAGCTGGTGCGATACTTGGTAGCTGGATAGGCAGTAAGCTTTTTGGAAATCAAAATTTCCAAGCTACTCGTCAAAATTCTTACAAAAATCCAAGTGCATACACAAGAAGCGTTGATAGCTTTAATAAGCAAAAAGCAGCAAATTCTGATGCAAGAAGCAGTGGCGGCAAGAGTGGATTTTTCGGTGGTGGATCAAAATCAAGCTCTAGCTCATCAAGCTTTGGAGGCTGAAAAATGATAAATTTAAGAAAAATCACGCCATTAAATAACGAATTTATGGAGAAAATCGGCTTTGCGTGGCATACAGATAGCGACAACAGCTCATATATCGCAGATGAGATCGTACAGGTAAAAGCAAGCGAGGCGGATGCTTACTACGAAGCGGCAAATGAGCTATACGATATGTATGTAAATGCCGCTCAGTACGTCATTGACAACAACCTTTTTCACGAGATAGGCATACCATTTAACCTAGTTGATAGCATCAAAAAAAGCTGGGAAAATGACGTTCACTGGCATCTTTATGGTAGATTTGATCTTGCAGGCGGGCTTGATGGCAAGCCGATAAAACTGATCGAATTTAACGCCGATACGCCAACGGCAGTCTTTGAGACAGCGATCATTCAGTGGGCGATGCTAAAGCTAAATCATATGGATGAAGCTGAGCAATTTAATAACCTTTACGAAGCTCTAAAACAAAATTTTAAACGCCTTATCACGCTTGGCGACGATAATGTAAATTTCGAGGATGTTTACGAGGGCTGGGGGATACTCTTTAGCTCTATCGCTGGCAGTATCGAGGATGAGCAAACCGTGAAATTGCTGCAATACATCGCAAAAGAAGCCGGCTTTAAAACCGACTTTGCTTACGTTGATGAGGTCGTTTTTAACGATGACGAGGGCATTTTTAAAAATGATGAAAATTTTGAATACTGGTTTAAGCTTGTGCCTTGGGAGAGCATAGCGATCGATGAGGGCGAGCTAGCACTCATACTTTCAAATATCATCAAAAATCAAAAAGCCATCATCATAAACCCAGCCTACACGTTACTTTTCCAAAGTAAGGGAATTTTAAAAATTCTTTGGGATCTTTATCCAAATCATCCACTCTTACTTGAGACCTCAAACGAGCCGCTAAAGGGCAAAAAATATGTGAAAAAGCCGGTATTTGGTAGAGAGGGCGCAAACGTCTCGATACACGATGAAAACGGCGCACAAATAGCAAGTAATGACGGCGAATACGACTCAAATAAAGCTATCTATCAAGAATTTTACGAGTTTAACCAAGATGAGAGAGGCGATAACTACCAAGCAGGCGTATTTTACGCTTATGAGGCGTGCGCGCTTGGATATAGAAAAGGCGGCAAAATTTTAGATAACTACTCTAAATTTGTAGGACATTTTATTAAGGATTAAAGATGAAGATCGTTTGTTTAGACGCGGCAACGCTTGGAGAAAACGTTGATCTTAGTGTTTTTAAGAAATTTGGCGAGTTTGTCAGCTACCAAAAAACTAAAAGCGAAGAGGTCGTGCCTCGTATAAAGGGCGTTGATATCGTCATCACAAACAAGGTCATCATCGACAAAGCCGTGATGGACGCGACAAATTTAAAGCTTATCTGCATAAGCGCAACTGGGATGAATAATGTCGATCTAGAGCATGCAAAAGCTAAAAATATAGCTGTTAAAAACGTCGCTGGCTACTCAACCGCAAGCGTCGTGCAACACACGTTTGCGATGCTTTTTGAGCTAACAAATCACATCAAATTTTATGATCGCTACGTAAAAAGCGGAGAGTGGGTGAAGAGTGAAATTTTTACCTATCTTGGCGCAAACATTAGCGAGATCGCTGGCAAAGAATTTGGCATCATCGGACTTGGCGAGATAGGACGCGGTGTGGCGGCAGCGGCACGTGCATTTGGCGCAAACGTGAGCTACTACTCGACAAGCGGAGTAAATAACAATAGCGAATTTAGGCAAAAAAGCTTAGACGAGCTACTAAGAAGTAGCGACATCATCAGCATCCACGCACCGCTAAATGAAAAGACTAGAAATTTACTTGGCGCAAACGAGATAAATTTGCTAAAAGATGATGCAATAGTGCTAAATTTAGGACGTGGCGGCATAGTGGATGAAGTAGCGATGGCAAGGGCGATAGATGAGAGAAATTTACGCTTTGGCACCGACGTTTTGGAGAGCGAGCCAATGAGCAAAAATAGCCCATTTTTAAATGTAAAAAACAAAGAAAATCTACTCATCACACCACACGTAGCATGGGGCAGCTTGGAGGCTAGAAAGACGCTCATCACAAAGATCGTCGCAAACATAGAAAATTTCATCAATGAGAGTAGATAATGGGCTATGATATAAGCTATCACGCCATTAGCGAAGATGAAATTTCAAAGTGGTATTTTGAGGCACTTGAGCTTGCAAGGGCTGGTAAATTTGACGAGGTTTTAGCACTTGCTAGCAAGGCTGGCGTAGAGGAATTTTACGCCCAAAAATACAAAGATACGCTAAATACTGCACTGCAATATAAAGACGATGAAATTTTTAACAAAACTCACGGCTTTTGTATAGCTGTCACGCAGGGATTTTTTAGAAAATATTTCTACACTCGCGGCACAGCACTAAGCTCTTTGGCGCGGCAGAATGAGAAATTTAAAAACTACATCAGCAACTGGCGAGAAATTTTACCAAGTAAGTTTTTGGATAAATTTAGTGGCAAAATTTACAATGAGATCACCGAAAACTACTGTTGTGGCGCTTATGTAAACGCTAAAAACGTAGCTAAACTAAAGGCTGACTATGAAGCAGGTGGTGAGATAAAAGAGGCGGTTGATGGTTTTTACGCGCAAAATTTACCTGCATTTTTAGATGCGCTAAACTACGCATGCGAGCTAGAAACAGGCCTGCTTGAGGCCACTGAGGTCGTGGAGCCAAATCCACTTGATCTAAACAAATCAAGCTCATATTCAAACCTCTTTAACTGCGATCCAAAAGGCGCTATCATCTACGCACAGACCGCGGTGCAGCAGATTGGCGAGGCGATAAAGCAAGAAGAGACTGGCAAAAAGTCACTTTTTGAGAAGATCAAAGGACTATTTAAATAAATTTGAAAGGATAAAAATGGCAACTGAGCATAGTTTTGATATAAGTGCCGAGGTCGATATGATGGAGGTTAAAAATGCTCTTGAGACAGCAAAAAAAGAGATCGCGGCTAGGTATGACTTTAAAGGGCTTACAGCTGAAGTCGAGCTAAACGAAAAAGAAAAATTTATCACGCTTCTTAGCTCAAGTGATAATAAGATCGACGCACTAAAAGACATCGTGATCTCAAAGCTCATCAAGCGAAACATCCCGCCAGTAGCGATCACGGAGACAAAAAGAGAGCCAGCGAGTGGCGGAAATTTAAAGGCGACGCTAAAGTTAAACGACACACTTGACGCTGAAAACTCAAAAAAGATCACCAAAGCGATCAAAGACTCAAAGATCAAGGTAAGCGCGCAGATCAGGGGCGAAGAGATCAGAGTGACAAGCAAAAGCATAGATGACTTGCAAGAGTGCATAAAGCTAGTGAGGGGGTTAAATTTAGAACTTCCAATAAGCTTTAAAAACCTCAAGTAGCAGCTTCTCGTGAGTGCCTTTAAACGAGCTAGAAAAATTTTCACTCAGCAGGCTGTATGCCTAGCGCAGGCTTATTTTTTCGTCGCAATATTTAAATCCATCTCGCGACATTTTTGTTTAAATTTGAAGTTGGTAGGCTAAATTTTTGAAATCGCCTCGCCTAATTTTGCGAAATGGCTGCGTGACTTTTATATTTAAAATTTTATAGGATTTTGGGCTAAATTTGCGAAATTTCGCATAGTTTTTGTATTTAAAATTTGTCGGATTTATGAGTGAAATTTATCTTATCATTTTGCATTCAAATTTGATCTATCTAAAATGAAAAATAAGGACAAAAAATGAGCTTTTTTAAGAAAATTCTCGGTAAACAAATCGATCTTGGCAAGCAAATGCCAATCTATTTTGTAAGTAGCGACGAAGACTATATGCAGCGTGCGTTTGAGCAGGCCAGAGAGAGCTTTAGATATTTTTGGCGTGAGGTTTACTGGGAGCGCCACAGGATCGTACCTATGCTTGATTATGCGATGGTAAAAATTTGCTTCCTAGATGTCGTAAATGGCGAAGAAGTCGGCGAGCACATGTGGATAGACGATGTGGAATTTGACGGTGAAACGATATATGGCACGCTTGTAAATGAGCCAGATAGCGTACAAAACGTGAAAATAGGCGACCAAATAAGCGCAAAGATAGACGAGATGAGTGACTGGCTCTTTTCGATAGATGGACGCGCATACGGCGGATTTAGCGTGCAGGCGATGCGCTCACGCATGCAAAAGAAAGAGCTAAAAGAGCACGATAAAGAGTGGGGGCTTGATTTTGGCGATTTTAACGATATTTTGGTTGTTTACGAGCAAAAAGAGCACCCTGAAAATTTGATAGAGCATCCAATGAGCAAAAATACGTATGAGCAAGTAAAGCAATATATAAAAGAGCACCCAAATATGGTCACAGACGCTGATGAGTTTGGTTATACGCAGCTTCACAACGAGGCGATCGCTGGAAATTTAAATCTTGTAAATCTTTTGCTAGAAAACGGCGCTGATAAAAATGCCCGGACAAAAAGTGGCAAAACGGCGGCTGAATTTGCCAAGATTTTGGGCTGGAGCGAAATCGCAAAGGTGCTTAAATAGCAAGTTTTTTAAAATTTTAGGATTTAAATTTGAGTTATCAAGATATTTTAAATAAAAAAGATGAGAGTGTTAAAAACTCTATAATCTTTATAAATTTCATTAAGAAAAAGTTTTCAAATGCTCACATAGCAAGCAGTAAACAAGGTAAACTCATAGCTCTTTTAAATGAAGAATATGAGTCTTATCTTGAGCTAAATAGAACAAATTTTATTGAAATTTTAAAAAAACTTAACGAATTAAAAAAGCAAATTTGTTTTATGATTTTGGATATAAAAGATGAGATTATAAAAGATTTCGATGAGAAAAACTATGAAATTTATATAGGTGCAAGCTATAAGGAACCAGAATATCTTGAAAAAATTAAAAATGATTTGCTAAATAACACTTATTTTGAGAGTAGACTTAGCGAATATTCGGCAAATTTAAAGGCAAATTTCATAAAAGAGTGTGTTACTTTTTTCTTTAAACACTCAAATTTTATCGTGCCAATCGCTAGCATCTTTTGCTACTTTTTATTTTGGTTTTGAAGTAAAATATTTTCCTATTTTAGATAGCTCAGAGATGATATTTACAGGTATTTTACTATTTTGTGCGACTGCATTTATCACGTTTTTTGAGATCGGTATCTTAGTCTTTGTCTCAAACCTTTATCAAAATGATAATAAAAAATATAAATTTAAAAAGCCAAAATTTCTCTTTTTCTATAGCTCAAATTTTATATATTTTTTGACATCCATATCATTTTTTATTTTTGCTTTTATAGCTTATAGGCTTTATTATAATTGGCTAATGATAATATCACTATTTCCACTCTCTTATATCTGTGTAAATTTAGCAGTTTCCTTTAAGGATAGATCAAATTTTGTTATATATTTCTTGACTATTATAATGCTTATTTTATTTATCGCATCGATTGTTATTTCAAATAGCATTAGTGGATTTTTGGCACTTTGGATATTATTTTGCTCTTTTATGCTCTCATTCATTCTTGGAATAGCTAGCATAAAAGAGACGAAAGATTTTACTATTATTTTTTATTCGGCGCTCGTTTTTATGATCATTTCAAACTCTCTTTTATTTATAAAATACACAGCAAAAACGCTTGCTATAGGAAATGTTGATTATAAATTTTTGCTTATTGATAAAAGCGCTTTAAAAGCTTTGCCAAGCTCGTTTTGCGAGGCAAAAGATAAAGACCAAACGGCTTGCGAGATAGATGAAAAGGCAGTTAAAATTTATAATGTAAAGTCGCTTTGTAATATTGGTAAATTTTATTATCTGCAGACGAAAGATGGAGCAAAATTTGAGCTTGATGCAAGCAAAATTATCTCAAGAGCCAAGGAGTAAATTCCTTAAGCTTTGGGGCTAAAATTTGATCGATACGTGAAATTTGTAGATTTAAAAAATTAAAATTTATAGGCCAAATTTATCTGGCTAAGCTAAAAATTTCTTTAGCACAAGGCTAAATTTATTAAAAGTTAGCTATCCTAACACATCAATTTAAAACCAAACTTATTTAAGGCGATTAGTTATGATCTTTAAAAATATTGTCGAGAATTTTGCCGTAAATTACGCTCATAATTCTATTCAAAGATCACTATATAATGAATTTAATATAGACATTTTAACCACAACCTACACTAAAACTCCCAAAAAAGACAAAAAGTATATGCTCTACGCGCATGTACCATTTTGTCACACATTCTGCCCATATTGCTCGTTTCATAAGTACCACTATGAACAAGAGCTTGCAAGAGTTTACTTTGAAAATTTACGTGAGGAGATGAGGCAGGTTAAAGAGGCTGGATTTGACTTTGATTCACTTTATGTTGGTGGTGGCACGACGCTTATAAATGAGCCTGAGCTTGAGAAAACGCTTAAGCTTGCAAAAGAGCTTTTTAGTATAGATGAAATTTCAGCAGAAAGCGATCCAAATCACATCTCACCCGAGAGTTTAGCTAGATTTGATGGATTAATTGATCGCTTAAGCGTTGGCGTACAAAGCTTTGATGATGAAACGTTAAAAAGAGTTGGCAGATATGAAAAATTTGGCTCAGCCAAGGAGGTAAAAAGAAAACTTGAGCTCGCTCTTGGCAAAATTCCAGTCATTAGCCTGGATCTCATCTTTAACCTGCCAAATCAAACAAAAGAGCAGCTCATAAATGACATAAATACTGCAAAATCGATCTCTCCGCAGCAAATTACCTTCTATCCACTCATGAAATCAGAGCTAACAAGAGAGAATATAGCTCGCTCACTTGGCGTTTCAAACGTAGATAACGAGCGTGAATTTTATGAGATAATCACTGAAGAATTTAGCAAAAGTAACTACAAACAAAGCAATGCTTGGGCGTTTTCAAATGAAAAAAGTGCCGACCTTCGCGACGAATATGTTGGTTCAAATTTAGAGTATCTTGGCGTTGGTAGCGGAGCATTTAGTTTTCTTAACGGTGAGCTTGTAATAAACGCATTTAATCTACTTGAATACGGCAAAAGGATAAAAAATAGGCAAAGTCCAGTCATCGCAAAATGTGGTTTTAGCAAGAAAGAGCGACTTAAATACACGTTTTTAACAAGGCTTTTTGATGGCGGAGTTGATATTAAAAGATATAACGATGAAAATAGCACAAACATTAACAAAGCCTTATTTATGGAGCTTAGCTTGCTTAAGCTTGTAAATGCAATATATGAAGAAAATGGCATTATTAAGCCGACATTTTTTGGCAGATATATCTGCATCGTGCTCATGCGTGATTTTTACGCTGGTATGGACAAAGTGCGTGCGATATTTAAAGACGACGCTAAAATAAAACGAAGCAAGGTGCTTCGTATAATGAGCGAAAATACTGAACAAAAGTATGAGCCAAATATCATTCAGCCACGAGCTGCGATGTAATGCTTGCAAATTTAATCAAAAAAAACATATATCAAATTTCTAAAATAGTATTATTAACACTCGTATTTAGCGGGCTTGGCGTCTGGACCCTTTCATTTATAAATAATGAGCTTGTAAGCTTAAAAGAATTTGACACCTTTTTAGCGGTTAAATTTATAGTGGTTTTGCTCTTATTTTTTGCAAGCGCCATCGCAGCAAATATATCGCTTACAAATTTTGGGCATAAATTTATCTACGAGCTAAGATATCAAAGTGTAAAGCAAATTTTAGATACGCCAAATAGCGTGATAAACGAGATCGGCAAGGCAAAGATCATAGCTAGCCTAAATAATGACATAAAAACGATCACATTTGCTTTTATGAGCGCTACTGGCTTTATACAAAGCTTGGTTTTTATCATCTGTGCCAGCATCTATCTTTGTGTAATCGCTCCAAAAATTTTTATCTTTTTGTCCATTTGGATCGGTGCGACTCTTTTTATAAATACACTTTTTATGAAAAAAATTCATCTTTATTTTAAGTATTCTAGAGTTCAAGATGACGCATTGCAAAAGCACTACGACGATATCGTAGAGGGGCATAGAGAGCTTAGTTTAAACAGGGCAAGGGCAAGTGTCTGCTTTGATGAGTTAAATTTTACAGGCGATAAAAAACGCCAAAATATGGTAAAGGCCGATATTTATCACGCATTAAGCGATAATTTTACAAACATTATGCTGCTTGGCTCAGTAGGACTTTGTGTATTTTTGTGCGTGGCATTTGACTGGGCGAGCCTGCAAACGGCACTAAGCATTAGCTTAACGATACTATTTTTAAGAGGCTCATTTATGAGCATGGTTGGCTCCATACCAGCCGCACTTAGCGCAAAAGTGAGTTTAGAAAAGATCATGAGTTTAAATCTAAATAAATTTAAGGAAGGCTTTAAATTTGATGACAGCCTAAGCGATAATTGGCAAAACATAAAACTAAAAGATATAAATTTCAACTACACTCACGGCAAATTTTGCCTAAAAGACGTAAATTTAGAGATCAAACGCGGTGAGATAACATTTATCATTGGTAAAAATGGTAGTGGTAAAAGTACGCTTATAAATTTACTTTGCGGGCTAATACGCCCAAGTAGTGGCGAAATTTACCTTGATAGCACAAAGATAGATGAGGCAAATTTACAAAGCTACCAGGCAAAGATTAGCGCTATTTTTGCTGATTTTTATCTATTTTCACAAACGCTCTCTCATAATGGCTTTGCCAGCCAAAGCGAAATAGACGAGCTTTTAGCCTTGCTTGAGATCGACAAAAAAGTAAGTGTCATAGATAATAAGCTTAGCACCACGCAACTCTCAACCGGCCAGCGAAAGCGTCTAAGTCTTTTAATAGCCATCTTAGAGCACCGCTCTATCCTTATCCTAGATGAATGGGCGGCCGATCAAGATCCGCTCTTTAAACGAAAATTTTACAAAGAAATTTTGCCGTTTTTACAAAGTAAGGGCATCAGCATAATCGCTGTTAGCCACGATGATAGTTATTTTGATGTAGCAACTAGGATCATCTTAGTAAAAGATGGCTTTGTGCGTGAGCTAGACGAGAGCGAGCGAATAAGTGCTGCAAAAGACGCAGTTGAGAAGATAAAATAGGAGTAATTTTTACACAAAAGCACAATACTCACCATACTCTTAAGCCGTTTCAAGCTCAAATAAATTTAAATTTAGTAGAATCTTAAAAATTAAAAAAGGCAAAGTATGTCACATTCAGAGCTTGAAAGTACCTATTTTGGTGCATTTATCATACTTTTACTAGCGACTTGTTCATTTTGTTTAATAACATTCTTATCTTCAAAAATAAGTAAAAAATTAGCCAACCGCAATACCCAGCGTTTAAAACTTGGCTTTTACGAGTGTGGTCCAACCACCGTAAAACAACCAAATAAGATAAATATCCACTACTTTTTTTATGGAATTTTATTTATTTTGTTTGATGTTGAAGTCATTTTTATGTATCCGTGGGCTGTGGATTTTAGGCTACTTGGAATTTTTGGACTAATCGAAATGTTGCTTTTTGTGGCGATTTTACTTATCGGCTTTGCTTATGCTTGGCAAAAAGGAGTCTTTAAATGGCAAAGCATCAGATAAACTACGCTGCAAATGGCGGCTTGCCAGTAGTTTTAACAACCGTTGATAAGCTCGTTCAGTGGGGCAGGAGCAACTCACTTTGGGCGCTTAGCTACGGGCTTGCTTGCTGTGCGATCGAGATGATGGCAAGTGGCGCTAGCAGATATGACTTTGATAGGTTTGGCACCATTTTTAGGGCTAGCCCAAGACACTCAGAGGTGATGATCATAGCTGGCACGCTAACTAAAAAACACGCTGAATTTACAAGGCGTCTTTATGATCAGATGCCTGAGCCAAAATGGGTCATCTCAATGGGTAGCTGCGCAAATACTGGTGGCATGTTTAACACCTATTCAACCGTTCAAGGTGTGGATAGAATAATACCAGTTGATATCTACATCCCAGGCTGTGCCCCGCGCCCAGAGACGCTTCAGTACGCACTTATGATACTTCAAAAAAAGATAAGAAAACAAAGTGCATTTAGGGCGCAAAAGCCAAGAAAGCTTGAGATATGAGAGAGTATAAGCCAAAAAACGACCTGCAAAAAAAGCAGTACTATAGCGAGAAATTTTATATCGCCAAGCAGACGCCAAAAGAGGCAGTAAGTGGCTCTAAATTTGACGAGGAACTGGCTGTTTTAGAGCAAAGCGGAGTACAAATTTTATCTAGCTACGTGGAGTTTGACCAACTTGTTCTCTACGTAAATTCAAGTGAAAATTTTAAAGCGCTTGAAGTGTTAAAAGGCTTTGGCTACGAGCAGCTTTGTGAGCTTGCGGCGATTGATTATATAGCACAAAAAGGCGGATACGAGGTCTTTTATCAGCTTTTAAGTGTTAGCAAAAATAGGCGCACGCGAGTAAAATGCTTTGTCAAAAAGGACGAAATGCTAAAAAGCGTTTGCGAGCTTTATAAAAGCGCAAACTGGGCTGAGCGTGAGATGTATGATCTAAGTGGCGTTCTCATCAAAGATCATCCAAATTTAAAGCGCCTCATCATGCCTGATGACTGGCACTCGCACCCTCTACTAAAAAGCTATCCGCTAGTTGGCGACGAGGCTGCTAAATGGTACGAGGTGGATAAAATTTTTGGGCGTGAATTTAGAGAGCAGATCGGCGAAGAGAACCGCGACCCAGCTTATATTGAAGAGAAAGATACCTTTGGCTTTTCAAGAGTGTTTGACGAAAATGAAGACTACGAGTATCAAGAAGAAGGCGGCGTGAGATTTGTCAAAAAGGCTAAATTTAACCAAAGCCAGATAGTAAAGGAAAGACCTTGAGCCAGGCACCAAACCGCTTAAAACCATTTTTTGAAAATTTAGAATTTGAGCAAAATGACGGCAAGATGATACTAAATTTTGGCCCACAGCACCCAAGCGCTCATGGACAGCTAAAGCTTGTGCTTGAGCTTGACGGAGAAAAGGTCGTGCGCGCTATGCCAGAGGTTGGCTTCATGCACCGAGGCGTTGAAAAGATGGCTGAAAATATGACCTATCAGGAATTTATCCCAGTGACTGACAGGGTGGATTACATCGCCTCAAGCGCCAATAACTATGCATTTTGCGCGGCCGTGGAGAAGCTTTGTGCCATAGAAGTGCCTCGCCGTGCGCAGATCATTAGAGTGATGCTTTTGGAGCTAAACCGCATCAGCTCGCACCTTTTATTTTTAGCTACGCACGCCCTTGACGTGGGGGCTATGAGCGTCTTTTTATATGCATTTAGAGAGCGCGAATATGTCCTTGATCTCATAGAAAAATACTGCGGCGCAAGGCTAACGCATAGCTCCATAAGGATCGGTGGCGTGCCGCTTGATCTGCCTGATGGCTGGTGCGAGGAGCTGCTTAAATTTTGTGAAAAATTTCCAAGTGACATCACGCTTTACGAAGATCTGCTAAGTGAAAATAGAATTTGGCAAGCAAGACTTGTTGATGTGGGCGTAATTAGCAAAGAGCTAGCCCTTAGTAGCGGCTGCTCTGGCGTCATGCTAAGAGCAAGCGGTGTGGCGCGTGATATAAGAAAAGAAGAGCCATATCTCATCTATGATGAGCTAGAATTTGACGTGCCTTATGCGACACACGGCGACTGCTACGCAAGGTATCTGCTTTACATGAAAGAGATGCATGAGTGCGTGAAAATTTTAAAGCAGTGCGTTAGCAAGTATCAAACAAGCAGCCCCGCTATCATCGCCGATGCGCCAGATTACGTGAGCGCTTCAAAAGAGCAGATAATGAGCCAAAACTACTCATTAATGCAGCATTTTGTTCTGATAACTCAGGGTCTAAAGCCACCAAAGGGCGAAATTTACTTCGCTAGTGAGTCGCCAAAGGGCGAGCTTGGAATTTATATAAACTCGGACGGCAGTGCAAGCCCATACCGCCTAAAAATTCGCACACCAAGCTTTTGGCACTGCGCTATTTATGAAGATTTATTGGTAGGCCAGTACGTTGCTGACGTCGCTACAATAATTGGTAGCACAAATATCATCTTAGGCGAGGTCGATAGATGAGAAGGGTCGATCTTAGGCACTTAAAGAGTGAGTTTTTGAGCGCTCTTGGACAGCAGATAAAGGCTGGCGAGCCTGGCGAAGTGATTATATTTTTATTTGAGATAGGCGATTTTAGTGGTGTGACAAAGGCTGTAAATTTAGCCTATAATCTAAACTGCGAAGTGATGAACTCGCTTAAATTTAACCAAGTTGATTGGGTATTAACTATAAAAAAGGGCAAGATATGAAATTTAATGATTTAATAGCAGGCAAAAGCTTAAGTATCGCAAATTTGCTAAGCTTGAGCGATAAAAATTTAGCAAAAAAGATAAAAGAGCACGAGTTTAAGTACATCTCTTGCATCGAAGATAGCGAGCTTGGCGGCGAAAATTTAATCCGCTGCGAAATAGGCTCAATAAGCTACGTCTTAGCTCTTCTTTGCAAATACGCAAATTTATCTTGCGATGAGTTTTTTAGCGAGCTTGATGATGGGCTGATAAGCGGCGAGTGCAATGTTGGTGAAGAGGAATTTGAAGAGCTAGGCGAGTGGATAAAGGATGTTAAAAACATCGTTATTGATGATTCATTTTTTACTCATCCAGACAAAGATGCGATCTTTTGGCTACTTGAAATTTTAGGCAAAAATGTCGTTTTAGCTGGTGGTTGCAGGAAAGAATTTAATGATTATCACAAAATAGACGAGCTAAAAGAGCTTGAAAATTTTGACGGAGCGGTCGTTTATCTAAACAAAAACGCAAGCGATGAGATCGTGGGCGGCGTGCAGTTTGGCATCGTAGCAAAGGCAAAAGATGGCGATATGCTAGAGCTTAAAGCAAAAGATTTTAGCGTGAGGGCAAAATTTAAACTAGACTATTCGCTAAAAGGCACAGTTGCGATATTTGGTGCAAAAGAGTTTGATGGATACGCATTTAAACAAGTAGTAGTTAGTAAATGAAAATAAGCATAAATGATCAAATTTTAGAAGCAGATGAAGGCGAGAGCATCCTAAATATCGCAAGGGCAAATGGCATCTACATCCCTGCGCTTTGCTACCTTAGCGGCTGTTCGCCAACGCTTGCTTGCAGGCTTTGCATGGTCGAAGCAAACGGCAAAGTGGTCTATAGCTGCAACGCCAAAGCCAAAGAGGATATGCAAATTTACACAAATACGCCAGAGATCGCCGCCGAGCGAAATGCGATCATGCAGACCTACTGCGTCAATCACCCCCTTCAGTGCGGTGTTTGCGATAAAAGTGGCGAGTGTGAATTGCAAAATTTGACAATGCATCTGCGTGTAAATGAGCAAAAATTTGCCATTACTGACACGCACAAACCGCACAAAAAATGGGGGCTAATAAACTACGACCCAGCCCTTTGCGTGGTCTGCGAGAGGTGCGTGACGGTCTGTAAAGATAAGATCGGCGAGAGCGCGCTAAAAACGGTGCCAAGAGGCGTTGAGGTGCCAAAAGAGCTAAAAGAGAGCATGCCAAAAGATGCTTACGCCGTCTTTAGCAAGATGCAAAAGAGCCTAATTGCCCCAAGCGTTGGCGAAAATTTGGACTGCTCGTTTTGCGGCGAGTGCATCAGCGTCTGCCCTGTTGGCGCGCTTGTTAGCTCAAATTTTCAGTATAGCTCAAATGTCTGGGAGCTAAGCCACGTCCCAGCTGCAAATCCGCATCAAAGCGACTGCGAGCTCATTTTTTATGACGTAAAAGAGAAAAGCACTAGCGATAGAAGCAAGCAAATTTATCGTGTGAGCAACGACTTTCACTTTGGCGAGATAAGCGGTGCGGCAAGGTTTGGCTACGACTTTCACAACGAAAATGCCCGCAAAAATGAGGCGAAATTTAATGAACTCATTTCAAATTTTAAAAACGGCAATATAAAAAATATAAAATTTAATAGCTTCATAACAAACGAGGAGGCGCTTATTTTGGAGCGCTTGAGAGAGAAATTTGATCTAAATTTATTAAACGATGAGGCTTTTAAATTTCAAAATTTCTTAAATATTTTTAGCGAATTTAGCGGCCTTAGCTCATACAACGCAGACTATGAGAGCCTAAAAAATAGCGATTTTATCATCACGGCTGGTAGCTTCTTGCGCCACGAGAGCCCAGTTACAAGCTATAAGCTAAATAACGCCCTTAAGATGAATAAAGCTAGTGGAATTTACTTTCATCACATCGCTGATGAGGTGGTGAAGAAATTTTCAAAGAATTTCGCCTGTGTGAGCTATGAGGCTGGGGATTTGGAGCAAATTTTACTCTTTGTGCTTAAAAACTGGGGCGAAAATTTACCAGCAGCGCTTGGGGCAAGAGTTGAAAAATTTGAAGAGAGCTTTGGCTTAGAAGTAGCCACTCTTAGCGAGGGCAAGGCTAAATTTACGCTTATTTTAGGTAGCGACTTTTACGCTCATGAAAATGCAAATTTACTTGCAGCCCTTGCTGGAGTGATCGCAAGAACTACGCCCTTTCATGTGATGCTGATACCACCTCGCACAAATTCGCTTGGCGTGGCTAAAATTTGTACGCTTTCACACGAGAAAAAGCCTGGCAAGACGCTAGGATATAACGAAATGGGCGAGTTTAAATTTAGCATCTTTGAGGGCGATCTTGACGCTGGTGCGCTAAATCAGCAAGAGGGCACATTTACAAGCATAAATAACGAAGTAGTGCCGACAAATGCGGCTTTAGCTCATAATGGCTACTTCTTAAACGACATCGCAAATGCACTTGGGCTATCGGCTAAAAATACGATTGATTACACAGCGAAGCTGCCAAAAGAGAAGGGTTACAGGGGCGTTAAATTTGATGATTTAGAAAATTTTTACGCAAATGACGGCACAAGCCACAGAGGCTACAAGCTTGAAATTTCAAATTTCACGCCAAAAGAGGACATAGAGCCACTTTATAAAGAGCAAAATGAGCTAAATTTAAAAGAGGACGAAGCGCTAATAAGCCTTGCAAATCCTATAAATTTGCCTTCATTTTTTGCAAACTATGCTAGCCAAACTGCTAAACGCGCGAAACTTTATGCAAGTAGCGAGTTTATGGCTAAATTTGAAATTTCACAAAACGAAGCTGTCATTTTAGAAAAAAATGGGCAAAAGCTTGCCATTTGCGTGGAGCTTGATAGTGAGCTAGGAGGCGTGGCAGCCTATCTTGGTGACTACGATGATAAGCTTGATGTAAGCGCCATTTTTGAGGGCAAGAGTTTTGCTAGCGTAAAAATAATAAAGGCAGAGAATGAGTGAAATGCTATTTTTTGTGATAACAACTATTGTTAAAGCAGTCGTCATCTTGGCCGTCATGGCTAGCCTCGCAGGGCTTGCGACCTATGCTGAGAGAAAGGTGCTAGCCTACATGCAGCGCCGCGTGGGGCCTGATATGGTGGGGCCTGCTGGTGTGCTTCAGATCGTGGCTGACATGATAAAGCTCTTTACAAAAGAGGATATCGTGCCTGCAAATGCAAATAAATTTATCTTTCTAATAGCCCCTCTAATCTCTGCTATCGCGGCATTTGCAGCGCTTGCGCCTGTGCCATTTTTGCCTGAGTTTGAGGTTTTTGGGCATACGATTAGACCGATACTTGCCGATATAAACGTGGGCGTCTTATATATCGCTGGCGTGGCAGCAGTTTGCGTCTTTTCGCCACTTGCAGCAGGCCTTGCAAGCTACAATAAATTTGCACTAATTAGCGCCGCTCGTGCAGTTGTGGCGCTTCTTAGCTTCGAAGTGGTCGCTGGCATGGCACTTTTAAGCGTTGTCATGGTGACTAGCTCGCTCTCGCTAGTTGATATAAATAACTACCAAAAAGGCATATTTAACTGGCTCATCTTCAAGCAACCCCTTGCCTTCGTGCTTTTCGTGATGGCAAGCTTTGTAGAGTGCAACAGAACGCCGTTTTGTCTAACAGAAAACGAGACCGAGATCGTAGCAGGCTACGGCACTGAGTATAGCGGCATGAGATGGGCGATGTTTTTCATCGGCGAATACACCAACATGATCGCAGCAAGTATCATCATCACGCTTTTGTTTTTGGGTGGTTTTAACGAGTTTTTATTTATCCCAGGCGCTTTGATGATCATTTTAAAATCAAGCCTAGTCTTTTTCTTTTTCCTTTGGACGAGGGCGTCGTGGCCGCATCTAAGGGTTGATCAGCTTAGTATGCTTTGCTGGAAAATTTTACTTCCGCTTGGCATCTTAAACGTCGTAATCACCGGCTTTGCACTACTTATCTAAGGCGTAAAATGAGCGAGAAAAGATATATTTTGATAGACGAAAAGATAGAGCCAAAAGGGGCATTTGATAAATTTAAGCACTTCATCGCCGCTACTTTTAAGCTCGATCTTTTGGTGGGGCTAAAGATCACGCTAAAGCAGATGCTCTTTAGCAAGTCGCACACTCTAAAATACCCTATGCAAAAGATGCAGCTAAACGCCAGATATAGGGGAATTCATAGGCTTTTAAAATTTGTTGAAAGCGAAAATGAGCGCTGCATAGGCTGTGGGCTATGTGAGAAAATTTGCGTTAGTAACTGCATCTCGATGAAAACTTCGCTTGGCGAAGATGGCCGCAAAAAGGTCGCAAGCTACACGATAAATTTAAACAGGTGCGTCTATTGCGGATTTTGCGCTGATGTCTGCCCTGAGCTTGCTATCGTCTGCGGGCAAGAGTACGAGGTCGCAAGTGAAAATAAAATCCTCTTTGGCACAAAGGCTGAGTTTTTGACGGATAATAAATTTTTAAAAGATCAAGCTGAGTTTGAGGGCTATGGTGCACTACCTAAAAATGCTGGTAGCCTAGTGAAAAAGACGCCAAATGCGCTTACAAATGAAGATAAGGCAGAAGTGATGGATATAAATTAAAAGGGTCAAGCGATGTATGAGAGCTTTGCATTTTATCTTTTTAGCGCCCTTATATTAGTTAGTTTTTCTTTTAGCGTGCTTTGCAAAAACGCCCTAAATGCAGTCTCTGCGCTAGCTGCTGGCATGGTTTTTATATCAGCTATATTTTTCTTGCTTGGGGCTGAGTTTTTAGGCGTGGTGCAAATCGTCGTCTATACAGGCGCGGTTGTCGTTTTATACGCATTTGCGATGATGTTTTTTGACACCAGCAAGGAGTGCGAGCCAAAAAGTGGCAAAAAAGCAAAGATCATCGTCTATCTTCTAAGCAGCTTCATAGCGCTTCTTTTGATATTTATCTTTTTAGCGCCGATCTATAGCGCTAAGCAAGAGGTGGTAAATTCCACCCTCGCTAGTCTTGGTAACATCGAAGCGGTTGGAATTTTACTCTTTAGCAAGTATCTGCTAGCCTTTGAGATGTGCGCTATCATGCTACTTGTGGCGATGGTGGCTGGCATCATCTTGATACATAAAGACATGAACGCGCAAAGCAGCCTTGAGGAGATGCTATGATAGGCCTTACTCACTACCTCATCCTAGCAAGCCTAGTCTTTGTCATAGGGCTTGTTGGCATAATGAGAAGAAGAAATTTGATAATGCTATTTTTCTCAAGCGAAATTTTACTAAACTCAGCAAACATCGCACTTGCTGCTATCTCAAAATACTACTTTGACCTAACTGGGCAGATCATCGCATTTTTCATAGTAGCCATCGCCGCTAGCGAGGTCGCTGTGGGGCTTGGACTGCTCGTGCTTTGGTATAAAAAGACTGGCAGCATCAGTTTAGATTCGATGACAAATATGAAAGGCTAAGAGATGATTTTATTTTGTATTTCGCTATTTTTCCCGCTTCTTAGCTTCATCATAGCTGGCATCTTTTCGCATAGTAGTAAGAATTTATTTATCGGTCTTTTTTGCTCACTTCTCATGATCGTTAGCGCCACAGCTTCACTCATGCTAACGGCTAGTCTTAGCGTAGATGAGCCACTAAATTTAACCCTAAAGGAGTTTATAAACTTAGGCTCGCTTGATCTTAGCTTTAGCTTCTACCTTGACGCGATCAGCCTTGTGATGCTTAGCACCGTGGGCGTGGTCGCTAGCATCGTGCATATCTACTCCATTGGCTACATGAGAGATGACGCGAGCTTTAACCGCTTTTTTAGCTACCTTGGGCTCTTTGTCTTTTGCATGAACGTCCTTGTAACAAGTGATAACTTCATAGGGCTATTTATCGGCTGGGAGGGCGTTGGGCTTTGCTCGTGGCTGCTCATTGGCTTTTGGTATAGAAGACCTAGCGCAAACGTCGCTGCAAACGAGGCTTTCGTGATGAACAGAGTGGCTGATCTAGCCATGCTTGTTGGTATCTTTTATATATTTTATAGCTTTGGCTCGCTTAAATTTAGCGAGGTTTTTAACGCTAGAAGCGACCTTTCTGGGCTAAATTTAGGCATCATCGCCACACTTCTTTTTATAGGCGCAATGGGCAAAAGCGCGCAGTTTCCATTTCACACATGGCTTGCAAACGCCATGGAGGGACCAACTCCAGTTTCTGCGCTCATCCACGCTGCGACCATGGTAACAGCTGGCGTCTATCTAGTCATACGCGCAAATTTCATCTTTGCAAATGTGCCTGAAGTATCGCACTTTATTGCCTGCCTTGGCGCATTTGTAGCGATATTTGCCGCAAGCATCGCGCTTGTGCATAATGACCTTAAAAAGATAGTCGCCTACTCGACGCTTTCGCAGCTTGGCTATATGTTTGTAGCAGCTGGTCTTGGAGCATACAAGATCGCACTTTTTCACCTTGTCACGCACGCCTTTTTCAAGTCGCTTCTCTTTTTATGCGCTGGAAACGTCATGCACGCGATGAATGATGAGCTAAATATCAAAAAAATGGGCGGACTTTATAAATTTATGAAGCCAACTGCGTTACTTTCTATCATCGCAAGCTGCGCGCTGGCTGGTTTTTATCCATTTGCTGGCTTTTTTTCAAAAGATAAAATTTTAGAGGTCGCCTTTAGTGAAGATCAAATTTTGTGGCTTGTATTGCTCTTTGGTGCGGTTCTTACGGCATTTTATAGCTTTAGGCTTGTCATGCTTGTCTTTTTTGCAAGACCAAAGAGCGAGGAGCACGTACATGAAGCCAAAAACTACATGCTTGTTGGCATGAGCGTGCTTGGAGTGCTCTCGGTCATCAGCGGCTTTTTCTGGAGTAACTTTAGCGACTTTTTGGGTGCTAGCCTTGGGGATTTTAAGCTAAATTTATCTCACAGCAGTGAAATTTTCTTACTCGTTTTAACGCTTACTTTAGTGCTTGCAAGCGCTGGCTTTGCAGTCTTTGCTTATAAAAAAGAAATTTTTAAAGAGAGCATTTGCGAAAGTAAAATTTACAAAATTTTGCAAAATGCCTACTTTATCCCAAAATTTTATGAGAAATTTTTTATAAATGGCTACGCTTTAATCTCTAAAATTTGTAAGAAATTTGATGAGATGATAGTTGATAGAAGTGTTGATTTCGTCGCATTTGTGGTTACTAAATTTGCATATCTTGCAAACAAAATGCAAAGTGGAGATCTAAGCATCATGCTTAGATTTATGGTCGCAGGATTTGCCTTGCTTTTAAGCTTTATATTTTTATTAAACGGAGCCAAATAATGCTAAGTGTCATAATATTTTTCCCAGCAATAAGCGCAATACTTGGCTTTTTGATAGAAAATAAAAGCATCAAATTTTATGGAGCAAGCATCGCTCTTATCGAGCTTTTACTAGCCATTTTTATCTGCGTAAATGTCGATTTTCAGGGTTATGACTTTGTTTTAACGCATCAAGTCTCGCTCATACCTAGCCTAAATATCAGCTATTTTGTGGGCATCGATACCATCTCGCTTGTGCTTATAGTCCTTAGCGCATTTATGAGCTTCATCTCTATCGCAGCACTTAGCGATGATGGAAATTTAAAGCACCTTGTTATTAGTGTGCTATTTTTAGAGAGCACGATGATGGGCGTCTTTAGCGCACTTGATATGATCTTGTTTTACAGCTTTTGGGAGCTTAGCCTCATACCGCTACTTTACATCATCGGCGCATTTGGCAGTAAAAATAGAATTTACGCTGCGATTAAATTTTTCATCTACACATTTTTAGGCTCTGTCTTTATGCTAGTGGCGATCATCTTTATCGGATATCTGTGCTATCAAAAAAGCGGCGTCTTTAGCTTTAACTTGCTTGATTGGTACAAGCTTGGCATCGGAGAAAATGCTCAAATTTGGCTATTTTTAGCATTTTTCTTTGCTTTTGGCGTCAAAACTCCGCTATTTCCATTTCACACGTGGCTACCTTACGCGCACGGACAGGCTCCTACGATCGGCTCAGTGCTGCTTGCTAGCGTGCTTTTAAAGATGGGCACTTACGGCTTTGTGAGATTTTCACTCCCACTTTTTCCAGACGCAAGCCTGCTTTTAAGCGGCTTTGTCTGCGTCATAGCTATCATCATGATCATCTACGCAGCCCTTGTTGCCTACGCACAAAGCGATATGAAGCAAGTGATCGCTTATAGCTCCATTTCACACATGGGCGTCATCATGCTTGGCATCTTTTCACTAAATTTAATAGGCCTTGGTGGCTCGATATTTTTAATGATAAGCCACGGCATCGTTAGTGGCGCGCTATTTTTGTTAGTTGGCGTCATCTACGAGAGGGCTCACACAAAAGAAATTTGCGAATTTGGCGGCCTTACCAAGGTGATGCCAAAGTATGCGCTTATATTTTTTATAGCAACGCTTGCAAGTATCGGCTTGCCACTAACGATCGGCTTTGTGGGCGAGTTTTTAAGCCTACTTGGCGTATTTAAGCTAAACAAGCTCTTTGCGCTACTTGGTGGCTTTAGTATCATTGTGGGCGCTGTTTATATGCTGGTACTTTATAAAAGGATCTTTTTTGGCGAGTGCAAGGAGAAAAATTTAAGTCTAAAAGATCTAAATTTTAAAGAGTTAGTCGCTCTTGTGCCACTTTGTTTGCTCATAATCGCTCTTGGTATCGCACCAAATTTGATACTAAAACCGCTTGAGCCAAGTGTGCAAAATATCATAAGCAAAATGCAAACTAGAGCTGTAAATAGCGGCATAAAGGATAAAATTTCATCTTTAAACGGCGGGAGCAAACTATGAACGAAATAGCCTTTTTAGACCTTAAAGAAATTTCTTTATCTTCAGTTGCTCCGATGCTTAGTATGATAATCTTTGCGCTTTTTATCTTAATCGTTGGCACTATAAAAAAAGATCTTTCAAGAAATTTCTACTGCGTATTTTGTATCATCGCAATATTTGTAAATTTAGGTCTAATACTTGATTTTAACGGTCTTAGCCTTAGCTTTTGGGATATGCTTTTGGTTGATGGCGTTTCGGTCATCTCTCAAGTCATCATCCTAATCGCCTCAGCCCTTTTTATCCCACTCGCACTTAGCACAAAAGAGTATTTTGAGTACAAAATTTATGAGTATTACGCGCTATTTTTATTTATGATCGCTGGATTTTTATTTATGGTGAGCTCAAATAACCTACTCATAATCTTTTTAGGCCTTGAGATCAGTTCGCTTTGCCTCTACACCCTAATCGCCCTTCACAACAAGGCAAAAAGCGTTGAGGCTGCTATAAAATACTTTGCAATGGGCTCGCTCTCGGCTGGCTTTTTTGCGATGGCAATAGCAATGTTTTATCTAGCGACAAACTCAATAGACATCGCTCGTATCGGCATTGTGATAAAAGATCTTAGCCTAAATCAAAATTTGATCATTTTGCTTGGCTGCGTTTTCATAGCCTCTGCCATTGGTTTTAAGCTCTCACTCATACCTTTTCACACATGGATACCAGATGTTTATGAAGGCTCAAATGCCCCACTAGCAGGCTATATGTCTATCGTGCCAAAGGTGGCAGCTTTTATCGTCGCACTTCGCGTCTTTGCCATGCTTGAGGGCTCACAAATTTTGTGGATAAAAGATATGCTCTACATCATCGCCGTGCTTACGATGAGCCTTGCAAATATCATGGCACTAGTACAAAAGGATGTCAAAAGAATGCTCGCCTTTAGCTCCATAGCTCACGCTGGTGTCGTGCTTTGCGCGCTTGTGGCAAATTCTCACGAGGCAAATGTCGCCTTGTTTTTTTACTGGATCATGTTTTTGTTTGCAAATTTGGGCGCATTTTCTATGCTCTGGGTGGCAAGGTGCGACGATGTGGTCTGCTGGGATAAGCGCTTTAAGCACCCATTTGAGAAATTTTCAGGACTTATAAAAATTTTACCAAGTTACGCTGTGATAATGGGAATTTTTATGATCGCCCTTGCTGGCATTCCGCCTTTTAGCGTCTTTTGGGGCAAGATGGTGCTTATTTCATCGCTCATAAAATCTGATTACGTCGTTCTTAGCGTTATAATTATGATAAATTCTGCCATTGCGATTTATTACTATTTAAAGCTAATCGTCTTTATGTTTTTAAAAGAGCCGATCGTAAAAGATAAAAATCTCTACACTGCAAATATCTCGATGGCATTAAAAGTAATTGTTGGCATTGCAGTAGCTGGAACGGCCTTTTCGTTTTTATTTTCTGGAGCGATTTTAGAATTTATTGAGCATTTTGTCTTTGCTTCAGGATTTTAGAAAATTTAACTATAATTGCGGCATGAAAAAGCTCTTAATTATTTTATTTTTTCCGCTTTATCTAACCGCTTTTAATCTTAGCCTAAATAGCGGCGCAAATGGTGATAAACCTTATAGCGTTCTTCAGCTAAGCGATGAGCAAGAATTTGAATGCGTGGAGCAAATTTTAGCTTACGACACCAAACGCTATGTATGCATGCTAGATGATGAAATTTTGCCAAAAATTGAAGATACGACACTGCCATTAATGGATATAAAATATAAAAAGCAAGATGGCAAGCTTTTTATCGTCATAATGCCAAAAGCTCCGTCAAAACTGCTAAATATAAAAACTGAGCTTTATAGCAGTCAAAACGTACAAGATAGCCCAAAAACAACCATTTCAAAACACTTTAGCATAATTATAGATACTTCGCTCAGTGAAAATAGCAAGAGAAAGTCTGGGCTAAATTTTAAACCTGATTTTAAAGATATGCTAAATCCTAGTATCGGAGCGCTTGATCTTAACAAAGCCCCTATTGCTGGGCTTGATAGTAATGACATTGATATATACATAAGCATAAAAAGAGCTTATGAAAAGGGCGCTTATGAAAATGTAGTAAAAGATACTCAAACAGCGATAAAAAGGCATCCAAATAGCCTTTTTTCAAGTGAATTTTTACTATTTCGTCTAAGGGCTCTTGATAAAATTTTTGAGACAAAAAATGAGTTTGAAGAGATCGAGCCAAAAGATATCGTAAGTGAAGGTAGGGCTTGGATTAGAAAATTCCCATCTGATGAAAACTATCCAGAGGTGCTCTACCTAATCGCTAGAGCCTACCTAAAAGATAGCATTGCAAGTGATGCAAAATATATGCTTGATATCTTAAACGAAGAGCACGCAAACTCAAAATTTACGAAACTTGCAGCGCTTGATTATGCTGATTATCTCTATAAAATAGGCAGACAAAAAGAGGCGCTAAAAGACTATGAAAAAGTGCTTTACTCCACAAACGACATCGACCTTGCAAGTAGAGCGGCATTAAGCCTAGCTGATGCAAATATCGATAAAGAAAAATTTGATGAAGCAAAGAAATTTATACTAAAAATCGCAAATGCGAATGAAAAATTTTTTATGAATAACCCAACGAAGTCGATGAATCTTGCAACTACATTTGCAAGTAAAGATATGCCTGATGTGGCTGCTAAAATTTATGAAATCTTGATAAATAATAGCGATAGAACGAAAGATTTTTATGAAGTTGCTTTAAAAAATTTAGCACTCAATCTAGCCAAAACAAAAGATGAGAAAAAAGCATACGAATACTTAAATAGATATGAGACAGAGTTTAAATATGGTGATTATATCGATGAGGTGACTAAAGCAAAAGATGGGTTATTTTTTGAAGAAAAGGATAAAAATGCTACTGCACTTCATGCTAGATATAAAGAGCTAATTGAAAAATATGCCGGGACAAATATTAGCCAAAAGGCTCTAATAAGCGAGCTTGAGCTGGATATTAAAGAGCGTAAATTCTCCGATGCACTATTTTACAAAACCATGGCAAAAGATGGAAATTTAAGTAAGGCAATGGAGCTGATAAATGAGGCTGCGCTAGAGCTTACAAAAGAGTATTTTATAAAAGATGATTGCACGGCTGTTATAAATTTACTTGAAAACTACGATATAAATAAAATCTCATTACCGCAATTTAAGCTCTTTAACTGCTATTACAGAACGGCCCGCTACAACGATGCACTTGAGCTCGCAAAAGCTCATGCAAAAGATGAAAATTTAGAAGATAGAGTTGAGTGGCTGGTAAATTTGAGCAAAATTTTATATAAAAATAAAGACTACGAGCATGCGATCATTGCCGCAAATGATGCGCTTTCACTTGGCTCATCAGTCGAATACTCAGATCCAACACCATCTCTTTTTGACAGGTTTTACTCATTGCTTGCATTAAAACGCTTTACGGAGGCGATCTCAACCATTAGCGCTATTGAGCAGCTAAGAGGCCAAGACTTTAAGATTATCGAAGCATATACAGCTATAAGCGACTATGCGATGAAAAGTAATGACTACGCCATAGCTACAACGTATGCTAAAAAAGCTCTTGAGCTACAAACAAAAGCCAAGATAAATACATTTTCGCCAAAGATAAATTTTAACTACTCAGAAGCTTCACTAAAGACAGATAACCTAAGTGAGGCACTTGATGAGGCGAAATTTATACTAAACATGAAGCTTGAGCCAGAAGATCGCTTACACGCTTTAAATTTGATAAGCGAAATTTATATAAGACAAAAGCAGTTTAAGTTGGCTAGGCCTTATTTAAATGAGTGCTCTGACTCAAATTTTGTAAGCCCGTATAAAGATGCTTGCAAAGCTAAGCTTGATATGATAGGCAAAAACTAAATACAAAGAAATAGCTTGTTTGCTAGTTTTATATTTGAGCTTAAATTTTAGCCTTTATTTTGCTATTTAAGTCAAGCTTTCTTTAATTACGTATTTAATTTTTTATATTGCCATCAAATGCTCTTTATATTATAAAAGAGCTATATTTTATCGTAAGCACTAATGTGTTTTAATGCATGAGCCCTGGTATGATCTTAAAAATTTTAAGCATCTTTCTTTATTAACAAATGTAGGCTGTTTTGCGATTTATAAGCTTAAAAATTAAAAATACTTAATGAATTTTGCCCAGTAGATCAAAGCAAAAAAATAACTTGTAACGCTTGTAATTATATTTATAAAGATTTTTAGCTTAATTGTAAGTTAGCTTCTAAATTTTATCACTTACTACGCACTAATTAAACAACATTATAAAAATTAATTTTTATGTTTTTAGTAGCAATTTGCCAAGCAAATAAGTATACATTCTTAATAAATTTTCTATAAAAATTTCTATGTAACAAATTGAAAAGTAATAAAGATTAGAAAAATGGTGACCCATACGAGACTCGAACTCGTGTTACCAACGTGAGAGGCTGGTGTCCTAACCGCTAGACGAATGGGCCAAAATGGATGGTGCCCCGTGTAGGCCTCGAACCTACGACCCCATCATTAAGAGTGATATGCTCTACCAACTGAGCTAACGAGGCAAGATTAAATAGTAATAATAAATCTTAAAGTGTTATCTTAGAACTTATAATCTTAAAATTTAATTTGACACTCATTAATGGATGCGCTCTATGAGACGCAACCTTAACCTAAGGTTTATATAGATGGCGCAGCGGACGGGGCTCGAACCCGCGACCTCCGCCGTGACAGGGCGGCATTCTAACCAACTGAACTACCGCTGCACCTAAAATGGTGGTCGCTATAAGACTCGAACTTATGACATCCACCTTGTAAGGGTGGCGCTCTACCAACTGAGCTAAGCGACCTAAAAATTTAAAAATATCTGGCGACCCTTAGAGGATTTGAACCTCTGTTTCTACACAGAGAAAGTAGAGTCCTGAGCCACTAGACGAAAGGGTCATAAACCCAAAAATGGTGTCCTGCGTTGGATTCGAACCAACGGCCCCCTCATTAAAAGTGAGATGCTCTACCGACTGAGCTAGCAAGACATTTGCTTAAAAAAGAATTGAGATTATACAAAAAACATTATTACATGTCAAGAAAAGGATGTTTAAAATTTGTTTTTGGCTAATATTAATTGTACGGTTAAGCTGATTTGACATCGGTAAATTTTTAAAATAAAAAATACATAATAAAGGCCATTTGTAAGATATGCGGACACCAAATGGATGAATATTGGATTTACTAAGATATGTTTTTATTGTAAAGTTCTTCTATATTAAGCATCTTACTTTTTAGCCTCATGTGAACAGCTATTGCTATACGATAGATGATGTGTGATTCATAATAGTAAGAATTGTGGTAAATCGACGACATTGATTGCACATATGGCTAAATAAGTTATTTTTGAACTAAAGAGTTGTTTAAAGACAGTATATATTTGAGATGTCTACTTGAATAAATTCTATTTACCTCGTGCAAGTTAAATCAAAATTATAGATAGTGCTTGAAAAATATTTTAAACTGCAGTCAATAAACAAAAATCTATAAGAACATAAATCTAGGATATTTAAGATTAGGATTAAACCCCATTAATAGGGGTTTAATAAGTTAAATAATTATAGTCCATCAAAAGGATTTGAAACTACATCTTTGCGATCTACTATGTAAGGTATAATAGCTGCATGACGAGCTCTTTTGATCGCTTTTTCTACCATTTCTTGATGTCTTTTTGATGTGCCAGTTAAACGTCTTGGCATGATTTTAAATCTCTCTGATAAACAATACTTTAAAAGAGAAGTATCTTTATAGTCTATAAAATCAATTTTTGCTTCTGTAAATTTGCAATATTTACGTGAATATTTTCTTTTTTCTGCCATTTTCTATCCTTTAAATTAAAACGGTATTTCGTTGTCGCCATCAAAATTATCGGCGTCAATGTTTATATCAGGGATTTTCTCCTCATAGTACTCTTCTTGTGCTTTTTTATTTTGTGGTTGCATTTGCTGTCTTTGTGGTGCTGAATTTTGATATCCACCATTGCTATAGTTGTTGTTTGAGCCATAGTTTCGTTGTTGTGAGTACGAACTATTTTGATTAAATCCACCTTGGTTTTGTCCACCAGCTCCGCTATTTCCACCAAGCATCTCCATATTTTCAACTACAATAGAGTGTTTTGAGCGGTTTTGTCCATTGTTGTCGGTCCACTGATCAAATTTCAATCTTCCTTCAACTAGAAGTTTGGAGCCTTTGCTTAAATATTGATTTGCTATCTCAGCTGATTTGCCAAAGAACGATATGTCAATAAAGCATGTCTCTTCACGTTTTTCGCCGTTAGTATTAAATTTTCTAGTAACAGCAATACCGGAATTTCCTATAGCAGATCCACTAGTAGTGTATCTTAGCTCGATATCTCTTGTTAAATTCCCAACTAGTACTACTTTATTGAACATTTTTTATCCTTGATTATTCTTCTGTAAAAGTTTGCTCGTCTACTTTTTCAACTCTTGGCTCACGCGGTACTCTTGGCTCGCGAGGCTCTTTTTTTATGGTTTGTTTGATACCTTTGCAAAGTCTTTCCCAAGCTGCGATTTCGCGTTTATTTTCATATTTAACGCTTAAAAATCTTATGATATCTTCAGTGATTCTTACGTTTCTTGTAAGCTCTGCAAGAAGCGCTGGTGGGGCTTTGTAATAGATAACAAAATATGTTCCACGCTCATATTTTTTGATGGTGTAAGCTAGCTTTCTAGTACCCATCTCAACAACAGTAGCGATCTCGCCGCCGTTTTTTGTTATAACTTCTTTTACGAAGTCAACTTTAGCTTTAACTTCTTCTTCCGTTAATGTCGGCTTAAGAATAAATAAAAGCTCGTAATGTTTCATTTCTTCTCCTTATGGATATTTAGCTCACTTTGTGAGCAAGGATTTTGCTTTAAGCAAGGGTGGATTTTAGCTTAAAGTTACTTAATATTTGCTGTTGATATAAGATGTTGCAAATTTAAAATAGTTGATAATGCAAAAATTTCTTTATCCATTTTTGTGTTTGTTTTTAGCTCTAGCTCGGCTAAATTTAGCGTTTTAAATATCTCCAAATAGGTATTTAAATTTAGTTTTAAGCTATTTGCTTTTAATAAATTTGCGACATTTACAGGCGGTTGATAACCAATCGCCTCATCTAAATTTAAGCGGCCATTTATCTTAATGTAAGAGTAAATTTTAAATAGCCTAAAAAATGCTTTGTAAAGTGAGTTTAGAAGTAAAATTTCATTAAAATTTGGATCTTCTAGATAGGTAAAAAAGTCGTTTTTTATGTCTTTTAGGGCCATAAATTTATTAAAAAAATCATCAAAATTTATCCCGCCAAGCCCAAAAACTAGCCTTTTTACATCATCTTGTTCGATATGTGTGTTTAGGCTCTTTAGTTTTGTTAGCTCGCTTGCAGCAAGGTATAAATTTTCATTATGTGTAAAGTAAAGCTCATAAAGTGCGTTTTTGGTTATATTTAGGCCTATCTTAGCTGAGCTTTTGGCTAGTAAATTTATCGCTTCATCTGGAGTTGAGGGCTTGAAAAATCTAGCAAAATTTGTCCCAAAAGCCTTTTGTGTATCAAAAACTAGTTTCATATCGGACTCATAAAGCTCAAACAAAAAGTAGTTGTCCTGGCTTTTTGAACAAAGCGAGATGAGCTCCTTTAGCTCTTTTGCTGGGATCTTTTTGTCGCTTTTTACATAGAGGATATTTTTGCCACCAAAAAGCGACTGCTCGCTTAGATGAGAGCTTGCTTGCGCGTAGTTGTACTCATCAAAATAAAGGCTTAATAAATTTGCATCTTCGCTTGAATAAAAGCTCAAAATTTCCTTACCAAAAAGCTCGATCTGAAACTCATCTGCTCCAAAAAGCAAGAAGTAGTTGCTTAAATTTGCATTTGCTAAATTTAGCTCCAAATCCTTTCTATACATCGATCTTTCTTACCACTTTTGCAAAAATTTTAGCACTCGCGATGTCGGCCTCTGTGATCTTTACAACAAGCTTTTGAAGTAAATTTGCGCTGTATCCAGTTATAAAAATTCTAGCTCCAACAAAATAATCATCAAGCTTAGCAACCAAGACATTTTGGTTTTCGCTCACATAGCAGCGCACCTCTTTGCCGATGTTTGCGGCTGCCCAGCGTGCAAATTTCCTATCCATAAAGTCGTAGGCTACCTTGTCGGCCTCTCTTTCAAGCTCGCTTAAGGTTGCGCAGGTGCTTTGGATGTTTAAAAGCAAAAAGTTGTAAAGCTTGTCATCTTTTGAAATTTTAGCCTTTAAAAGTCTGTGTAAAATGAGATCAGAATAGCGTCTAATAGGGCTTGTAAAGTGCGTGTATCTATCAAATCCAAGCCCAAAGTGGCCTAAATTTTCACTTGAGTATTCAGCTTTTTTTTGAGACTTGATGATGAGCTTATCTATCTCTTCGCGGTTGCCAAGTTCATCGGCTTTTATTTGGATCTTTCTTATCAAATTTGCAAGGTCGCTTTCGTAGGCAAAGTCAAGCCCTAAAAGCTGCAAGTCTTCAAGCAAGGTATCTATCTTTTTAAAATCAGGCGATGCGTGGTTTCTAAAAACACCCTTTGTGATGAGCTTTGCGGCAGCCTTGTTTGCTAAAAGCATGCAGTCCTCGACTAGTCTATGTGAGTCGGAGTCACTTTCAAATCTAGTTTGTAAAATTTGACCCTCTTCATCAAGGCTCATTCTAAGCTCTTTTGTCCTAAAGTCAAATGCGTGCAAAAGCCTTTTTTTGCGAAGCTTTGTAGTGAGTTTAAAAAGTGGCTTGATCCATGAAATTTCACACTCTATTTTGCCCTCTAAAATTTCATCGATCTCGTCGTAGTTAAAGCGCCTTTTTGAAAGGATGATCGCCTCAAAAAGCTCCTCTTTTTTTATCTCGTTATTTGCATCAAGTGAAATTTTAAAACAAAATGCAAGGCGAGGCACATTTGGTTTTAGCGAGCAGATATTTTCACTAAGCGCGCGCGGTAACATCGGTACTGAAATGTGCGGAAAGTAGATAGAAAAGCCTCTTTTTTTGGCCTCGCTATCAATGGCGCTATATGCGGTCACATACTCGCTCACATCAGCGATTGCGACGTAAATTTCGCGTTTTTTTTCATCAAAATATATGGCATCGTCAAAGTCTTTGGCATCGACTGGATCGATCGTGCAAAACTCTAAATTTCTTAGATCAACTCTATTTGGATACATGCTAGCATCGACTTCGTCGCCAAAAGCCTTTGCCTCAAGCTCACAAGCCTCGCTAAATTTATCGTTTTTATTATAAATAGCAAGCGAAATTTTCTCATCACTTAGCGGATCTTCTAAATTTCCTAAAACCTCGACTATTTCGTTATTTAGGTTGTTTATCTTAAGCAGCGTCCCAAGTGGGAGCATCTTTAGGCTTTTTTGTGTCGCTTTTAAGGTCGTGCTTAGCCCTGTTTTTAAATTTACCCCTAAAATAGCTGCTCCAAAGCGTTTTGTGTAGACCACGCTTGTCTCATTGGCAAGCTTTAGGCTCATTACTATTTTAGCGCTTTGGCGTTTTTTCTTAAGTGGCAAAAGCTTCGCTAACACGATATCGCCAAGGTGAGAGTTGTTTAAATTTTTATTTTCTACGATGATATCTTGCTTGAAGCGTTTATCAAACGGCATGATAAAGCCAGTTGCGTTTTGACTGATGTCTAGCTTGCCGCAGACGTAGCCATTGTTTAGGTAAAATTTATCTTTATGGGAGCTTACGGCACCAAGATTTAAGAGATTTCGTAAAATCTCTTTATCTTCGTTTGAAACTTCTTTTTCCTTGATGCCAACTAGTAGTGATGTTAGAAATTCTTTCACAAATTATCTTTGACTTTAGCGACAGCCATTAAAAACGTATCATGTCCAAAGCCGTATTCGTCAAGAAGAGGTAGAGTATTTTGTATGCTTATATCATCAAGTTGATTAAAGATATTTACAGCCGTTTTTATCACTTTTAGGGCTTTCGCGTAATCTTTTATATGATCTGGTGCCTCTTCTGGATTATTTGAATAGAGTATCGAGCTACTAAGCTCTGTCTCAAGGTTCCATTGTTCAAAAATTTTAGCTGTAACTTCTTCATTTGACATATCTAAAATTTCTGTTTCAAATAGGGCAAGATCAATTGGGCTAGATATATTTTTAAGTTTTTCCCTAAATTCGGCGTCTTGCTTATTTTCGGCTAATTCGTGAGCAAGAACTATCTTGCCAATCTCAAGCATAAATGAAGCTGGAGAGAGAATTTCTAAGCTTTTAGGATTAACTTTAGAATGCCAATTGTACATCAGTGCATTTTGTATTATCGAGATATTTAAAAAATCTTGTGTAGTAATGCCATAAGGCTCTAAATTTATAGAAAAGCTCTTTTTAATCGTACTTGAAAGTGCAAAACCTCGAATAGTAGCCATACCAAAAAGAGAAATAGCTCTTGCAATGGTTGTGATCTCTTGAGAAAACCCATAAAGTGGAGAGTTTGCTGAACGCAAGATATTTGCTGTTAGCATCGGATCCTTTTCGACCACTTTTGTAAGATCACTTATTGAGCTGTTTTCGTCCGCATGTAAGCGTTGAATTTGTATAACTGTATCATCTAATGGTGGAAGTGCTTTGATTTTTTTAAAAACTGATTCATTCATTGAGTTATCTCTTTTTTTGAAATTTCAGCGTATTTTATCAAAATAAATTATCATAAAACTTAAAAAGAGTTTCCATATATTTCAGCCGAATTTTTGCTGGCTAAAGTTATAATTTCGCCAAATTTTAATAATAGGAGTAACAATGGCTATAAATGTTTATTATGATAAAGACTGCGATTTAAGCCTTATTCAAAGTAAAAAAGTAGCAATCATCGGCTTTGGCTCACAAGGTCATGCACATGCTGAAAATTTAAGAGATAACGGTGTAAGCGTTGTGATTGGCCTTTCAAAAGGTGGCAAAAGCTGGGCAAAGGCTGAGGCAAAAGGCTTTGAGGTAAAAACCGTAAGCGAAGCTACAAAAGGCGCTGATGTGGTTATGATTTTAACTCCAGATGAGCTTCAAGCAGAAATTTATAAAAACGAGATCGAGCCAAATTTAAAAGATCATGCTGCTATCGCATTTGGACATGGATTTAACGTTCATTTTGGGCAGATCAAAGCTCCAGCAAATATAGATGTCATTATGATCGCTCCAAAAGCACCAGGACACACAGTTAGAAGCGAATTCGTAAGAGGTGGCGGCATACCTGATCTTATCGCCGTTGAGCAAAATGCAAGTGGAAAGGCAAAAGAGATCGCTCTAAGCTATGCTTGCGGTATAGGCGGCGGCAGAACCGGCATCATTGAGACAACATTTAAAGATGAAACTGAAACAGATTTGTTTGGTGAGCAAGCTGTTCTTTGTGGCGGTCTTTGCGCGCTAGTAAATGCTGGCTTTGATACACTTGTAGAGGCTGGTTATGAGCCTGAAATGGCGTATTTTGAATGCTTGCATGAGCTAAAATTAATCGTTGATCTAATGTATCAAGGTGGCATGGCTGATATGCGCTACTCTATCTCAAACACAGCTGAATACGGCGATTACGTAAGCGGCGTAAGAGTAGTTGGCGAAGAGAGCAGAAAAGCTATGAAAGAAGTTTTAAAAGAGATTCAAAATGGCAAATTTGCAAAAGACTTTATCCTAGAGAGAAAAGCAGGATATGTTAGAATGAACGCTGAGCGCGGTATAGCTGAGAGAAGTTTGCTAAATCAAACTGGCAAAAAACTTCGCGCGATGATGCCTTGGATAACTAACGGCAAACTTATAGATCAGAATAAAAACTAAGCCTTGATCGAAAAAAAGACTACAAAGAAGCGACCTACAAAAAAGGGTGCAGGTCGCTCTCACAATAAAACCTATCTTGGTATCGGCATTATCGCGGCTATTTTGGTAATAGCACTTAGCGTGGCTCTTAGTATAAAAAATAATGGTGCAGAACAGATAAGCAAAGCAAATGAGCCAAAGATAGAGAAGCAAATTCTAAAAAAAGCTGAGCCAAAGATTGCTAGTAAAGAGAAAAAGCAAGAATACGAAAAGAGAAAATACCCTCTAAAATTTGATGAAGATGAAAATTTAAGTAAAATTTTTACCGATCCTAAGCATAAAAGTGAGCTTGTTTTAAATTCAAAAGTTGAGCCAAAAGAGCAAAAAAAGATAGCTGAAGTAAAGAGTGAAGTCAAAAAAGAAGAGATAAAAAAAGAGCAAAACGATACTAAAAATTTGCTTGCAAATTATAAAAATACAGAGCCTAGCGTAATAGAAAATGAACAAAAGATAGAGCCATTTTATAACTCAAAAACCGAACAAAAAACTGAGCTAAAATCTCAAAATTTTGAAGTAAAAATCGATCAAAATAAAAGCACTGAAATAGAAAAAAAAGAAAAATTCAAAAGCGAGAACACAAAAGTCGAGTCAGCTAAAAAAGCTGAAAATTTAACCACTAAAAAGATAGAAAAAACAAAGTATGAAGAAAAGAATATAAAAAAAGATAGCTTTGAAGCGGTACCTTTTACGCCAAATGCCAGCATAAAAGGGCGTGCAAAGCTCGTCATCATAATAGACGATGTGGCGACATTTGAACATGCAAGTATGATAAAGTCGCTTGGCTTAAAAATCACACCGTCTATTTTTCCAGCGACAAAGACTCATCCAGATACGCCAAATATCGCAAGAACATTTGAGTTTTATATGATACATCTTCCGATGCAAGCAAAACACTTTGATAGCCCAGAGATAGGAACTCTTACGATCAACGAGAGTTTTGAGAGCATGCATGAAAAGATAAAAAAGATACGCAAAGACTTCCCGCGTGCAAAATACACAAACAACCACACAGGATCGCGCTTTACAAGCGATTTTGACGCTATGGATAAGGCTTATAGGGCGCTGATAGAGCAGGGCTTTGTTTTTATTGATAGCAAAACTATCGCCCAAACCGCAGTCGCAAGAGCTGCAAAAAAACATAATCAGCCATACATTTCAAGAGATATATTTTTAGACGACGATCCATCGGCTAGTGCTGTTAGACGTGAGCTTGTGGCTGCTGTAAATTTGGCTAAAAAAAGAGGCTACGCGATCGCCATCGGGCATCCAAAGAAAAATACGATCGCAGTTATAAAAGAGAGCAAAAATAATCTTTTAAAAGATGTTGATGTAGTTTATTTAAAAGATATTTTATGAGACTTGACTTTATTCCAAAGCCACTAAATAGACTAAAAAATACACCAAAGCAGCTAAATTTTATCGGAGATACTTCGCTTTTATCCTTACCAAAGATCGCAGTTGTTGGCTCAAGAAAGGCAAGTGTTTATACAAAAGAGTGCGTCACAGCACTTTGCACAGCACTAAAAAGTGCAAACATATGCGTGGTAAGTGGTGGAGCAATCGGCGTTGATATTGCAGCTCATAAAGCTGCTATGCCACGAACGGTTGGCATTTTTGCGAGCGGGCTTGACACCATCTATCCAAGCCAAAATAAAGTGGCGATAAAAGAAATTTACGCCAAAGCCTTGGCTCTTAGTGAGTATGATGAAGGTGAGCCACCACTTGCTTATAGATTTTTGGAGCGAAACCGCATAGTTGTGGGGCTTTGTGAAGCTCTAGTCGTCGCGCAAGCTGATCTTAAAAGTGGCTCTATGCAAAGTGCGAGGCTTGCAAATGAGCTTAAAATTCCAGTTTATGTACTGCCACAACGCATGGGCGAAAGCGATGGGACAAATTTTTTGCTTGCAAATAAAAAAGCCGAACTTATCGATGACTATCATAAATTTGCTTCACTTTTTGGCGAGACAAAAGAGCAAGAAAAAGCCGATGATGAGATATTGGATTTTTGTAAAAATGGCATAAGCCTTGATGAAGTTTTGGCAAAATTTGGCGATATCATCTATGAGTATGAGCTTGAAGGGCTAGTTGAAATTTCAAATCTAAGAGTAAAGAGCTTGCTATGAGAGAGAAATTTATGGCGATCGATGTTGGGCTAAAGCGAATAGGACTTGCCTTTGGTTTTGGTGAGATCGTGGCCCCGCTTGAGCCAGTGCTTAGAAAAAATAGAAATCAAGCCGCAAGAGATGTGAGCCAAAAAGTAAATGAATATGCCCCAGATACTCTAGTAGTTGGCGTGCCAATTGGTGGTAGTAGCGAAGATGAGATGAGAAGACGTATCGAGCATTTTGTCTCACTTCTTGATGTAAAGGCAAATATTGTCTATCAAGATGAAGCCTTTAGCAGCAGCGAAGCTAGTGAAATTTACACCAATACAAGACGAGATGGTAGGCTGGATAGCATTTCAGCCACTATTATTTTAAAAAGATATCTTAGGATAAATTAAAAAGTAAAAATCGGTCTATTTCTCAAGCGAATTTTTAAAAGCTAGCTGAAAGCTATCTGTGCTAAAAGGCTGCTTTAATACTGTGACATGATTTGGCAGATCGTTAGCTGACTCATCGTTTTTGCAAATGGCTACAATACGAAAATTCTTAATATTTTTAAACTCAAGTATATCTTCTAGCATCGCTTCATTTTTTAAAATTTTACTATCGATAAAGATAACAAATGGAGTAAAAATAGAATCTTTTATGTGTCTCATTAGATTGCCAAGGTCGTTTTTACCGATAACTTTTAGACCTAAAAAATTTATCTGAGTACTAATGGTGTCAAACAAAGCATCGTCATCGCAAGCGACTAAGATATTTGTATTTGTTTGATTTTTGATATTTATTTGTCTTTGGATGGCTCTATCGCCTGTTAGTGCCGCGCTAAAAGATATTAAAAATTCTCCATCATTGTGAGAGATCATAGATTCATTTGCTTTTTTTAGATAGTTATTTATCTTGCTGAGGTAGTAGTGACTTGGTCTCATTACGCTATGGCTAGATTTTATCTTAATGTCAAAATGTACAGATTTAGGACTATAATTTTTAAGTTGAAAGAGAATGTAAATGTCTGCATATTCGGTAGAGTAAAGGAAAAATTTGCAAATATTTTCAAGTGTTTTTATGAGATTTGTAGCATCAAATTTTAAAAACCTTGGATAACTTGGATCGTAACTAAAAATGATGGAATTTTTAGTATCTTGCGCATCTTGGTATATGGCGCTAAGAAAAATTTCCATTCTGTTTATGATATCGATAGGCTTATCTTTCATATTATCAACATTCCGTCGCCGTATGAGTAAAATCTATACTTTTCATCAACTGCCGTTTTATAAATTCTCATCGTCTCTTCAAGCCCTATGAAGCTAGTAACTAGCATTATTAGAGTTGATTTTGGTAGATGAAAATTTGTAAGAAGGTAGTTTTGCCTGATAGGCTTATTATTTAGGTTTAAAAATAACTTACAAAAGCCATTTGCTTGCTTGCTTCTTGCAAATTCTTCAACACATCTAGTAACCGTCGTACCAACGCCAAGGATTGGTTTATTAAAATTTATAATCTCTTGAGCTTGCTCGCTTAGCTCGTAAAATTCTGAGTGCATTTTGTGGTCATTTATATTTTGGCATTCCACACCTTTAAATGTCCCAGCGCCAACGTGAAGCGTAATGTAGGCGACTTCATGCTTTGCTTTTATCTGCTCTAACATTTGTTCACTTATGTGAAGGCTAGCTGTTGGAGCTGCTACCGCACCGCTATTTTTGGCAAATATACTTTGATACCAGCTCTCGTCATCCTTTGTATCAGCCCTTTTAATGTATGGCGGAAGCGGGACGTGACCAATCTTTTCAAGCTCACTAAAAAGGCGAACATTATCAAGCAAAACGCCATTTTGCGTAAAATTTACCACTCTTGTGCCATCATCATTTAGCTCAAGCACATTTACTTTTAGATTATCAGGAAAATTTAAAACACTACCAGCGCTTACTTTACCTCTTATATAAACGCTAAATTTATTTTCGCCTATGGGCTGGTTTAGCATCACTTCGCAAGCCCCGCCGCTTTCTTTTTGTCCTAAAATGCGAGCTTTGATAACTTTTGTGTTATTAAAAATGACCGCTGCATCCTCTGGGATGAGGCTGGAGAGATCTTTAAATTTGTAGTGTTTTATCTCTTTTGTATTTTTAAAATAGACAAGCAATCTTGCTTCTTCTTTTGGCAAAATTGGCTCTTTCGCGATGAGCTCTTCTGGTAAAAAATAATCATAACTTGAGACGTCGTTTATATTACTCATCGCTTGCTACGTCGCTGTCTTGTTCTTCTTTTTCGTCTCCATCGTCGCTCTTGCTAGCTCTTTTGGCGACGATTATTGAAATTCCATAAAGTCCGATGAGTGGTAGTGCCATTAAGACTTGACTTATCACATCAGGTGGTGTAACGATAGCTGCAAAGATAAAGATAATAACAACAGCGTATCTGAAGTAATCTTTTAGCATCTTGTCATCGACAAGTCCGATCTTTGCTAAGAAAAATGTAATTACTGGTAGCTCAAATGAAATTCCAAAGCCAATTAGTAGTTTTGCAAAAAAACCAACATACTCGCCAATGCTTGGTAAAGCCGTAAAGAGTTGGCCACCAAAATTTACCAAAAATGCAAAGCCAAGTGGAATCACCACGTAGTAACAAAATGCTGCCCCGCACGCAAACATAAATGAAGCTGAGATGACAAATGGGATCACATATTTTTTTTCATTGTCATAAAGCCCAGGAGCGACAAATAGCCAAAACTGCCAAAAAATGATAGGTAGCGCGATCACGACACCAGCAAAAAATGCAACCTTCATCGCTGTAAAAAATGGCTCTTGAATTTGAGTGAATATGATATTTGAGCCAGCTGGCAAGACTTGTTTTAGCGGTTCGCTCATCCATGCAAGCAGTGGGTTCCAAAACGTAAAGCAGATGCCAAAACAGACAAAAACGCTTACTATGCTTATAAAAAGTCTCTTTCTAAGTTCGATTAAATGGGGTCTTAGCTCTTCAAACATTACGCCTCTTTTTTATCGTTTAAGATCGCATCTTTAACTAAATTTGTTGGATTTTGTATATTTTCTACCGTTTTTTTGGTGTCGCTTACGACATTTTGTATGTCGTTTGTGATATCAGTAGCGCTTTTTTTGATCTCGTCAAGCTCTTCAAAAGTGAGCTTTTTACGCACACTTTGCGTACTTTGAGTTATGCTTTCTTTATATTTTTGAGCATCTTCTTTTAGCTCAGCTATCTTCATTTCTTGATCAAATGTTGATTTTGCGTCGTTTATGCCTTTTTTAAACATTTTTAGAAATTTTGCAATCTGAACCATCGCGCTTGGCAGCTTGTCAGGACCTAAAACTAACACTGCAATAATGGCGATAACTAAGATTTCAGAAAAACTCATTCCAAACATTTTTGCCTCTATTAAATTTTATTTAAGCTTTGTATTTTATCTTGACTTTGCTCAAAATTTTATAAATTTAGTCCTCGATAAAGAGTGCGATCTCGTCGCTTAGTAAGAAATTTGGATTGTAAAATTTACCATTTTTAAAGAGCAGTTTTTCATTTTCTACAAGCAGATTTGCTCTTTTTTTCTGAGCCTCACTTAAGCGTCCAGCCTCCACGCCAACTATGCTTCTAAGCCCTAAAAATATATGCTCTCTTACTAGCTCACTCTCGTTTAAAATTTCTTTTTCTCTGTAAGTTGGTTGCGAGATGTAGGCATCTATGCTATTTTTGGCGTAGTATCTGGTGTCATTCACAAAGCCCACGCTAAAAGCCCCCACACCAAGGTAGTTTTTGCCTTGCCAGTAGCCAAGATTGTGCTTGCAAATTTGACCGTAATTTGAAATTTCATACTGCCCAAAGCCAGCTCGCTTGATCTGCTCTATCATAAATTTAGCCAAAGTGTCGCTATCTTTTTTATAACTTTTTTTACCAGCAAATGGAGTATTTTCTTCAAGAGTGAGCGAGTAGGCGCTTAGATGCGTGATAGCAAGACTTTTTAAATTTTCAACCTCAGCCAAAAGACGTTTTTTAGTGTCAAATTTGGTGTCGTAGATGAGGTCTAAATTTATACTCTTAAAGCCAGCTGTCTGGGCATTTTCAACTGCTTTAAAAATTTGCTCCCTGCTGTGAATGCGCCCCAGAAATTTTAGCTTATCTTCAAAAAAACTTTGAGCGCCAAAGCTTATGCGATTTGCACCTAAATTTTTAACATGCTTTAGCCAAGCAAGGCTTGCTGAGTTTGGGTTTGCTTCAAGTGTGATCTCAGTTGTTGGAGTGCAAAGAGGCGCTAAAATGCTAAAAATTTCATCATAAAATTTAGCATTTACCGCACTTGGTGTGCCGCCACCAAAAAAGATAGTAGAAATTTCTTTTACATTTTGGCTTTTTAGCTGAAAATTTAGATCAAGGCAAAGTGCCTTAAAGTAGGCGCTGACCTTGTTAAATTCGTCATCGCTTGAGCCAAAGGCGCAGTAAGGACACTTGCTTTCACAAAATGGCACGTGGATATAAACTTGCAAATTTCTCTCTTTTTAAATTTTGGCGATTATAAGAAATTTGGCATTTATAGCAGTTTAAAAGTAGCTTTTTGTCTTTAAGAGTTTGCTTGGCAAAAAGCCAAAATTTATCTTAAAAATTTTTGCAAAATGTGCAGTATTTGCGTAGCCTACGATATTTGCGGCTTCTTTTATGCTTATATCATTTTGCTCTAAAAGAGTAAAAGCCAGCTTTGGACGCTCTTTTGCTAAGAGTTGGTAGATCGTATCTTTGAAAAATAGCTTAAAATTTTTCTTTAGCCAAAAGTCATTTGTGCCACAAAGATGGGCTAGCTCCTTGATGCTTGGAGGATTTTGCATGCGACTTAATAAGATCATTTTAGCTTTTAAAAGAGTTTTTTCTTCATCGCTGCTAAGTGAAATTTCGCTCTCTTTTCGTATTTTACTTTTATAAATAAGCTCTAAAATTTTTGACTCGGTAAAAATTTCCCTCATCGCGCCTTCATATAAATTTGTCGTCTCAAGTTCATTTAAAACGCAAATTTGAGCTAAATCTTTTTTATATTTTAAAAGCTCAAATTTATCATCAAATCTAAGCCCAGCAAATATCTCAAGCTTATTTGCGTAGCTTTCGTCAAAAAGTAGTGTTTTTGTCTTATAAAATTTATTTTGATACTCAAAGACACCTTTAAAATCATCATTAACAAGCCCAATGCAAAATTCATCTTTGTTTAAAATATACTCTTTTCTATCAAGCTTAAAGCAAAGATCGTTTTTATCCTCATTAAACATTAAAAATAGGTATTTTTTAGACTTGTGACGATCCCTTTTTATCCTGCCATTACATAAAATTTCACTTTTTAGATAGCTGATACCGCTGCTTTGCTTGAAAAACTCTACGCTTACTTGTTTTTCCTTTTGAGATATCTTGCTCGTTCCATATTTTTTGTCTAAATTTATCATTTTATCCCTCAAGCGTTAAATTTAATCCCTTTAGCGTTACGTATGATATTGATAACGATTATTTAATTTTAGTAAAATGTGCATTAAATTTTTATAAGGAGTTTTTGTGAAAAGTGCATTAAAAATTTCTATTTGTGCGGCAATTTTTATAAATTTACCGCTTTTTGCAAATGAAGATAAGGTTCTGCCAGAAGTTAAAGTAGTTAGTGCGACAGGATTTGAGCAAAATATCAAAGACGCACCAGCAACGCTTAGCGTTATAACCAAAGAGGCATTAGAAAAGAAAAACCATAAAGATATCGAGAGCATGACAAAGGATATCCCAAGTCTTTTTGGAACGACTTCCGAAGCGGCAAATAGACGAGGAATTTCTATACGTGGATTCTCTCCAAGATTTACTAAAATTCTAGTAAATGGCATGCCAGTACCAGGCGATAACGCCTATAAAGGGCTTAGAAGTGTTGGAGGCTCATATAGTTTCATCCCACCAGCAAGTGCGATAAGCCGTATCGAAGTGATACGTGGACCTATGAGCTCACTTTATGGAAGTGACGCACTAGGCGGAGTTATAAATATCATTACAGATGAGTTTAGTAATGAATTTGGTGCAAATCTTGGCTCAAGTTATAAATTTGCTAGAAATAAAAATATAAGTGGCGAGCTTTACAATAGCCTTTATCTTCACTCTGGACTAATTGATGATGTTTTAAGTGTTTCTGTTTATGGCAAAAATTTAAATAAATCAGAAGATAAAATTTCTTATGCAAATAGAGAGCAAAAGGATAGAAATTTTGGTACAAAGCTATTTTTTAAGCCAAATGAAAATAATGATCTTATACTTGAGCTTGCAAGAAGCGATGTGAAATATAAAAGAACTAAAGGCAAAACACTATCAACTGGTACTAACTCGGTTGCTAGCGAGAGAATAAAGGGCGATATGATAAATTTAAGCCACGAAGCAAGGCTTGATAATATCTTGCTTCAAAGCTATTTATCTTATGGCAAGCAAAAAGAGATAGCACAACAAAATTTGACGCTAAAGACTCTAAATTTTGATACAAAAGGCTCATATTTTACTGATAATAATGCCTTTACATTAGGACTAAATGCCAAAAAAGAAAAGCTAGACGAAAAGGCTACCACGGCAGATGCGGCAAATGTAAAAAGATATGATGTTTCACTTTACGGCGAAGATGATTATCATCTTACAAAAGATTTTATCTTAAGTACTGGTATTCGCTATAACTACGATGAGAACTATGGCTCGCACGTTTCACCAAGAATTTATGGCATCTATAGCTTAAACGACTTTTTTGCCTTAAAGGGTGGAGTTAGCACAGGTTATGCAACACCCGATATCAAGCAACGAACACAAGATCTTGCATTGCCATTTGCTGGAGGACGTGGAGCACAGCTTGGCAGAAGCAGCCTTAAGCCAGAGACAAGCGTAAGTTATGAATTTGGTGGCGTTTATAATAATAATGAAGGTTTTGAAACGTCTTTAACCGGCTTTTACACAAGTTTTAAAGATATGTTAAGCTATAGCCCTATCTGCTCAAGAGGCAGTGTTTGCAGACACAAAGGCAAAATTTATCCAAATGGTATTTGGGAGAGTATAAATATCGGCAAGGCTGAAATTTACGGAGTTGAGCTAACAAATGAGTGGCAGGTGACAAATGCTCTTAGACTAAATCAAAGCTACGTCTATACAAAATCAAAACAAAAAGATGGAACAGAAGTTGGCAAAAGCTTAAACAACTATCCGCTTCATACATTTAAATTTGGAGCGAACTACGAGCTAAATAGATGGCTAAATTTCTGGTCACAGATAAATTATTATGGTAGAACTAAAAACTCATTTAGCTATGCTGATGATATGAGAGCTTATGTGATCGCAGATCTTGGCATAAATTACAATGTAACTAAAAATTTCAGCCTAAACTTAAGCGTTTATAATCTCTTTAACGAGTTTTTTACGACAAGATCAGGCAGATACGATATTTTGATAGTCGATGGACAAAAGATCGAGCTTGGCTTTAATCTAAAGTTTTAAAATGTTTAAAATTTGGCGAAAATTTCACTTAATTTTAGCTCTTATCTTTGCTTTGCCGCTTTTGATAATCTCAATTAGTGGAGCGATTATTTCGTATCACGATGAGATAATTGAAGCTTTTAGTAAAGATGAGATAGACATAGCAACCAATAAAAGTGCTTTAAAAATAGATGAAATTTTAAAGGTCTTTAGTAAGACTTGGCCAAATTTTAACCTTAGCTATATAAAGATAAAAGGTGAGATAAATAGAGCTTATGTGGTAAGCGGCACAAGCGAGAGTGGCGAGTTTAAGTCATTCTTTGTAGATCCTTATACGGGCGAGATAGTCTCTGAAAATAGTGTGGAAAAATTTATAGGGCTAGCTTTAAATTTACATAAAAATCTAGGGCTAGCTCTATTTAAAAATGAAAATTTATCTAAATTTGCAAGTGAGCTAGTGGCGATTTCGACGCTTGCGCTACTTGCGATTTTATTAACTGGAGCGTTTATACAATTTTGGAGATTTAGAAGCAAATTTATTAGCGCCTTTAAGCTAAATCTAAAGGCAAAGAAATTTGCATTTTTATATTCGCTGCATGGATTTTTAGGGCTTTATTTGGGATCCATTTTGCTTATTATCTGTGTTAGCGGTCTATACTTTTCTTATGAGAGCTTTGCTAAGGTTATAAATCAAATTTATGGCGAAGAGAAGGTCTTTAAAAAGCCAAATTTTACTAGCAAAAATGGCTTTAGCCTAAATGAAAAGCAAAAGGTAGAAAATCTTCAAAAAGCTTATGAAATTTTTACTTTAAAATTTGGAAACGAGTTTGACGCTTTAAATTTTATTCTCAATAAAGACGGCGTAAAATTTATGATCTTTTACTTGCCAAAAGGTGCTAGTGAGAGTGATGGTGTTAGGCTTGCGGTCGATACGGCAAGTGGAGAAATTTTAAAAAATACCATGCCAAAATCTTTTGAAATTTATAAATTTATGCTTGATTTGCACGCTGGATATATATTCAAAGAGGCTGGAAAATTTATCTTTTTTATGGCTTCTTGTGGAGTTGGCGTGCTACTTTTTAGCGGCTGTGTGATTTACTACAAACGTCGTAAAAGGTAGTCTTATTTATCTATCTCTTAACTCTTTTTAGTTATTATCCCAAATAAAATTTTTGGAAAAATCATGCAAAAAAAATACAGACCAAATGTGGCAGCTGTTATTTTGTCTAGCCTGTATCCATTTAAATGTGAAATTTTAGTCGCAAAAAGGGTGGATATGGATGATATTTGGCAGTTTCCTCAAGGCGGAATAGACGAAGGCGAGAGTCCAAAGCAGGCTTTAAAAAGGGAGCTTAAAGAAGAGATCGGAACTGATAAAATCGATATCTTAGATGAGTATCCGCAGTGGCTAAGCTACGACTTTCCAGCAAATGCGGCAAAGAAATTTTATCCATTTGACGGACAGACGCAAAAATATTTTTTGGTTAGACTTAAAAATGGTGCCAGCATAAATTTAAAGACAGAGCATCCAGAGTTTAGCGAGTATAAATTTGTAGATTTTGGTAGAAGTTTAGAGGGTATAAATCACTTTAAAAAGCCTATTTATGAAAAGGTTTTGAGTTATTTTAAAGAGAAAGGATATTTTTGATGTTGATCGTTCAAAAATTTGGCGGAACTAGCGTAGGAACACTTGAACGCATCGAAGCTGTGGCAAATAGAGTCATTGAGACAAAAAATAGCGGTGCAGACGTAGTTGTGGTAGTTTCTGCGATGAGCGGAGTTACAAATCAATTGGTTGAATATAGTGAGTATTTTTCAAAACATCCAGATGGCGTCGCCACTGATATGCTTTTAAGCTCTGGAGAGCAAGTAACGACCGCGCTTTTAACGATCGCACTTAATGCAAAAGGCTATGCGTGTGTAGGTATGACAGGTGCGATGGCAGGCATAATTACTGATGATATTCATACAAAAGCAAGGATCGAAAGGATAGAGACTGCTAGGCTAAAAGCCGAGCTAAAAGCCGGTAAAATCGTAGTTGTAGCTGGCTTTCAAGGCATAGATGAAAAAGGTAATATCACAACCCTTGGTAGAGGCGGCAGTGATCTTAGTGCAGTTGCTTTAGCAGGGGCGCTTGATGCTGATCTATGTGAAATTTTTACCGATGTTGATGGCGTTTATACAACTGATCCAAGGATAGAAAAAAAGGCAAAAAAACTTGAGAAAATAAGCTATGATGAGATGCTTGAGCTCGCTTCTGCTGGCGCAAAGGTACTACAAAATCGCTCAGTCGAGCTAGCAAAAAAACTAAATGTAAAACTCATTACAAGAAGTAGCTTTAATCACAACGAAGGTACATTAATAGCAAAGGAAGATGACAATATGGAAGCAGTTTTAGTAAGCGGAATAGCACTAGATAAAAATCAAGCAAGAGTAACATTAAGAGGCGTAGTTGATAAGCCTGGCATCGCAGCAGAAATTTTTACAGCTTTAGCTCATGAAAACATAAACGTAGATATGATAATCCAAAACGTAGGACATGACGGCACTACAAATTTAGGCTTTACAGTGCCACAAAATGAGCTTGAACTAGCAAAAGAGACTATGCAAAAGCTCTCGGCTGCAAAACATATAGAATTTGATGACGCGATCGTAAAAGTTTCAGTTATTGGCGTCGGCATGAAGAGTCATAGCGGCGTAGCATGTTTGGCATTTGAAACGCTTGCAAAAGAGGGCATAAATATCCAAATGATCTCAACAAGTGAGATAAAAATTTCAATGATCGTTGATCAAAAATATGGTGAGCTAGCGGTTCGCGTACTTCACGATGCTTATAAGCTAGATAAATAATGCAAGATTTTATTCAGTGGACGTTAAAGGCTATTAGAGACGAAGGCCCTTTGATGAGCTGGATGGAGGAAAGGCGTGTCGAATGGACGCCTTTGCTCGCATCTAGGCTTAAATTTTTACTTGAAGGAAGGGCTTTTATAACTATAAGCGATGAAGAGCGAAGATGGTTTGAAATTTATCTTTTAAAAAAGATGAACCATTCAAAAAGCATAAGGCCATTTTTGCCATTTTTTAGCCTAAGATCGCTTTATCCATCGCTTGATGAGATAGAGACAAATGAACAAAAGCAGCTTCTAAAAGATATGCTAAGTCTTGCTTTTCCAAACGGATACTTGTTTTTTTATATCGGAAAGAGCCTTGATAGATATGCGAATTTAGCCAAAAGTGATGAGGATAGTTATATGTGGCTATTTGACGAACAGGCACAAAATAGCTTTACTCTTAGCTCAAGCGATGAAAATTTAGACGTTAAACTAATAAGTCTTTGCAAAATTTTTGATAAAAGCATCGATGCGGCGCTTTTTGCCAAGGTGATACTCTAAATGCTTAATAAAATCGTCGTTACAAGCGATTTTGAAAGTTTAAAAGCCAAGCTTGAAAGCGAGTTTGGTATTAATAATTTAAGATTTTTTATAAGCGATGATTTTTTGCTAGAAAACGCAAAAGAGGTCATTGCAGAAGCTTACATTGCTGAAAAAGATGAAAAAATTTTAGTAATACATGCTAATTCTTTTAGGACAGAGGCTCAAAACGCACTTTTAAAGATCATCGAAGAGCCTCCAAGAAATATCAAATTTATAATAGTAACGCAGAGTAAAAATTTACTTCTACCAACGATTAGATCAAGAATGCTCATAGAAAATAATCTCACCAAAAAGCCAAAAATAACTCTTGATCTAAATTTAAAATCGCTTAGCCTAAAAGAGCTAACAAGCTTTATCGATCAAAAGATCGCAGACGAGCAAGCTCAAAAATTTGGCAAAAATGAGTTAAAAGAGCTTGTTGGCGTTATCGTGACAAAGGCGGTTGATAGTGGGTATAAATTTAGCGGCGATGAAATGGATTATTTTTTCTCGCTTATAAAGCTAGCAGATCTAAATGCCAAGTCTCACGCCGTGCTAACGCCACTACTGCTTGCTATATTTCAAAAAGGACGACGTTGAAATTTTATAAGATAAATAACAAAAGCAACTTTGATGAAATTTGCAAAGCCATTTCACCAAGTCCTGCTGGTGCTAAGCTCATGCACGAAAAGAGCGAGATAAATTTTATATTTATAGATGAGATAAAAACCCCAGCGGCAAATATTCTAAAGCAAGATGCCCTAAGCGTTGGAGCTGAGCTTGTGACGCATAAAGATACGATTTTGGGCAAGCAGAGTCTAAATAAAGCATTGCTAATGGCGACAAATGCGCAGCTTAGGCAGCTAGCTAAAAAGGAGAAGTTGCAAGACTTTGGACTTAAAAATTTAGCAGTCTTTTTAGAGACAAAATTTATAAAGCCAACAAAGCCTCTTATAATGGGCGTTGCAAATATAAATACAGATAGCTTCAATGAACAAAGCCGCATAAATATGCAAAATGGTATCTCAAAAATAGAATACATGATAGAAGCAGGTGCAGACTATATCGACCTTGGTGGTGTTAGCTCAAGGCCAGGGAGCCAGTATTGCGGCCGTGAAGAGGAATTTAGGCGCATAAAAGATATTGTGGAGGAAATTTACAAGCTAAATTTACATGAAAAAGCGAAATTTAGTCTTGATAGCTTTGATCCTTATTGCCTTGAATTTGCCCTAAATCACGGCTTTAAAATGATAAATGACATCACGGCAAACGCCTCACTTGCCACGCTTGCGGCGCGATATGACGCTGAGTTTTGTATGATGCATATGCAAGGCGATCCTGCGACTATGCAGGTCGCACCAAAATATAACGACTTAATCGGCGAGATAGCAGACTTTTTTGAGCGAAAGATAGCCCTAGCAAAGGAGCTTGGCGCCAAAAAACTAGTGCTTGACGTTGGCATCGGTTTTGGCAAGACGGCTGAACAAAATTTGCTGCTTATTAAGCATTTGGAGCATTTTTTGAAATTTGAGTGCCCGCTATTAGTTGGTGCGAGCCGCAAATCAGTCATAAATCACTACCACCCAAGCGAGGTCAAAGACCGCTTGCCAGGCTCGCTTTATCTGCATCTAAAAGCCTTCGAAAACGGCGCGCAGATCATAAGAACGCACGATGTAGCCGAGCACAAGCAGCTTTTTAATATGCACGAGGCGATGAGCCAAGCCACGCTTTGGTAGAGTGCAAGGCTAAAAAGGCTGAATGCTTTGGCGATAAAGAGGCTCTGCGGCAAATTCTATCCGCTAAAGATCCAGTGCAGATGAAGGCGCTTGGTAGGCAGGTGCGAGGCTTTGACGCTAAGGTCTGGGATGAGATCAAATTTGGCGGCGTGCTAAATGCGAGTTATCTAAAATTTAGCCAAAATACCCCTTTGCGAGACTTTTTGATCCAAACTGGGAGTAAAGTTTTGGTTGAGGCAAGCCCAGTTGATAAAATTTGGGGCATAGGCATGAGCGCAAGTGATGAAAATGCGAAAAATCCTATGAAGTGGTACGGACAAAATTTGCTTGGCTTTGCGCTGATGAGGGCTAGAGACGAGACAGCAAAGGTCTATAAAAATGTCCATTTACGTGACGCCAGAGAGCTAAATTTAGATCATTTATAAAGTATATTTAAGATAAAATGCGGTGTAAATTTGGAGCAAAAATGACAAAACAAGAGTACGAAAAAGCGGTAGATACGCTAAATGCATGGGCAAAGGCCTACTACGACGAGGACGAGCCACTTGCAAGCGACGAGGAGTATGACGCGCTATATCACGAGGTGCTTGATTATGAGCAGGCAAATCCAAGCGAAATTTCTATCTTTTCACCTACAAAACGCGTGGGTGGCACCGTAAAAGAGGGCTTTAGCAAGGCTAATCACATCAAACGCATGTGGAGTATGGAAGATATTTTTGATCTAGCCGAGCTTGATGCGTGGCTAAAGCGTGGCGAGAAAGAAAATCTAACATTTGTGGCTGAGCCAAAATTTGATGGAGCGAGCTTAAATTTGCTTTATGAAAACGGCGTTTTGGTTAGGGCGATCACGAGGGGTGATGGCGTTACAGGCGAGGATGTGACACAAAATGCAAAGACGATAAATTCTGTTTTAAAGAGTATTGATTACAAAGGGCTAATTGAAATCAGGGGCGAGGTCGTTATAAGAAAAGAAGATTTTGAGCTGCTAAACGCAGAGCGCGCAAAAGAGGGTGAGGCGCCGCTTTCAAACCCTAGAAACGCTGCAGCTGGCAGTCTAAGACAGCTTGATAGCGCAGTTACTGCTAAAAGAAAGCTGCTTTTCATACCTTGGGGCGTGGGCGAGCAGAGCCTTGGGCTAAAAGATCACAGCGAGGTAATGAAATTTGTGCGTGATCTTGGTTTTGAAAGAGATGATTTTTTCAAAATTTTAAAAAAAGATGAGCTTAAAGGCGCGTATAATGAGCTTTTGGCAAATCGTGACTCAAAAAGCGTAATGATGGATGGCATGGTGATACGCGTAAACGACCTTACACGCTGCGAAGAGCTGGGCTATACGGTCAAATTTCCAAAATTTATGGTGGCGTTTAAATTTCCAGCCATTGAAAAGGTGACTAGGCTAAAAGATGTCGCACTTCAAGTTGGCAGAAGCGGCGTAGTAACGCCTGTTGGCGTGCTTGATGAGGTAAATATCGATGGTGCAAATGTGAAATCAGCCACGCTTCATAACTTTGATGAAATAGAGCGCCTTGGCGTTATGAAAAACGACTACATCGGCATCATCCGTTCAGGCGATGTCATACCAAAGATCACAAAGGTTTATAAGGATAGGCGAGATGGCAGCGAAGAGGCAATAGAAAGGCCTAAATTTTGCCCAGTTTGTGGCTCGCACCTACTTGATGAAGGGGTCTTTGTAAAGTGTCAAAATTTAAGCTGCAGGGCAAGAGTGGTTGGCTCAATAATTCACTACGCATCGAAAAAATGCCTAAACATCGACGGCCTTGGCGATGCGATCGTAAATTTGCTATTTGACAAGGGGCTAATTTCCTGCATAAAAGACATTTACGGTCTTAAATTTGATGATCTCATGGTGCTTGAGGGCTTTAAAGAAAAAAAGGTAAATAATCTTTTAAATGCGATAGAGGCTAGCAAAGGTGCGGAGCTATCGCGCTTTATCACAGGCCTTGGCTGCGAGCACATCGGCGAAGTGGCAGCTAAAAAGCTTGCAAGTAGTTTTGGACTAGGCTGGCTTGATGCTAGCTTTGAAGAGCTAACCTCGCTTGAAGGCTTTGGCGTGGAGATGGCAAATAGCCTAATTGACTTTGCCGAGGTAAATAGAGCAGAAATTTTAGCCCTTAGCCAGATCGTGCAGCCAAGCGTGACGCAGGCGCAGAGCATCTCAAATGCGCTAAGTGGTAAAACGGTGGTAATAACTGGCACGCTAAGTCGCCCAAGAGATGAGATAAAGGCGGAGCTTGAGAGTTTTGGCGCAAAGGTTTCAAGCTCAGTTTCTAAAAAAACGGACTTTGTCCTAGCTGGCGAGGAGGCTGGCAGCAAGCTTGATAAAGCAAATGAGCTAGGCGTGCAAGTAATCGATGAGAGAGAATATGAGAGGCTAAAACTTGAGGTTTGATAACTACGTCGCAAGCGTTTTAAATATCAGTAGAAACAAGGCTAGCGAGCTAATAAAATCTGGCAAGGTGCTCTCAAACGGCGAAATTTGCACCAAGGTTTCAAGCGAGGTTAGTGAGGCTAAAATTTCGCTGCTTGATGAAATTTACGTTGGGCGAGGAGCTTTGAAGCTAAAGAGCTTTTTGGAGGCGATGAAATTTGATCTAACTGGCAAAAATGCGCTTGATATCGGCAGCTCAACTGGTGGCTTTATGCAAATTTTGCTTGAGCGTGGCGTAAAAAGCGTGACTGGTGTGGATGTGGGCACTGATCAGCTAGATGCCAGTCTAAGAAGCGATGAGCGAGTAAAAATTTATGAAAAGACTGATATCAGAGAGTTTGCTAAGCAAGGGCAAGATAAATTTGATCTAATAACCTGCGATGTTAGCTTTATCTCTTTAGCTGAAATTTTGCCCGCCATTTGTGAGCTAGCAAGTGAAAATTCGCTCATTATCACGCTTTTTAAGCCACAATTTGAAGTGGGTGTCGGCGTAAAACGAAATAAAAAAGGCGTCGTCACTGATATGAAAGCTATAAATTTAGTGATGAAGAGGTTTGAAGTGATGGCTAATGGCTTAGGATTTAAAATGATAGCTTGCAAAGAGTGCGAAGTAAAAGGGAAAGAGGGAAATGCCGAATTTTTCTACGCTTTTAACAAAAGATAACATCACTGTCGTTGCGATCGGGCACTTTGACGGCGTGCATAGAGGGCATAAACAGCTTTTAAAGCAGCTTGGCGAGTTTGGCGGACTTGTTGTGATCGATAAAAACAAAGCCAACATCACGCCAAAGCTAAAGCGAGCGGAGTACTCAAACTATCCTTGCTTTTTGTATGATTTTGACGCCATTAAAGGGCTTAGCGGAGAGGAATTTATCGCTCTTTTAAAACATGATTTTAAAAATTTAAAAAAGATCGTTGTTGGCTTTGATTTTAGATTTGGCAGAAATAGAGCATGGGATAAGCACGATCTGAAAAGAATTTTTGATGGCGAGGTAGTGGTCGTTGATGAGGTTTGTTATGACGGCATGGGCGTGCATAGCTCATCCATCAGAGAGCTGATACGCCAAGGTAACATCGAAGAGGCAAACAGGCTAATAGGCAGGGAGTACTCGATTGAGGGCAATGTGATAAAAGGGCAGGGCATCGGTGCAAAGGAGCTAGTTGCAACGCTAAATTTAGAGATCAAAAGCTATCTTTTGCCGCGCGAGGGCGTCTATGTGACAAGAACTAGGATGGGCTCATACACATATGGCTCGGTCACTTTTATAGGCAATAGGCTTAGTACGGATGGAAATTTTAGTGTCGAGACGCACATCTTAGACGAGGTCGCGCCAAAAGTAACAAAACACGTTGCCGTTTGCTTCATAAAACGCCTAAGAGATAATAAAAAATTTAATAATCTTAGCGAGCTAAAAGAGCAGATAAAGCGTGATATAAACGAGGCTAGACAGTGCGTGGGCGTGTGCGATCTCTTTTTTGGAGAGACGATGAGATACTTTGACGGATACGGAGCTGGTATATGAGAGATGAAATTTTTAAAGAGCCTATAAGCAAGCAGTTTGAATTTGATGACTTTGTGGCAAGTGTTTTTGATGATATGATCTCGCGCTCGGTGCCGTTTTACGATGTGAGCTCAAATCTAAACGCAAAGCTGCTTGCTAAAATTTTGCCAAAAGATGCAAGTGTATGCGACCTTGGCTGCTCGACGGCAAATAGCCTGCTTTTGCTAAACAACCTTAGAAACGACCTCGTGCTAAGTGGCGTGGATAACTCTGAAGCTATGCTAGTAAATGCCAAAAATAAGGCAAAAGCTTATGGAGCAAAGATAAAATTTTTGCTTGATGATATTTTAAAGTGTGAGCTAGTGGGCTTTGACGCAGTTTTGGCAAACTATACTTTGCAGTTTATCAGACCACCAAAAAGAGCTGATCTAGTGCAAAAAATTTATAACGGACTAAATGAAAATGGAGTCTTTTTGTTTAGTGAAAAGATCATCTTTGAAGATAAAAAGCTTACTAAAAGCGTTATAGAAATTTATGAAGGCTACAAACAAGCACAAGGCTACTCACGCTATGAGATCGCTCAAAAAAGAGAGGCACTTGAAAATGTGCTGGTGCCATACACCGAAGAAGAAAATAGAAATTTAGCCCTAAATGCTGGCTTTAAGCGAGTCGAGAGCACATTTAAGTGGGGAAATTTTATGAGCTTTTTGGCATTTAAATAAATTTAAAAATATCTGCTTTTGTATTTTTTTGGCTTCGCAATGTCAAAATTTTTGGATTATGAAATTTGGTAGTAAAGAAATTTAGCGGGAATTTCCCGCTAAATTTACTCATTTATCGCTGCGTTTCCGTGATGGTGGAAGTCGTCGTAGATGATCTTTGAAGTTTGGAATTTTATGCGTTTTAGTTCGCGAACTCGTAAAAATTCTTCTTCATCGATCTTTTTGATCTGAATAGCTGCTTTAAATGTCGGAGTCTTACTGATGTAGTCCCAGCCACTGCTTGTTAGCTCATTGCAAGAGCTCTCCCAGTAGTGGAAAGTCATCTGAATGATGCCATCAGGCACGATGTCTGTTACTTCAGCTTTTACGACGATATAGCCGTATCTACTCCATGCTTTGATGAAGTCGCCTTGTTTTAAGCCATATCTTGCTGCAAGTGCTGGATTCATCTCGGCGATAGGTCCGATACTATCTCCACCCTCTTCGATCGCTCGTGAGCGTCTTGTCATAGTGCCAACGGTGTATTGATAGACCTTTCTAGTGGTTAGAAGCTGTATCGGATACTCAGCGTCAGTCTTCTCATCGACTGAACCAGCCATGATAGGATACTCAGGCGACATATTCATCTTCTTAGCAAACTCAAGTTTTGCGCTCTCGATCTCATCAGCCTTATCCACAAATAAGCATGGCACAAAGCGACCTTTGCCATCAGGAGTAAAGAATTTCTTATCAAGATACAAGCTTTGACCGCCCATATCATCTTCGTTTGGACATGGCCAGTGAAGTCCGTGATACTTTTTGATACGGTAATAACTCATGCCACCATATCGTCTTGGGTCGCATTTTCTAACTTCTTCCCAAATTTCTTCAGGTGAGTTGAAGTTAAAGCCCTCTGTTGCACCTAAACGGCGTGCGATCTCACAAACGATCCACCAGTCTTGTCTAGCATCGCCTGGAGGTGTGATGACTGCTTCGTTGTGCTGTACGCGGCGCTCTGCGTTTGTATAAAGTCCTTCTTTCTCGCTACTTGCAACACCTGGAAGTATGACATCAGCTTTTAGTGAAGTCTCGGTCAAGAATAGATCTTGCACGACGTAGAAATCAACATGAGCGATACCTTTTAAGAAGTGGTTTGTATTTGGCTCAGAGATGACTGGATTTTCGCCGATAGTCCAGAAGAAATGCACCTTGCCATCAAGAATCGCATCAGGTACTTCGGTTTTGTGAACGCCTATTTTTGAGCTCAAAAATCCAGGTTCTAGGTGCCACATTTTTTCAAACCAAGCTCTTTGTTCTGGATCAGTGACTGAGCCAAGATTTGGGAAGATATTTGGCAAAACGCCCATATCGCAGCAGCCTTGAACATTCTCTTGGCCTCTTAGTGGTAAGTCGCCTGTGCCAAGTTCGCATATGTTGCCAGTGATCAAGAATAAATTTGATACATCGCAAACTCCGCCAACGCCGTGGTTAAAGTGAGTTACGCCCATACCGTGAGTGATGACAGCTGGCTTTGTGGTAGCGTACATTCTAGCAGCCGCTCTGATATCCTCTGGATTTAGCCTTGTGTATTTAGCCACGACCTCTGGAGCATAGTCTTTTACAGCTTCTTTGACATACTCAATGCCTATTGTGTGATCTCTTACAAATTCCTCATTTACAAGGCCTTCTTCGATGATGGTGTAAAGAAGTGCGTTTATAACAGGGATATTGTGCTCTGGCTCTAGTTGTAAGTGAATGTCAGCTCTGCTTGCAAACTCAGTCTTAATAGGATCAATAACGATTAGTTTCGCACCGCGGTTTAGTGCTCTTTGGATGTGCATAGCTGCGATTGGGTGACCATTTTCTGGGTTTGAGCCTATCATTAATATACAGTTACTATAAGTGCCAATCTCTGTAAAGCTATTTGTGGCAGCTCCGTTTCCGATTGTTTTAGCAAGTCCTGCTACTGTCGGAGCGTGTCAAATTCTAGCGCAGTGATCGACGTTGTTTGTGCCAATTACAGCGCGCATTAGCTTTTGAGCGACGTAGTTGTCCTCAAGCGTACAGCGTGCTGAGAAGTTTCCAGCTAATGCGTCTGGGCCATATTTTGCTTTGGTTTCTTTCATTTTCTCTACGACAAGATCAAGTGCCTCGTCCCAGCTGGCTTCCTCAAAATCACCATCCTTTGAAAATACGCCATTTTTCTTTCTGATAAGTGGTTTTGTGAGTCTATCTGGACTTGCAACGTAATCCCAGCCATAAAAGCCTTTTAAACATAAATTTCCTTGATTGACTGGATTGTCTTCGACACCAGTGGCGGCACGAACGACATTGTTTTCCACATGCAAGGTTACTTGACAGCCTGTCCCGCAATAAGGACAGATGACTTTGCCTTCTTTCATCATTTTCTCCTTTACTATGCAGTATGTGCATATTTTTATATGGATAATATTACTAGCCGAATTCTTAATCTTTAATAAAAATTCTTTATCTATAAAAATAAATTTTTAATTTAAGTTAAAATTAATTTAGTTCCACTAAAGTCAATTATTTAGGGATTTTAAAATT
>NZ_CABPUR010000001.1:90338-110536 GCF_902460665.1 Campylobacter concisus | reverse complement strand
ATTTTAAAATTTATTTAAAATTGATAAATTTATTAGAAAAGAAATAAAGATATAGAGATTTAGCTTTTTTATATAAAATGAAGAAATTAATTCTAATTTTACTTTATTTAAAAAGGTTAGTCATATTATTGAGTAGATAAATTAATACTAAAGATAGAAAAATTTAAAATAGACTGTAAATTTTTTGAATAAAAGAAATGTATAAATGAAATTTAGTAAGGAGAGCAGATCGCTCTCCGATGGATTATTTATCTCTTAAGCCAAGCTCAGAGATTAGTTTTGAATATGTAGTGTAGTCTTTGTTTTTAAGATACTTTAAAAGTCTTTTTCTTTGACCAACTAGTTTTAAAAGACCTAAGCGTGATGAAAAGTCTTTTTTGAAAATTTTAAGGTGTTCTGTAAGTTCAGTTATTCTAGCTGTTAAAAGAGCTATTTGAACTTCTGGAGAGCCTGTATCTCCCTCTTTTCTAGCGAATTTCGCAACTATTTGAGCTTTTTTAGCCGAATCCAAAGCCATAATGACCTCCTGATTGGTGAATTTTGGAAGAGCGATTATAGCATTTAAAACATAAAGTTAGATAAAACTACGCTTTTTAAAAATTAATGAAAAATGCAGTAAAAATTTAATAAAATTATGGCTATTTAAAGACTTAAGGAAGATAAATGCTTTTTACAAAGGCAAGCGAATACGCTCTACTTTCACTTATTTTAATATCTCAAAAATCATCTCCAGTTGATGTTGATACGATCTCAAATGAACTTAAAATTTCAAAAAGCTTTTTAGCCAAAATTTTACAAAATCTTGCAAAAGATGGAATTTTAAAGTCATTTAAAGGGGCAAATGGCGGTTTCGCGCTAAATAACGAACCTGAAAATTTAAGCATAAAAAAGATAATAGAGTGCGCTGAAAAACGTGAACTTAACGTCTTTGAGTGCTCATCTTCTGCGGATGGCTGCCCGTCAAATAAAGCCTCAAGCTGTCAAATTTGGTCGATGTTTAGTGGTCTTCAAGGCAAGATCGACGAGATGCTTGATGCGATAAAACTAAGTGACATCGTTAAGAAGTAAAGTTGGCAAAGCAAAAAAATAACATCTTAACTCTTGTTGCGCCGTTTCTTGCGCCAATTGTTAAGTTTAAAAGTCTTAGCATCGTTGGTATTATTGTTGCCATCCTTGCTATCATCATCGTACCACTTCCAAGCACGGTGCTTGACTTTTTTCTGGCGCTTTCGATCTCGATTTCTGTGCTTATAATCTTAATTTCGATTTATGTGCCAAAACCAACTGATCTTAGTACATTTCCGACACTAATTCTTATCGTTACGCTTTTTCGCCTCTCGCTAAATATCGCAACCACGCGTATGATCTTAAGCGAAGGTCACAACGGTCCAGAAGCGGTCAGCGAGATCATCTCAAGTTTTGGAAATTTCGTCGTTGGTGGCAACTTTGTCATCGGCACCATCGTCTTTTGTATCCTGGTTCTCATAAATTTCATGGTCGTAACAAAGGGCTCAACCCGTGTGAGTGAGGTGCAAGCGCGTTTTACACTTGATGCGATGCCAGGTAAGCAAATGGCGATAGATGCGGACTTAAACGCAGGTTTGATTGATGAAAAAACAGCGCGCGAAAGACGCCAAGCCATCATCGGTGAGGCAAATTTCTATGGCGCGATGGATGGTTCGTCTAAATTTATAAAAGGTGACGCCGTAGCTGGCATCATCATCACTATCATTAATATCATCGGTGGCTTTGCTATTGGCTCGTTTCAGCACGGCCTTGATATGGCGACATCGGCTCAGTATTATACGATCCTAACCATCGGTGATGGCCTTGTGAGCCAGATCCCAGGACTTATCACATCAACAGCGACTGCTATTATCATCACAAGGGCTAGCAAGGACGACGAGGACTTTGCAGAAGGCACGTTAAATCAGCTATTAGGAGACTATAAAACCTTGCTGATAGTAGGCTTCATACTATTTATGTTTGCCCTTGTTCCTGGTCTGCCAACTCTCTCTCTTGGCTTTATTGCAGTGCTATTTTTGGGACTTGGCTACATCATCAAGCAGACCAAAGATGGAGGGCTAAATTTAAGCCTTGCACCAAAAGACAAAACAGCTTCTAAAAAAGCTGGAGCCGCTACGCAAGGTGGAGCAGGGGCAGCTGCTAGTGGTGCCACTACTAAGGTGCCAAAGAAGAGCGATGAAGAGATCGCAAGAGAAGAAGAGACTAAGATAAACGACATCTTAAAGCTTGAAATTTTAGAGCTTGACCTAGGATATGGCTTGTTAAAGCTAGCTGATGTGGATCTCATTGAGAGGATTCGTGCTATGAGGCGAAATATCGCTTCAAGTCTTGGCTTTTTGATGCCAAAGATAAGGATCCGCGACAACCTTCAACTACCGCCAAACGAGTACCGCTTTAAGCTAAAAGGTATCGTGATCGGTCAGGGTGAAATTTATGCTGATAAATTTCTAGCGATGGATAGTGGACTAGTTAGCGAAGATATCGAGGGGATTCCGACAAAAGAGCCAGCTTTTGGACTAGATGCGCTCTGGATCGATGCTAGCGTCAAAGAGGATGCCATACTTAGTGGCTACACGATAGTTGATCCTGCAAGCGTCATCTCAACGCATATGAGTGAGCTTATCAAGCAAAACGCAGCCGAGCTTCTAACTCGCCAAGAGACGCAAAATTTATTAGACAAGCTAAAGATCGACTACCCAGTTGTAGTCGAGGATACGCTAAGGATCGCACCTATAAATTTGATCCAAAAGGTTTTAAAAGCGCTGCTTAAAGACAATATCCCGATCAAAGATTTGCTTAGCATACTTGAATCAATTAGCGACATCGCCGAGGTTAGCAAAAACCTAGACATGATCATCGAGCACGTACGTGCAGCACTCTCACGTGTCATCACTTCGCTTTATGTCGATGAGAAAGGTCAGCTAAATTTTTACATTTTAGATAGTGCCGCACAGCAAAAGCTTATGGACGCGGTGCAGTATAAAGACGGTGCGTATCATCTTATGATAAATGTGGCTCAAACTTCATCGATCGTTCAGGCTCTAAGGCATGAAAAAGAGAAACGTCCGATGAGTCAGCATGGCGAAATGGTGCTTTGTGTGGAGCCAAGTCTAAGAAAATTTATAGCAAATATCTGCGCAAATTTTGCCATCGACATCGTGGTGCTAAGCTTTGCTGAGATCTCGGCAAATACGCCATTTGAAACGGTTGGCGTCATAGAAATAGAAAATTTATAAAGGAAAACGATGAAAATTTATCACCTCTCACACACCGATCTTGACGGATACGGCGCACAATACATAACAAATTTTTACTTCAAAGATGTGAAATTTTTAAACTCAAACTACGGCAGAGAGATAGATGATAAATTTGCTCAAATTTTAACTGAGATAGATGCCTCAAATGACGATAAAAACATCATTTTGATCACTGATCTAAATTTAACTCTAGCTCAGTGTGAGAGCTTTGAGGAGATGATAGAGGGTAAAAATATAAAGCTATTTTTACTAGATCATCACCAAAGCGGTGCCGAGTGCGCGAGTAGCTACCCTTGGTATTTTTTGGATAGTTCAAGGTGCGCTACAAAGATCACTTACGACTTTTTTGCGGGCATTTTTGGTCAAAACAAAGAGCTTGAAATTTTTAGTGACGTCGTAAATGCCGTGGATATCTGGCTAAAAGATGATAAAAATTTCGAAATGGGCAAAGTTTGCTTGGGACTTGTTGCAAATGCTAAAGAGATAAATAAAGTGATGTTTGAAGCTGAAAATAACCTCTATATGGATCATCTCTTAAAAGAAGCAAGCAAATTTTTTAACGAGAAAAACGACTATATCGGCCTTGATATGCAGGTGCATGCTATTAAGAAGTCATTTTTCAAAGAGGATAAAGACGATACGCTAAGTAATCTAATCTCAAACTACGTCGTAAAAAAACTTAGTGAAAATAAAGAGAAATTTAGCATCACTTATAAAGATCATAAAGGAATTTTAACCTACAATATCGGCAATGTTTCGGTCATCGGCAACGACTTTTTAGTGGCAAATCCTGAATTTGACTTCTTTATCGACGTGACAAATAAAAAAACGCTAAGTTTTCGCGCAAATGGCAAGCTTGACGTTAGCGCCATGGCAAAGCACCTAGTTGGCGGCGGCGGACACGTGAACGCAAGTGGCGGATTATTTGCAAATTTCAAAGATGGCTTTAGCTACGAGCCGATCAAAGCACAGATAATCGATCTAATAACTAAAAAAACACAGGAGGATATATGAAAGAAGAAGAGGTAAGCGTAGAAGAACTTAGCTACGAGCTTAGTATGGTGCTTGAGGCGATGTTTTACTATGCTGGAGTGAAAAAAGACAAGCTTGAAGAGGCGGCAAATCTTTATGTCGAGTGCATCGATGATGCGTTAGAAAATTCTGACGCTAGCGGAAGCGACGAGGTCATAGAGATAGTTGAATATATGAAAAAACATCATTCAAAATTATTTAAATAAGGAAAGAAAATGAAGAAAATTTTAGTTTTAGTGGCAGCGGTTTTTGCGTTAAATACTATGGCAAATGAAAATTTAGACAAAGCAAACGAGCTTTATGCAAAGAAAAATTTTAATGAAGCTTATCTTTATTTTAATAAGGCTTGTGGAGAGGGCGAGAAAAAAGCTTGCACGATGAATGCGATCATGCTATTTAACGGCGACGGCGTAGCAAAAGATAGAGTTCAGGCTGAGAAAATTTTTACAAAAATGTGCGACGAAAATGAGGGCATGGCTTGCGAAAAACTAGGTGAAATGATCGCTTATGGCCTTGTAAAAGATAAAGATGCAAACGAAGCAAAGAACGAAGAAAAAGCAAAGGCTTTATTTAAAAAAGCTTGTGATAACGGCTACCAACCAGCTTGCGACTTTGTGACAAAATAAATTTAAGAGGCTTAAAATGGGCTACAAGCATAAAGATTTGATAGGAACTAGAGAGCTTAGCAAAGAAGAAATTTTATATTTTTTAGAGGCGGCGAAAGAGTTTAAGGAGCTAAATTTAAGCCAAGTGAAAAAAAATGACTATCTTCGTGGAAAGACCACGATCAACGCATTTTATGAAAACTCGACAAGAACTAGAACATCCTTTGAGATCGCAGCAAAGAGACTTGGAGCTGATACGATAAATTTCAGCTCATCAAGCTCAAGCGTGACAAAAGGCGAGAGCCTAAATGACACGATGAACAACATGGCTGCGATGAAAAGTGATATCATCGTGCTTCGTCACCCAAGCTCTGGAGCGGCGAAATTTGCAGCTGATAGGACAGAGGCTAGCGTCGTAAATGCAGGGGACGGCACAAATGAGCACCCAAGTCAAGCTCTGCTTGATCTTTTCACACTAAGAGAGCATGGTAAAATTTTAGATAAAAACCTAAACGTGGCGATCATCGGCGACATCGCTAGAAGCCGCGTGGCAAGGTCAGACATCTGGGCGATGAAGAAATTTGGCATAAATTTAAAGCTATTTGCGCCAAGGATGATGATGCCAAAAGATGCTGAGGTCTTTGAGTCTCAAATTTGCAAAAATATGGAAGAAGCCTGCGAGGGCAGCGATGTTATCATCATGCTTCGCATCCAGCTAGAGCGTGGCGGTGCAGACGTGGCGTTTCCAAGTTCGAGGGAGTACTCGAAATTTTTTGGACTAAACAAAAATAGGATAAAGCTAGCAAAGCCTGATGCGATCGTGCTGCACCCAGGACCGATAAATAGGGGCGTGGAGTTAAACTCAGACGTGGCTGATGGCACGCACTCAGTCATACTAAATCAAGTTGAAAACGGCGTTGCTATAAGAATGGCGATACTAAATACGCTTGCAAAAAATAGGGGCTAACGATGAAAATAGCAATAATTAACGGCACTATCCTAAATAGCGACGAGAAATTTAAGGCAAATATCCTAATAGAAAACGGCAAAATAGCCAAAATCGGAAGTGAGAAATTTGAGGCTGATAAAGTCATAGATGCTACAAACAAGCTCGTCATGCCAGGACTTATCGACATGCACGTGCATTTTCGCGATCCTGGTCAAGAGTACAAAGACGACATCATCTCAGGCTCGCAGGCAGCTGTGGCTGGAGGTGTCACAACCTGCCTTTGCATGGCAAATACAAACCCAGTAAATGACAACGCCTCGATCACAAGGGCGATGATAGAAAAGGCTAAAAACTGCGGACTGATCGATCTTTTGCCAATCGCTGCTATCAGCAAAGGGCTTGGTGGCAACGAGATCGTCGAAATGGGCGATCTTATAGAGGCTGGCGCAGTCGCATTTAGTGATGATGGCCTACCAGTGACTAGCTCAAGCGTGATGAGAGCAGCACTTGAGTATTCAAGCATGTTTGGTAGCTTTTGTATAAGCCACTCAGAGGACTGCTCGCTTTGCAGGCAGGGCGTCATGCACGAGGGTAAGGTCTCAGCCATACTTGGACTTCGCGGCATGGCAAGAGAGAAAGAGGAGATCGCAGTTAGCCGCGATATGCTGCTTGCAAAGCTCACTAAAGCGCACATCCATATCGCTCACGTAAGCTCGGAGTACTCGCTAAAGATCATCGAAATGGGCAAAAAAGAGGGTATAAACATCACTTGCGAGGCCACACCTCACCACTTTAGCTTTAGCGATGATGAAATTTTGAAAAATGCCTACGATACAAATTTCAAAATGTCACCGCCGCTTCGTGAGATAAGCGACGTAAAAGCAGTGAGAGAAGCACTAAAAAGCGGCCTTATAGACGTCATAGCAACCGATCATGCCCCGCACCATACAGATGAAAAGATAGTGGAATTTGACAAGGCGCCATTTGGTATCATCGGACTTCAAACTCTTGTGCCACTTACTTTAAAGCTCGTAAATGAGGGCGTTATAAGCTTAGAGCGCATGGTGGAGCTAACATCGACAAATGCAGCTAAGATGCTAAATTTAAAAGATAAGGGCAGGCTTGCTGAGGGCATGCTAGCTGACATCGCGGTGATAGACCCTGAGATCGAGTATGTTTATGATGAAAAGATAAACCGCTCAAAATCGGTAAATTCTCCACTCTTTGGTAAAAAGCTAAAAGGCGCAGCGACTACCACGATAAAAAGCGGCAAGATCGTTTATGAGTTTGGAAAATAATATAAATTTGCTCGTACTTGCGGACAAATCCTAAATCTTCAAAATCCAAAATTTGCTAGAAATTTCTAGCAAATTTTATTTTTTATGAGTTGTATTTTTTGATGATACCGCGAACGACTTTTTCTATAAAAAGTGCAGATTCAACTTCGCAGCATTCTCTTGTTGAGTGAGGTGAGTGGATGTTTGGTCCTATTGAGCAAGCGCTAAGACCCGCTTTTTTCTCCAAAAGTACGCCACATTCAAGTCCAGCGTGAACGGCTGTTATCCTTGCATTTGGCTTATAAATTTTTAGCTCTTCTAGGATGTCGTTTGCAAATTTATCATTTATAGGCTTCCAAGCAGGATTTCTATCTTTTGCGATGACGCTAAAGCCAAGTGCTTTTGCAATCTCAGAAATCTCAAACTCCATTCTATTTAGCCCGTCTTTGCTCATTGACCTTGCAAAAAACTCCACTTCAAGTGTGCCATCATCTTTGATCTTTACAAGTGAGAGGTTTACGCTATCTTGTGGTATGCCTAGCTCGCAGTTATAGGCTCTTACGCCTTGTGAAAATGAGTTGATAAGAGCTAAAATTTTCTTGCCATTTTCTAAAATTTCATCCCCCGTGCCAAGCTTTTTCACGCTTAAATTCTCACACTCGCTCTTTAGCTCCTTATCACTTAAAACCAGTGCAGTTGCGCCACTTGGGATAGAGTTGCTTCGCTCGCCACCTTCAAATTTGACAAGCTTACAGCCATTTTTGGCCACAAATGCCGCCAAAACCTTGATTGCATTTGGGATATTTTTATGTATCTCATTACCAGAGTGTCCGCCAGGAAGCCCACTTACTTTTACTTCATAAAGCGTGCTCTCCTTTGTTTTTTTGCTATTAAGCGAGATAGTGGCAAATAAATTTACACCGCCAGCACAGCCGATAGTGACGCGGTCGTCTTCTTCGCTGTCTAAATTTAAAAGCTTATCGGCTTTGAGATCGCCACTAAAGCCAGTGGCTCCGATCATGCCGACTTCTTCGTTGTTTGTAAAGAGGCACTCAATGTCATCGAATTCGCTTATCATCTGCATCATGATAGCCACGCCAATGCCGTTATCGGCACCTAAAGATGAGTTTTTAGCCCTCATGTAGCCATCATCGCCATAAACTATCTCAATCTTTGGAGCATCACCCATGCAGACCATATCGTAGTGACTTTGCAAGCAAATTTTTGGCTTGCCTTTAAACGCATGAATGTTGCCAAAACTGTCGACTGTGACCTCACAGCCCTTATTTTTTGCATAGCTAGCTAGAAAATCACGCATCTTATCGGTCTCATAACTGCAGTGTGGTATCGCAGCAAGTGTCTCAAATTTCGTTAGAATTTCACTATTTGACATATTTGCCTTCTTTAAATTTATTTTATCTCGCCTTTATAGCCAGTCGCATCGACCGCCTTTAAAAGCTCTTTTTCATCGACCTTGTCATCTGCTATAACGACAGCTTTTCGCTCTTTTAGCGATACATCTGCCTTTTTTACGCCCTCAACGCTAAGAGCAGCCTTTCTTACTATCGCTGTGCAAAGCGGACAGTGCATGCTAGGTACTGAAATTTCTATCTTTTTATCAGCATAGCAACTAAGTGCAAGAAGGGTTAAAACCAAAATTTTATGCATAAATTTCTCCTAAAAGCTCCGGATATGTAAGGAGTAAAAGCAAAATCACTCCAAAAAGTATATATATAAGTATCCATTTTTTCTTTTTATAGCTTAGGTTGCAGCTTTTTGGCTTGTAAAATAAAGCAATGCCAGAAATCACAAAGCAAATGACGGCTATAATGCTTAAAGGGACGCGGTATTCGTATAAATTTTGTGTCCAAGATAGAAAAGAAAAAGATGTGCCAAAAAGCAAAAAAAGAAGCGCTGGCAAGCAGCACAAGGTAGCGCCGATAGCACTACCTATGGATGTAAGTATCAGCCAAAAGGCTCTCATTTTAGCTCTGTTGAAACGTAGTCGTAGCTAAATTCTTTTGGCGAATAGTAGTTTTGTGTGTTGCCATCAACTTCAGCGTATGGATAGCCAAAGTTGTTTAGCGGAGTTTGCTCTGGGGTTGGCTTTAAGATAAAGTCGCGTCCGTAGTTAAAGCCTATCCAGCACATCTCCCAGTTGCCAAAGCAATACTCTCTCACAGCTTTGATCTTAGCATCGTCGTTTGTCAATTTTTCACCCAGCCTTACCTTTGTGACATCTGCTGGATCAACCGGTATCCAACCATAGCCTTTTAGGTAAAACTCGGCCCTGCAGTGCTGTCCGCCTGAAATTTTAGCCACGCCATCTTTTGCGCTACCCATCTGATCTGAAAATCTAGACTGACCAACCCTGATACCAAAAATTTCTCTTGCTGGGATGCCAACTGACCTGCAAAGTCCAACAAAAACTGAGTTTATGTCAGTACATTTGCCAACTAGTTTGCCACTTTCAAGTATGGCTTTAACGTCGCCTGTGCCACATCCAAGGATGCTGTTATCACGCTGCATAGTGTTTGCAACCCACGTGTAGATCGCTTTTGCACGCTCCAAATCGCCTTTAGTATTGCCGATAATCTCTAGCGCTTTTGCTCTTACGACGCCGTCAGTTGGGATGTGTGAAGTTGGTTTTAAAAACTCTAAAACAGCAGGATCTACCTTCTCGTTTGGATCGTAATTTACCTTGCTAAAGTCAGTGTTGCGCTCTGTTGTTTGGATTTTAAACTGCACATTTAAGATAGGTCTTGGCTCATTTTCTTCAAAATCAGCATACATTGTAGGTATTAGCGTATCTGAAATATAGACGTTTTTAGCTGTTGTGTTTATGACGTAGTCTTGGGTTAGTTGCTGATAAGTGGTGCTTAGTGGGAGTGGTAACCAAATTTTTGAGCTTTTGCCCTTTTCAAGCAGTTGGTGTTTGAAATTTACATCGAAATTTCTAACAACTGGATTTGCTGGCTCATCGCTAGCTAGAGTGACACTTGGAAGCAGACTCGCTGCACCTAAAAAACTACTGAATTTAAAAAAATCTCTTCTTTGCATAAAATGCCTTTTTGCTTAATCTTAGCCAAACTTGGCTCTAAAACTGCCTGCTATTCTAGCATAAAATTTTTATTTATGATAAAATCCGCCACATGAAAAAGATTATATTTTTAGGCTTTATAGCGCTATTTTGCAATGGTTGTCTTTATATGAATGAGCGTGGAGTTTCGACGCAATATTATAATGATTGTAAAGAGTATTATGACGCGACTGGCACCTACCAAAAAGAGTGTCCGCACAACATTGTCGACTGGAAATAGCGTGGATCTTAGCAAATTTAACGAGCAGCAAAAGCAAATTTTAAATAGGATAGAAAATTTAGCAAATTTTGATTGCGAATTTAGCCTCTCTGATAGTGTAAATGTCAAATTTAAAGAGCTGAACGCTGCGAGCAAAGATGAAATTTACAACCTCGCCCTTAGCCTAAAGCCTTGGCGAAAAGGGCCATTTGAAATTGGTGATATATATATAGATAGCGAGTGGCAAAGTTTTATTAAATTTAATATCCTCGCCTCACACTTAAATTTAGCTGGCAAAAGCGTGGCTGATGTGGGTTGTAATAATGGATATTATATGTTTAAGATGCTTGAGTACGGTCCAAAAAGCATAACTGGCTTTGATCCTAGCGTGCATACATATTTGCAGTTTGCTTTTTTAAATAAATTTATCCGCTCAAATATCGCTTACGAGCTTCTTGGAGTAGAGAGCTTGCCAGAATACGCAGCGAAATTTGACACCATTTTTTGCCTTGGCGTGATATACCACAGAAGCGATCCTATCAAGATGCTAAAAGAGCTAAAAACTGCGCTAAATCCTGGTGGTGAGCTATTTTTAGATACGATGTATATAGATATGGATGGAGATTTTGCGCTGAGCCCAAAAGATAGATACTCAAAAATCCCAAATATCTACTTTGTGCCAACACTCTCAGCACTTCAAAACTGGTGCGAGAGAGCTAAATTTAGGGATTTTACCTTGCTTGAAACAAAGGCGACTGATCTAAACGAGCAGCGAAAAACACAGTGGATAGATGGCGAGAGCCTTGGAAATTTCTTAGACCCAGATGACAGCACAAAGACCATCGAGGGCTATCCAGCGCCAAAAAGAGCATATGTTAGAGTTAAAATTTAAGGATAAAAATGGCAGAAGAAAATATCTATGATGTAAAAGACGAATCGCAAATAATCTTACCAGAAGATGAAAATCCGCTAAGAAATGAGATCAAAACAGCTCCACTTACAAAGCTAAATTTTAGTGGAACGGCATTTTTACTTGAAAAAAATCATGCAAAGACTAGATTTTTTACTACAGATGATATGGTGTGCGATACTGAGGGGCTTATTCATAGTGGGTTTATTTTTATGGGCGCAAATCATGCTGCGCTTTTGGCTATTAATGAAGAATTTTGCGTTAGTATCGGGGCTAGGATAAATTTCTTTGGACCACTAAAGCTTGGTGACGTGGTGGAATTTGACGCTCAAGCAAGATTTGAAGAGAGCAGAAAAAGAGAAGTAAAAGTACTTGGATACATTAAAGATATAAAAATTTTTGAAGGAGTATTTCAACTTGTCACACTTGAAGAGCATATCTTCTTGACTCAACAAAAAAATATCCAAAAAGAAGCTGCTATAAGGCAGAAAAAAGAGCGAGAAGAAGCTAAGGCTAATAGCTAGTAAAGTAAGTAAGAATTTTTGATTTTCTTATATTCAATCTCAAATAAAACGAAATTTTAAAAAGACAATCTTTATCTCATTATCCTATTTTGGTAAATAATTGGTAACATTTTTTAAAATTTTAAGGAAAATTAAGCAATAAAATTAATTTTCTATGATAATATCCTTTCAAAACTTTTTATCAAAAGGAGATTTAGATGAAACTTACAAAAGTTAGCTTAGCTGCTTTGGTTGCTTTAGGTGCATTTTCAAGCGTTGCAAGTGCAACTCCACTTGAAGAAGCCATAAAAAATGTAGATCTTTCAGGATTTGCAAGATATCGTTATACAAATGATAGTACTAAAAAAACTAAAGCTGATACTGTAAAGGGTAATAGTGCTGGTCATGCGTTTAGAATGGAGACAGCATTTAAAGCTGCAATAGACGATAACTTCTTTGGTGTTTTAAGACTAAGATATTCTGCCACTGATGATTCAGGCGATAAAGTAGCAACTGGTACAGATAAAACAAATACAACAAATTCTTTTGGTGTATATGAGATGTATCTAGGATACAAAGTATCTAACACTACTATTACAGCTGGTAAACAACTTATCAAAACTTTCTATGATGATGGTGATATAGCAGCTACTGGTCTAAAAGCGGTAAGTACAGATGTATCTGGTCTTACTTTAACAGCTGCTGCTTATGATGCCATAGAAAACAATAGTGATGAAGTAGATGGACCTTTCCTAAAAGAAGTAACGGATGGTACAAAATTTCATGATGCTCCTGCTAACCTTTATTATTTAGGTGCAGTTGGTAGCTATGACCCAGTATCATTTAAAGTAGCTATTGCAAATCTACAAGAAATAGCAACACTTTATGGTGCTGAAGCAGCATTTAGCTTTAATGTAACTGACGATATAAACCTAAACCTAAAAGGTCAATATGTTTATAGTGATTCAGATCACAAAAAAGTAACTGATGCTGACTTTTGGGCTGTTCAAGCTGGAACAAAACTATTTGGTGCTAAATTTAATGCTGGTTACCTAGAATTTGACGCTAAAAATAAAGATAATGATGCTAGAAATAGCGGTAAAATCGCATTTACATCAATCGATGCAAATGGTCAGCTAATCAACCCAGCTAAAATACTAAATAGCGTAATGAGTGGTGGTGGCAAACAATACTACAATAATATCAAAGGTGACAACGATTACTGGTTTGTTAATGCTGGATATGATATAGATAAATTTGGTCTTGGTGCTGGTTATACTCAAGGTAAAGGCACAAGCTATGCTCTTAATAAAGAGAGAGCAAAAAGAAATGAGTGGTATGCACAAGCTAGCTACAAATATAGCAAAAAACTTAATTTCCTAACTTGGTATGCAGCTGCTAAAGATAAAAAAGATAGCGAAAGCTTTAAACAAAATCGTATAAGATTTGAAGCAAAATATAGCTTCTAAAACATTATATCCGAGCGAGCTTTCCGCTCGGATCTTTTTAAAATTTAAAATAGACCCCACACAAAATTTCTCTACCCTTTTTTGACTGACTCTTAGTTTTATAAAAAATATAAATTTTTAATAGTGGTTAAGCACATTTTAGAAGTTTGAAACTTGAAATTAATACCAACGAAATTTTTAGCTATTTTTTACTATATCTATCCAATAATCAATATTGTTTTGCTCTACCTTTAGTGTACTACTTTCTCCGTGTCCTGGATAAAGCGTGAAGTTACCTTTTAAATTTTTACACTTTTCTAGACTTTTTAACATTTCATTTTTATCTGAAAAAGGAAAATCCCAGCGCCCTATGCTTCCTCTAAATAAAAAATCTCCACTAAACATCATGTCATCTATCTCTATCATCGAGCAACCTGGTGTATGCCCTGGGAAATGATGAAATTTGATGCAAAAATCATCAATGTTAAAATTTTCATCATTATTAACCAAAACATCTGGAGTAAAAGTACTTTTCATATAACCAAAAATATCACTCTCACACATGAAAGCATCAAATTTGTTAATATAAACTGGAATTTCTAGCTCATCTTTTAACTTACCAGCATCGAAAATATGATCAAAATGCCCATGAGTACAAAGGATGGCTTTTAAATTTTTAGCATTTTGCAAAACCCATTCTTTTGCCCCATCTCCTGGATCTATCACTAAAGATGAGTTATCTTTTGTAACGATGTAACAATTAGTGCCAAAATCCCCAAAACTTTTGTGTATTACTCTCATTTTTTACCTTAAATTTATTATTTCTTAAAATTTTACATCTTTTTACTTAAACTTAAAGAAAAATTTTAAATTTACTTAGTATAATTTTTGCAAAAGGAAGCAAATCTAGGCAAAGGAAGAATGAAGGAGTATCAAAAAATCGAAGAAACTTTAGTTTTAAGCTTAAAAGATAAAACTAAAGATAAAAATTTGTTGTTGGGTGTTAGTGGAGGTATTGATTCTGCTGTAGTAGCGACTTTGTGTGCAAGAGCAAAACCAAATGAAACTCATGCACTCATCATGCCAACAGCATCATCAAACAGACAAAATATGGACGATGCCTTAAATTTATGCGAAAAACTAAACATAAAATATAAGGTTTTATCCATAGAGGGCATTTTAAATGCCTTTTACGAAACGATAGATGTAAATTTAAGCAATTTAAGAAAAGGGAATTTAGCAGCTAGAGTTAGAATGAGCTTGCTTTATGATTATTCATCTAGTATAAACGCTCTAGTTATCGGAACAAGCAACAAAAGTGAGCTTATGCTTGGATACGGTACGATATTTGGGGATTTAGCATGTGCAATAAATCCTATCGGAGAGCTTTACAAAAGTGAAATTTTTGAATTTGCAAAACATCTTGGGGTTGATAAAAATTTTATCAACAAAGCACCTTCGGCTGATTTGTGGGATGGACAAAGTGACGAAGGCGACATAGGTTACAGTTATGCTGTTATCGATGAGATTTTAGAAAATTTAGAAAATAACAAGGAGCAAGTCATCAAAAAGTTTGGATTAAAAGCAGTATCGGATATAGAAAATAGAGTTGTTTCAAACAGGTTTAAACGACAAATGCCGTTGATAGTGAAAATTTAAAGGATTAAAGATGAGAGAGATTCCGTTTTATAGACCAACTATCACTGAGCGTGAAAGTGAGCTTATTGAAGAGGCTTTGCACTCTGAAAATACTACTAATATCGTTGCTAGATTTGAAGAGAAGTTAAAAGAGTATTTTGGTGCAAAATTTGTAGTTACCACAAATAATATCGCTGCCGCACATCACTTGGCACTAAGTGCACTTGACACTAAACGCGGAGATAAGGTCATTTGCTCCATAAATGCTTTTCCTAGCATTGCACAAGCTGTTAGACATTTTGATGCTGAACCTATTTTTGTGGATGTTGATGAAGAAGATTTTAACATCTGCCCAGACGCCCTTGAGAAAGTACTAAAAGAACAAAATCACAAAAAATTAAAATGTGCTTTTATTTCTCATATCGCAGGTCAAAGTGCTAGGATGGATGAGATAACGGCGGTTTGTGAGAAATACGGCGTAAAAATTTTAGATGACGCAAATCGCGGTATGGGACTAACATACAATGGCAAAAAAGTTGGTTCAGACTCCTTTTTATCGTGCTTTCAAACACATTCTCGTGTACAAAATCCTATATCAACGGTTGGATTTTTTACGACAAATGATGAGGAAATTTATAAAAGAGCAAAACTACTTCGCAACTATGCCCTTGTAAATGGCATTGATAAATTCGGTAGCTTGAGTTATATTTATGATGTCGTAGATATTGGCTTAAAGTATGATATAAACTCGATAAATGCAGCATTTTCTATTGCGCAGCTAGAAAGAACGGACAAGCTCATACAAAGAAGACAAGAGATCGCAAAAATTTATGATAAAGAGCTTGGCGAGTGCCACAATATAACAATCCCTGTCAAAAAACGCGAACACATTTATACTCAGTATATTATTAAGATAAATAAAAATCGTGACGGCTTTGCCAGAGAGCTTTTGGAGCACGGCATTCACACATCATTGCACTACATACCGATACATTTACTAAGCTATTACAAAAACAAATACTCACTTAAAGTAAATGATTTTCCAAATGCTTTAAAAAATTATCAGCAAGTGTTGTCACTGCCTATTTATCATAGTTTGAGTGACGAAGAGGTGCAATACATCTGCAGCAAAGTAAAAGAAATTTCTAAAACTCGTGTTTAAGAAATTAAATATTTTCTTGCATTCTTGGGCGAATGACTACTTTTTTCGCCCAAATTTCTTTCAAATTTTACTAGCATTTTTACTTTTGCCATTAAGTTTTATCTATTTTCTTATTGTTATTTTTAAGAAATTTACTGCTAGAAAAATAGACTTTGGCATAAAGGTAATAAGCGTTGGAAATTTAACTCTAGGAGGAAGTGGAAAGACTCCACTTTGCGTGGCAATTGCTAAAAATTGCGAGGGCGCTTTTATCATTCTTAGAGGCTATAAAAGAAAAAGCAAAGGCATGCAAGTTGTCGCTCGAAATGGCGAAATTTTACTTGACGTAGCAGCAAGTGGCGATGAAGCGATGATATATGCCACAAGTCTTAAAAACGCAAATGTAATAGTAAGCGAAGATAGAAAATTAGCCATAGAGTACGCCAAGACTCACGGTGCGAAGTATATTTTGATGGATGACGGGTTTTCTAAATTTGACATAGCTAAATTTGACATATTAATGCGTCCAAATCCAGAGCCAAAGCTAAAATTTTGCCTACCAAGCGGGGCTTATAGATATCCGTTTAGCTTTTATAAATTTGCTGATTTTATAGCGATTGAAGGGCAAACTCATTTTAGAAAGAGTGAAATTTTAAATAAAAGCGAAAAAATGGTTCTAGTTACTGCCATAGCAAACCCAGAGCGCCTCAAGCCATTTTTTGATGAATGCGTAGCTCAGGTATTTTTTCCTGATCATTATGATTTTTCAAAAGATGAGCTGAGTGAAATTTTGCAAAGTTACGGTGCCACCTCGCTTTTGATGACGCAAAAGGACTATGTAAAGGCAAAAGATTTTGGTTTGCCAGTATCGCTTATCACGCTTAAAGTTACGCTAAGCGAGGAGTTTCAAAAGGTTTTAGAGCGACAAATTTAAGCCCATTTTGTTATAATGAGCCACTTTTTAAAAGGAAAATTTAGATCAAAATGAGAATTTTAATCACCTCAGTCGCAAAGAAAAAAGAGGTAAAGAGACTAAGCAAGAAGCTCGTTAAAAAGGGCTTTGCAGCTTGTGTAAGTAGCTTTAGCGCAAAAAGCATTTATCTTTGGCAAGAGAAGCTTTGCGATGAAAAAGAGCAAATTTTACTCATAAAAACGGACGTGAAATTTAAAAAGGTGGCTAAATTTATAAGAAAGCACCACAGCTACGAAACCCCAGAAATTTTGGCACTTAGGCCAAAAGAGGTTTTTAAAAAATATGAAAAATGGATAAAAAAATCAACCAAAAAAGGCAAAAAATGAGACTAACACCAACTAGAAGCGTAAAAGATGAAAAGGTAAAAAATGTAAATTTAAGCACAGCTATGCTTAGCCCAAGCTCCGCTAATGGTGGACTTTACGCGCCAAAAAAGCTTCCAAAGATAACAAAATCAAAGTGGCAAGAGCTCTCACAATTAAGCTACGAGAAGCTCGCACTTTATATCATATCACTATTTAAATTTGATGTGTCAGAGGCGTTTTTCAAAAAAGCGGTTAAGAGATACGCGAGTTTTGACGATCCAAAGCACCCAGTTATTTTTAAAAAAATAGATAAAAATTTATACGTAAATGAGCTCTATCACGGCCCAACAAGGGCATTTAAGGATATGGCGCTTCAGCCCTTTGGCTCGCTGCTTAGCCAGCTAGCAAAAGAAAGAGGCGAAAAATACCTTATCATGTGTGCAACTAGCGGTGATACAGGTCCTGCGACACTTCAAACCTTTGCAAACGACGAAAATATCAAGGTTGTCTGCCTCTATCCAGATGGCGGCACGAGCGAGGTGCAAAAGCTGCAAATGCAGACCATACAAGGTGAAAATTTAAAGGTTTTTGGCATAAAAGGCGACTTTGACGACGCTCAAAGGGCGCTAAAGATGCTGCTTGCAAATGATAAATTTAAATCTGAGCTTAAGAAAAAGTGCCTTAAACTAAGTGCGGCAAACTCGGTAAATTTTGGCAGGATACTCTTTCAGATCATCTACCACGCCTACGCCTACGCAAATTTACTAAAGCAAAAGGCGCTTAAGGCAAACGAGAGCTTTGACATCATCGTGCCAAGTGGAAATTTTGGCAACGCACTTGGAGCATATTACGCTAAAAAAATGGGAGCAAAGATTGGTAAGATCAAGATCGCCTCAAACACAAACAATATCTTGACGCAGTTTTTTACTACCGGCGTTTACGACCTCAGGGATAAAAAGCTGGTTAAGACGATAAGCCCAGCCATGGACATTTTGATCAGCTCAAACGTCGAGCGCTTGCTGTTTGATAAATTTGGTAGCGTTAGAACCAATGAACTCATGCAAAGCCTAGCTAAAGATAAATCTTATAAACTTAGCAAGCAGGAGCTTGAAGCGCTAAAAGAGGACTTTGAGGCTAGCTGGTGCGACGACAAAGAATGTGAAAGCTACATCGCAAAGCTCGCAAGGGGCGGCTACGCGATCGATCCGCATACAGCTACTTGCTTTAAAATGGTGGATGCTGGCCGCATAAATGTCATCACATCGACCGCGCACTGGGTGAAATTTACGCCAAGCATGATCAAAGCGTGCCAGATCAAAGATACAAAAGATGAAAAAGATGCGCTGGCAAAGGCTGCTAAAATTTTAAATGACAGCGTACCAAGCTCGATAAATTCGTTATTTAGCGCAAAAATTTTGCATAAAAGTATTATAAAAGAGGACGAGATCGAAAAGTGCGTCCTAGAATGGATCGAGCGATGATAATCATCCCGGCTCGCCTTGCCTCAACAAGGTTTAGTAATAAAATTTTAAAAGAGATAAATGGCGTGCCGATGTTTGTAGCGACGGCTCTTAGAGTAAGCGGCGTGGACGATGTGGCGGTTGCTGTGGATGAGCCAAGCGTGCTTGATATCGCCAAAGCTCACGGCATAAAAGCGGTGCTAACTAGCAAAGATCATCAAAGCGGGACTGATAGGATAAACGAAGCGGCGCAAATCTTGGGGTTAAATGAGAGCGAGATCATCATAAATGTTCAGGCTGATGAGCCATTTATTGAGCCTGAAAATATCGCTAAATTTAGGGCTTTTTGCGAGCAAAATAGGGAAAAAGCCTTTATGTTTTCTTGTTATAAAAAGATGGATGATGAGTTTGCGGATGATAAAAATTTAGTCAAAGTGGTGACTGATTTTGAGGGATATGCGCTTTATTTTTCAAGATCAAGGATACCATTTAACAGAAGCGAGTGCAAAAGCTACAAGGCGCACCTTGGCATCTACGGATACAGCGTAAAGAGCCTAAAAGAGTTTTGCGGTCTCTTGCCTTCAAGCCTTGAAAACACAGAAAAACTCGAGCAGCTGCGCGCCTTAGAAAATGGCAAGAAGATAGCGATGCTAGAGGTTGAAAGTCAAAGTATCGGCATCGATAGTGAAGAGGACTACCAAAGAGCGCTAGCTAAATTTGGCAAAAAGTAATGTAAATAAATTCTCTTTAATAAACATATGTATTAAAGAGAATTTTGGTGTATTTTATAGTTTTATTTTTATAGACCTTGATGTAAAAATATTTTTGTAATAAAGCTAAGAGTAGAGCTTCAATTTTAGGTTATTTTTCTATCTTCTTAAATTTTATTTTTTTGATTTTATTTTTAACTACGTGAAATTTTGAAGCTGCAGCCGAGCATAGATCCTTGTAAGTAACCAAAATTTTTGACTCTTTTTTAGTGCAAATGACTGCAAAAACGCTCTCAAGGTCGATTCTCTCTTTTTGTGTTAAATTTTCCATCTATTTTCCTAGCAATTTTCTCATCTTATTGACAACAAATAATATTTCATCATCGTCAAGCTCACATAGCAGTTTGCAAACAGCAGCAGCAGCTTGTGGCTTTGAGTTGCCAAGCCTCCAATCTTGATATGTTCTCATTGGTACACCAAGCTCTTCTGCCATTTTTGCTTGTGAAATTTTCTTACCGATATTTTTTGCCTCAACTGCATTGTGAAGCAAATTAAATATATCACTTGTTTCAATCATTAAAGTATTATACGGATTATTTTATTAAATATACATAAAATAATATATAAATGATAGTAATACGTATAAATAAATTAAAAAATATTA
>NZ_CABPUR010000001.1:20471-89742 GCF_902460665.1 Campylobacter concisus | reverse complement strand
AGTTGTATAATTCGCTTAGCAATTAAAAAGAAAGAGTGCTAAAAGTGAGTAAAACAAATAAACGTGATTTGATACTAAATTCTATCATCGAGGCTTATTTGCAGGACAATATGCCTATTGGTTCAAATGAGCTTGGCTCTCGTATGAGCGCGGCTATTCCAGCTTCTACGATACGTGTTTATTTTAAAAAGCTTTCAGACGAAGGCGAGATCACCAAGCTTCATATAAGTGGCGGTCGGATACCAACAATCGCTGCGATGAGAAGATATTGGAGTGAAATTTTTACTATAAGTGATATAAATTTGGAGATAAATGATGCCGAAATACTGAAGAAGCTATGCGATGAATTTGAGCTTTACTGTATGATTTTTGGCACAATCGATAATGAATTGCTAGAAATTTTAAATTTAAATGATAGATATATGATCTTAAATTTTGGTGAAGATGAGATCGTTATTAAATTTGATGCTAGGACATATAAATTTTTAAGTAATCTTGCTGGAGTTAGTTTAAACAAGCTTGAGCTTATCTGCTCTCAAGTTGGTTTAAGCGAACTAAAAAGTAAAATAAGAGAGCTTAAAAGGACTAAAATTTACTTCCAAGAAAACGAAATTTTAGCCTTTGATATGTTTAAAGATAGACGTTTTAAGATGGTTTTTGACCCAAGTTTTAGCTTGCAAATGGATGAAAAACTTACATTTTCTCCTATGTTTGATGAAAATTTTATGGGACTTAAATTTAGTACAAACTATCTTGGCAACGAAGCACAGATGATCTGTGCTGGCAGTATTTATACTGACTATGTGAAATTTATAAATCTAATAAAGGAGGCTGCGTGAGCGAAGAGGTAAAAGAGCAAAACCTACCTGAGGTTGAGCCTGTGCAAGAACTAGCTAATGATAGTGTAAATTTGGACGCACTTGGCGATATTTCAAAGGTTGAAAAACTTGAAAAAGAGCTCGGAGAAATAACTGATAAATATTATAGAGCAAATGCTGAGTTTGAAAATATCAAAAAGCGTTATGAAAAAGAGAAAACGGACGTTGCAAACTATGCAAATGAGAAATTTGCTAGGGATTTGCTACCAGTCATCGATGCTCTTGAGATCGCTGCAAATTTTGATCCAGAAGATGATGAATTTGCCAAAAAGATCAAAGAAGGTATTTTGATAACTATAAATCAGTTTAAAAAATGTTTTGAAAAGCATGGCGTAAGAGAGATACCAACTGATATTGAGTTTGATCCAAGCGTGCATAATGCCGTTTTAAAGGTCGATAGCGAAGAGAAGCAGAGTGGTCAGATCGTACAAGCTTTGCAAAAAGGCTATATGATAAATGGTAGGGTTTTGCGCCCAGCTATGGTCAGTGTAGCAAACTAAATTTAAAAAATAAATCTAATAAAGGAAAAATATGTCAAAAGTTATAGGTATAGACTTAGGTACAACAAACTCTTGTGTGAGCGTTTTTGAGCGCGGCGAGAGCAAGGTTATCCCAAATAAAGAGGGTAAAAATACAACTCCATCTGTTGTTGCTTTTACAGACAAAGGTGAAATTCTAGTAGGTGATGTTGCAAAACGTCAAGCAGTTACAAACCCTGAAAAAACGATATATTCTATCAAACGTATCATGGGTTTGATGAGCAATGAAAAAAATGCTGAAGAGGCAAAGGCTCGCTTGCCATATCACGTCGTAGATAGAAATGGCGCTTGCGCGGTTGAGATCGCTGGTAAGGTCTATACTCCGCAAGAAATTTCAGCAAAAATTCTTATCAAACTAAAAGAAGACGCTGAAGCATATCTTGGTGAAAAGGTAACAGATGCGGTTATCACAGTGCCAGCTTACTTTAACGATAGCCAAAGAAAGGCTACAAAAGAGGCTGGAACGATCGCAGGACTAAACGTGCTTCGTATCATCAACGAGCCAACAGCTGCGGCACTTGCTTATGGTCTTGATAAAAAAGAGGCTGAGAAAATTTTAGTTTACGACCTAGGTGGTGGTACATTTGACGTTACAGTGCTTGAAACTGGTGATAATATCGTTGAAGTTTTGGCAACTGGCGGTAACGCATTCTTAGGCGGTGATGACTTTGATAATAAGATAATCGACTGGCTAGTAAGTGAGTTTAAAAACGAAAATGGCATCGATCTAAAAGGCGATATCATGGCGCTTCAACGCTTAAAAGAAGCTGCTGAAAATGCTAAAAAAGAGCTAAGCTCAGCTCAAGAGAGTGAGATAAATTTACCATTTATTACAGCTGATGCGACTGGTCCAAAACACCTTGTTAAAAAGCTAACTCGTGCTAAATTTGAGGGTATGATCGACTCACTTGTGGGAGAGACTATCACTAAGATAAATGAGGTAACAAAAGACGCTGGTTTAAATAAAAGCGACATTAAAGAGGTCGTAATGGTCGGTGGTTCAACTCGTGTACCACTAGTTCAAGAAGAGGTCAAAAAAGCATTTGGTAAAGAGCTAAATAAGAGTGTTAATCCAGATGAAGTCGTAGCTATCGGTGCTGCTATCCAAGGCGCTGTTATAAAAGGCGATGTAAAAGACGTGCTACTTCTTGACGTAACTCCACTTAGCCTTGGTATCGAAACACTTGGTGGCGTAATGACAAAGATCATCGAAAAAGGTACAACCATACCAACTAAGAAAAGCCAAGTTTTCTCAACTGCTGAAGATAATCAAAGTGCCGTTACTATTATGGTTCTACAAGGAGAGCGCGAGTTTGCAAGAGATAATAAATCACTTGGAAATTTCAACCTTGAAGGCATCCCAGCAGCTCCAAGAGGTGTTCCTCAAATAGAAGTTGAGTTTGACATTGACGCAAACGGAATTTTAACCGTTTCAGCAAAAGATAAAGCAACTGGCAAAGCTCAAAATATCACCATCTCTGGATCAAGCGGCTTAAGCGAAGAAGAGATAAACAATATGGTAAAAGATGCTGAGCTTCATAAAGAAGAGGACAAAAAACGTAAAGACGCAGTCGAAGCTAGAAACCAAGCTGATGCACTAGTTCATCAAACTGAAAAGAGTATGAGCGAGCTTGGCGAGAAAGTTCCAGCTGAGGATAGAAGTAACATCGAAGCTGCGCTAAACGATCTAAAAGAGGTCTTAAAAGATGAAAATTCTTCAAAAGAGCAAATCGATGCTAAAGTAGAAGCTCTAAGCAAAGCTAGCCATAAACTAGCAGAAGCTATGTATAAAAAAGATGAAAACGCTGGAGCAAACGGCGGCAACAAAAAAGACGACGACGTCATAGACGCTGAAGTCGAGTAAAACTCCTAGAGCAGGGCACTTGCCTTGCTCTTTTATAAATTTATCTTCATAAATTCTTAAAATTGATTCAAAATAAGCAGTTTAAATAGTTAAAATTTATATAATGCCAAACAAAAAGGCAAAAAATGTATTTATTTTTTTTGATTACTCATTTAATTTGTGCCATTGTATTTATAGGATACGTATTTTTCGATGTTTGCATATATCCGTTTGCTAAAAAAACGGTTGATGCTAAAACCCTTGAAATAGTTAAAAAAGCCTATACAAAAGGCAGTGCAAAAGTTTTTGGCATGGCATTTTTATTGCTTTTAATAAGTGGCGCTTATATGGCAAAAGACTATTTTGGAGGCGAGCTTGGCTGGTGGCAAAGCAACTTTCAAAAGCTACTGCTTATAAAAATTTTTGTTTTACTCGTAATGTGCTTTGTAACTTTTATCTCTGTTTTTAATGTCGTTATTTTAAAAAAGCCTGATCCATTTGGTAAATTTTCACATTTAATAGCTCTAGTACTTTGCCTGATAATGGTCATTTTGGCAAAAGTAATGTGGTGGGCTTAAAGTTTAGCTAGCAAATTTAAGTAAATCGCCAGCTAGAAGTTAAAAATTCTCTAATCGATACTCTTTAACTTGTCTTTATTTAGCCCTTCTTCTATGCGTTTTATCTCTTCACTTCCGTCTCTTACGACGTTTTTGTCAAATTCCAAGTAGTCATTTATCTTTTTTGGATATTCAACGTGACTTAGGATAAATTTAAAGACATTTAGCCTAGCTTCTTTTTTGTTATCGCTTGAGACGATGACCCATGGTGAAATGCTATTGTGAGAGGCAAGAAGCATCGAATATTTAGCGATAGAGTATTGATCCCAAAGTTCTTGCGCTTTTTGATCAACGGGTGAAATTTTAAACTGCTTTAGCGGATCATTTTGTCTCTCTTTGAAGCGTTTTTTCTGCTCATCTTTTGTGATTGAAAGATAAATTTTAAAGAAAATTATGCCGGAGTTTATGATCATCTCTTCAAATTTTGGCACTTCACGTAAAAATTCTTTATGCTCTTCTTGCGTGCAAAAGCCCATCACTGGCTCAACGCCAGCTCTATTGTACCAACTTCTATCAAAGATCACGATCTCTCCAGCACTTGGTAGATGAGTCACATATCTTTGAAAATACCACTGCGTTTTTTCGACATCACTTGGCTTAGCAAGCGCTACTATACGGCAACCTCTTGGATTTAGATGCTCAGTTAGGCGTTTTATCGTTCCTCCTTTGCCGGCTGCGTCGCGCCCTTCCATTAGCATGAGTACTCTAAGGCCTTTTTCTTTTACGTAATTTTGAAATTTTAAAAGTTCAATTTGAAGCAGTCTAAGCTCTTCCTCGTAGCCAAGTTTCTCGCTTTTTTGGTGTTTTTTGTCTTTTGACATCTTTGCTCCTTTAAAATTTCACATATTTTCACGATTTTACAATAAAATAGAATAAATTTAAGAATTTAGACTAAAATCATCTTTTTTAATTTAGCAAGGATTAGTATGTTTTTAAAATTTCTTTTTTCGATTATTTTATTTGCAGGCTCGCTTTTTGCCGAGGTTTTAGATGTTAGCAAAGCCTTTGTTTTAACTCCAAGCGTTGATAGTCAAAATGTTGAAGTGAAGTTTAACTTTGGTGAAAATATCTATCTTTATAAAGAGAGTTTTGAGATTAAGCTAGCTGGCAAAAAGATAAATGAGCTATTAAATTTGCCAAGTAGTGAAAATACGGGAGAATATGAAATTTATCCAAAAGATTTTTCGATTTTTATCCCATTAAATTTAGTAAAAGAAAATCTTTCAAATGGCAAAGCAATACTTGACATTAACTATCAAGGCTGTGCTAAAAACGGCATTTGCTACCGTCCACAAAGCAAAATTTATGAGATAACTGACCAAGCTGGAAAATTTAGTATCACTACTTTTAAAAAAGAGCAAAAAAACGATACCGACAGCCTTGCTGAAGAATTTTCTAGCGAGCAAGATATCGCAAATGGGCTTGGAGATAAAAATTTCTTTATTTCACTTCTTACTTTTTTTGGTTATGGTCTCTTGCTTTCACTAACACCTTGCGTCTTCCCGATGATACCGATACTTTCAAGCATAATCGTCTCAAAAGGTGCTAATTTAAATGCAAAAAAGGGCTTTTTACTATCATTTATCTATGTTGTCGCGATGAGCCTAGCTTATGCACTAGCTGGAGTGGCAGCTAGCCTGCTTGGCTTTGGCATCGCAGGAGCTTTGCAAAATATCTATGTGCTTGGCGCTTTTGCGGCCATTTTTGTCGTTTTAAGCTTTAGTATGTTTGGATTTTATGATATAAAATTGCCAGCAAAATTTGAAAATTTGATAAGTAAAAAATCACAAAATAGCTCAGGCTATGTTGGAATTTTTATTATGGGCTTTGCCTCAGCTCTCATCGTATCGCCTTGTGTAGCAGCACCATTAGCTGGTGCGCTTCTTTATATTGCCCAAAGTGGAAATGTCTTTTATGGTGGCATTATGCTTTTTTCCATGGGGCTTGGCATGGGCGTGCCACTACTTATTATCGGGCTAAGCTCTGGAAAGCTCTTGCCAAAACCTGGTAGTTGGATGGATGAAGTGAAAAAATTCTTTGGTTTTTTAATGCTCATAATGGCGATTTGGATCCTTGCACGTGTGCTTGGAGAATTTTTTGAGCTATTAGGATATGGCATTATAGGCGTTTTTATGGCGGTTTATTTTGGGGCATTTGAAGTAGCAGAACAAAGCTGGGCTAAGTTTAAAAAAGCGTTTTTTATCCTAGTTTTTATATATTCAGTTATGCTAATAGTTGGTTCATTTTTAGGCTCAAAGGAGGCTTTTTCTCCACTTTCTGGACTAAATTTGGTAAAAAGTGATAGTGCGTTAAAATTTAATTCCGTTAAAAATTTAGATGAACTAAATGAGATAATAAAAAACTCAAACAAGCCCGTTCTAGTAGATTTTTATGCTGATTGGTGTGTAAGCTGCAAAGAGATAGAAAAGATCACTTTTAAAGATAGTGATGTTATAGATGCTTTGACAAATTTTACACTTATTCGTATCGATGTAACAAATGGCGGATCACAAAATGATGAGATGCTAAGAAATTTTGGGCTTATTGATCCGCCTGCGCTCTTGTTATTTAATGGTGGCGATGAGCTAAAATTTCTTAGAACTATCGGCTTTATAGATGCTAAAAATTTTCTAGCAAAGCTTGAGAAAATTAAATAATCTTATCCTTGCTGTTACAAAGATCATTTAAGATACACTCATGGCAAAGCGGTTTTTTGGCTTTACAGGTGTAACGTCCAAAGAGCACCATGGCTTGATGAAGCTTACCAAGATCTGTTTTAAAGGCATGGCTAAGATCAGCTTCAGTGGCTTCTGGTGTTTTTGCATGGCTAAGATCAAGTCTGTGCGCCACTCTAAAAACGTGCGTATCAACAGCCATAACATTTGCATTTGTAGCTTCTAAAAGTACGACATGAGCGGTCTTTTGTCCAACTCCAGCAAGCGCTTTTAGCTTCTCTTCATCAAGCGGGATTTCTCCATTATAAAGCTCAACCACGCTGTTTGCCATTTTGATTAAATTTACCGCCTTGTTGTTAAAAAAGCTGCATGAGTTTATTATTAGTTTTAGACTTGCTAAATTTGCGCTAGCTAGCTCAAAAACGTCTTTATAAACCTCAAATAGGGCAGGGGTGATCAAATTTACCCTTTTATCGGTGCACTGAGCTGAGAGCATGACACAGACAAGTAGCTCATATAAATTTCTAAATTTAAGCTCGCTTTTGGCGTCTTTAAACTCTTCTAGAAGTCTTCTTTTTATTTCTAAAATATTTTTTTTTGTTCTCATTTTCGTATTTTACCTTATTTTCTTAAGTTAAATGAAAAGTTATCGCTTTATTTGATATAATCTTGCCCATAAAATCAATTTTTTAAAGGATTTATATGAAAAAATTTTTGTTTCCAGCAGTTTTAAGTTTAGCAGCAGCTGTTACTCTAAATGCAGCAGTAGTTGCAACAGTTGATGGTGATGCTATAAGCGATAGCGATATTTCAAGCCTTTTATCAGCAGCTATGCCAGGATTTGACGCTAGCAAGCTTCAACCAAATGAGAAAAAACGTATAATCGACGATCTAATAAATAGAAAACTTCTTTTAAAAGATGCTAAATCAAGCGGTATCGAAAAAGATGTAGAGTACATCAAAGCTGTAAAAGCAGCACAAGAAGGCATCGCGGTTGAGCTTTATATGAGAAAGCTTTTTGACGGCATAAAAGTAAGTGATAACGAACTAAAAGATTTTTACAATAAAAACAAAGCAAGTATGAACGAGCCAGCTCAAGCAAAAGCAAGGCATATCCTAGTTGAAGATGAAAAAACAGCAAACGACATCATCGCTCAACTTAAAAATTTAAAAGGTGAGGCGCTAACAAAGAAATTTGCAGAGCTAGCAAGCCAAAAATCAATCGACAAAGGCTCAGCAGCACACGGTGGCGAGCTTGGCTGGTTTGGTCAAAGCCAAATGGTAAAACCTTTTGCAGACGCAGCATTTTCAATGGCTAATGGCACAGTTTCAACTAAACCAGTTAAAACTCAGTTTGGCTACCATGTTATCTTAAAAGAAGATGGCAAAGCTGCTGGCACTGTAAGCTTTGAACAAGCAAAAGCAGAGATCGAGCAAGCTGTTAAAATGGAGAAATTCCAAGCCGCTGTTAGACAAAAAAGTGAAGCTCTACGCCAAAAAGCAAAGATAGAATATAAGTAAAATTTGGAGGATAAAATGGGCGTTTTAGATATCGTAAAACCTGGTGTTTTAAGCGGAGATGATGTAACAAAACTTTATGCTTATGCCAAAGAGCAAGGTTTTGCAATACCTGCTGTAAATGTCGTAGGCAGCGACTCAGTAAATGCTGTTTTAGAGGCGGCAAAGGTTGCTAACTCGCCTGTTATCGTTCAGTTTAGTAATGGCGGTGCAGGTTTTTACGCTGGTAAAGCCTGCGAAAACGCTGCCGTTCTTGGTGCGATCGCTGGAGCAAAACATGTTCATTTGCTAGCCAAGGCTTATGGTGTGCCAGTCATTTTACACACTGACCACGCTGCTAGAAAGCTTTTACCTTGGATAGATGAGCTAGTAAAAGCAAGCCATGAGTATAAAAAAACTCACGGTGTGCCGCTTTTTAGCTCTCACATGCTTGATCTTAGCGAAGAGAATATCAACGAAAATTTAAGCACGTGCGAGAAATATCTAAAAGAGCTTAGCGAGCTTGGCATCAGCCTAGAGATCGAGCTAGGCGTAACCGGCGGCGAAGAGGACGGAGTGGATAACACAAGCGTTGATAATGCACTTCTTTACACTCAGCCAGAGGACGTTGCGCTTGCTTATGAAAGACTAAGTAAAATAAGCGATAAATTTAGCATCGCAGCTAGTTTTGGCAACGTTCACGGCGTTTATAAACCGGGCAATGTCGTGCTAAGACCAGAAATTCTTAAAAACTCACAAGCCTATGTCGCTAAGAAATTTAATACAAAAAGCGACAAGCCAGTAAATTTTGTATTTCATGGCGGTAGTGGCAGCGAGCTAAAAGATATCAAAGATGCTGTGAGCTACGGCGTTATCAAGATGAACATTGACACCGATACTCAGTGGGCTTTCTGGGACGGCGTACGCGAGTATGAGGCAAAAAATAGAGCATACTTGCAAGGTCAGATCGGCAACCCAGAGGGCGATGATAAGCCAAATAAAAAATACTACGATCCAAGGAAATGGCTAAGAAGTGGCGAGGAGAGCATGGTTAAGCGTCTTCAGACTGCTTTTAGCGACTTAAACTGCCTAAATAGGAACTAATCCTATGCAAAATCAAAATGATTTTAGTGAGCTAAGCGTACCAAAAGAGCGCCAAGCTCACTCTTTCTTTGTCTTTTTTAAAGTTATCTTTATCCCTTTAGCTATCTACATCTTGGCGATACTAGCGTATCTTGGCGTTATAAATTTTCAGATGAAGCTTCACACCATCGTGATGATGGGCGTTATACTCTTTGTCGCTTTTGTCTTTTCACGCCACAGCGCCTTGGTAGCTTACTCAAATTTCTTAGCAAATGCCAAAGAGTACAAGATAAGGCTAAAAGAATTTATCATTGCTCACCTCTTTGAAATTTCAAGTGTCAAAAAGGCAAATGCTAAATTTGAAGATTTTTTTGAGAGCTATACAAGAAATTTTAGAAATGACAATCTAGCAAACATCGGCCAAGCAGTCTTTCCTATGCTTGGAATTTTGGGTACATTTATTAGTATCGCTATCTCCATGCCAAGCTTTAGCTCAAGCACTGCAAATGGCCTAGAAAAAGAGATCGCTATACTGCTAAATGGCGTGGCTACGGCGTTTTATGTATCAATTTATGGCATATTTTTAGCGCTTTGGTGGATGTTTTTTGAAAAAATCGGCATTAGTAAATTTGAGAAATTTTACAGCGAGCAAAAAGAGCTAAGCCGTGAGTTTTTCTGGCAGGAAAATGAACTAAATGCAAATTTCATGAAAGCAAGTGTAGGCTATTTTAAAGATAGTCAGGACGCTTTTAAAATGGTACTTGACGATAAATTTGTAAAAGAGCTAAGCGAGCAGACAAATGAGAAATTTAACAGCCTAAAAGAGCTTTGCGAGGTTGAGAAAAATATCATAAATCAAAGCAAGGCAGAGCTTAGTGCAAGTCTAAAAATGCTAAATGAAGCTAGCCTAAAACAAGATGAATTTGTAAAAATCCACTCTGATATGCTAAAGGCAGTGAGTGCGTTTTCTAATGCCTTTAAAGATATGGAGGTTAAAATTTTAACCGAGCATGCAAAGCTTGGCGAAATTTTTAGCAAAAATTTAACCGCTACAAAAGAGAGCCAGCTCAAATTTGAGCAGACTATCAAGAGTTTTGATGCCATTTTAAAAGAATTTTCTCTCTCTTTGATGAAAGAGCAAAACGACGCATTAAAGGCATTTAGAGCTTCACTTGTGGAGAGTGCGACGATATTTAAGGCAGCTTATGAGCAAGAGGGTAGGAGCTTGGAACGCGAAAAAGAGCGTGAGAGCCTCATTGCTGAGCTTAAAAAGAACATAGACGAGATCGATAAAGAAGCAAATTCTGTAATAGAAAAAATCGAAAATCTAGTGCAATGAAAATAAACAAAAATAACGAGGATCAATCGAGCTTTTGGGTTTCGTACGCAGACTTGATGGCGGGTCTGCTCTTTGTTTTTATGCTGCTAATCGGCGCTGTCGTCGTAAAATACGTCCTAACTCAAAACACCCTTGAAAATAAAGAGCAAGCCATCATCGCAGCCTTAGCAAATTTAAAAGACGCTCAGGGCAGAAATTTTACACTCGAAGAGCTAAATGACGCCCTAAAAAGTGAGCTTTCAAAGATAAGCGACGAAAATATAAATTTAAAAAAATCAAATGAAATTTTTGTCATCCAAATAGACGCCCTAAAAGAAAAACTAGCTCAGCTTATAGAGCAAAACAAGGACGCAAATGCGAGCATAAAAGAGCTAAATGCTAGCATTTTTGATCTAAATCAAAAGATGATCGTGCTAAATGATGAAATTTCATCAAAAGATAGAGCGCTTAGCGACGCAAACGAAAGCAGTGAGAAAAATTTAGCCAAGATCGCCTTTTTACTCGAGCAAGTGAGCCAAAGAGAGGCTAGATATGACGAGCTTTTAAGGGACTTAAACGTTACTCGTGACAGAGTTAAAAATTTAACTGGTATCAGAGTAAAAGTGATCTCAGCCCTAAAGGATAGGCTGGGATCTAGCATCGAGATCGATCCAAACTCAGGCGCGCTAAAGCTTAGCTCCTCAGTACTTTTTGATAAAGGCAGTGCAGTCTTAAAAGAAGAGGTCAAAGAGGAGCTAAAGGCCACGCTTAGTAAATATTTCGACGTGCTTTTAAATGATAAGGATATCGCGTCAAACATTGATCAAATTATAATCGAAGGCTTTACAGATAGCGACGGAAGCTATATTTATAACCTAGAGCTTTCACAAAAAAGAGCTTACGCTGTGATGGAATTTATAAATTCATTTAGTGACGATACTCGCCTTAAAAAGCTACTTGTCGCAAGTGGGCGAAGCTACAACGAGCTAGTTTTTAAAGACGGAGCCGAGGACAAGGACGCTTCAAGGCGTATCGAGATCAAATTTTCACTCTCAAATAAAGAGGCTATCAACGAGATAGAGAAATTTTTGGAGTTTAAGGGTGATTGATAAAATTCGCTTAAGAGGGCGAGAATTTTGGCTTTTAAGAGATGATCTACTAGGCGAGTTTAATGGCAACAAAGCAAGAAAACTAGAGTATTTTTTAAATGCTGATCTTGGCGGCATAAAAGCCATCGTATCTCACGGCTCAAGCCAGTCAAATGCGATGTATAGTCTAAGCCTTTTTGCTAAGATAAAGGGACTTAAATTTTACTACGTCGTCTCTCATCTAAACTCAAATTTAGAGCAAAATCCAGTTGGAAATTTCAAATTTGCACTTGAAAATGGTATGGAAATTTTTGTAAAAGAGGAACGTGAGAAATTTGCTAAAGAGTTAGCAAAGAGCCAAAATGCGCTCTTTATAAATGAGGGCGTGGCGCAGAGCGAGGCTGAGCTTGGCTTTATCACGCAGGCAAGTGAGATAAATGAGTGGAGCAAAAAAAGTAGCATAAAGCCTGATATTTTCTTGCCATCAGGCACAGGTACAAGCGCATGCTATCTGGCAAAGCACACCGATCTTAGGGTTTTTACAGCTCCTTGCGTGGGGGACAGCGACTATCTAAAAAAGCAAATTTATGAGCTAGACAAAAATAGTAAAGTGCAAATTTTAAATCCGCCAAAGAAGTATCATTTTGGGAATTTATACCCAGAGCTTTATGAAATTTGGCTAGAGGTTTGCAAAAGTGGCGTGGAATTTGACCTAGTGTATGACCCTGTTGGCTTTATCACGCTTTTTGCAAATTTAGATAAGCTTGGAGCTGAAATTTTATATATCCACCAGGGCGGAATTTTAGGTAACATTACACAAAGACAAAGATATGAGAGAAAATTAAAATTAAAGGAGCATAAATGAAATTTTTTCATAGTAGTGACGCTGATTTTGAGAGTAAATTTTTACAGCTTGTTAAACGAAGTGATAATGATATGAGCGCTGTAATGCCAGTGGTTGCTGGAATAATAGATGAGATAAGAAAAGATGGCGATAGTGCACTTTTTGCGCAGATAAGTAAATTTGATAAATTTAGCGTTACAAGTAAAAACGACATAATAATCGACGTAAAAGAGATGGAGGCTGCCTATAATTCGCTAGACAATGCTTTGAGAGTAGCTTTAAATTTAGCTCACGATAGGATAAAAAGCTATCATGAGCGAACAAAGCCAAGTGACTGGACATATAAAGATGAGCATGACATCTTGCTTGGTGCAAAATACACAGCGGTTGATCGTGCAGGCCTTTATATCCCAGGTGGCAAAGCGGCTTATCCTAGCTCGCTTCTTATGAATGCGATCCCAGCGATCGTAGCTGGCGTAAAAGAGATCGTAGTGTGCACTCCAGCGCCAAATGGCAAGGTAAATACCTTGCTTCTTGCTGCAATGCACCTTTGTGGTATAAAGACAGCCTTTAAAATAGGCGGCGCAAGCGCGATCGCAGCGATGGCATACGGAACCGAAACGGTGCCAAAGGTCGATGTCATCACAGGACCTGGCAATATCTACGTAGCGACTGCTAAAAAGCTAGTTTATGGCGACGTAAATATTGACATGATCGCTGGTCCAAGCGAGATAGGCGTCATCGCTGATGATAGTGCCGATCCTCGCCACATAGCTATCGATATGCTCTCACAAGCCGAGCACGACGAGATCGCAAGTGCCTTTTTGATAACGCCAGTAGAAGCTTTCGCAAGAGCGGTGCAAAGACACATTGAAGATGAGCTAAAGACACTAAAACGTGAGCCGATCGCAAGTGCAAGCATAAGAAATAAAGCTGCAATAATAGTGGCAAAAGATCTAAAAGAGTGTTTTGCTCTCATGAATGAGCTTGCTGTTGAACACCTAGAGATCGCTACAAATGATGCTTTAAGTTATATAGATGATGTGACTCATGCGGGCGCTATATTTTTTGGACACTTTACACCTGAAGCGATGGGAGATTATATTGCTGGACCAAATCACACATTGCCAACTGGCGGAAGTGCAAGATTTTACTCGCCACTTGGAGTTGAAAATTTCATGAAGCGAAGTTCGATCATTTCAGTAAGTAAAAAAGGTATCATGCATCTTGGCAAATCGTGCATGCAGCTAGCTGAAGCTGAAGGACTAACCGCTCATAAAAAATCAGTCGCAGTGAGGCTAGAAGAGTAAAGAAAAATGGATTTTATAGAGATTTTGCAACTTTTTATAGAATTTATAGTAGAATCCATAGCGAATTATTAAAAAGGAGTTGTTATGAAGTTAGGAACTTATACTGCAAACCAGGCTTCAGGAAACTATTATTTAGATCAAGCAAAAAATAGCGAGAAGAAAGCGCTAAATGCTATCTCTGCAAATAGCGAGATCAAAGCATCAGGTGCAAATTTGCAAATCGCAGAGAGTTTGCTGTCACAAACAAATGTCTTGAACGAAGGTTTGGCAAATGCAAACGATATGATTGGAATACTTCAAATCGCTGACTCAACACTTTTAAATTTAAGTAAAAGCACAGATAGAATAGGTGAGCTTTCAAGTAAACTTACAAATCCTACTCTTTCAGCAAATGAGCAAAAAGGCATAAAGAGCGAAATCAACGCACTAAGAAATGCCATGAATGATAGCGTAAAAGAGGCTAAATTTAACGGTAAAAACGTATTTGATGCTGAGCTTGGATTTTTTACAGGCGAGAGTACAAAAAATATAAATTTGGGCACAAATGCTCTTTTAAATGTAAAAGATAACGGCTCAAATACAGGTGAAATTTTAAAAAATATAAATTCACTTCGCTCAGAGATCGGATCAACACAAAATGCTGTATTTAGAGGCATAAATGCTCTAGCCGCAAGGAGCGTGGCAAATGCTAATAGTGTAGAAAATCTTGATAGCAGCGATATCGCAAAGAGCTTGGAAGAAAATTTACAATCAAATTTAAAACTTCATGCTGCGAGCTTAGCCAAAGCTCATGATACTACGAGCTTAGCTGCAAAACTAGATAAACTTCTAGCTGAATAAATTTTTACCGGTCTTGCGCCGGTAAAATACTTTTTATCTAACTTTATTCTTTAAAAAAATATTAAGTTTTTGTATTTTTATTTTTAGGCCGATATAATGGCTAAATGAGGGCTGAATCCAGCCTTTCAATAATAAAATCAATGTAGATTGTTAGTGAAATTTGTTGCTAAAAAATTTTTAAATTTTATAAAGCTAAAGAAAAAGTCTTAAGGAAAATATCCCAAAAAAGGGGCTTTTAGCCCTCAATGTAGTTTTTAAGTTTTCTACCAACTTTTGGGTGTTTTAGTTTTTTGATAGCTGAGCTTTCTATCTGGCGAACACGCTCGCGAGTGACATTTAGGGCCTTGCCGATCTCTTCAAGTGTGCGGTCGCTCTCATCTTCAAGCAAGCCAAATCTCATCGAAATAACCGCTTTTTCGCGCTCATTTAGCTGCGAAAGTACGTCATCTATCTGCTCTCTAAGGTCACTTTTTAAAATTTGCTCTATCGGAGAAAGAGAGCTTTTATCCTCTACAAAATCTCCAAATTTTCCATCTTCTTCGTTTGCGATAGGAGCTTCAAGACTGATCGGCTCTTTTGTGATCTTGATAACTTGCTTTACCTTATCAACGCTTAGCCCAACCTCTTTTGCAATAATGCTTACATCAGGCTCTTTCCCCTCTTCTTGGAGGTATTTGCGGTTGATTTTATTGATACGATTTATCGTTTCTATCATGTGGATAGGTATCCTAATCGTCCTTGCCTGATCGGCGATCGCACGCGAGATAGCCTGGCGGATCCACCATGTGGCATAGGTTGAAAATTTATAGCCTTTTCTGTATTCAAATTTATCAACCGCCTTCATAAGGCCAATGTTACCCTCTTGGATGAGATCTAAAAATGGTAAGCCCCTATTTGTATAGCGTTTCGCGATACTTACAACTAGACGGAGGTTCGACTTGGCCATTCTAGCTTTTGCCTCGTCAGAAATTTTCTTTCCACGTTTGATCTGCTCTAAAATTTCTTTTAGTCTTGCTGGCTCAAGATCAAAGCCTTGCTTGCTCGCCTCTTTTGTAGTAAATAGCTTTTTGATCTCGACATAAGTTGATACCATTGTGGCTTCTGGCACGCGAGCCGCGATCTCTTCTTTGCTAAGTTTGATGATATCTTTTAAGATACTTTTGTGATTTTTCTTAAGCTCGTCGCTAAACATCGGTAAGCGATACTCCAAGCGCTTTAGCTCTCTATCAAATTCATCGTCGCTTTTTAGAGCTGTCTCCATTGATTTTACGATCTCGCTAATTAGCTTGCTTGTTGGTCCAAGATCCATTAGCTTCTCTTTTAAAATTTTCTTTTTAAATGCAAGCGTCATCTTTGAAGCTGTGTCATCGCTCTCAACTTTATCTTGTTTGTTTGCGGTCTTTAGCCACTCTTTTTTTGCCTTTTCGAGGGCCTTGAAACTCTCTATAACTTTTTCAGCGCGCTTATCGTTTTTAGCTGATTTTTTAGGAGCTTCGTTTTCTTCGTTCTCTTCATCTTCGTCGTCTATATCGTCTTCGTTATCTTCATTTTCTTCGTTTTCACTCTCGTCTTCAAAGCTCTTAAAAAGCTCTTTTACACGGCGCTCCCTATTGATTAGTGGCTCTTTATAATCAAGTATGAAGTCAATCAAAAATGGCACTGAACAAAATGCATCGATAATGATATCTTCGCCAAGCTCGATTCTTTTGCTGATCTCTACCTCTTCATCTTTTGTAAGAAGCGCGATCTGACCCATCTCTCTTAGATACATCCTTACAGGACTATCTGATCTTGACCACTCTAAAAGGTCACTTTCGCCTGAAAGATCGAGATCCTCATCGATATCTTGATCGCTCTTTTGAGCGTTTTCTTGGCGCTTTTTAGCATCAGCTAAATTTCTAAGCTTTGCAGCCTCAGCAGATGTGATGAGCTTGACTTTATTTGTTTTTGCTAGTTGTTCTATCTTTTTTACTATCGTGGCAGTTGGAGCTTTGTCTAATAATTTTACTAATTTTTCGTATGTCAAAAAGCCTTTTGCATTTTCAGCAAAAAGCTCTTCTATTTGAGAAAAAGAGTCTTTTGCGGCGCTCATAAATTTCCTTTCGAATCGTCTAATTGTGATTTAAGTGTTGTTTAAAAGAAAGTGGATTATACCCAAATTTTGTAAATGTGTATAAAAACAAAGTTGGAACGATGATTGCTTAGTAGCTATAAAAATCAAATTTTGATTAGGAAAATTTATGCAAAATGGTTATTATCAAGCCACTGCTGGTATGGTAACACAGTTTAACAGATTAAACGTTATCTCAAACAACCTTGCAAATGTAAATACGATCGGCTACAAGCGAAACGATGTGGTCATCGGTGACTTTGCAAGAATTTTTAAAGAGACGCAAGATGAGCTTCCGCTTAAAAATCACACAAAAGATGGAGCTAAATTTCTAAATAGAACGCTTGATCGCGTACCACAAGTGAGCGAAGAGTACACCGACTTTAGTGCCGGTGGCTTTAAATACAGCTCAAACACGCTTGACTTTGCGATAAAAAGAGATGACGCATTTTTCTTAGTTGATACCCCAAATGGCGTAAAACTTAGCAAAAATGGCTCTTTTAGTCTTGATGGCGACGGCTACATCGTCACAAAAGAGGGCTATAAAGTTTTGCCAAGCGGCTACGAGGCACAAAATCCTGATCAAAGAGGTATCCAAGTACCACAAGGAGAGGTGCTAACTGCTGATAAAAATGGAAATTTATACTCAAATAACAATCAATTTTCTAAATTTTTTATCGCTCAGCCAAGAGAGATAAGAGATCTAAAAAAGGTTGGAGATAATCTCTTTGAGAGTAGGAATTTTGACGACATAAATGAGCTTGATGAGGCTGATAGCGTAATGCAAGGATATGCTCAGATGTCAAACGTAAACCCAGTTTTAGAAATGGTTGGTCTAATAGAAACCCAGCGCCTAGTTGATATGTATCAAAAGGTTATGACAAGCCACATGAACGATCTTAACCAAGATGCTGTTCAAAAACTAGCTCTAAAAGCTTAATAAAAGGATAAAACTATGATGAGATCACTTTACACTGCGGCCACTGGCATGATAGCTCAGCAGACGCAGATAGACGTAACCTCACACAACATCGCAAACGTAAATACCTATGGATATAAGAAAAATAGGGCTGAATTTGCTGATCTTATGTATCAAGTTATGGAGTACGCAGGTACGGCTACAAGCCAGACTACCACAAGCCCAACAGGCATTGAAGTGGGTCTTGGCGTGCGTCCAACGGCGATAAATAAAATTTTCTCTCAGGGCTATTTTAAAGAGACTAGCAACAACCTAGATATGGTAATAGCGGGCAATGGATTTTTTCAGATTCAGTTGCCTGATGGCACGACAGCCTACACTAGAAATGGTGCTTTTAAACTTGACGCAAATGGTACTATTGTAAATAGCGATGGCTATCAGCTAATCCCTCAGATCACCGTGCCTGCGAATGCGACGCAAATTTCTATCGGCACAGATGGCACCGTATCAGTACTCCAAGCAGGTGAGAGAGAGATGGCTCAGATAGGTCAGATTGAGCTAGCAAATTTCATAAACCCAGCTGGCCTTCACTCAATGGGTGATAACAACTACCTGGAAACAAGTGCTAGCGGTAATGTTGTAGTAGGCGTGGCAGGACTTGACGGACTTGGTACGATCAGACAAGGATTTGTCGAGATGAGTAACGTCCAGCTGGTCGAAGAGATGACTGATCTTATCACTGGTCAGCGCGCATACGAGGCAAACTCAAAGGCGATAACCACGAGTGACTCGATGCTTGAAATAGTAAATGGGCTTAAAAGGTAGGTAGTATGAACGCGACTCTAGCTATCGTTGGACTTATACTGCTTTCTTTTACGCTTGAGGTATTTTACTTTTTAAATAAAACGCCAAAAGGCAAGGACTCGATAAAGCAAACGCATTAATTTGGGCGAAATTAAAATTTGGCACATCTCATCTAAAATTTCTGTTTTTAGGAGCAAGAATAAAAGTTACTGAGAAATTTTTAAGCTACTGCATGCTTCTTCCAAATCAAGCTCGCAGGCTTTTTTGTAGTAGTTTTTTGCTCTATTTTTATCTTGCGATATACCAGCATCTCCAGTTTCATAGATAAGTGCAAGAGTATAGCAAGCAAATGCACTTTTTAGTTCGCAAGCCTTATTATAAAGCCTAAGCCCTTCTTCTTTCTCTTGCGCTAGAGTGTCTTTTTGCAGATATATATTTCCTAAAAAGAGACAGCTATGTGGATTGCCTAGCTCGCAGGACTTGTTCGCCATAGCTGCCATTTTATCGCGCTCGTTTTTGTCAAGGTAGATATATATAAGATCGGTGCAGCTTTCTACGTTATTTAAAGCGCATTCACTTTCAAGCTTAGCGGTATCAAAATTTTTACCCCAAGAAAAAAGAATACAAAATAAAATTAAAATTATCTTTTTCATCTTTTGGCTCCATAAATTTCTATCATTTTATAAAATTTAACTCTATTTTTACTCTAAATTTTTCAAATTTTGCTAACATTTCGGCTTCTTACGAAGGTAAAAATTTGACATTTAAATATGTTTTTAAACTATCCATTCCTATCTTTATGGGCTATTTTCCGCTTGGTGTCGCATTTGGCATTTTGGCTAAAAGTATGGGTGTTAGCGCATTTATCGCTGTGGCGCTTAGTACGTTAGCATACGGCGGCGCAGCGCAGTTTATGATGCTCTCGCTCTTTAGCGTTGGCACGAGCTATGTTGAGGTTTTTATCGTGAGCTACCTTGTAAATTTGCGTCACACTTTTTATGGAATTTCACTTTTAAAAGAGTATAGTGGGATCAAATTTAGGCTTTTAAACATCGCTTTGCTAACAGATGAGACCTTTGCGATATTTAAAAATTTGGGACTAAAAGAGGTGAGTGATCGTAGCTTTGTCTTTACATGGCTAAATGTACTTTCGTGGTCATACTGGGCGGCTGGAACACTTCTTGGAGCACTTCTTGGTGACCTTATAAAAGCCGATACAAAAGGCCTTGAGTTTAGTTTGACCTCGCTTTTTATAGTAATCGTCATCGAGATGTTCAAAAATGACAAAAACTACCGCGTGCTCTTTGCAGCTGCCTTTTTTGGCGTGCTTGGAGTGAGCCTCTTTCCAGCTAAATTTGTGCTTGTTGGCTCAATGGCGCTTTGTTTTATATTTTTGCTTTTGTTCAAGGATAAAATTTGATAAGTGTAAGCTCAAGCGAGATGGTACTTTTTGTGGCGGTGCTTTTAAGTGCTCTAGCTACTTTTATAACGAGAGCAACGCCGTTTTATGTGTTAAGAAACTATAAGCCAAACCCTTATTTGGACGCCATCGAGAAGCATATGGGCATGATGATAATGGTCGTTTTGGTCTGCTACGGTCTAAAAGATACGAAATTTGGCGAGTTTCCATACGGCTTAAGCGAGATAGTGGCGGTTTTTACGGCTATTTTGGTGCATTTAAAGTTTAAAAACGCCCTTCTTAGCATAGTCGTTTCAACTGGAATTTATATGCTTTTGATAAGAATTTTTTAAATAAATATAAATTTTAAAAATTAATAAATTTTTTAAATATGTGACGTTATAATGCTCTAGCAAATTTTAATGCAAAGGAGCTAAAATGCGTTTAATCTTTAAGGCGGTGTTACTCATGATTTTAGGTGCTACTTTAGCGGTTGCAAAGCCAACCATCTACATACTAGCTACTGGTGGAACGATAGCAGGAAGCGGCTCAGGTTCGCTTGATTCAAGTTATACTTCTGGAACTGTTACGGTCGATAAACTAATCGCAGCCGTACCTGACATCAACAAGATCGCTACCATAAAAGGCGAGCAAATTTCAAATATCGGCTCACAGGATATGAACAATGAAGTTTGGCTAAAGCTTGCAAATAGAATCAACGAGCTTCTAAATAGCGGTAAAGCTGATGGTATCGTCGTTACTCACGGCACAGACACTATGGAAGAGACAGCTTACTTTCTAAATTTAGTCGTTAAAAGCGACAAACCAGTCGTGCTTGTAGGCGCGATGAGAAATAGCGGCTCACTAAGCGCAGACGGCCCGTTAAATTTATTTAACGCTGTAAACGTAGCTATTAGTAAAGATAGCGTAGGCAAGGGTGTTGTGGTTACTATGAATGATGAAATTCACGCGGCTCGTGAGGTAACAAAAACCAACACAACAGGCGTTGATACATTTAAATCACCAAACAGCGGTAAGATCGGCACAGTCTTTTATGGCAACGTAAAATACTATATGAATCCGATTAGAAAACACACAGCAAAATCAGCATTTGATCTAGAGGGTGTAAAAGAACTTCCAAGAGTTGATATCATCTACTCTCATACAAATGATAACCCTGACTTTGTAAACATAGCTGTTAAAAACGGCGCAAAAGGTATCGTTAGCGCTGGCCTTGGCAATGGCAACCCTTACTTTAGCGTACTTGACGCACTTGGTGAGGCTTCAAAAGCTGGCGTAGTGGTAGTTCGCGACTCACGTGTAGGAAGTGGCGAGACGACCATGAACGGCGAGGTGGACGACGCAAAATACGGCTTTTTAACAAGCGATAATCTAAACGCGCAAAAAGCTAGAGTGCTTTTGATGCTTGCACTTACAAAAACAAGCGACAAAGCCAAAATTCAAGAGTATTTCTTAACTCACTAAAAAAGAGGCGGCTTGGTCCGCCTTTTAAATTTAAGCTATAAATTTGATCGCGGGATCTGATTTATAGCTTAAATTTTTATATTTGTTAGCTAAATTTCAAGGCTTTTTATGGACTTCTTACTCTTTTTCGCCATGCTTGCTCCTATCTCGCTAATGCCGGGCATCAACATGACCTATGCGATGAGTATCGGTATGAGCTTTGGCTATAAGCACTCGCTTATTATGATGACCGGACAGCTTCTTTCGCTTGCTTTCGTGGCGTTTTGCTGTATGCTTGGCGTAGGCGCGGTACTTCATCATTTTGAGTACGCATTTAAGGCGCTAAACATCATCGCAGGGCTTTATATGCTCTATCTTGGCGCGATGCTTCTTTTTGGCAAGGGCGAGCTTAGCGTAACAAACGTCTCAAATTTACCAAGCAAAAAGCAGATGTTTATAAACGGACTCATCGTTTGCGTTACAAATCCAAAGGCATGGATATTTTTCTCGGCTTTGCTACCTACATTTTTAGACAAAGACGATCCCTTCAGTCTCGCTCGTATGTGCTTGATCGCGGCAACGCTCGTTTTCATCGAGTTTTGCTCGCTAAATATCTACGCGCTTGGCGGAGCTATGCTAAAGAAATTTTTACAAACGCACCTAAGGCTACTTGAAATTTGCACCGCCATTATCGTCTGTACGATCGGCGTACTTTTACTTTTTAGATAAATTTAGCCTCTTTTTATATAGCTTGGCTAAAATTTGCTCGGTTTGCGCTACATTTTTGGCAAAAGGAGAAAAAGATGAAAAAATTTCTATTTATACTTACAAATCAACCATACAACGGTACCGACAATGCTTACAACGCATTAAGGCTAGCTAAAACGCTAAAAGAAAAAGGCGAAGAGGTTAGAATTTTTCTAATGAACGATGCGGTCGACCTTGCGCGAAATAGCACCAAAAAGCCGGAAAACTACGACGTAGATCTAGTGGCGATGTTAAAAGAGCTTTACGCTAGCGGCGCTATGTTAAAGGTTTGCGGTAGCTGCCAAACGAGGTGCGGTTTGTATGCGGGAGAGCCTTATTTCGAGGCTGAGGTGAAAGGTAGCATGGATATCTTATCCGAGTGGGTTAGGCAGTGCGATCAAGCGATGACGTTTTAGAGTAGGCGAAAGAGAATTTATGAGCGTAACATTTAAGGTAAAAAACAAAAAGAAGCTTTTTGGCGGATATGAAAAGGCGCTAAGCGAGCGTGAAATTTCAGATTTTATAGAGGGATTTTGCTTTTTTAATAGCCAAAACGACGAGCCGAGCGAGCTTTCGCTAAACGAAAACGTGATGATCGCAGGCGTATGGCAAAAGAGCGCTCGCGGCTTTGAGCTAAGCTACGAAGACGGCAAATATATCGTGCGAGTCTGTACTCCAAGCGGCGTTGGAGACTGGCAGACGGCGATTTTGTTTCTTTCTAAAATTTCAGCCAAAACCGGCTCGAAAATAGAGCGCGACAATGAAGAAATTTACGATAGCGAGCAAATTTTAAAATTTGATTATGAAGCCGACATAATGTGGGGGCTCGAAGCTCTAAAGGATGCAAAAGAGAAAAATCAAACGCTTTATATCTCTGGCCTGGAGCGCGACGTGGCGTTTGACGCGGTTATGATAGATGAAATTTTTGCAAGCGCTAGCCCTGCGGCTAAATTTGATGAGATGATGAGGCGGGTGCAGTATCTTGACGCTTATAGCGCAAGAGAGAATTTATACGAAGATAAAGACGGCAACGAAATTTTTGGCGCGTATACGCTTAGCGAAAATTTACCGACCATCTTGCCTTACGCTCCCTCTCCGTCGTGGCAGGCGCAAGAAGTTCTAGGAGAGCGCAAGGTCTCGCGCTGGATACTTACGCTAGTAGTCGGCGTAGACGATAGGGACGCGCACGTGTTCGGCGAATGCGAATACAATGCCTTTATGGCAAATTTACCAAAAGAAAAATATCGCTTCATAGACGCCGCAAATATACTGGTTGAGCCGCTTAGCGAAGAAGAGATGAGAGAAATTTTAAAAAAGGCAAACGAAGCTTAAGTTAATAAACTGCCGAAATGAAAATTCGCCTCAGACTTGCTTAAAAATTTAAGTCGGTTTCAGGCGCGGATTTAAACTCGTAAAAGCTAGGATTTTATCGGTATTGCCGCCTTTTAGGCTAAATTAGGCGAAATTTAGCCTAAACTAATCTAGGATTTGCGTGATTTGAAAAAGGATAAAAATGAAAATTTTAAAGGTTATTTTTGCGGCGGTATCGGCCGTTTGCTATCTAAACTCGGCCGTTTTACCGCAAAGCGACTGGAGCAAAAGAGAGCTAAAAGGCGAGGTAAAAAGCATGACGGCTACGGAGTACGAATACTCTACGGACGGCTCCGGCACGCTAGAAAATACGCGCGTAAAGCGGACGGAGTTTAACGAAAACGGCTATATACTGCAAGAAACCGAACATATAAACGGCGTACCGAACGGCTCGGTTTTGTTTGAGTACGGCAAAGACGGGCTAGTGCGCAAAAAATATCAAGATAGCGCCGTTTATCTCTATGAATACGAATTTGACGGCGAAAATTTAGTCGCGACGGCCAAAGAGCAGCATGTGGAGGATAGATTTTACCCCCGCACGGAGAAAATTACCTACGGCAAGGACGGCAAAATGATCGCTCGGGCGACGTATTCGGGCGGGACGCTAGTAACGGACGATAGCTACGTCTACGACGAAAGTGGCGTTTTAACGCGGATAGAAAATAATATGGAGCCGCGCAACGGCATAGAGATAAGCTTCGAGCGCAAGCCAAACGGCGAATACGAAAAAATCACGCAAGCCCCAAACTCAAAATGGGTTTATTACTACGCTGTAAACGGCGACGAGATGGAGTATACGTCGGTAAATTACTTCGGCTCCGAGGCAAAAATCTGGCAAATATTGCAGTTTAAGGATATAAGCAGGGACGAGCGTGGAAATTTGACGCGTAAAACCTCGGTCAAATTTAAGCCCGCGGACAAATACTACGAAAATGGCGACATAACGGAAATCGGCCTATATAAAAAGCTAGAAATTAGCTACGAATACTACTAAAGTGAATTTTTGAGCTAAGGCTATTTTTCCGAAAAAATTTCGCCGTTTATTATAGATTTAACCGTTAAAAACCCGACTATCAAAATCGAAGCGACTAGAGCCGTAAAAGCGCCGACGCCTAAAACTAAATAAAAATCGCTTTGCGTAATTTCGTAAGCTTTTAAAAACGCTATGGAGCTAGCGGCCGTCGGGAAAGTAAAAGCCCACCACGATAGGGCGAATTTGAGTTTAATAAATCTTTTATACGAAAAAAGTATAAGCGCGGCGAAAAATACGTTTATATTAAGAAGTATCGCCGCAAAAGCGTCGAATTGCTCGGTTAATTTTACGTATCCTAAAAACGCCATAGCCGGCGGCGCTAGCGTAATAACTAGCGTTGGGACGAATTTATCGGCTAACTTATCGAAAAAGACTAATCTGTAAAATATAACGGCAAATAAAATAATCCAGAAAAATAGCCCCAAACTAAAATAATACCAGATCGCCTGAGATTTTTCGGCTATGATCGGAATTAGCAAGTTGCCCACTACGGGGATAAACCATGCCGGATTTAGCGTCGCGATATCGAATTTTTCGTCGATCCAAAAAGAAATTACGTAAAGCGTAAAAATCGTCTGCAAGCCTAAAGCCGCGTAAAAAAGCGAGTAGTATAGTCGCGGTGCGTCTTTGTAGGCCAGAGCTAAAAGAAAAAGCGAGATGATAAATCCGCCGAAAAAATTTATCCTTATAGGGTGCGAAAATTCGGCCTTTACTTCTTCTTTAAATTTTAAAAGCTTAAAGAGGTAAAATGCCGAAAGTAGGCAAAATACCGTGCAGTCTAGCGCTCTAAGCGCCGAGAATATCTCGCTGGGTAAATCAAATATCTCGCTTAATTTCTTATAAGCCGCGCAAAGCCCGCCAAGCCCCATAGTACCGGCGAAAAGCATAATCGGCAGCGATTTTATTTTGCTTTGCGAGTCGTTTTGCTTAATATCGTGCATTGTTTTTCTTTTCGTATTAAATTTTTATGCAATATTACCTATAATAAGGTTAAATTTTTGTAACGAAGTCACGAAAGGGCAAAATGCTAAGCGAAGAGTTAAAAGAAATTTTGCGCGAAAGGTTTACGAATAATTTCGATCTAGCAAGCGAGGATCTAAATGCGATCTTTGCTAACGCGTATCTAAAAACCGTAAAGAAGGGCGATATATTTTATTCCGGAAACGATTGCTTCGGATTTATCCTTATACTAAAAGGCGTTTTAAGGGCGTTCGTGTCGTCTAGCGCAAAGGAAATAACGATATTTAGGCTAACTAAAGACGAGAGTTGCGTGCTGTGCGATACGTGTTCTATAAATTCGCTAGAAAATAAGGTAAGCGTCGAAATCGAGCAAGACAGCGAGATTATCGTTATTCCGGCGCGAATTTACAAACCTCTTAAAGAAAAATATCCGAGCATTTTAAATTTTACTCTAAAAATCGTAGCCGATCGGTTTGCCAGAACGATAAACGTTATGGAACAGGCTTTGTTTTTGCCGCTTTCGGCGCGGATTATGAATTTTTTATCCCAAAGCATCGAAAACCTAAACGAAAATTTTATAAAAATAACTCACGAAGAGCTGGCGAATCATCTAGGAAGCGCTAGAGAAGCGGTATCTAGGGTGCTAAAAGAGCTTGAGAGAAGCGGGCAAATAACGCAAAGCCGCGGCGAAATAAGGCTTGTTTCTTAAAATTCTCGTTTTAAGGTAACTTTGTTACGGAGAGAGCGGCCTTTTTTGGGTAGCATTTCATAAACTCGTTTAAAAGGAGAATTTATGAAAGGACTGCAAAGAAGAGACGCTTTAAAGCTAATGGGGGCCGCGGGACTAGCCGCGAGTATGAGCGGTTGCTCGGTAACGGGTGGCGAAAACGACGATATAAATTCTAAAATCGTCATAATGGGCGCGGGACTTAGCGGTATCGCGTTGGCGGCTAAACTTAGAAGAGATATGCCTAACGCCAAGGTAATTCTCGTGGATAAAGACGAGAAATTTTACTACCAGCCGGGCTTTACGCTAATCGCCGTCGGAATTTACGAAGCTAGCGACGTCGTTTACGAAAAAGCGGATTATATCCCGCAAGGAACCGAGTGGATACGCAAAAACGTATCGGAAATAAAGCCCGAAGCTAATCTGCTCGTCTTAGACGACGGGAGCGAGCTGGGGTATGATTATCTAATCGTAGCAAGCGGCGTGGAATACGACTTTGAAGCCGTTAAGGGGCTAAGCTTAGAGGATATTAACGATACGAGCGGCAATATATCCTCCGTCTACACTCTACAAGGCGCCGTAAAGAGCAACGAGCTGATGAAAAAATTCTCTCAAAACGGCGGCGCGGCTGTATTTTGCGATCAAAAAACCCCGATGAAATGCAGCGGCGCTAATAAAAAAGTAACATGCATGAGCGAAGATAGGCTGAGGTTGGCCGGTAACCGCGATAAAGGCAGCGTTAATCTTTACGTCGGCGGCGGCAAACTTTTCGGCGATCCGACTTATGCCGCGGCTATGACTCAAATAATGATAAAAAGAAAGATAAAATTTAATCTTCGCCACCAAATCGTAGCCGTCGATAAAAGCTCAAATACCGCTACTTTCGAGTTTTGGACGGCGTATAGGCAAAACGGCGAAGATAAAATCGCGTCCGAGCTAATCGACGTAAAATACGACTGGCTTCACTTGCCGCCTAAGCAAAAAGGAAGCGAAATTTTAGCTCGCGCCGGCCTAACCAAAGAGGGCGACAAGCTAAATTTTTTAGCCGTCGATAAATACAGCCTGCAAAGTACAAAATTTAAAAATATATTCGGTATCGGCGATATTTGCGGATTTGCGGCCGGCAAAACGGGGGCTAGCGTTAGGAAAATGTATCCGATCTTAGCTAAAAATTTAGCCGATACGATAAAAGGACGAGAACCTAGCGAGAAATTTACCGGATATACGGCTTGCCCTTTTATCACCAAATACGGCAAGGCCATAATGGTAGAGTTCGACTGGGAGGGAACGGCTCCGACGCTAGAGTGCTTCGGCGCTACCAGAGAGAGCTACATGAGTTGGCTGGTTAAAATTTACGGATTTAAACCTATGGTTATGAACGGAATGCTAAAAGCTTTAGCTTAAAGGAGATAAAATGAGCGTTTTAGATAAAACTATACGTTTGATTATAGCGGCGATTTGGTTTTTTATTTTCGGATTTATTTGCGACTGCTGGTTGTGGACGGTCGGGCTAATTCCGCTTTTAACGGGATATTACGGCTACTGCCCGCTTTATAAAATTTTTAAGAAAAGGTAAAAATATGGTAAGCGTGAAAAGTAGAATTATTAGGGTCGTACTAGGGCTAGTTTTTATGGCGGTAGTTTGGTATTTTTACGAGAGCTACTGGGCGTTAATCGGGTTAATCCCGATTATCGTCGGCGTTACGGGTTTTTGTCCTGCGTGTAAATTCTTAGGCAGGTGTTCTTTAAATTTAAAAAAATAAAAGGGGCGTTTAGCGCCCTTTGCCTTGCCCTTTAGCCGTTTAGGCCGCAAATTTTATTCGCCGTTTGATGAATTATTTAGCTACTTTTGGCTAAAATCTCGAAAATTTAAAAAAGGCGAAACGATGAATAAAGTTTGGAAATTCGGCGACAATATCGATACCGATATAATTATCGCCGCCAGATACTTAAATACTTCCGACGAAAATATCTTAGCAAAACATATAATGGAGGACGCCGATCCTAATTTTAGCTCCAAGATAGATAAGGGCGACATTATCGTAGCGGGCGAAAATTTCGGCTGCGGTAGCTCTCGCGAGCACGCTCCTATCGCGCTTAAAGCTGCCGGTATAGGCGCGGTGATAGCTAAAAGCTATGCGAGAATTTTTTATAGAAATAGCTTTAATACGGGGCTTTTGATACTCGAGATCAAAGAAACGGACGAGATAAACGAGGGCGATGAGCTAAAAATAGACGTAGATAACGGCGCGGTCGCAAATCTAACCAGCGGCAAAGAGTATAAATTTAGCCCTATACCGCCGTTTATGCAAGAGCTTCTAAACGCCGGCGGACTTATAGAATACGCAAAAGTAAAGTTGGATTAAATAATGAGAGAATATAAAATTTGTGTTATAAAAGGCGATGGCATCGGCCCTGAGATCATAGATGAGGCGATAAAAATTTTAGATGTTGTTAGCGCTGAGTTTGGGATAAAATTTGAGTACGACTATAAGCTTATGGGTGGTGCAGCTTATGATGTATTTGGCGTGCCTTTGCCAGATGAAACGCTTAGTTCTGCTCTAAGCTCTGATGCTGTGCTTTTTGGAGCGATCGGCGGCGAGAAGTGGGATAGTTTGCCAAGACATCTAAGGCCAGAGAGCGGGCTTTTAAAGATTAGAAAAGAGCTTGAAGCTTATGCAAATTTACGCCCAGCCATTGTTTTTGATGAGCTAGTGGATGCTAGCACGCTAAAACCAGAGGTTTTAAGAGGCGTTGATTTTGTCGTGGTTCGTGAACTAACGGGCGGGCTTTATTTTGGACAGCCACGTGAAAAAGGCGAAGATAGAGCGTTTAATACGATGGTTTATTCTAAATTTGAGATCGAGCGTATAGCAAAGATCGCCTTTGAGACGGCTATGCTTCGCAAGAAAAAGGTCTGCATGGTCGATAAGGCAAATGTGCTTGAGACAAGCCAGTTTTGGCGCGAGGTGACTAGCGAGGTGGCTAAAAATTACCCTGAAGTAGAGCTTAGCTTTATGTATGTGGATAATGCGGCGATGCAGCTAGTAAGAGCGCCAGCAAATTTTGACGTCATACTTACTGAAAATTTATTCGGCGACATCTTAAGTGATGAGGCTAGCATGGTCTGTGGCTCGATAGGACTTTTGCCAAGCGCTAGTATGGGTGGCAAAGTGGGAATTTATGAGCCAATACACGGCTCAGCTCCAGACATCGCAGGGCAGGGCATAGCAAATCCAATCGCAACGATTTTAAGTGCAGCTATGATGCTAAGATACGCATTTAGTGAAAATGAAGCCGCAGATGCGATAGAAAATGCTGTGAAAGAGGCACTAGCAAAAGGCTATAGAACAAAAGATATCGCTGCTTTTAACGCGGTTGAAATTTGCTCAACTAGCGAGATAGGCGATGTTATCGCAGGATTTATCAAAAAATGAAAAACACAATCACTGAAGCACTGATCTACGAAGCTCAGGGGCTAAAAGATGACGCACTTGAAATTTATAAAAATATCTTAAAGCAAGATCCGTCAAACAAAGACGCCCTTAGCGCGATAAATCGCCTGAGCGGACTTCGCAAAGAGCGAGCGATAAAAAACGAGCAGATGAAAGAGTTTTTTATAGCGATGAAAAGTGATGAAGAGATAAATGAATTTAAAAGGTGGTTGATAAGATTATGAAGCTTGATGATATCGCTAGAATGGCAATCAGTGAGGTTAGCGCTGAGCTTGAGAAAATAGAAGCATTGCAAAGTAAAAAGCAAGAAGAGCTTGAGCGTGAGAATCTAAAAAAAGAGCTTTTGGCCATAGAGAATAATGAAAATGCGCTAAATAACGAGCTAAAAGTTGAGGCAAATTTACAAAATGAGCAAGCATTTGAGGTAAAAGAGGAACCAGTAAGTCCAATAAAAAATAGAGAGGTGAGCGAAGAGAAAATTTTCTTAGCAAACCTTGCTGAACGCATAGAAGTGCTTTTTGAAGGGCTTAAACAAACTAGTGAACAAAATCTTGCTTCAAGGCTTGAGCTAACGACAAAATTTTTAGAATTTACCCTTGCAAACATCGAAAATAGACTCCAAAATCTCTCAAAATAAGCCATTAGATGGCTCAAAAAATGAGATAAAAATCAAAAATGAAATTTATAAAAATAGCGAGCTAGACTTTTTTAGATCGCTATTTGCCCCATTTACTTCACGTGTCTATCTCGTAGGTGGCTGCGTGAGAGATGCATTCTTGGGGCGAGAAATTTATGATTATGACATCGAAGTTTATGACATTGAGCCTACTAAATTTAATGAGCTAATGGCTAGCATTGGAGCGAGTGGCGTTGGCAAAAGCTACTTCATCTATAAATACAAAAACTACGATATTGGGCTTCCAAGAAGCGAGAGCAAAACTGGAGATTCACACAAAGACTTTGCAGTAAGCTATATTAACGATCCAAAAACGGCGAGTCTTAGGCGAGATTTTACTATAAATGCCATGATGATGAATATCTTTAATGGAGAAATTTTAGACTTTTACGGCGGGAAGCAAGATTTGGCAAACAAGACATTAAGGCACATTGATAGTGAAAAATTTAAAGAAGATCCGCTAAGGATACTTCGTGGCGTGCAGTTTAGCGCTAGGCTTAATTTTAACATAACTGATGATACGCTAGCTCTTATGAAAAGCCTTAGTTTAGAGTTTTTAAGCAGAGATAGGATAAATACTGAGCTTATTAAATTTTTTCGCGCGAAGCATCTAGAAAAAGGAGCTTACTATCTTTTTGAGCTTAGGCTTTTTAAAGAAATTTTTGGCGTGCAAATTTATAAAGATGATGAGTTTTTAACTGAGCTTAAAAGTGTCAGAAAATTTATAAATGATGAGAGGCTATTTTTGTATCTTTTGTTTGGCAAATTTGAGCTTGACGCAAAAGAAATTTTAGAGAAAATGCGTCTGCCAAAGAGCTACTTTTCTATCTTAAAGCAGCCTTATTTTAAGGACATGCCAATCGATAAAGAGCTAATGCAAATAGCTCTAAATATGCCCATAAAATCATGGCTTGGAGCTTATAATAAAGAGCGGATAGAGCGTGCCAAGAAGCTTGGAATTTATGAGGCAAAATTTGATGCGAAGGTTGATGTGGCAGAAATTTTATCAGCTGGTTTTAAAAACGAAGAGATCGCAAAAGAGATAAAACGTAGGCAAGAGCTTGAAATTTCAAAATATCTAAGCGAGCGTAAGCCTAGAAAAGATTAGTCTTTAAAACTCTTAAAAGCCCATTTTGGCTAAAATAGGCTAGTTTATAACACTTTTTAAGGCAAAGAAAGCTTATGTTTAACATAGTCTTAGTTCATCCTCAGATACCGCAAAATACTGGAGCTATCGGTAGAATGTGCGTTAATGCAAATTTAAAGCTACATATCGTTAAGCCCACTGTGTTTGATCTGAGTGAAAAGGCTGTTAGACGAGCAGGGCTTGACTACTGGAAAATTTTAAATCCAAAAATTTGGGATAGTTTGGAAGAATTTTTAGAAGCAAACTTAAGCCACAAGGATAGATTTTTCTTCGCTACCACAAAGACAAATAGGCTTTACTACGAGGCTAGGTTTAAGCCAGGAGATTTTATATTTTTTGGTGGCGAGAGTACTGGGTTGCCAAGAGAATTTATGGATATAAATTTTAAAAACGCCATAACCATACCAATGGGAAAAGAGGGCAGAAGCTTAAATTTAGCTATGAGTGCTGGCATTATCGCGTATGAGGCGATCAGGCAAAATATCACTGAATTTGACTTTAGGAGTGAGATTTGAGAGTAGTTTTTGCTTTGGTTTTTACTATTTTAGTGGCATTTGCGAGTGAAATTAGCATCGCAACTTATAATGTGCAAAATTTATTTGATTGCAAAGATGATGGTAGCGAGTATCTTGATTTTAAAGTAGGCGTATCAAAGTGGGACTGCGAGGCGGCTGATTCAAAACTACAAAGAACAAGACAAGTCATAAATGCACTAAATACCGACATTATAGCACTTCAAGAGATCGAAAATGAACAGGTTTTAAAAGCTCTAGTAAGTGATAGCGAGTATAAATTTATAAGCTTTACAAAGGAGAAAAACTCGCCTGTTGGGCTTGGGCTTATTTCAAAGTTACAGCCAAGCGGCAGTGAAATTTTTAAAGTTCCAAACGTAAAGACGAGAAATATTTTAAAGGTTATTTTTGAGACGAAAGGTAAGAAATTTAGCATATTTGTAAATCACTTTCCAACTTATAAAAATGGTATAAATATGCAAAAAAAGGCTGAAAAAACGTTAAGAACAGCTCTGGGTAAAGAGAAAAACGCGATTATTTTGGGTGATTTTAACTCACCCTTCGGACAAAAATCCATCCTAAATGACATCATTGCAACGAGAAATTTTTATGATCTTTATAAAGAGCTTGAGCCAAAAGATAGATATTCTCACGCAGTGCATGGCAAAAAAAGAGCGATCGATCATGTTTTGCTTTCGCCTAGTTTTATGGAAAATGGTGATCTAAGCTATGTTGGTGGTAGTTTTGAAGTCTTTAAACCAAGCTTTGCAGTCGATGAAAAAGGCTTTGCAAAGAGCGACTTTTACTCAGATCACTTTGCGTTAAAATTTAAAATTTCAACTGATCCAAGCCCAGTAAAAAAGAGCTTTGTAAGTAAAATTTTTAAAAAAGATAAAAACAAAGCCAATAAAAAAATAATTGAACAAAACTATAAGACGGCCGATGTGGATACGCTTTTTGATCACCCAGGGGCAGTGCCAGCAGTGATTGAAAAAGCGGTTGTTATCTTAAAAGATAAGCATGGCTTTATTATCTCGAAAAATCACCGCGGAATTTATGTTTATGATCCTAAAAATAGTGTTACTGTAGGCGAAGAGCTAGATATTTTAGTAAGGCGAATGAAAATTTATAAAGATGCGCTTGAGGTTAGCTCTTATGAGATCATAAATGAGCATGGTACAAAAGATATTAGCGAAAATTTACTAGATGCATCGCAATTAAGCGAAGCTAGAAGTGGCGATGTTTTTGCTAAAATTTCGGGCAGACTAGAGAGAGGCTACCTGCATACACCATACGGTAAGATCAGAGTTTATAGTAAGAAAAAGCTAAAAGATGGCGAGTATAGTTTTGAAAACGCGAGAGTTAAAATTTACAAGAGAGAAAACCAAATCGTTGTGGAGTAGAGAGTGCAAATTTTAGATATTTTTATGATTACGGCGTTTGTTTTATTTCTTATTTTTATGATAAGAGGCGTCATTTTGCAGTCACAGGAGAAGGAGAGGGCAAGAAAAATGGCAAGAGAAAAAAGAGAAAATTTTAATAAAAAGAGTGAAATATGAAAGAGTTATTGTTAGAAATTGGAGTTGAGGAGCTTCCAGCGATACCCTTTTTAAGGGAGCTGCCAAATATCAATGCAAAATGGCAGGCTGTTCTTGAAAAATATAATCTTGTAAGTCCTTTTAAATTTTATTATACGCCGCGTCGTTTGGTCTTTTTCCATGAGAAATTTCCACAATCTCAGCCTGACAGTGTAGCTAGCTTTATCGGTGCGCCAAAGCAAGTGGCACTAAAAGACGGAGCTTTTACAAAGGCAGCACTCAGCTTTGCAAATAAATGCGGCATAGATGATAGTGAGCTTAAATTTAAAGAGATAGACGGCAAAGAGGTGCTTTACTACGAAAAAGAGGTAAAAGGTGAGCCGGTTGCCAAGATAATGGGCGAGATGGTTGAAGAGTTTTTAAAGAGTCTTAACTTTGGCAAGTCTATGCGCTGGGGTAACGGAGAGTTCGAGTTTATCCGCCCGATAAGATCGTTTTTGTGTTTACTTGGCGATGAAGTCATAAAATTTAATAAATTTGGAGTTGAGAGCGGTGATTCAACCTATCCGCACAGAAGTATTAGCTATGACAAGATAAAAATTTCAAACATAAAAGAGTATTTTGAAGGCTCAAAGAGCCGTGGTGTCGTGCTTGAAGCGGATGAGAGAGAGAAAATAATCCTTGATGAGTTTGAAAAGATCAGCCAAAAAAGTGGGTTAAAGATCGAGATCGATAAAGACTTGTTGGCTGAAGTCGTGGCGATCACCGAGTATCCAACAGCCCTTCTTGGCTCGTTTGAAGAGGAATTTTTGGAGGTGCCAAGCGAGGTTATTATCACTTCGATGAAAGAAAATCAGCGCTACTTTCCAGTCTTTAAAGATGGCAAGCTCGCAAATGGCTTTGTGGTTGTTAGCAACGCCATCACGCAGGACTACTCGCTCATCATCAAAGGCAACGAAAAGGTGCTAAGAGCAAGGCTGAGTGATGCGATGTTCTTTTGGCAAAGCGACCTAGCGCACGAATTTGGTCCAGAAAAACTAAAAAATATAACATATCTAAAAGAGCTTGGAAGTATCTACGAAAAAGAGCTTAGAGAGCTAAAAGTGGCTAAAAAGCTTGCTATCAACTATGACGAGCTACTCAAAAAAGAAGCTGGCGAGTACGGGGCTAAGCTAGAGCGAGCTGTAATGCTAAGCAAGGCCGATCTTACAACGCAGATGGTTTATGAATTTACCGAGCTTCAAGGCATCATGGGCGCTTACTACGCAAAGGCTAAAAACGAGGATGAAGACGTCGTTTTAGCCATAAAAGAGCAGTATCTGCCAGATGGTGAAGAGGCGCAGTGCCCAAGCAAGGTCTTTAGCTCGGTTGTGGCACTTTCAAATAAGCTTGATACGCTAATGGGACTCTTTAGTATCGGCAAAATCCCAAGTGGCACCAAAGATCCATACGCTCTAAGACGTGCGGCTAATGGCGTGATAAAGATCGTTTTGGCACATAATTTGAAATTTAACGTAAAAGAAATTTTAGAAGATATCGCGAAAGATTATAAGAAATTTGACGTTGAAGTGCTTATAAATTTCATCCTTGATAGGCTCTACACCTTCTTTGACGCAAACTCTTCTATCGTAAAAGCTTGCATAAAAAGCGGCGAAAAGGATATCTTGGAGCTAACCAAGATGATAGAGGCACTTGCTAAAATTTCTAGCGAGCCAAATTTTAGAGAGAATTTCTCGACATTTAAACGCCTTGCAAACATCATAAAAGATGATAAATTTAGCAAGGTTGATGAGAACCTCTTTGAGATAGATGCTGAAAAAGCCCTAAATGATGCATTTAAAGCGGTTGATAAGAGCCTAGCGTATGAGCCAAGGCTAAAGGCGCTATTTGCATTAAAACCACAGATCGATGAGTTTTTTGACAAAGTTATGATAAACGTTGAAAACGAGAAAGTACGAAATAATCGCATCGCGGTCATCGGTCAAATTTATAGTGAGATACTAAAAGTAGCTGATATAAAAGAGATCAGCTTTTAAATTTACGCCAGCTTCAGGCTCTTGCTTGGGCTGGCTTTAAATTTACTACCTAAAGATATCAAATTCTGGCTCATAAGCCCTAGTTTTTATTCCAAAATATCCAAGAACTGAGCTAAATATAAAATCATGCGAAAGACTTTCATTTTTTCTAATTTTTAGCCTTTTTAAAAGCCCACTATCGCTTGAAAAGACGATAGCTGGGATGTGTTTTTGCTCATCTGGAGCGATGGAATAAGGCAGACCATGTAAATATATACCGTTTTCACCTAGGCTCTCCCCGTGATCTGAGAAAAAGAACATGGTGACTTCAAATTCATCTTTTCTTGCTTCAAGGGCGTTTATTAGCTCGCTTTGTAGATAGTCCTCATATAAAATAGTGTTGTCATAGGTATTTGCTATCTCATCTGACGTGCATTTATTTAGCTCGGCAGTATCACAAGTTGGGGTAAATTCTTTAAATTTGCTTGGGTAGCCTTTGTAGTAGATAGGGCCGTGCGAGCCTTGCAGATGTAGCACGATAAAGGTGGTGGAATTTACATCTTTGATGACCTTTTTGGCCTCATCAAATATCACTTCATCAAAGCCTTCTGCTCTATGATCTGAAGTATGGTTTTGATCAAGATTGTTGCAAACGCCCTTGCAGCCGCCGCTATTGTTGCCAAAAAAGTATGTTTTTATTCCAAGTTTGTTGATGATATCAACTAAATTTTCACGAGCTTTAGCTTCGCGGTTGCTAAAATTTTCTCGCTTTAAGTCTGAAAATAAGCAAGGCACGCTAGTCTCCGTGGCTGTTCCACATGAGTAGAAATTTGTAAAACTTATCACACCTTTTTGTTTAGTAAATTTATTCGTATCGTTTTTGGCGTAGCCATTTAGTGAGTAGTTTCTGCTTCTTTGCGTCTCGCCAACTATCAAAACTAAAATTTTCTTTTTATCATCAGCTAGTACCGCATCATCTGCTACATAGGTAAAAGGTAGTGATTTTTGTGTGATCGATTTTACTAGTTTTGTAGCCGAGTAGATGGGATAGTATGGGAGCAATACGGTTCTTAAATTCGAGTGTTCTCTAAAAAATGGTATAAAAATTTTAGACGTTAATAAAAATATGATAGCTATCGCAACTATAGAAAATGAGATAATTTTTGCTCTTAATTTAAGCTCATTTTTGAAACTACCATAGTTAATCTTTACAAATGCTACATATACGCAAGGTAAGATGGTTGTAATAATTATCCAAAAAACTAAACCTGTGCTAAAGTAGCTAAAGGCTTCTTTGGTATCGGTGTGTAGGACGTTTAATAACATATTTTTATCTATAATAACACCATATGCTTGCATAAAGTAAGCAGATATGCCACTTGCTAAAATCAAAATAATTGCAACTGGCTTTAGTAAAAAAGGTACAAATAAAATACAAAAAATACTAGCGAAAACTAAGATAAAGACAATTGCAAATATAAGAAAAAAGAATATGGAAAAAGAGAGTTGATTATTTTGTAGAAAGCCTGAAAAAACGCCCTTGTATAAAAATATATAATTTATAAAAAATATGTAAGCAGTAAATAAAATCAGAAATTTTATAAAACTGATATTTTTAAATTTATTAATATTTAGCATCTTTTCAGCCTTTGTAAAAAGCCATAATAATAGGACTTAAATGTAAATGGCTAGAAAATTTAAATAAAAAATAAGATTATTTTTTCTTGCCTTTGGAGTTTTTTGCTTCAGTTTTTTTGACTTTTGCATTCTCTTTTATGCTAAGTTTTTCTTTAACTTTTTGCATATCGTTAAAGCCAATACCTTGGACTCTTTCAAGCTCATCGATGCTTTTAAATTTATGGGCTTTTCTGTATTTTATAATGTTTAACGCTTGTCCTTTACTTAGCCCAAGCCCCATTAACTCGTTTTTGCTGGCCGTATTTAGATTAGCGCCATATGCAATACTTGCGACTGCTAAACAAAGTAAAATTTTAATCTTCATATTATCTTCCTAAAATAATAATCCATCATTTTCTTGATCTTGTATGATGTCATTTGCCGGTATATTTTGAGGTAGTGGTGAGTCGTTTGTGTAGTATTCGTCACTGCCACCATAATAGCCTTTATAAACACCGTCTGGCTGCTCAAATGCACGTCTTAAAGTAGGATAAAGCTTAATGTAGCCTTCCATAAATTTCTTAAACACAGGTGCGGCTGTTCTACCACCACCCTCAATCTTTTTCATAGGGCTGTTGTCGTCATTTCCGTACCAGATTATCGCTTCGATATCAGGCGAGTAGCCACAAAACCAAGCATCGATGTTATTGTTTGTTGTGCCGGTTTTGCCTGCTATTTGGATACCGTTTATTTTAGCGTTACGTCCAGTGCCGTTATTTACGACATTTTGAAGAAGTGTCGTCATCAAAAATGCTTGTTCTGGTTTTAGCACCTGCTTCTTTTGTGGCTCATAGTCCATCGACGCACCAAAGCTATTTTCTATATGCTTAATGAGCGTAGGCTCGACCACTTCGCCATCGTTTGGAAACATCGAGTAAAATTTTGCAAAGTCAAGTGGCGAAATTCCAAAACTACCAAGTGCGATTGATAAATTTTCAGGGATGTCATTAAAGCCCATATCCGTAAGCTGTTTACGAACCGAGCTAAGGCCAAGATCGTTTAGCAAATTTATGGTTGCGAGGTTACGCGACTGGGTTATGGCTGATTTTATAGTGATATAGCCTTGAAAACCGCCGCTATAGTTCTTTGGTGTCCACTCTTTGCCATTTCCCATGTCAAATGTCCTAGCGATATCAGCCACTTGAGAAACGACTGAGTAGCCACTATCAAGTGCTATTTGATAGATAAATGGCTTAAAACTAGATCCTGGCTGACGCTTGCTTTGAGTGGCGCGGTTATAGCTGCTTTTTGCATAGTCGATACCGCCAATTAGTGCCAAAATTTGACCGCTTTGTGGATGAGTAACTACTATAGCTCCATTTAGGATTTCTGCATTTGCTTTTTTATCGCGCTTTAAAATTTCATTGTAGCCATAGACTAGAGCTTCTTGAGCGATCTTTTGAACGTTTAGATCAACTGTGCTTTGTATCTTGTAGCCGCCAGTTTTTATATCGTCAAATTTCTTTGAAGCCTCTTTTATTATCTCATCGACTACGTAAGGGGCTTTATTTCTTGTGAGTGTATCGTCAAAGACTGCTGGCTCTTCAAGCACGCCCTTGCGGTACTCGTCCTCATTTATCCAGCCGATGCTATACATTCTCTCAAGCACTCTGTTTGCACGGCTAAGTGATAGGTCAAGGTGCTTTGTAGGATCATAGGTGCTTGGCGCTTTTGGCAGGCCAACTAGCATGGCGACTTCTTTTATGCTTAGCTCATTTAGCTCTTTTCTAAAATATCCCTCAGCTGCTGTTTTTATGCCGTAGTAGCCATGTCCAAAATAGACGTGATTTAGGTATCTTTCGATGATATCTTCTTTGCTAAGCTCGCTTTCAAGCTTCATGGCAAGCACGATCTCTTTTATCTTTCTTGTAAATTTCTTCTCACGGCTTAGAGCCAAATTTTTAATGAGCTGTTGTGTTAGTGTTGAAGCTCCCTCGACTAGCTTTCTAGCTTTAATATCTTTTATGGCAGCTCTTGCCATAGCTTCTACGTTTATGCCGCCGTGCTCAAAGTAGCTTGTATCCTCGATAGCTACGAGTGCTTCGATGACACGCGGCGGGATGTCGTTATACTTTACGTAAATTCTATTTTCTTCAAAGATATTTGCGATGAGTTCGTTGTTTCTATCAAAAATTTGCGTTGTAAGCTTTGGTTTATAATCAATAATAGCGTAAGCATCAAATCTAACTTGCGAATAAAAATATAAAAATGCTCCGCCAAGCGAAATGGCAACTATAAAGATAAATGCCAAGATATATTTCATAAAAATGCCTTTAATATTTTTAAATTTAGTCCCATGGCCGTGCTGGTTTCGCCGTGTTGGGAGATGATATATTTTTTATTAAAATTTTCTATCGTCATGGCTCCAGCCTTGCCTTGCCATTCATTATTTTTTATGTATTCATTAAGGTCATGCTCGTCAAATTTTTTAAATTTATACGTAGTTTTGCTTACGTTTATAAGCTCAAATTCGCCTAAAAATATCATCGCTGTATAGACGCTGCATTCGTTGCCACTTTGTAAATTTAGCATGGTAATCGCTTCTTTTTCATCCTTTGCTTTACCTAAAATTTTATCTCCATAAGCCACACAGCTATCTGCAAAGAGCAAATTTTTAAGACCTATATTTTCTTTTAAAAATTGCTCTTTTTTAGCTTTTACGACATTTTGGACATAAATTTCAGGCTTTACATTTTTTTCTATCTTGCTCTCGTCAAACTGGAAAGAAATTTGAGTGAAATTTATGCCAGCATCTTTTAATAAATTTGCCCTTGTTGGCGAGCTTGAAGCGAGTGTTATCATAAAAACACCTTATAGCTTATGCCAAGATAAATGGCTGCTAGAGAAGCTAATAAATTTAGCGGTGTGAAGTAATAAATTATAACGATCAAACTTTCGTTTAGCTCGATCATGTCATGCGATCTTAGTGCTTTTAAGGCCTTTTTGTATCTATAAAATATATAGCTTAAATTTAATAGCAAAAATAGTTCTATTGCGCATTTTGTTGCTACCATTGCACTTGCCATAGGATTTGTCAAATTTGCATCATAAAATCCAAAAATTATAACTATGCTTGTCGCTATCACACAAAGGATTAGTATGAAAATCGCAATGCCAAAGCGTCTTATAATGTGAAGTAAGATGTGATAGCGTTCCTTGTCTTCAAATTTATTTTTTATAAAGTAACTTCCAACAAGTACAAGACCGGCTTGTAGCCCCACAAAAAGAGCTACAAAACATACATGCAAAAATAGTACTACTTGGTCAAATTTTATAAAAGCTATATCGTAATGACTCATTTTTCTAAGGCTTGCCTTGCGTACTCAAGTGAATCTTTTATCGCATCTTCTATCATTGATGCATCTTTGCCACCGGCTGTTGCAAAGTCATCTTTGCCACCGCCATTGCCACCTAGGATTTGCGCTGCAAATTTTACCCAAGCACCTGCCTTTAAAGGAGCATTTTTGACTCCAGCTGCAAGAGAAATTTTGCCACTCTCATCGGCTTGGATTAGCAAAATAGCAGCACTTTCATGCTCATTTTTAAACTCATCTATCAAAGTTTTTATATCTCCACCATCTACGCTTGTGACGCAAAGCTTGGTTTTATTTATATCTAAATAGACCAGCTCATGAGAATTTTTAGCATTTTTTAGTTTGTCTTTTAAAACTCTTAGTTCATTTTTTAGCTTTTTGACTGCATTTAGTGGCTCAGTGCTCTTTAACTCATCTTTTAGCTCGTCAAGCTCAGCTCTAAATGACTTTGCTAAATTTAGCGCAGCTCTTGAGCAAACAGCCTCTATACGCCTAACGCCAGCACTTACGCCACTCTCTTTTGTGATGAAAAACGATCCGATCTCATCTATATTTTTTACGTGTGTGCCACCGCAAAGCTCTTTGCTAACGTCGCCAAAGCTAACGACTCTTACATTATCAGCGTATTTTTCATTAAATAGTGCGATAGCTCCGCTATTTTTAGCATCTTCAAGCTTCATAAGTTCTGTTTTTGAGTTAGCACCATTTAGTATCCACTCATTTACAAGGTTTTCGATCTTTGAAATTTCTTCGCTAGTAAGTGCCTTTGGATGTGAGAAGTCAAACCTTAGCCTATCTGCCTCGACATTTGAGCCAGCTTGAGCGATGTGCGTGCCAAGCACGTTTCTAAGGGCTGCATGAAGCAAGTGTGTGGCGCTGTGGTGACGTGCGATCTGGGCTCTATCACTGCTAACTTCAAGCTCTACTTCGTCATCAACTTTTAGCGCTGCATTAGTTTTTACTAAAGATAAATTTAGTCCATGAAATTTTTGCGTATCAAGCACATTTGCTTTGCCCACTATCTTACCGCTATCGCCGCACTGGCCGCCACTTTGAGCGTAAAATGGAGTGACATCAAACATCACCCAACCCTCTTTGCCAGCATCTAAACTATCTACATTTTTAAATTCTTCATCAAGCAGGGCTAAAATTTTACTTTTACTCTTAAGTTCTTCGTAGCCTATAAATTTATTCTCGCCAAATTTCTCAAGTAGCTCTTTAAAATCGCCCTTTGCGCTCTTATCGCCACTGCCTTTCCAAGCAGCTTTTGCACGTGCTTTTTGCTCGCTCATAAGCTCATCAAACCTTGCCTCATCGACTTTTAAGCCTTTTTCTCTAAGCATATCAGCTGTTAGGTCAAGTGGGAAGCCAAATGTGTCATAAAGCTTAAACGCAGCCTCTCCGCTAAAAATTTCTTTTGTATTTTTAAGCTCGCTCTCAAATAGCTCCAAGCCACTAGCGATTGTCGCTAGAAATCTCTCTTCTTCAAGCTTGATCTGCTCTTTTACAGCCGCTTTTTTCTCATTTAGATAGGTGTAGTGCTCGCCCATTAGCTCGCAAACTTTATCGACAAGCTTATACATAAATGGCTCTTTTATGCCTAGCAAGTATCCATGGCGGATCGCACGGCGTAAGATACGGCGAAGCACGTAGCCACGGCCCTCTTTGTCAAATGTCGTGCCTTGAGCTAGCAAAAATGTGACCGAGCGGATGTGATCGCTTATGACGCGGTAGCTAGCACCACTTTCATAGACGTATGGCTTGCCACAAAGCTTTGCTACTTCGTTGATGAGTGGCATAAAAAGTGTGCTGTCGTAGTTGCTAAATTTACCTTGTAAGATAGCAGTAACGCGCTCAAGTCCCATGCCAGTGTCAATGCTTGGCTTTGGTAATGGGCTTAGTTTGCCGTCCGCGCTTCTTTCATACTGCATAAAAACAAGATTCCAAATCTCTAAAAATCTATCGCCATCGCCGCCCATGTAGTCCTCAGGCGTATTAAAGTGCTCAGCACCTTGATCGTAAAAAATTTCACTGCAAGGGCCACATGGTCCAGTATCGCCCATCTGCCAGAAGTTATCATGGTCACCAAAGCGGTAAATTTTCTCTTTTGCGATGTGAGTGCTCCAAATTTCAAATGCTTCATCGTCGCTTTCGTGAACGGTTACATAAAGCTTATCTTTTGGCAGTTTTAGTACTTCTGTTACAAATTCCCAAGCGTAAGCGATCGCCTCTTTTTTGAAGTATTCGCCAAAGCTAAAATTTCCTAGCATCTCAAAAAATGTGTGGTGGCGTGCTGTGTAGCCGACATTATCAAGGTCATTGTGCTTACCTCCAGCTCTTATGCAGGTCTGACAGCTAGTGCGAATAGGTGGTGTTGGGCGTGGCACTTCGCCTGTGAAGATGCTCTTAAATGGCACCATGCCAGCGTTTGTGAAAAGTAGTGTTGCATCGTTTGGTACGAGTGGTGCAGAAGCTACTACTTCGTGACCTTTTGATTTAAAAAAATCAAGATATGCCTTTCTTATATCTAAATTTTGCATTTTTATCCTCGTTAGTTTTAAATTTTGCTCGATTTTAGCTAAAAATCGTTTGTAAATTTATAAAAAAATACAAAATTAATTTTTGCTTAATATATTTTATAAATTTATTTGTTTAAAAGCGATTTGCAATTAAAATAGCCTAAAAATTTATAACTAAAAGGTCTTTAGTGAAACTCAAAATTGGCATTGTTGGATACAATCTAGTTGGCAAGCGGCACTATATGGAGCTGAGGCGTTCTGACAAATTTGAAGTTTGTGGAGTTTTTGATAAAGAAAATAGAGATGATGCTTGCAGAGCTCCGTTTTTTGATGAGTTTAAGAAATTTATAGAAGTTGCCCAACCACAAGCTGTCGTACTTTGTTTGCCTCAACATGAGATCGTAGAGGCCTTTTGTCAGTGTGCAAAATATTGCCAAAATATCTTGATTTCAAGGCCGATATTTAAAAGTGTAAGCGAGCTAAAAGAGATAAAATATGCCTCAGTGGTAAATAAAGTAAGAGTTTGTACCGGCGTTGATGAGCGCTTTAACCCAACCATTGTTTCATTAAAAAAGGCACTTTTAAAAGAAGAAGAAATTTATAGCATTTCAATTGCGCATTTTAGACCACTTTGCGAGGGAAATATTATAAACGAGCTTTCGCTTTGCGATATAGACCTTGCGAAAAATTTAGTAGATAGTGAAATTTGCAGCTTTTTTTATACTCAGGCAAATAAAACAAATACCAAAATATGCGACAATGTTGGAATAAACATTAAAATGAAAAATCAAATTTTGGTGAGTATTACTGATTCTTTTTGCGGCTCTTTAGAGCGTTTTAAAATAGAAGTAAATGCCAAAGAAGGTGTTTATTTTGGCGATCTTATCGATTATAAGCTTCATAGAGTCAATGAAAATGGGCAGATGAATTTAAAAACTGACCCCATAAATAATGAGATAAAAGCTCAATACGATGCCTTTTATGATCTTTGTCAAAGCGGCGAAAGTAGCGAGCTTTCAAGCATTGATGATGCGATAAAAATCAAAGAGCTATTTTGATGAAAAAGGTACTTTTGCTTTTGAATATGGGCGGGGCAAATAGCCTTGCTGATGTAGAAATTTTTTTAAAAAATATGTTTAATGACCCTTATATTTTGGGTATAAAGAATAAATTTTTAAGAAAATTTGTAGCTTTTATGATCACAAAAGGTAGGCTAAAAACGGCTAAGTATAACTACGAACAAATAGGTGGCAAATCGCCTATTTGCGAGCTTACAGCTAAGCTTTGCGATAAAATTTCAAGCATACAAAATGAGTTTGATGCAGTTGATTTTGCGATGAACTATACTTCACCATTTGCAAAAGATGTGCTTAAAAAGTATAAAAATTTTGACGAGATAGTGCTTTTGCCACTTTATCCTCATCATTCACAAACTACGATAACTTCGAGTTTAGATGATTTTAAAAAAGCAAAAGATGAGCTAGAGATAAAGGCCAAAATTTTGCTTTGTGGACCATTTTATGATGATGAAATTTACAACAAAATCATAATCTCGCACATAAATGAAGCCATAAATAATATAGATATAAGCGACGTAGAGCTTATCTTTTCGGCTCATTCGTTGCCTCAAAAAATTATCGATAAAGGCGATGTCTACGAAAAACATATAAATGAGCATGTGCAAATTCTAAGCAAAATGATAAAAGATAGCGGATTAAGCTTCCAAGAGATAAATTTAGCCTACCAATCGCGCCTTGGCCCTGTAAAATGGCTAGAGCCCTCACTAAATGAAATTTTGGCAAAGTGCAAGAGTAAAAAGGCCCTTATCTATCCACTCTCTTTTTGTATTGATAACTCTGAGACTATTTTTGAGCTAGTTATTGAGTATGCAAAGATCGCAAAAGAGCTAAATTTTAGCTTCTACAAGGTTGTTTGGTGCCCAAATTTTAGTGATGAGTTTGCTAGTTTTATCTTACAAAAAGCAAAAACAGCCAAAGAGATTAACTTTTAGGAATAAATCTTGCTTATAAAATATATCTCAATACAGTAAAAAGGAGATATATGAAGGTACAAAATAACGACATAATCGATTATCTATTGCAATCAGGCTCAAGCAAAACTAAGGATAAAAAAAATAGTTTTGATGAAATTTTAAACCTTGCTATGGATAAAATCGCAAGCGATGCAAAAATTTCAGATAAGATTGAACAGTTTAAAAAAAGACTTACTGAAATCGGTGCAGTTGGTTTTATAAGTGAGCTAAATTCTAACAAGATAGAAGAAAAAATAGCCCAAAAGAAAAAGGAGCTAACTGAACTTCTAGGCATAGATGATCCCGCAAAAACACAGGATCAAAAAAATGAGCTGCTTAAAATAATGGATAAAATTTTGAGCGATTACCGCAAAGAGCTAAATGTTGCACTTGCTAATCAAGCTTTACTAGAGAAGCAAAAAAATCTTAATAGCAAGAATAGTAGCTCGGTTAATTTAAGTTCTGTTTTAAATGAGCTAGGACTTGCTTAAAATTTATATAAAAGATATTTAAGCCTATATAACTTTGCCAAAAGTCTATATTTTTATGGCAAAGTTATGCCAAATTTTATAGCAGCCCCGTATATTATTGCGCTAATTATTCCAGCAAAAAAGCCAGCTACCATATCATCGCCCATTACGCCAAGGCCACCTTTTACATTGCGGTCGATCCTGCCTATTATCGAAGGCTTTTTGATATCAAGCACTCTAAAAAGCACAAGCGAGAGTATGAGTTGAGAGATCGTAGCTCCACTAATGGCAATAGCAAGCCAAACTCCAGCAACTTCGTCTATAACGATAAAACTTTCGTCGTGAGAATTTACCTTTTTTTCAAAATCATCTATAACGCTAATGCTTACCAAAAATAGCAAAATGCTAGCTAGAAAAAGCGTGGTTGATGATAAAAAATAAAGCACAAAATAAGCTACCACAGCGCCGGCGATAGAGCCCCAAGTGCCAGGCGCTTTTGGCAAAAGTCCAAATCCAAAAAAAGTTAAAAATAGTTTTTGCATAAATTTCCTTAAGTGAGCGATGATGTTTGATAAAGCTTCATAAGCTCTTCGTAAAAATCGCGGTCAGTTTTGTTTTCAAGTAGTCCTGAATTTACAAAAAGGTCATCACAAAGCTTTTGCACGTCTTTGAAGCGATTTGTAAAGAGTTTGCTTAAAACTAGTGCAGAAATTTCTGGCCTCACAAGAATGGCTGGTGGCATAATGCCGTTAAATAGCAGCTCCTTGATAACATCTGGATGATATTTGATCTGATGATGTTGTCCGTGCGGGCAACTTTTGGTACTAACTAGCGTCTTGCATTTGTTGCAATAAACTAGCTCTGGCAGTACGATTACCTCTAAATTTAGGTCGTTTTTATAAATATCAAGAATCGTATGAGCTTCATTGTGATCAAAAAACATTCCAATTCCTGAGTGGTTTTGTCCGATGACTAGCTTATTTGCTCCAAATCTTGAAGCAGCGATGCATTCAAGTGTTGGGTTTGCATGTGAGCTAAAAAGAGTCGTATTTTTTAGAGCAAAGACAAAGACCTTTTTTATCGGTAAATAATTTTGTATAAAATAATCTAGCACTTGTTTTCTAATCTCGTAATCAACGTGCTTTTCTTCACGTGTTCGTATCAAAAAAATGATTACTAAATCAGCCTTGTCAATAGTCATTCTAACAAGGCGCTCGTGAGCTCTATTAAATGGATCAGCCGTTAAAAAGACAGCCGTTATCTTTTTGGCACCATCTTCTTTTATTAGATCATTTAGCGCATTTTTACTTATTTGCATACTTTCATCATAAAGCTCAAATTCGCCACTAATGCCGTATTTGCCTAAATTTAGCTCTTTATCATTGCTGGCTTCGTTTGCTAAAAATATATTTTTAGCCCTCATGCTCTCGTCAAATTTAAAGACCTTGGCAACATTGATGTGTCCAACGATCTTACCATCAAGACTTAGATTTACCTTTTGTCCAGGAGTAAGCTTGCTAGCAATATTTTGATTTAGCTCGCCAAATGGAGCAAATCCAAAAGAATACGGCATCGGCTCGCCATTAAAATAGCCTTTTTTACTCACCTCTTTTATCTGTTCATCATCCATCAACGAGTCGTAATCTGAGAGAATTTTATTTTTTATTAGCTCCAAAGCACCAAAAACTTCGGTATTGATTGAAATTTCACTATTTTTTCTTGCTGACGTCATATTTCTTTCTCTTTTCCCAAAGTGATTTTCTAGAAATTCCAAGCTTTTTGCTAAGTTCTGTATCAGGGAATTTATCTTGATAATTAACGATTATGTATTTTATGTATTCATCGATCGTAACGATCTCATCGATATTGAAATTTTTATCGCGTCCTGAAAGCTCAAGCTCGTCAAATGGTGCTTTTTGTGCAAAATCGTTAGTTGAGATCGCGACCTTTTTCTTTTTGCAAATTTCTAAAATTTTCTCTTTTTCTTCTTGTTTCAGCTCCTCTAAATTTGTCATATAGATTAGCTCGTCACCATTTTTGGCTAGTGCCTTTTCAAGCTCAGAGAAACAGGCTTTGCCTAAAAATAAAAATGGTAATTTGCAAGCTTTTACATAGCTAAATATAAATTTATCGCTGTATCCGCTTTTGCTTGATTTTAAAAGCAGTGGAAATTTTATCTTTTTTGCCTCAAAGCTAGAAATTTCATACTCTTTTAAAGCGTAATTTACATAGCTTTCGTAATTTTTGATCTCGTTTTTGAAATTTCTAAATTCCTCAAAATGCTTTATCTTTCTAACTAGCTCTTCTATCATAAATGGCTTTTGGATGTAATCAACCGCACCTGCCTGAATCGGTTTTAGCACAGTGTCACTATTGATATAAGCGATTAATAAAATGATGATAGAGCTTTTAAATTTTTCAATAACAGGGTAAAAATCTTGCCCTGGAAGTGTAGTAGAAAGTAACACTACATCAAAATTTTCAAACTTTAACGCCTCTTTTACGCTTTTAGCGATCTCGCAGTCGTAGCCAAAATCAGCTAGTTTACTAGCCATCGAGCCAGCTAGGTAAATTTCATTTTCTACTATTAAAATTTTCATATTTGCTTCCAGTTGTAAAATTTAAGGCTAGCACTTGCCATTACGGCGATCCCTTCGCATCTGCCTACAAAGCCAAGCCCTTCAGTAGTCGTCGCTTTTACATTTATACGGCTCTGGCTTAAATTTAGAGCTTTTGCGATATTTGCCTCCATTTTTGACTTTAGCTTTGAAATTTTTGGTTTTTGCGCCATTATCGTAATATCAGCGTTTGTTAGCACAAAGCCCACACTTTGCACCCTTTTGTAAGCTTCCTCAAGCAAGTAAATGGAGCTAATATCTTTAAATTTAGCGTCTGTATCAGGGAAAAGCTCGCCTATATCGCCAAGTCCAGCAGCTCCCAAGATAGCGTCAGTTAGCGCATGAAGTGCCACGTCGCCGTCACTGTGAGCTTTTAATCCAAACTCATAGTCGATCTTCTCGCCACAAAGAATCAAAGGGCGACCTTTTTCAAACTCATGAACGTCAAAGCCATTTCCAACAAAGACTTCATTTTCAGGAGGTCTTAGGGCTGAAATTTTGGCAAGATCTTCTTTGTATGTGATCTTTCTTGCCATTTCATCGCCTAAAATTTGCCAAACGCTTGCGCCAATGGCTCTCATAGCTGAGCTATCATCTGTGTAAATTTCACTGCTGCTAAGAGCCTTTTTAAGAAGTGCTGTGCGCGAGAGCTGCGGTGTTTGGATAAGTTTTACCTTATCTCTATCAACCACATTTTCGCCAAGATAAGCAGTGTCTGCGATCTTTAGCGCTGGAACTACACAATCAGCCTGATTTGCTGCCTCTATAATCTTGTGAAAAAGTTCGCTTGAGATACAAGGGCGAGCGATGTCGCTAACTAAGACAAATTCGCTATTTACTAGCTCAAGTGCGTTTTTTAGGCTATCTTGTCTGGTTTCGCCGCCATCAACAAATTTATAATTTGGAGCAAATTTTGACATATATTTGCACTCTTTGCTAACAACAATGATCTCTTTAAATGTGTAAAAGTTACTCAAATTTTTAGTGGCAAATAGCCAAAGTGGATCGCTTCCTATTCGAAGCCATTGCTTCTTTACCGGTAGCTCAAAACGGCTAGAATTTCCTGCTCCAAGCATTATAAGTGATATATCAAGCAAGATAACTCCTTTGAAAATTGTTACAGAATTATACATCTCAAAACTTCAAAATTTCTTTTTAAAAAGTAAATTTTTAAAAGCTTATTTAGTTAGTTTAAATCAAAAAAGGACTAAAATGAGGTTTTTAAAAATCAAAAAAGGCCTTATATGAGAGATAAGACGCAGATGTATTATGCTAGGCGCGGCGAGATAACGCAAGAGATGAGCTATGTGGCAAGGATCGAAGGGCTTAGTGAAAATTTAGTGATGGATGGGATTGCAAAAGGTAGCATCATCATCCCAGCAAATATAAAACATAAAAATTTAAAGCCAATGGGCATAGGCAGAAAGCTAAAGACAAAGGTCAATGCAAATATTGGCAACTCAAGCCTAAGTAGTGACATTTGTACTGAGCTTAGAAAGCTTGAAATTTGCCTAGAATTTGGCGCTGATACGGTTATGGATCTAAGTACGGACGGCGATTTGGACGCTATTAGAAGTGCGATCATCGAGCATTCAAGCGTGCCAGTTGGCACAGTGCCTATGTATGAAATTTTAAAAGAGGCAAAAGAGGTTACAAATATCACAAATGAGCTCATTTTAGAGATACTAGAAAAACAAGCAAAGCAAGGAGTTAGTTACTTTACGATACACGCTGGCTTTTTGCGTGAGTTTTTACCGCTTGTTAAAAAGCGTAAAATGGGCATAGTAAGCCGTGGTGGTAGTTTAAGCGCAAGCTACATGTCAAAGCTAAATAAGCAAAATCCATTTTATGAAATTTTTGATGAAATTTTAGAAATTTGCGCTAAATATGACGTCTCGCTCTCGCTTGGCGACGGACTTCGCCCAGGCTGCCTTTATGACGCAACAGACGAGGCACAGCTTAGCGAGCTAAAGGTGCTTGGCGAGCTAACGCTTCGTGCGTGGGAAAAAGATGTGCAAGTAATGATCGAGGGCCCTGGTCATGTGCCATTAAATCAAATTGAGTATAATATGAAAATCGAACAAGAGCTCTGCCATGACGCCCCATTTTACGTGCTTGGGCCGCTTGTCTCAGACATAGGTGCAGGATACGATCATATCACGTCAGCGATCGGCGGCACAATGGCGGCATATCACGGCGCTAGCATGCTTTGCTACGTGACGCAAAAAGAGCACCTTGGCTTGCCAAATGAAAATGACGTAAGAGAGGGCATCGTAGCTCACAAGATAGCAGCTCATGCCGCAGACGTCGCACTTGGTAAGGCGGGAGCGATAGAAAAGGATCACGAGATGAGTGATGCGAGATATGCGTTTGACTGGAACAAGCAGTTTGAGCTTAGCTTTGACCCAAAAAAAGCAAAAGAGCTTCATGATGAGAGCTTGCCAGAAGACGCGTTTAAGAGCGCTCATTTTTGTTCGATGTGCGGACCAAAATTTTGTGCATATAAAATTTCAAAAGATCTAGAAAAAGGAGAAAAATGTTAAATAAAGAAGAGGTCTTAAATAGGCTAAAAGGTGTTATATATCCCGGTTTTGAAAAAGATATAGTTAGCTTTGGCTTTGTAAAAAATGTAGAAATCGGCGATAAAATTTTAATTGAAGTTGAGATAGTTAGCTCAAGCCCTGAAGTGGCAAATGAGCTAAAAACGGACATCAAACGTGTTATGGGCTCAAATGAGTATGTGTTAAATTTGATCCAGCCAAAGATACCTGAGGAGAAAAGTAACACTCAAAGTGGTAAAAATATCGCGCCTCAAGTTAAAAATTTCGTAATGGTAAGCTCAGGAAAAGGTGGCGTTGGTAAATCAACCACGACTCTAAATTTAGCCATCTCAATGGCAAAACTAGGCAAAAAGGTTGGAATTTTAGACGCTGACATCTATGGACCAAATATCCCAAGAATGCTTGGCGAAGTAAATACCCAGCCACAAGTCGTTGGGAATAAGCTAAAGCCGATACTTAGCCACGGAGTTGAGATGATGAGTATGGGCGTTTTGATGGAAGAGGGCATGAGCCTCATCTGGCGTGGTTCGATGATAATGAAAGCGATCGAGCAGCTGCTAAAAGACGTGCTTTGGAGCGAACTTGATGTCTTGTTTCTCGACATGCCTCCAGGAACGGGCGACGCGCAGCTAACTCTAGCTCAAAGCGTGCCAGTAACGGCAGGTGTTTGCGTCACAACGCCACAAGTGGTAGCGCTTGACGATAGCAAACGTGCGCTTGATATGTTTGAGAAGCTCCACATCCCAATCGCAGGTGTGATTGAAAATATGAGCGGTTTTATCTGCCCAGATAACGGCAAAGAGTATGACATCTTTGGCAAAGGCACGACTGAAGAGGTGGCAAAGGCTTATAACACTCAAATTTTGGCTGAAATCCCTATCGAACCAGCTGTTCGCGTGGGTGGTGATAATGGTAAGCCAGTTAGCTTTTACGAGCCAAACTCAGTCACTGCAAAACGTTACGAGAGTGCGGCTGCAAGGCTTTGGGAAGTGATAGAAAATATAAATAGTGATGGTGGGGCTGATAACTCAGCGATCCAGCCAGTAAATGACGGCAAGAGTGCTTGCTCGAAGTAAAATTTACAAAAGATAAAATTTAGAGCAAATTTTAAAATTTGCCAGTTTGAATTTGGCTACCAAAATTTAGCTTTGCTTAATGCTTAGTTTAAATTTTGGAGCCAAAATACACTTCAAATCAAAAATTTAAATTTAACAGGAGAAAAGATGAAAGCGATCGTAACCGTAGTCGGAAAAGATAGAGTTGGCATCGTTGCTGGCGTCTCAGCAAAGCTTAGCGAGCTTGGACTAAATATAGATGATATCTCACAGACTATTTTAGATGAGTTTTTTACGATGATGGCAGTGGTTTCAAGTGATGAAAATAAAGACTTTACGGCCTTAAGAGCAGAGCTTAACGAGCTTGGAGAGAGCCTAAAAGTAAAGATAAATATCCAAAGTTCTGCTATCTTTGATGCGATGCATACAATCTAAGGAAAAACAATGGACATCAAAAACGTAACCGAAACGATCTCGATGATCGAAGAGCAAAATTTTGACATCAGAACGATCACGATGGGTATCTCTTTACTTGATTGCATTGATCCTGATATCAACAAAGCTTGTGACAAAATTTACGCAAAAATCACCACTAAAGCCAAAGACCTAGTCAAAGTGGGCAACGAAATTTCTGCTGAGCTAGGCATACCAATCGTCAATAAAAGAGTGAGCGTGACGCCTATCTCGATAATCGGAGCGGCAACGGATGCAAAAGACTACGTAATGATCGCAAAGACGCTTGATAGGGCTGCAATTGAGATTGGCATTGATTTTATAGGTGGTTTTTCAGCTTTAGTTCAAAAGGGATATCAAAAGGGCGATGAAATTTTGATAAATTCTATCCCACAAGCACTTTCTCAGACTTCAAAAGTATGTGCAAGTGTCAATGTCGGCTCAACGAAAACCGGCATAAATATGAGCGCGGTGCGTGATATGGGACGCATCATAAAAGAGACAGCAGCAGCTTCTGAGATGGGGTGCGCGAAGCTTGTCGTTTTTGCAAACGCAGTCGAGGATAATCCTTTCATGGCTGGGGCATTTCACGGCGTGGGCGAGGCTGATGTGGTGATAAATGTTGGCGTTTCTGGTCCAGGCGTGGTAAAAAGGGCACTTGAAAAGGTGCGTGGCGAGAGCTTTGACGTGGTAGCTGAGACTGTGAAAAAGACGGCATTTAAGATCACGCGTATCGGCCAGCTAGTTGGCCAGATGGCGAGTGAGCGCCTTGGGGTTAAATTTGGTATCGTCGATCTCTCTCTTGCTCCGACGCCTGCTGTGGGCGACTCGGTAGCTCGTGTGCTTGAAGAGATGGGGCTTGAGGCTGTTGGTACACACGGAACGACTGCGGCACTTGCTCTCTTAAATGACGCAGTAAAAAAAGGTGGCGTCATGGCGTGCAATCAAGTTGGCGGCTTAAGCGGTGCATTTATCCCGGTCTCAGAAGATGAGGGCATGATAGCTGCGGTGCGCGCGGGATCGCTAAATTTAGAAAAGCTTGAAGCGATGACCGCGATATGCTCGGTGGGACTTGATATGATCGCCATACCTGCTGACACACCAAGCGAGAGCATAGCTGCGATGATCGCTGATGAGGCGGCTATCGGCGTGATAAATCAAAAAACAACTGCCGTTCGTATCATACCTCTAGGCCATGAGGGCGATATGATCGAGTTTGGCGGCCTTTTAGGAAGAGCGCCTGTGATGAAGATAAACAAAGCCTCTAGTGCTGATTTCATCGCTCGTGGCGGACAAATTCCAGCACCTATTCATAGTTTTAAAAACTAATCTTCAAAGTCCGCTTTAAACTTGCGGACTTTTTCTTAAATTTATCTAATCTTTTCAACCGCTTTTAGTTAAAATAATAAAAATTTTTAAGCCAAGGAGCTAAAATGAAAATTTTATCACTGCTTACGGTGCTACTTTTTGGAGCGGTATGTGGCTTTGCAAATGATGGCAAAGTAAGAAGTATCGACATCTACGTCACGCCATACTACTCAGCAAATGCTGGCAAGGTGGAGTACGTCAAGGTCTATGACAAGATAGATGAGCTTTTAAAAAGTGGCAAAGAAGAGGACTTTAAAAAGGCTGAAAAGATCGTGCAAGACGCCCCACAAATGGTCTCTCCGATAACTCTTTTTGTTCTTTCAGCTCGCGCATACGATCTTGGACTTCGCGATGATGCGGTATTTTGGTTTTATGCGGCAAAAAATCGCGCGATCTTGCTAAGAGGCGTTATAGACATGGAGGGCGAGAAATTTACTGACGTGGTGGCCGCGATAGGGGCGTTTATGAAGCTTGTTGGCGACGTGGTCAATCCTTATGCATTTTGCGATATCAAAAAGCAACAAGAGATCGCTGATAAAGCGCTTGAATGGACTAAGAAAAATGCCTATGAAGCGATGTTCTCGCCAGAATTTAGCTCACCTCACGAAGATAGAAAAGCAGCCCTTGCAAAAGGCATAGAAAAGCTAGAAGCTCGCAATAAAAAAGAGAAAGATTACTTTTTAGATAAAGATAATCTTGCTAACTTTAAAGCTATGCGCAAGCAAAATGGCACTGATGAGAAATTTTGCTTCTAAATAGCGAGAAAAACTGAAAATTTGCTTGTAAATTTAGCTTTTGCTTTATGCTAAAAGGGCAAATTTACAAGCTATCTCTATTTTAGATGATAAATTTTAGCTCACTACAAATCTGCTTAAATTTCGCTCTTTTTCGTAAGAGTAGCAAAACCACAAAAATGAGAATAAAAAATGACTTTAAAATTTGGCGAACTTGAAAAAGTTGCAACAGATGAGGGTTTTATCTGGTATGCCCAGACGTGGCTAAAAAGCGAAATTTTTGGCCAAGTGCTCTTTTGCCTTATCTCGGCAAATGGGGCAGATGTGGACGATGAGACGATTTTGCTAGCAGAGCGAATCGCCGGCGATATTGACCGGTATGTAAAAGAGGCACTTATCTTTTTAAAAGATGAGCTTAGGCGAGGGTACTTTTTGAGCAAGGATGAGCTTAGAGCGCTTGATGTGCCAGTTTGCGATCTGCCGTTTGAGTCCCCACAGTGTACCTTTTATGCGCAAGATAGCCAGTGGCTGATGAGATTTGCTGAGGGTGCGCTTGATATTTGCGAGCCTTTTGGTATTGGGGTGATTTTTGAAGGTGAAAAGCCACTTCGTTTAGAAAATTTAGAGCTTAGCCAAGAGTGCTAATCACGGATAAATTTTTGCTTTTAAACGGTGAGATAAATTTGGTTGCTATTTTAGGTTTTTGTCCCAAAACAGCAAAAATTTACACTTATGCGTTGCAGCAGCAATAATCACTTGGATCTTTTTCTTTTGTGATCCTAGCTCTTAGGTCGTGACGGATGATCTCTATTGACCAGAACCATATCATGTGGCCGACAAATTCAGATACATGCTCGTACCAAGGGAGTGTCCAAAGTGGTGGAGTAAGCCCCAAAATAGGCAATGTGATCACGTGAACAGCGATATTTACGATAACACCAACTAGTAAGCCTTGCCATATTGTAATCTTTGGAAATTTCTCAGCCAAAACGCAATAAGCAACCGCAAAAACGATCGAAAATAATATATGCGTCATCATTACGTAGTTAAACGCATGCCCTGCAAACTCGTAAATGGCGGCATTTGGATCGGCTACTCCCAAATAATCCCTTAAAAATACATAAGGCGGATTTAAGAAATTTCTAGAGCAATCGATCGCATCGGCTGCTCTAATGGCACTCTCTGGTCCGCAAGCAGCGTTAAACATATCCATCGGACTTCTTGGAGGAAGTGGGAATTCCGCTCCCCATTTGACAAAGGCTGAGACAACACCAGCGATAAGGCCGATTAACGCAGCCAGAGCAAATCTAGGTTTTGTTACTAAATTTGACATTTAAACCCCTTCTTTAAATTTGCAAAATCTTATTGCAATTTACTTTATGATAAGATTAATCATTATTAAAAATATAAAAATATTTAAAAATTTTAATGGACTTAAAATCATAAAATTTTTAGCCATTTTTGGCTAGACTAAGAAAAAATTTAAAGGAGAATAGATGTCTAAAGAGTTTAAAGATGCAAATGAATTTAAGGAATTTTTTGAAGAATTTAGAAAAAAAGATGGCTATAAAGATCCGCTTGCTTTTGGTATCGCTAGGATCGATCGCGGACAAAAAAATACAGACAAAATTTTGCAAGCGACATTCGCTGTTGTAAATTACAAAGAGAGTTTTTTAAGCGCAGCTGCTTATATCTATGCTTTGCAAAAATGTGATGTTAAGGTTGATTTTAATGGTTCTGAATTTGTAGCCGATCTTACTCCAAAAGTGGTAAAAAAGGCTAGCAAGCTCTTTAGTGTCTTTGAAAAAGAGATAAGCTCTCATAAAAATGTACAAAATTTGCATGCCGTAAAAATGGCATTTGATGATGATCTTGAACTAAATGAGAATAAATTTAAGCTTGTGTTTTTGTTTGATGATGCAAAACCACTTAGCGTAGAGGCCGTATATCTCAAACTTTACTTGATCTCGCTTGGCAAGGTTGCACCTAGGACGATCGTGCTTGATGGAGCTTTTGGCGTGTTACCAAATGTTGCATGGACTAGCCAAAATACGCCGATTGAGCTTGAATGGCTAAGAGAAAATGAAATTTCTCTAAAGATGTTTGGCGAATATCCAGCGATCGTTAGTGTCGATAAATTCCCAAGATTTTTAAGCCACATCATCCCAGCTGATAATACGAGAATTTTAGACTCAGCCAAGGTTCGCATGGGTGCTGCCGTGCATCCTGGCACAGTCGTCATGCCAGGTGCTGCCTATATCAACTTTAACGCAGGTACAACTGGTGGCGTTATGGTTGAAGGCAGAGTCAGTAGCTCTGTCGTAGTTGGCGAGGGCAGTGACGTAGGCGGAGGGGCAAGCATACTTGGCGTGCTAAGTGGCACAAACGGCAACCCTGTAAGCATCGGCAAACACTGCTTGCTTGGCGCAAACTCAGTCACAGGCGTGCCTCTTGGCGATAACTGCATCGTGGATGCTGGCATAGCAGTGCTTGAAGGCACAAAGGTCTATATATCAGCTAGCGAGCGCGAAAAGCTAGCTATGCTAAATCCTAGCTTTAAATTTGAAGCTGAAATTTACAAAGCACTTGAGCTTGGCGGGCTAAACGGACTTCATTTTAGACAAAATAGCCAAACAGGCCAGATCACTGCAAGTGCGAGCAAAGGGGCGATCAAGCTAAATGAGGCACTTCATTAAAAGGAGCTAGCATGAAAGTTGGCATTTTGATGTTTGACAAGCTAAACCTACTAAGCTTTGCCAAAATTTATGATTTTTTACATAAATTTGAGGATTTTAATATCAAGACTTACGCACTAAAGCCTGAGATTGTCGATGAATTTGGCGTCAGGCTTCATCCAGAAATTTATGCTGAAAGCCTTTATGGTGTGGATATCTTAGTCGTGCCAGATGGCGTTGGAGCACTTGGATTAAGATACGATGAGATATTTTTAAGCTGGGTTAAAAGCTCAGCGAGTGCGAAATTTAAGATAGGTTTTGATCTTGGCGTACTTATCCTTGGTGGTGCTGGATTTTTAGAAGATAGAGAGGCTTGCATAAGGGGCGGATACAAAAATGCACTTAGTGACTACTGCGATGTTAATGATGCCAAGATGTGCGAAAGTAGGGGTGTCATAAGTGTTAGTGAATTCGATGATAGAATAAAAGAACAGCTGGCAACGATGCTGGGTAAAGATAAATTTTAATGGCTTTGACTCTTAAATTACGATAGAAATTTTATATTTTTAGTAAGATTATAGCTTGTTTATAGCGCTATTTACCGCTTGTAGGTGTGCTACATTATCCACTCTGTGAAATCAAAATTTAAATTATTTCCAAGCTTTGTTATCTGCTCTAAAATTTCATAATAATTTTTTCTATTTGCTTAAATAATGCTAGAGATAGAAAATGGCTTAACACCATCTTCTCTTAAAAAGTAGTGTGCCAAAGCCCTTGTTATGCGTCCATTACCGTCATCATAAGGATGGATGATCACAAACCAAAGGTGCGCTAAGGCGCTTTTTACATAGGCGTTTTCAGGGCTTTTATTGATAAAATTTAAAATTTTTCTCATCTCATCCTCTATGCGCTCTACTGGCAAGGCTTCGTAGTGAATTTGCACATTTTTTGAAGGACCTGAGACGACGCTCATCTCATCATCTCTAAATTTAGCTCTTTTTATCTTATAAGTTTTGCTTTGGATATATTCAAACAAGGCATTGTACCAGCCATGTAGCCACTCGAAGTTCATAGGGGCTTTGTTTAAATTTGCTTCAAGTATTAGCGAGACTAGGTTGTTGCTATGTCTAGTCGCATGAGTGTCAGCTAGCCAGTCAAAATTTTTATCTAGTCTCTTTTTTACCGATGAACGAATGTTTGATCTATTAAGCCTCTTGCCTTATATGAGAGATGAGCTTATTATTTCATCTTCAAGCGCATTAATTTGCGCTTTTAAAAGATCATTTCTAATGATCTTGCTTGTTATATCTTTTAAAATTTCGAGATCTTGCTCTAGTTTATTTGCAAGGGTGTTTATTATTCTTTTGTCGAAAGAAAAATTTGGGTAGTTAGGATGTTGCCATATCCATAGGTTTTGCATCAAATTTCTTTAAAAATTACGGCTTTTGTGCCTATCTATAAGGTCTTCTATAATCTCTTCTAGCGTCATTGTAGCCACGTCTATATCCACGCTCAAAACCATCATCGTAGTCGTCATCATTATAGTAGTCTCCGCGGTAACCACGTTGAAATCTATCAAATCTTTCGTACCCATTTTGATAGTATGGACGGTAGTTAGGAGGATATGGTGCATAGTTTGGATCAACAGGATAGTAGCCATTTGCACGGCAACTATCCTCATCGAATTTTTCTATTCCATTACGAAATTTATAGCTTTCTATTTTTTTATCAAAGCTATCAATACTTCTTATATCGCCATAAATTTTAGCCATTTCTCTTTGATTTATAAGACCACAAAGCCTAGCTTCAACTTTTTTTTCGTAACTCATAGAAAACAAAAAAGTTAATGAACAAAATAAAATGGCTATAAATTTCATACTAATCTCCTACTTTTAGGCTTCCACCTTTACCAAGACCACCTTTTACTGTTTGTGCTTTGTAGTCTTTTAGGGCAATAACTAATTGATTCATCGAATCAAGAAAAGCATTTACAAGTGTTTTTCCTTCAGGTGTTCTTGAATACGCGCCAAGTCCAGCACCAAGAGAAGCGCCAGCACCGCCACCCATGCCAAAGAAGTCAGTGCTAGAAGCTGAGCCAATAGCTGCCGCTAATTGAACACCTGAACGATTTTCTATAAGAACCAATGTGGTTTGTGTCTCTTTTGTTGAAAAACCACCAGCTATAGCACCTGCTACACTACCAAAAAGTGCTCCAACAAGAGCACCTGCACCGCCCGTATCTTCGTTACTAAAGAAAATTTCAGGGCGAATAGTATAATCAGCTGCTACCATTTTACCTTTGCCAAAACCAGAACCACTACGTAGTTCGCCTGATCTATCAAGTGCACGCTCTTGCATCATATTATCCATCATAGCGCCACGTTCAACTATAACAAAACAACCAGTTTGTTGTGCAAGAAGGCGTAAAACAGGAATAGTTGATGTGAGCTTGTAGTTGCGTGTTAAATATGAATACCAGTCAGAATTCTGATCTTCGTAAAACGCAAGTGTTCCAAGAGTGCTACTACACTTTTCTATTTTTGTGTTAGCGTTTTTGTTGTTGCTACCAGCAGCACTGCCAGTTACGCCATTGTTGTTGCCAGTTGCGCAACCGCTTAAAAGTAAAACTCCAAGACCTACGCTTAGTAAAGATGAACTTAACTTCATTTTTATCCTTAATATTTAAGTTGGTCTTAGCATTATATATAAGCAAATATTATAAAAATATTAATATAAAATTTATGTTTAATAACATAAATGCAAAATTATTTTTCACAAAAATTTAAGTAGCCAGCAAGATGCCAGCCACACGAGTTATTCGACAGTCACGCTTTTTGCGAGATTTCTTGGCATATCGACGTTGTTGCCAAGTCTAACAGAAATTTCAAGTGCAAGTAGCTGAAGTACAAGCATCATCTCAAAAAATTCGCTCATATAGTGATCTTGCGCGCTTGTTTTTACGTAGTCATCGCTTAGCTCAAACTCAAGTGGACTTATAGCTAGGATGTAAGCATCTCTTGCGGCAAGCTCTTCTACATTGCTCTTTGTCTTTTCATAGAGTAAATTTTGAGGCATAAGCGCTATGGTAAATAGCTTCTCATCTGCAAGTGCGATAGGGCCGTGTTTCATCTCACCTGATGGATAGCCTTCGGCGTGAAGATATGAAATTTCTTTAAGCTTTAGCGCACCTTCAAGTGCCAGCGGATAGAAGATGTCTCTGCCGATGAAGAAGAAGCCATGACCGTGCAAATAGTGCTTGCTTAGGCGGTGAAGCTTCTCTTGAAGAGAGTTATTGATATTTAAAATTTGTGGAATGTGAAGAAGCGTTTTGATCTCGTGATCAAGCTCTTTTTTGCTGATAGAATTTTTAGCTGCCGCCATTTGAAGCACAAGCATCCAAAGCACGATGATCTGCGTTGCAAAAGCTTTTGTGCTTGCCACACCTTTTTCGATGCCAGCACGAGTTAGAAGTGTATTGTCAGCTAGCCTAACGATAGATGAGTTATCGACGTTGCAAATCGCAAGCGTTCTAAGCCCAGCCTCTTTAGCTATCCTAAGTGCTTCAAGAGTGTCGGCTGTCTCGCCACTTTGTGAGATGACGATGAAGAGCGAGTTTTTGTTTAGATAAGGCTTTCTGTATCTAAATTCACTTGCCACTTCGACCTTTGTTCTAACTTTGGCAAGTCTTTCAAAAAGATAGCTTGCGGTTAGCGCTGCATGGTAGCTCGTACCGCACGCACAAAGCACGACATCATCGATACCTTTTAGGTATTCATCGTCTAAATTTTCAAGGGTGACTTTGTGGTTTTTGACTCTGCCCATGATGGTTTCAGATACGACCGCACCTTGCTCGTAAATTTCTTTCTCCATAAAAAATGTATAGCCCTCTTTTTGGGCATAGCTCTTATCTTTTGGTAAAGCATTAAACGTTATGCTTGCCTTTTTGCCGTGTTTAAAAACGGCAATCTCGTCTAAACTAACATAGCCGTAATTATTGTCATCAAGATATGCAACTTCAGTTGCGTTACCGATAAGTGGGGCATCTGATGAGGCAAAATATAGCTCTTTTTTGTCGCTTTTGCCTATCGCCATAGGAGCGGCATCTTTTGCGAAAAATATCTTATCAGGTGCAGTTTTGGTGATAAGTAGCGTCGCGTATGCACCTCTTAGCTTTGCGATAGTCGCCTCATAAGCTTTAAATGGGTCTTTTTTCTCTTTTAAAATTTCTTCAAAAAGATGCACGATCACTTCGGTGTCGGTTTGGCTGACAAATTTCACGCCCTTTGCTTCAAGCTCATCTTTAAGCTCTTTATAGTTTTCGATGATGCCATTGTGAACGACAAATGAGTGCTCGCCAAGGTGCGGATGAGCGTTTATCTCAGTTGGTTTGCCGTGCGTCGCCCAGCGTGTGTGACCTATTGCCACACCAAAGCCAGTTGATGTAAAGTCCTTTGTCTTTAGGGCTAAATTTTCAAGCTTGCCAACCGCCTTAAAAAAATCAATCTTGCCATCACTCATCACAGCCATACCAGCGCTGTCGTATCCGCGATACTCAAGCTCTTTTAGACCGCTTAAAATGACCTCTTTTTTCTCTTTATCTCCGATGTATCCTACGATTCCACACATGTTTTACTCGCTTATTAATAAATTTAATATCTCTTCGCCTTTACTCTCAAGTCGTTCGTTTTTCTCGATCAAAAAGAGATTTCTTGTTCTATTTTTGACCGTTTGAATTCTAGCACTCGTGACTTGAAAATGAAGCCTGTCAAAAATACTCATCACATAAGCCATTAGCCCACGCTGATCTTTTGCGTTGATGCTAAGTTTGGCGTAATCTTTTGAGTGATTTAGCTCGAAGTTTATCTCATCTTTGTTAATGTTTGGTTTCAAAGGCTCTTTTAAAACTTCGCTATTTAGGGATTTTAGAGCTAAATTTTTAGTATTTTCAAGCTCCTCTTTTTTAACATTTTGGTTAAAATCAAGCCTGATATAAAATTTTTTCTCAAATAGCTCAAAAATTTCCATGTATGCTAGGTCAAATTTGGCAAATTCATAGAGCAGGGCGCTTAAATTTAGGCTCTTTTTTGTATAAATCTGAATGCTTAAATTTTTAGAGTTATTTATAAAAATTTCTGTCGTATCTAAGCTATCTGCAACCTTGCTTAAATTTATGATCTCGCTCGCACTATATTTTATAAAGACAAGATTTGATGTGATTTTAAAAATTTTCTCTTGCAAGCTTGACTCAAGCGCTAAAAACTCACTATTTCGTTTTATAGACTGCTCTTTTTTTACGCGTCTTGTCGCTTCATCTAGTAAATTTTCATCGTTAAATGCACTAAGAGAAATTTCATAAAGTTCTCTTAAAAGCTTTGCAGTATAGGCGTTATAGAGCCTCTCGTTTGTGGCGTTTATCACGCAGTAGCTAAGGATGTAAAGCAGTTTTAAAACCTGCTTGTCGCCAAGCTTTGAGATAAAAGCAAATATAACGCGTTGCGAATAAATGTCCTCTCTGTTTGAGACATTGCTCATTAGCGTGTGGTATTTTATCAAGATGACGCCGATATTTACGGCTTTTTGGCTTAAATTTAGCTTGTTTGCGTAGGCTCTAAAGATATTAGCACCGATATTTGCGTGGTCTTTGCCAAGCCCCTTGCCAACGTCGTGCATTAAAGTCACGATCTTTAGCATCGTCTTGCCCTCCAAACAAAGCTCGGTATAGAGATTTTTTATAAATTTATCTTTTATATTTTCAAGAAATTTTACACTTAAAATGCTATGCTCATCGACCGTAAATTCGTGATAGCCGTCGTACTGAGCTAGCTGGCTGATGTGCTCCATTGGCTTTATTAAAATTTGTATCATTTGCGCATCGAGCAATGATTTTAAAATTGCGTAGGAATTTTTTCTTAAAAATATCTTTTTAAACTCGCTGATAGCGCGCTCTAAGTCACTTTTTGTGATAATGGCTCGCTTGATGTAAAAGATCGCACTTATGTCAAATTTATAATCCACATCTTTTAGCTCCAAAAGCTCAGTTATTAGATTTTCAATGAGAGCTGGCTTTTTATGAAGTGGTACGTAGATAACGCCATTTATCTCGTAAAAGCCATTTTTTAGCCTTGCAAATTTTCTCTGATCAAAATTTAGCTCACTTTTGAAAAATGGCCTGCAAAGAGAAGCGACGATAAACCTCGAATAAATAGCGACATTATTCATCGAGCTTAGCATTTTTTGGCTAATAACGCTTTCGTTATCTTGAAGCTTTTTGGACTTTGTTTGCATGAAATTTGTCGTGATCTCAACGCTTGAAGCGCTAAAAGTATCAGAATTTTGCGTCAAATTTAAGGTGGTTAGTAGGCTTAGTAAAAAGTCCACATTTAGGTTAAAGCTAGCGATCTCTTTTTCATTCATCACTTTTAGGGCTTGTGATCTAACTGAAATGTCGCTATCAAGGTAGTTTAGTATGCAGTTTAGGTGATAAATTTCATCTATCCCGCCAAAGCCACTTTTTAAATTTGGCTCTTGGGCTAAGTAGCTGATGCTAGAAAATGGCAAGAATGCCTTTAAATGGTAGTTTAAAAAGGCTTTTTTATCAAATTCTTTTAATTTTACGATCTCGCTTTTTACTAGGCGGTAGAGACTTTTTGAACCACAGATATATCGGACTTGCGATGTTTCGCTTTTAAATTTGAGATCATCTTTGTAATTTGTAAAAATTTCATCTATTTCAACACTTTTTATATAAAAATTTATTCCAGAGCTACTTAAAATTTCGCTAAATTCTTTTAAGAAATTCTTTATGTTGTAGCCTTTTAAATTTTTATAAACTAGTAAAATTTCAAGCTCACTATTTGCGCTAAGTAAGGTTTGGGCGTATTTTCCAGTAGCTAGAGCGCTAAAAGCAAAGCTGTCATTTTGTGGTACAAAATCATCAAAAAAATCTCGCATAGTTTCATTTAAATAAGATTTTATAAAATCATCATATTCTTTGGCTAAAAAATTTGCAAAATTTCTACCCTGATTTTTTTGAAAATGTTTTGGTAAATTTGCCTTAAAATCAAGAAATTTCTCTTTGATTTTTAAATAATTATCGCTATTTTTGGTACTTTTATCGGCCAGCATTTAATGTTTCCATTGTTAAAAATATCTTGGCAAATGTTACATAATTTTTGCAAAAACAAAGCTTTATTTGCCTATAATAAAGCCTTAAGTTCAGCTTTAGGACGATAAAGATAATGAATCTATTACAAAAACTAGAAAGTGGCGAGAGATTAAGCAAGCAAGAGGCTTTTTCGCTTTATGAGCTTGATCTTTTTACGTTAGCTAAATTTGCCGACAAAAAGCGCAGAAAACTGCACGGCAACAAGGTCTTTTTTAATGTAAATCGCCATATCAATCCAACAAATATCTGTGCTGATATCTGTAAATTTTGCGCATTTTCGGCTCACAGAAAAAATCCAAATCCATACTTAATGAGCCACGAAGAGATTTTAAAGATCGTTGATGAGAGCGTGAGCCACGGCGTAAAGGAGATACACATCGTATCAGCTCATAACGCAAAAAGTGGCTGGCAGTGGTATTTAGAGATTTTTAAAAAGATAAAGGCAGCTCATCCAGAGCTTCATGTAAAGGCGATGACGGCAGCTGAGATCGACTTTTTGTCAAGACACTACGGCTTAAGCTATGATGAGGTGATAGAGAAGATGCTCGAATACGGCGTCGATAGCATGCCAGGCGGCGGGGCTGAAATTTTTGATGAAGAGGTCAGGGCTAAAATTTGCAAAGGCAAAGTAAGTAGTGAAAACTGGCTCAAAATCCACAAAATGTGGCACGACCACGGCAAACAAAGCAACGCGACAATGCTTTTTGGGCATATAGAAAGTCGCGATAATAGGATCGATCATATGCTAAGGATCAGGGACTTGCAAGATGAAACTGGCGGTTTTAACGCATTTATACCGCTAGTTTATCAAAGAGAAAACAACTACTTAAAAGATGTTAAATTTTTAGGATCAGCTGAAATTTTAAAGACTCTGGCGATCTCACGTCTTGTGCTTGATAATGTTCCACACATTAAAGCTTACTGGGCTACTTCGACGCTAAATTTGGCGATGATCGCTCAGGAATTTGGTGCTGATGATCTTGATGGCACGATAGAAAAAGAGAGCATCCAAAGTGCAGCTGGTGCAAATAGCGCAAATGGCGTTACACTAAAGACATTTTGTGATCTTATTAAAACATCTGGTTTTACGCCGGTTGAGCGTGATAGCTTATATAACGAACTTAAAATTTACTAAAAGGAGCTTGGGGTGAAATTTTTTGACTTAGCACAAAACAAAACAAGTGTGAAACAGGAATTTGGAGCGGGACTTACGACATTTTTAGCGATGATGTATATCGTGCCGGTAAATGCGATCATTATGAGCAAAACTGGCATGCCTTATGAGGCACTAATCACTGCAACAGCGCTAATTACCATATTTTCTACGATATTAAATGGTCTTTGGGCAAACACGCCAGTTGCGATGAGCGTTGGCATGGGGCTTAATGCTTATTTTACATTTGGTCTTTGCATCGGCATGAAAGTACCTTGGCAAACGGCTCTTGGCGTTGTTTTTCTAAGCGGTGTGATATTTGTCGTCTTGTCTTTTACAAATTTTAGGATGTGGATAATTAGATCCATCCCGCTTGATCTAAGAAGGGCGATAAGCGCTGGCATAGGCACCTTTATCAGCTTTGTGGCGTTTCAACAAATGGGCTTTATCGTAAATAGCGACGCAGTTTTGGTTAGCATAGGAAATTTCAAAGATCCAAACGTGCTTCTTGGTGTTTTAGGACTATTTTTAGTTATTTGCTTTTGGGCGTGGAAGATAAAGGGCGCGTTTATCCTAGCTGTGCTTACTACTTCAGTAATAGCTTGGGTGCTTGGTATAGCTCCTCATCCAACAGAAATTTTCTCAACTCCAGCCTCTATCTCTCCGATATTTTTAGAGCTTGACATAAAAGGTGCGCTTAGCCTAGCCTTGCTGCCAGTTGTTATCACATTTTTTGTGACCGATCTTTTTGACTCGATAGGCACACTAGCTGGTGTAGGCACGAGGGCTGGAATTTTTGATGAAAACAAAAAAGATGGCGTCGTAAAACTTGAAAAAACTCTTGAAGCTGACGCTATTGCTACGGCAGCTGGCTCACTTGTAGGCGTAAGTACGACCACATCGTTTGTAGAGAGTGCTAGCGGTGTAGAAGAGGGTGGTAGAACTGGTCTAACGGCTGTGTTTTGCGGACTTTTATTTATACTTACATTATTTATGTTGCCACTTTTTAAAGCGATCCCTGGCAATGCCATCTATCCGATCCTTGTAATGGTTGGTGTGCTTATGTTTGCCGAGCTTGCTAGTATAAATTTCAAAGATCCAGCCATTGCAGTTGCGACATTTTTCATAGTTGTACTCATACCACTTACTTACTCGATCACAAACGGCCTTGCATTTGGTTTTATGTCATACGTCATAGTTAAGCTCATAAAGAGAGAATTTAGCGATATAAATTTAGGCGTAGTCGTACTAGCGCTCATTAGTTTTATCGTATTTTTAGTGCATTGATAAGGATGAAAGATGATATTTTATAGCTACGATGAATTTGCTGTTGATACTAAAAAGATGGCAAAACAGATAAAAGATGAGTTTGATCCAGAGGTGATACTAGCTGTGGCAAGAGGCGGTCTAACGCTTGGCCACTCGCTAGCTGTTGCGCTTAATAATAGAAATTTATTTACCCTAAATTCTATCCATTATGAAGATACAAACAAGCTTGATACGATTAATATCTTTAACGTACCAGATCTTAGCAAATACACTAAAATTTTGCTCGTCGATGACATCATCGATAGTGGTGAGAGCATGGTCGAGATAAAAAGAGAGCTACTTAAGCTTTATCCAAATTTAGATATAAAAATAGCGACCGTCTTTTATAAAGAGAAGGCTTTGCTTTTGCCAGAATTTAAGGTAAAAGAGGCTCACGATTGGATCGAGTTTTTTTGGGATATACATATTTAAGGAAAATTTTTGCTAGATAAATTTAGAGAATTTGTTGGACATCACGTCGCTTTTAGCGTATTTTTAATATGTTTGATCGATTGTATATTTTTACTTTATACGGCAAATTCTCTTAGTATAAGTTATAGTGAAGCTGAAATTTTTTTTAACAAACAAAATTTTCTTAGCCATGTTTTAAACTTAAGCGTTCAAATTTTTGGTCAAACGGATATTGCTCTAAGATCCGTGATGATCGCTTTTCATATCATAAGCGTCGTTTTAATGTATAAGATAAGCAAATTTTATATTAAATTAGAGTTTGACAGACTTATTGCGGTATTGCTTTTTATCTTACTTCCTGGTACGCTAGCTTCAGCCCTTATCGTCAATAATGCTGGGCTTTGCGTTATGCTGGCGCTCTTATGTACATACTTTTTTCATGTTAAAAATAAAATTTTATTTGTAACATTTTTTTGTCTTTCTTTTTTTATAGATGGCGATTTTTTGATATTTTACGCAGGATTTTTTATATTTTCACTTTATAAAAGGAAACCACCGCTTGCTTGGCTAAGTGCTATTTTATTTTTACTCACGCTTTACTTTTTTGGTTTTGATACAAATGGTAGGCCAAGTGGGCACTTTATCGATACTTTTGGTATCTTTGCCGCTGTTTTTTCGCCGTTTATTTTTATCTTTTTTGTCTATACGATTTATAGAATTTGGGTTAAGGAAAAGAAGGATCTTTTATGGTTTATTGCGATTTGCTCATTTTGCTTTTGCATGATAGTCTCAGTGCGTCAAAGGCTAGAGCTTGAGCAGTTTTTGCCGTTTTGTGTGATCGCAACGCCACTTATGGTAAGAGTATTTTTTAATTCGTATCGCGTAAGATTGCCAAAATTTAGAAAAGGCTATAAAATTTGTACGACCTTAGTGATGCTTTTTTTAGCCTTAAACTGGTCGATAATCGTATTTAATCAAATTTTTTACCTATTTTTAGATAACCCAACAAAGCATTTTGTCTATAAATTTGATGTTGTGAAAGAGCTTGCTGATAAATTAAAAGAAGCGGAAATTAAGGATTTATACACTGATAATAAAAAGCTTGCATTAAGACTTAAATTTTATGGTATAGATGTAAGAGATGAGTCTAAAAATTTATTAGTAAGCGCCGATCTAGATGGAGAATCAAAATTTTGCATAGAAAAAATGGGAAAAGTAATTGCAAATTTTGACATAAGAGGCAGGTAGATGCATAAAAATAGGGGTTTTACCGTTATAGAGCTTATCTTTGTAATTATTGCCGTGGGCATACTTGCAGCAATGATCATACCAAGGCTAGAAATAAACGGAGCTAGAGAGGCAGCTACACAGATGCTAGCGCATATAAGGTACGCCCAGCACCTTGCCATGCAAGATGATAAATTTGTTCATTCAGAAAATGAAAAAATTTGGTTTAAAATGAGATGGGGGATAGCTATTAATGATACCAGTTTGCAAGAGTGCTCAGTAGATGAGCCTGGGGTTAAATCTTGGAAATATAGTATTTTTTATGATAAAAGAGGTAGTGGTAATAAATTTAGCGGTAACTTAAATTCCAAAGAAGAGGTTGCCATCGATACACAAAAATCAAACAAATTCTTAAGTGCGGGCTGGAGAGGCATTCCTCAATCTTATTGCAATAAAATTAATATAGATTTAAATATTGAAAAAAAATATGGCATAAAATCGGTTAAATTTGTCGGTAGTTGCGGAAAAGGCAAAACGCAAACCATTGATTTTGATGAATTAGGTAGGCCTATGAGAGTGGTAAGTGTTACTGGCAATAAAGGAGCAAAAAGGCCTTATTCAAGACTATTAAAAGGTGATTGTAAGATAGTTTTAACAGATAAAAATAATAATGTGGCCTCTATAAATATAGAAAAAAGAAGTGGATACGCACATATAAACTAAACCCTATAAAACCCACTAATAAAAATACACAATTTAAAATTTTTAAGCGCCTAATAATTTTTTCTAAAATTCCCTAATTATTTCAACTATCTTTAAGTATTGCTCATATATAATTCCAGCTCACGAAACGAGAAACCACCTTTAACTTCATTGGTTAATAAAGCCTTTTCTTTTTATCGTTGTTCTTTTAACTTACAATTGTTAAACTATTAGTCAATCTTTGAAATCTAAACAAGTGATCGATTGAGCCAGTCTATTATTTTATAATTTATAATAGATTAGACAAACTAATAAATAAAACTAAAAGTTTTTTTGATTAAAAACTTCATAATAAAATCCTATCAAATAAATTTTGCTAGGTAATTAATATGGAGAGTTTGATCCTGGCTCAGAGTGAAC
>NZ_CABPUR010000001.1:0-17077 GCF_902460665.1 Campylobacter concisus | reverse complement strand
TATTAAATATAGCTTAAAAGCTACTATAAATTTTTCTCCAAAAGTCGTTTTATCTAGGTTAAAAGTCAAAGCTTAAAAAAATAAAGTAGTAATTAATATTTAAAATATTAAATATCTATATAATTTCATTAATACATTTTTTTATAAGGAGAATGGTTATGGCAACCAGAAAAGAACACGATTTTATAGGTGAGTTGGAAATCTCTAACGATTTTTATTATGGTATCCAAACATTTAGAGCTACCGAAAATTTTCACATGAGCGGTAGAACACTAAAAGAGTATCCATACTTTGTAAAAGCATTTGCACAAATCAAAAAAGCAGCTGCACTTGCAAATAAAGAGGTTGGCGTTTTAGATCCTAAGATCGCTGATACGCTAGCAAAAGCCGCTGATAGAGTAATAGCAGGTGAGTTTTTAGATCAATTTGTGGTTGATATGGTCCAAGGTGGTGCTGGAACAAGTACAAATATGAATGCAAACGAGGTTATTACAAACATCGCGCTTGAGAGCATGGGTCATAAAAAAGGTGAGTATCAATACATCCATCCAAACGATCATACAAACCTTGGACAAAGCACAAATGACACTTACCCAAGCTCAATAAAAGTGGCAACTTACGCAAAACTTACTGATTTGCTTGCTGCGATGAATCTACTAAAAGATGAACTTGATAAAAAAGCAAAAGATTTTAAAGATATCATTAAAATGGGCAGAACTGAGCTTGAGGACGCAGTTCCTACAACACTTGGCAATACATTTAACGCATTTGCAAGCTACATTAAAAGCGATATCGAAAAGATCACAGCTGCACGCGAGTCAATGACATATCTAAATATGGGTGCAACTGCGATTGGTACAGGTATTAACTGCCATCCTGATTATAAAAATGTAGTTGTTAAAAAGTTAAAAGATATCACTGGTGTTGATTTCAAAAAAGCTGATGATTTCATCGCAGCTACACAAGATACAGCAGACTTCGTTCACGTAAGTGGTGCATTAAAAACTGCAGCTGTTAGACTTTCAAAAATCGCAAATGACCTTCGCTTAATGAACTCAGGTCCAAGATGCGGCCTTGGCGAGATAAATTTACCGCAAATGCAACCAGGCAGCTCAATCATGCCAGGCAAAGTAAACCCAGTTATCGCTGAGGTTGTAGGCGAAGCATGCTATGAAGTAATCGGTAACGACGTAACTATCATGCTTTGCAGCGAGAGGGGCGAATTTGAGCTAAACGCATTTGAGCCGGGCATTGCTTACGCGCTATTTAACTCTATCTTCATCCTTGAAAACGCGATGAAAACCCTAGCCGAAAAAGCCGTTAGAAAACTAACCGCAAATCCTGAAGCATGCTTAAAATCAGTGCTCGGATCAGTCGGTATCGTAACTGCGTTTAACCCATATATCGGCTACGAAAAATCCGCAAGCATCGCTAAAGAAGCATTGCAAACGGGCAAAGCCGTAGGCGATATCTGCTTAGAGAGAGGCTACCTCAAAAAAGAGGAAATCGACAAAATTTTAGAGCCAAAAAATATGCTAAATCCAAGCATGGTTAGGTAAAAATTTAAGCAAAGTATTATTAAAAGCGTGTCAAAATTCTGACACGCTTAAGTAAAAATTTTAGTTATAAAATTTAATAGAGGAGTTTTCAATGGATATTTCATTGATATTGCAGTTGATCGTGCTCTTTGGTGCGATATTCTTGGGTGTTAGACTAGGCGGTATGGCCATTGGTTATGCTGGTGGTATTGGCGTCGTAGTTTTAACTTTAGGACTTGGATTAAAAGCAGGTAGTATACCTTGGGATGTTATTTTAATCATTATGTCCGTTATAGCCGCTATTACAGCGATGCAAGTAGCAGGTGGCCTTGATTATTTGGTACAAATAGCCGAAGGGGTGCTAAGAAAACATCCAAAATACATAAATTTCTTAGCTCCAGTTGTCACTTATCTGCTAACTGTATTTGCCGGTACTGGACACACAGCATTTTCTATGATTCCAGTTATTACCGAAGTTGCAAAGACACAAAATATTAAGCCTAGCGCGCCTCTTAGTATAGCTGTTGTTGCTAGTCAGATAGCTATTACAGCAAGCCCAGTTTCAGCAGCGGTTGTATTTATGGCTGGTGAGCATGCTTTGGGTGGACTTGGCATTAGTTATCCATTACTATTAGCTATCTGGATACCTACAACTTTTATTGGTTGTATGCTAACAGCTCTTGTTATAAATATATTTTATAATCTTGATCTAAGTAGCGATAAAGAGTATCAAAGAAGACTTAAAGAAGGGCTAATCAAAGATGTTAAAATCGAAGAGAAAAAAGAGCTTCCAAAAGGAGCTAAACTATCTGTTTTAATATTCCTAGTTGGCGTTATCTCTGTCGTTTTGTATGCTACTGCTATTAGTAAAAACGTAGGCTGGATAAAACCAAGCTATGTAACAGGCTATGAAAAAATTTATGAGACCAAAAGTCCAGATAAATTTAATGAACTTGTCGCAAAAGATATAAAAGTCAAAACTGACTCAACTACTAATGTAAAATATGTAGAAGATCCAGATAAGCCTACAAAGGTGTTGGTATTAACTAGAGATAACGCTATTATGAGCTTTATGCTAGTTATCGCTACTTTAATCACACTAACTTGTGGCGTTAAAGTCGATAAGTTATTTAATACAGCTACATTTAAAAGTGGTATGACCGCGTGCGTCTGTGTGTTAGGTGTAGCGTGGCTTGGAGATACTTTCGTGGTAAATCACACTGATGCGATCAAAAATTTTGCCGGCGATTTTGTTAAAGATTATCCGTTTATGCTAGCTGTTGCGCTATTTTTTGCTAGTATGCTTCTTTATTCTCAAGCTGCTACCGCAAAGGCACTTATTCCTACGGTTATAACCGCACTTGGTTTAACTGCTGCAAATAACGGTGACGCATATATTTTAGTTGCGTCATTTGCTGCAGTTTCAGCATTGTTTGTATTGCCAACATATCCGACACTACTTGGAGCCGTTCAAATGGATGATACTGGAACAACTAGGATAGGTAAATATATATTCAACCACTCATTTTTTATTCCAGGTGTTTTAGCTATTGTTTTTTCTGTTGCACTTGGATTTTTAGTAGCTCCGATACTTTTATAAGTATTTTAAATCAAACTTAAGCCGAGATCTCTCTCGGCTTTTTAAACCCCTTTAAAATTTTTAATTTCTATTCAAAATTCTTAACCAAAATTTTATATCCAAAATTTTTATAAGATTGCGCTAAAAATTATATTAATTAAATTTATCATTTTTAGAATTTTACTTATTTTGATATTAGAATATTAATTTTTTAAAACTAAAAATCTAAATATAAATATTAAGTAGAATTTAATTTTATTTTCAACTTTAAATACTAGAATAACTAAAGGCAAATATCTTTTAAAGGGAGAAAGATGAGCTTAAATAGACGAGAATTTTTAAAATTCGGTGCTGGAGTTAGTATGGTTGCATCGTCCTTGCCGGGCGGTGCTTTGGAAAATGCTGCAAAGCAAGATGAGAAGTACGTCCGTAGCTTTTGCGAGATGTGCTCTTCAAGATGCCCTATTGAAGCAAAGATCGTTGATAATAAAATTTGCTTCTTAAGTGGTAATCCAAAAGCTGGCGGTACGGCGACTTCGCTTTGTGCAAGAGGTGGCTCTGGTTTTAGCCAGCTTTATGACGAAAATAGAGTCAAAAAGCCTTTGATCAGGGTTGGTGAGAGAGGCGAAAATAAGTGGCGCGAGGCCAGCTGGGACGAGGCACTTGATCTAGTTGCTTCAAAAATGCTTGAGATCAAGCAAAAGTATGGCCCAGAAAGCTTTGTCTTTACCTGTAAAAGCTCGCAAACACATAAGCTAATGGTAAATTTTGCCTCAGCTTATGGCTCGCCAAACTGCTTTTCACACTTTTCGTGCTGTCCGATCACATATCAGATGGTCTGTGAGCAGATGTATGGCATAGCTAAGCTAAAAAGAGACTTTGCAAATGCAAAATACGTTGTAAATTTTGGTCATAATCTTTTTGAAGGCATAGTTATAGCCGATGCTAAAAAGCTTGCTAAATTCGCAGCTAAAAAAGATACAAAGCTACTTGTGCTTGAGCCAAGATTTAGCGTAGTGGCTTCAAAGGCTGATGAGTGGCTGCCAGTTAGACCTGGTACCGATCTAGCTTTTGTGCTAGCTATCATAAATACATGGATACAAAATGGCACTTACGATAAAGAATTTATTTAGAAATTTACAATTGGCTTTGATGAGATCGTTAAAAGCGTAGAGGGCAAAACGCCTGAGTGGCAAGAGGCAATCACTGGCATAAAAGCAAGTGATGTTAGACGCATCGCCGATGAAATTTATAAAGCTGCTCCAAGAGTTATTTTTGATTTTGGACATAAGACCACTACGACAAGAGCTGAATATATGAGGACAAAAGCCATCATGGTGGCAAATGCGATGATGGGCAACTGGGAGGTTAAAGGCGGTCTTTTTGGCGGTAAAAATGCTAAAACCTTTAACAAGCTAGTTGGCGAGGATAAATTCCCAGTTCTTAAAAATCCAGATGAGAAATTTAAAGTACCAAAAGTCACTAGACTTGACTTTGCTGGCGAGACTGGTAGGCATAAATTTGTAAGCAGAAAACATGGCGTTTTGATGGATATAAATGACGCTATCTTAAACGAGAAGCCTTACGCCATAAAAGGCTGGTTTAACATCCGCTTTAACCACCTAATAAACGTTGCTGAGACGATGAAGAGCATAGAGGCGATAAAGAAGCTTGATTTTATCGTGGTAAGCGATGTCTATCTAAACGATATGGCGACATTTGCTGATGTCATCTTGCCTGAGAGTAGCTACCTTGAGCGCGACGAGGGCATAGAGGATAAGTCAGGTCTAAAGCCAGCTTATATGATAAGAAATAAAGTTATTGATCCAGTTGGTGACACAAAAGATGGGGCGTTTATCTTTAGAGAGCTAGCACGCCGCATGAAGATAGATGAGCTTTACACTTGGAACGACATACGTGAGTTTAGGATGCAGCAAGCTGGTGGAGATGTAAATTTACTTGCTACGCTGGAAAAAGATGGTTTTATCACGTGGGATGAGCCGGGAATTTTGTTTAGAGAAAAAGGCATGATCGATAAATTTATCGCTAAATATCCAGTTGCTGCTAAATTTGTAGGTGAAAATGGTCTAATGGATGATATGGCTAAGCTTAAAACAAAAAGCGGCAAGATAGAGCTATTTTTGCCTGATGTCGAGGCGCAGTTTGCAGGATATGGCGCGCTAAATGACAAAGATATGGATACATTTGATGGACATGATCTTTGTCTAACTTGTGGCAAAACGCCTATTCATACCAATGGACATACTCAGGCGGTGCCGTCGCTTCATGATCTTATGAGTGATAGCCCTATCTGGATAAATCCAAAAACAGCTAAACGTAAAAATTTACGTGATGGCGATATGGTCGTGGTGAAAAATAAATTTGGCGAGCAAAAGGGCAAGCTTATGGTAACTGAGGGCATTAGAGAAGATACACTCTTTATCTATCATGGCTTTGGACACATCACTCCAGCTCTTAAGAGCATAGATCACGTAGGGCTTAACACAAGCGTGCTTCTTGATCCAGCCGAGGGTCCAGTAGCTGCAACCATGGTTACAAATGTTGGCGTTAGCATAAGTAAAGCGTAAGGATAGAAAATGAAAAAATATATGATGATACATGATGAAAATTTATGCATCGGCTGTCAAGGCTGTTCGGTAGCATGTAGAAGTGCAAACAACGTGCCAAGGGGACTTTACCGCTTGCAGGTGCATGCAAAGATGAGTGGGACATTTCCAAATTTAAAGACTGACTTTTTACGTCAAAGCTGCGTTATGTGCGAAGATGCACCTTGTGTTGAGGTTTGCCCAACTGGCGCTAGCTTTAAAACGGCTGATGGCGTGACGCTGCTTGATCATAGAATTTGCGTTAGCTGCAAGTACTGCATCCTAGCCTGTCCATACGACGCTCGCTATGTCTTGCCAGATGGAGAGATAGGCAAATGCACATTTTGCTATGAGAGTAGGCTAGAAGAGGGCAAAGAGCCAGCATGTGTTAGCGTCTGCCCTACAAATGCCCTAACTTTTGGCGACGTAAATGATGAAAACTCTAAAATTTCAAAGAAATTAAAAGAGAGCAAATACTACTTGCCAAAAGCGGAGTTAAACACAAAACCTTCACTTGCGATGATCGCAAATACAAAAGGAGCACACCATGAATAACATGTCAGGAAGCCTAGCTCAATACTCTGAAATTTACTGGGGCTGGCCGATAGCCGTTTATCTATTTTTAGCAGGACTTAGTGCGGGTGCTAGCATCGTTGCTGTGCTCATTTCAAAAAAATATGGCAAAGAGAACTACTACTTTAAAGCAGCCGCTTTTATCGCTCCATTAGCGATCATTCTTGGACTTGCTCTTTTGGTGCTTGATCTTGGCAAGCCACTTAGCTTTTACTGGATACTTTTGCTTTACAACTTTGACTCAGTCATGTCAATAGGCGTTGCACTGCTTCTAGTTTATACGCCTCTTAGCGTTATATACGCGCTTGGCGCATTTAAAAACGAGATTGCAATGCTTAAAATTTCTCTTTTTGACATAGTTGCAAATTTTGTTAGCAAGCTTTCAAGCCTACTTGAAATTTTGCTTTTTATCCTAGGCATTGGCGTTGGTGCATATACAGGCTTTTTGCTAAGCGCAGCTCACAAGATCGCACTTTGGAATACATCAGTCTTGCCAGTATTATTTTTAGTATCAGGTTTGAGCTGTGCTGGTGCATTTACGTTACTTGTTGGCGTGTTAAAAGATAAGGCAAAAAGGCAAAACGATATTGCACACTATTTATTAAAATTTGATTTTTTTGCGATTATTGTTGAGTTTTTGCTCATAGTTGCTCTATTTATGGTTGTAAAAGGTGCAAGCACAAGTGGTGCGCAGAGCGTAGCAAACGCACTTAGTGCAAATTCTCTTGGGCTGATGTTTTATATTGGCGTCATTGGTTTTGGTATGGCTTTGCCTATCATTTTAGACTTAAGCGTTTTAAAGGTGCATGATTTTAAACGCGAATTTGCCGTGATCAACGCATTATTCGTAATATGTGGTGTCTTTTTGCTAAGGTGTTACATTGTCTATGCGGGGCAAATTTTTATTTAATGCTTAAAAAATAATTTTAATTTTGAATTTACCTATTAAATATTACAATAGGGCTAAATCTTAATAAAACTTATTTTTTAGGAGAGAGATTTGAAAATTTTGCTTTTAGAAGATGATTTAGGGTTTCAAGAGAGCGTCTGTGAGTTTTTACAGACGCTTGGTTATGAAGTTACAGCGGTGAGTGACGGTCAGGAGGCCTGCGATCTGATAGAGAAAAATTTCTATCATCTTTTTATACTTGATATAAAAGTACCTGGCGTAAATGGACATGAGGTTATCAAGTACATAAGGAGCTTAAATCCAAACGCTCCTATCATGATAACAACATCTTTAGTTGATATAGGCGATATGGCGATTGGCTACGAGCTTGGCTGTAATGAGTATCTAAAAAAGCCATTTGAGCTAGCTGAGCTTAAATTTAGAGTAGCTGAGCTTATGAGAAAATACTATGGAACTGACGATAAAAACATAGTAAAGATCAATGACGAGTTTAGCTTTAATCTAAACAAGCGTGCGCTATTTAAAAACGGCAAAATGGTCGATCTTAGCGCAAAAGAAGTCGCACTTGTCGAGTGTCTAGTTTCACATCTAAATTCTTACGTCAGCATGGAAGAGCTAAGAGATCTTGTCTGGAATGATAAAGAGATAGAAGGCGCTGATATCAGAATGCACGTTTTAAAGATAAGAAACAAAACAACCAGTGACTTTATCACTTCAAAGAGGCGTATAGGCTACAAGATAGATGCACAAGAGCTTTAAGATCCAGATTATAGCGACATTTGTGATAATGTCGCTTTTTTGTTTTCAAAGCTTTGTGATCTTAAATTTAAGCCAAAAAAACAGCACTTCAAAAGCTCTTTTTGGTGCGATGAAGCATGAAACTATTATCAAAAATTCGTTTTTAAAAAATGAAAATATAACTCCTTCTTTAAAGTATAAATTTGCGATCTATGATGTAAATTTTAATCCAATTATTTCAAATCTCGCCAAGCAGCCAAGCAACCAAGCAACTTTAAATTTGTAACACTTGAAGAAAATGGCTGCTTGTTTTATAAAAGCTTTTTTATAAAGGATAAAACGCCTTATTATATTGTCGTTGAAAAAGAGCTTGATAATGAAAAAAGTATATTTCTAGCGGCACTTATGCTCCTTGTCATCCTTGTAGCGGTGCTTTTTATCGTCTATTTTTTATATCTAAGTAGCGTTAAGCCCTATAAAGAGTTTCAAAAATACATGAATAACTTCTTTAACGACGCCATGCACGAGCTAAAGACCCCACTTGGCGTAGCTGGCATGAACCTTGAGATGCTTGGACTTGATAATAAATACATTACACGCATCAAAAATGCCCTAAAACAGATGCAAATAACCTACGAAGATGTCGAATACTTCATAAAGCGAGGCTATATAAAATTCCCACTTGAGCGGCTAAATTTAGGCGAATACATAATAGAGCGAGTGAAATTTCTCTCAAGCGTGGCCGATGTCAAACACATCGAGATAAAGACAAATTTAGAAGGCGATGCATTTACTATGTTAAGCAAGGTCGAAGCTCAGCGCATCATCGATAACACCATCACAAACGCTATAAAATACAGTCAAAAAGAGAGCGAAATACTAATAAATTTAAGCTTTGAGAATGAGTGCATAAAGCTTAGTGTGCAAGACTTTGGCAAGGGGATAAAGGACGTCAAAAAGGTCTGGAAAAGATACGTCAGAGAGGATGAAATCCAAGGTGGCTTTGGACTTGGGCTAAATATCGTCAGTGAAATTTGTCAAAAACATGACATTTTATACGGCGTTGATAGCGTCTACGGCGAGGGCAGCACCTTTTATTATAAATTTAAACGAGCTTAAATTAAGCATAAAAGCGTAAAATGAAGCCTTAAATTTAGAAGGAAAAACTTTGGATAGAATCGTTGAAATCGAAAAAGTAAGCTTTGAAAATGACTTTGAAGTCTCGCTTAGACCGACCAAATTTGAAGACTACATCGGTCAAGAAAAGATAAAACAAAATTTAGACGTCTTTATAAAAGCAGCCAAAAAGCGAAACGAGTGCCTAGATCACGTGCTATTTTACGGCCCTCCAGGACTTGGTAAAACTACCCTTGCTCACATCATCGCAAACGAAATGGGCGTAAGCATCAAAATGACTGCAGCGCCGATGATAGAAAAGAGTGGCGACCTTGCGGCGATCCTTACAAATTTACAAGAGGGCGACGTGCTTTTTATCGACGAGATCCACCGCCTAAGCCCAGCTATCGAAGAGGTGCTTTACCCTGCGATGGAGGACTTTAGGCTAGACATTATCATAGGCTCAGGGCCGGCTGCCCAGACTATCAAGATAGACTTGCCAAAATTTACACTTATTGGCGCAACGACGCGTGCTGGCATGATCTCAGCGCCTTTAAGAGACCGCTTTGGGATGGACTTTAGACTGCAGTTTTACACAAGCAGCGAGCTAAGCCGTATCGTGCAGATAGCCTCTGCCAAGCTTGGCAAAGAGTGCGACAAAAACGCCTCGCTTGAGATTGCCAAACGCTCACGTGCCACGCCAAGGATCGCTCTTAGGCTACTAAAGCGTATCCGCGACTTTGCCGAGGTAAATGACGAGCAAATCATCAGCCATGAGCGTGCAAAAGAGGGACTTAATGCGCTTGGTGTAAATTCTCTTGGATTTGACGAGATGGATATTAGGTATTTAGAAATTTTGATGCAAGCAAGGCGCCGTCCTATGGGGCTGAGCACGATCGCTGCGGCACTTAGTGAGGACGAGGGCACGGTTGAGGACGTCATCGAGCCATATCTGCTTGCAAATGGCTTTATCGAGCGCACCGCAAAGGGCAGGATCGCTAGTGCGAAGTGTTTTGAGACCTTTAACGTCAAGATTGACATCGAAAAAGGGCTTTTTGAGTAGCGAAATTTAAATTTGGAGCAAAAATGGGCGAGCCATATCTTTGTCCTAAGTGCGAGCAAAGGACGATTTACTTTGACGGGATCTGCTATGATTGCAGGCAAAAAGAGAAGTTGGAGTTTTATCAAGGCTTAAGCGAAGATGAGATCAAACAAAAGCTAAAAAATGTCCTAGCTCACACAGACGAGATAGGCAAATATGATGAAATTTATAGCGATCTTGTCTATATTTTCTACCTGCATGGCATTTGCGACGAGCAGATAATAAAAGAAGTGACCAAAGAGTGTGAGTACTATCCATTTGAAATTTACAAAAACGCCCCAAGTGACGTGAGAGATGAGCTCATAAATAGTCTAAATGGCGCTGAAAATATCGTAAAAATAAATCATATCCTTTGTGCACTTGCATGGCAGGGCGATGAGGTGGTGAGGGAGCTATTTTTTAAGCTTTATAATGCGCCAAAGCCTTGGAAGGCAAAGCTTCACGTCGATACTGATGCATACGCTCAGGTTGCTGGCTGGAGCTTTGACGAGAGTGGTAAGAGAAAAAGCCTAGTTTTTGATAAGTGTTTTACATGTGAGCCAAGCCAAAGTGCAGAGGCAAGCGTTAAATTTAAAGCACTGAGTGATGAAAAATGTAAATTTTGTAGCGGTGAGATGCTGGAATTTATCATCAAAAAAGAGAGTCTAAAGCGACTTGGACTAGAGCTAAAAAACGATGCTGTGCTTAAATTTTGCCCAACATGCGTTGGCCTTGTGCAGTACTTTTACCAAAATGATGGCAATAGCGTGCAAACAGAGATAGTAGGCGAGGGTGATAGCGAAGATTATTTAAGAGATGCTGTGGCAACGCTCGATGGGCAAAATTTTGAGCTAGCTAGCGAGGTTTGCGCTCACTACTCATATATGATAGATAGCGAAATTTTACTTGGTGGATATCCGCAGTGGGAGCAAGATGCTGAGCATTTAAAATGTCCAAAATGTAGCAAAAGCATGAAGTATCTAGCACAAATTCCTCTTGGAAGTCTAGTAGATGGCGAGGGAACTATATATGTTCAAATCTGTGATGAATGTGAGATCATCGGAGCAAATTTTCAGTGCACGTAAAAGGCTAAATTTGTAGGAGCTTTTGAGCTAGAAATTTTGCGTAAAACTATAAATTTATCTAAATTTACTAAGCGCTAGTAGCATGCTAAAAATACCAAAAGCCTAGCCACACTTGCTAGCTTTGCAAGCTTGATGGCAAAGAGATTGAGCAAATTTGTGAAGCAAATTAGTAGCTTTGATAAATTTGCTATAATTACCCCATTTTAAGGGAGCAAGATGAACAATAGACTATTTTTTGGAATTTTTGTATTTTGTGCTTTGGCTTTGGTGGTCTATCTTTTTAAACCATATCTGCTTGATATTTTTATCGCTGCACTGCTTGCTGTCGCGGTTTCAAATGTCCAAATCGCATTTTTATCGCTCACTAAAAACCGCAAGACGCTTTCATCGGCTCTTACCACATCTGTGCTTCTTTGCTTATTTATCGCCCCACTTCTTTATGCGGTGGTTGAGATCGCAAAATACGCAGCTGGCTTTGATATAAACAATGTCACAAAGACTATTGAATTTATTAAAAATTATGATTTTAGGATGCCTGAGTCGATAAATTTTTTAGAGCCAAAGATAAAAGAATTTATTGGTGGACTTGATATTAAAATGCTTTTTTCTCAACTTGCGACAAATCTTGCAAGCCTGGGTAAGTTAAGCCTTAAATTTGGCGTTGATATGATCATTATCTTGGTCTTTTTCTTCTTTTGCAATCTTTATGGCAATGAACTAATCAGCTATCTAAAATATGCACTTCCGCTAAAGCAAGATGACACAGAGTCTATTTTAAGTGAGGTTGGTAACGTGATGAGTGTGGTTTTTTATTCAACCATTGCAAATATGATAATCCAAGGCTTTTTATTTGCTATTGTCACAAGCTTTTACGGCTATGACGGCGTGCTAACTGGCATCTTTTTTAGCTTTGCTTCGCTTATTCCAGTTGTTGGCGGTATTTTGGCATGGGGGCCTATTAGCATTTATGAGTTTGCAAATGGCAACACAGCAGCAGCGATAACTATCGCAATTTATACGATCGTAGTGATCTCATTTGCAGCTGATACGCTTTTAAAGCCACTTGTTATTAAATTTATAAACTCAAAGCTGGTCAAAATACCAACAAAGATAAATGAACTTCTTATATTCTTTGCGATGCTCGCCGGCATCACGACATTTGGGTTTTGGGGTGTGATCCTTGGACCGGCGATCGTGACATTTTTTATCTCGACTATCAAGCTTTATACGCTTTTAAGAGAGAGAAATTTTGTATAAAAATAGGAACAAATATGATCTATGAAGATAAATTTATAAAAATCGAGCGTGAAGACAATGAACTTCCATGGATAAAAATTTTTACCATTAAGCCATTTCGTGAGCTAAGCGACTGCGATGAGGCAAGTAGAGTTAGGCTTTTTGAGGCGATGCTTATAAGCGAAAAGGCTATGCTTGAGTTTTATAAACCAACTAAAATAAACATTGCAAGCTTTGGAAACTACGTGCCACACGTGCATATTCATGTTATTGCTAGATTTAGTGATGACGCATTTTTTCCAGATAGCGTTTGGGCTAATCCAAAAAGAAAAAGCGAGCTTGCGTTGCCAGAATTTAATAAATTTGCAAAATTTTTAGAAGAAAAGTTAAGGGCTAGTTTTGAATAAATATAAAAAATATCTTAATTTCTATATCGTTTTTATCTTTATCATAGTACTTGGAGGGCTTTTTTACTTTCTTTACAGCTCTTATATGGCTGAAAAGATGCAAAATAATATGCGAGTCTTTTTTGATTACCAGGTAAAACAGCTTAATAAAGGTATAGATGATGAGAAATTTTCATCAATGGCGATCTCTATCTTACTTGCTCAAAATGAATCCATACAAATGTGCTTGCTATGGCAAAGTCGCGATGAATGTATAAAAAATATTGAAAATTTAACCAAAACCCTTGGCACAGCATCTATGTATAACAACATTAAGCTTCATATTTATGATAAAGATCTAAAAAGCTATGTAAGGAGTTGGGATCTAAACAGATATGGCGATATGATCGCTAGTAGTAGGTTTTTAGTGCAAGAGTCAAGGCATCAAAACAAGCCCATGGTTGGCATCGAGGCGTGGTATGCTGGAACGCATATAAGGGCTGTCTCAAACGTAATACGTGATGGTAAAATTATTGGCAACATCGAGGTTTTGTTAAATTTTGACTCACTTGGAAATTATTTTAAAAAGCAAGGAATTGATCTATTTGTTCTTTTAGCTAAAGACAAGATGCCATCACGTAAAAGCATTCCAAGTGATCAAATTTTAAATGATTATTACATCGAAAATTTAAGCAGTGCAAATTTAAACATAGTAGGTTTTTTGCGTGATATTAATTTTAAAGAATATGAATTTTACGTTTATAAAACGCACTACTTTTGCGTGGTACCATTAATAGATGCTAGCAACACACAGATAGGCTATTATGTGCTTCATGTAAATACCAATGAAAAAGAGCGAAATATTTCACAAAATTATTTCGAGTCAGAAGAGCTTTTTTAGATTCTATTTATCTGATAAATTTTTGTATTTGTAGTGTAAATAAAAAGAATGGTGGAAGCGAGGGGGATCGAACCCCTGTCCAAAAACAAAATGCATACAGCCTCTACACGCTTAGCAAAAGTGAAAATTTCATCTAAAAAGGCTCACTTTCCAAAACCAAAATTTAGACTAAGACTAAAATTTCAGCTAGCAAACAGTCACTTTGCGAGCCTACTCTAGCTAAATTACTTGCTTTTGTCCTAGCTAGAATTAGACTAAGCAAGGCTCAACTGAACTTACGCAGCTTTAGCGTAAGCAGGAGCGAAATTAACGTTGTTTGCGTTTAAATTTAATTTGAGCTTTTTACGCTTTGCTCAAAGCGACGTGCCACCGTACACACTCTGCTCCTGTCGAAGCCAAGTCGCTCCCAAAAAATAAAATGGTTAGTGAATTATTTAGTTAAGTTTTGCAGGCACATCAATGATTTTTGGTTCAAGAACGCTAAAATATTCAAAATCGTTCTCGACATCATCTTTATATTTATTAAACTGATCGCTAATAAGTAGCAACCAATCTATAAATTTATCATTTGCTGGACCCTTTAGACTTCTTGCCTCTTGAGTTATCTCTTCAGCTAAAGTTGTAAGCTTTAATATCGGATCAAGATGCATGAATCCTGCTGCTGATTTAATATTATGAAAAATCCTAGTAAGCTCTAGGATGCTATCTTTATATTTATCAGCTCTTCCTAAATTTATTATCAAAGGCTCGAGTAAATCGCACATTAAAGCATAGTGAGATAAAAATTCTTCAACTATATCATAAGAGTAATCTATTTCAAGCCTTTTTAATATACCCATTTTTATGTCCTTAAGAAATTGGCGTAATTGTAGCAAAAATTTGATAAAATTGTTAGCCTTTTAGCTAAAAATCCTTGGAGCTTGCAATGAAAAATGAAAAAACTCAGAAGAAAAAACTAAGCATAAATGATATAAAAAACAAAAAAGGCATTGAGCCTATTGTAATGATAACCGCTTATGATGCGTTATTTGCTAAGCTTTTTGATGATTATGCTGATATTATTTTGGTTGGCGATAGCTTAAATATGAGTTTTAATATGCAAGAAAGCACGATAAGTGCGGACATGAATACCATGCTTTATCATACAAAGGCCGTTTGTAGCGGAGCTAAAAATACTTTTATCATGGCTGATATGCCATTTGGTAGCTACACAAATGAAAAGCAAGCGATAAAAAATGCGATGAAATTTTTTAAACAGACAAATGCTGATGCAGTAAAGCTCGAAGTTGGCATGCACCAAGTAAATTTAGTGAAGCGTCTTTGTGAGGAGGGCATAAACGTTATGGCTCACATTGGCTTAAAGCCTCAGTTTTGTAAATTTGAAGGTGGCTATAAGATAAAGGGCAGAAGCGAGATCGAGGCAAAAAAACTAATTGAAGAGGCTTTGGCGTTTGAGCAAGTTGGAGCATTTGGTATCTTGCTTGAGGGTACGATGAGTAGCGTGGCTAGCGAGATAACAAAGCAAGTTCATGTACCAGTTATTGGCATTGGGTCTGGGGTAAATGTCGATGGACAAGTGCTTGTATGGTCTGATATGCTTGGATTTTTCGAGGACTTTAAGCCAAAATTTGTAAAACGCTATCTTGATGGAGCGGATATTGTAAGAAAGAGTGTGCAATCCTACGCAAATGATGTAAAAGGCAAAATTTTCCCAAGTAAAGAATTTTGCTACTAGGATGGGCAATATCCGCATTAAATAGAACGTGACAAAATTAAATTTCTTTATAGCCTTTTATATCAAGTCCAAAGCCTGCAAGGCTTACAAATTCTTTATTTTTATTTGAGCTTAAAAGCTCAATTTCACTTATGCCAAAATACTTTAAAATTTGTGCCCCAATGCCATAATCTTTTTGCGAGCTTGCATCGCTTTTATTGCTGTCTAAAAATAGTAACACTCCACCATTTTTACTTAAAAAATCCAATGCCTTTAATAAATTATCAAATTTATCTCCGCTTAAAAGCTCATGATCTTTACTTATTTTTTGAAATTTTACATTAGTTTGTGCTTTTATCTCTCCGAAAATATAGGCAGCGTGATTTTTATTTTCGTGATCTTTTATGTCATATCTTTTTGCTTCAAAACCACAGATTTTTACACTCTTTGCAGGCGAAACTTCTATTAAGCTTTCGTGACTAAGTCTGTATTCTACTAATTCAGAAACGCTTATCATATTTAGGTTAAATTTTTTACAGAATTCTTCCAAATAATCACGTCTTGCCATTGTGCCATCTTCTTTTACGATCTCACAAATCGCTGCCATTGGGCTAACGCCAGCGAGTTTGCAAAGATCAACTGATCCTTCAGTGTGACCTGTACGAACGAGGACGCCACCTTTTTTTGCAATAAGCGGAAATATATGCCCAGGCCTTACAAAATTTTCAGGCACCGAATCAGTACTAGCAGCAAGTCTAATAGTCATATCACGCTCATAAGCACTTACGCCTGTCGTTGCCTCCTTTGCATCAATTGTAACAGTAAATGCGGTTTCGTGACTGGATGTATTTTTAGAAACCATTAGCGGCAAATCAAGTCTTTTTGCATTTGCTTCATCCATTGCAAGGCAAAGCACACCTTTTGCATGAGTGATCGCAAAATTTACCTTTTGCATATCGCTGCTTACCGCTGAAAAGACCAAGTCTCCTTCATTCTCACGGTCTTCGTCATCGACCATAATTACCATTTTGCCATTTTTTATATCTTCAATCGCTTTTAATACATTTTCTAATGCCATAAATTTCCCTTATTAAATTTTTACGATTATATTGATTTTTTGATAACTAAGAGATAAAAATATTAATTTTGATTTGTCTTGTATCAATTATTTAGAAATTTTAGAAAAGATTTATTTTTAAATATATGTGATTTGGTAGCGATAAATTAGATTTTATTTTTCAATTTATTTTATACATAAATTTTAAAAATATAAATTTTCAATAAAAGAAACTTGCTTTAAGAATTATAGTAACAGTGAAAATGAAAGCCAAAGAATAAATGATGGCGCAGCGGACGGGGCTCGAACCCGCGACCTCCGCCGTGACAGGGCGGCATTCTAACCAACTGAACTACCGCTGCACCTAAAATGGTGGTCGCTATAAGACTCGAACTTATGACATCCACCTTGTAAGGGTGGCGCTCTACCAACTGAGCTAAGCGACCTAAAAATTTAAAAATATCTGGCGACCCTTAGAGGATTTGAACCTCTGTTTCTACACAGAGAAAGTAGAGTCCTGAGCCACTAGACGAAAGGGTCATAAACCCAAAAATGGT